>CAYROQ010000001.1:0-98248 GCA_964425955.1 uncultured Sideroxydans sp.
ATGGCCGTATCGAGGTGCGCAGCGAAGTCGGCAAGGGAACAACGTTTCGGGTGTGGCTGCCGGTCAAACAGCCGCAGGTAGTGACAGCATGATGTGCAGGTCGGCATGTACCCGCAAGGAATAGGCCGTGGCTGTAAGGGGCTAAAGCGCCAACAGCACACGCACAATCCCGACCTATAGCGGATCGTTTGGAGAATTAAACCACTAGCCAATGAACAGAGGCAAACATGTCCGATCAAAATAATTCAGAAGTCGAGGCGACACCGGCAACGATCCTGTTCGTCGATGATGAGTCGAACATCCTGTCTTCCCTGAAACGCCTGTTCCGCCCGCTGGGATATCGCATCTTCACGGCTGAAAGCGGTGCGCAGGGATTGGAGATCATGCAACACGAGACTGTCGATCTGGTGATTTCCGATATGCGTATGCCGGAGATGAACGGCGCGCAGTTCCTGGAAAAGGTGCGTGAACAGTGGCCGGACACGGTGCGTATTTTGTTGACGGGATACGCCGAGATCGGCGCGACCATCGATGCCATCAACAAAGGGCAGATCTACCGTTATGTATCCAAACCCTGGGAAGAAAACGACATCACGCTGATCATCAAACATGCGTTGCAGCAAAAAATGCTGGAGCGCGAAAAGGCGCGGCTGGAGGAATTGACGCACAAGCAGAATCTGGAATTGAAAGATCTGAACGCGCACTTGGAAGAGAAGGTGCTGGCGCGTACCAGTGAGTTGAACCAGACCATGCAATTTCTCGAAATCGCCCATGAGAAACTGAAGAAGAGTTTCATCACGTCGGTGCGCGTGTTCTCCAACCTGATCGAGATGCGCAACCCGGGCAAATCCGGACACTCGCGCCGGGTCGCCGATCTGGCACGCACACTTGCGCAAAGTATGGGCATGAATGCGGCGGAAGTGCAGGATGTTTTTATCGGCGGCTTACTGCTGGATGTCGGCAAGATCGGATTGCCCGACCGGTTGCTGGACAGGCCATTCGGCAGCCTGAGTGTCGAAGAACGTGCTGAAGTGGTTAAATTTCCGGTCAAAGGCGAGCTGGCTTTGATGGCGCTTGAGCAACTGCATGGCGCAGCAAAGTTGATCCGCAGTCACCGTGAACGGTTCGACGGGAGCGGTTACCCCGATCATTTGTCCGGGCTGTCCATTCCGCTCGGCTCGCGCATACTTTCAGTGGCCGAAGATTACGATTCCGCATTGATCGGAACGAGTTTCGTCAAACCTCTGAAAGCTCCGGAAGCCTCGCTCTTCATACAGGACGGTAATGGCAAACGTTACGATCCGTCGGTGGTGGCCGCTTTTATAAAAGAGCTGGGCGGTGTCCGTACCGTCGCGGAAAACACTTTGGAACTGGCGCTGCGATCCGGGCAGTTGCTTTATGGCATGACACTTTCGCGTGACCTGATAACCCAGGGCGGAAATTTGTTGCTGTCAAAAGGCCATGTCCTGAACGAATTACTCATCGAGCAGATCAACGGGTTCGAGCGTATTGACGGCCATCCGCTGACAATTTATGTCAACTCAAAAAAATGACCAGATTCAGACTTCTGTTTTATCTTACCCAACAGGGAATTCTTTTTGCAAAGCCAGTGTTTGCTGAAGTGTTGGAACGGTAGTTGCGAATCGGGTGCATGACGACAAACACAGTAAAGAAATTACATATACCTAACAATTCCTGTGGTTTTTTTCAGGGTGTGGAAAGCGTACACTGACCGTAACCTGTGAAAGGAGTTGCGCCATGCGGAACACATTCATTGTATTGCTGTTGATCTCCATTATTTCCGGATGCCAGAAATCCTCCCCGCAAAACCCCGAGCACTCCGCCGTTTCGCCGCTGCAAAAAATCACTTTCGCGTACACCTATCAGCCGCAATGCACTCTGGTTCATGTCGCGCTTGCCAAAGGATATTTTGCCGAGGAAGGGCTTGAGGTCCAGTCGCTGATGCACACGTATGGCAAGGCGGCGCTGCAATCGGTTGTTGAAAGCAAAGCTGACTTTGCCACAGTCGCGGAAACGCCGGTCATGTTCAATGTGCTCAAAGGCGAGAAAATTTATGTGATTGCCAACATTGAAGCCAGCACCCTTAACAACGGAATCGTGGCGAGAAAAGATGCGGCGATCGTATTGCCAAGTGATCTGAAGGGGAAGCGCATCGGTTTCACACCGGGAACCACTTCCGATTTTTTTCTGGATTCGTTCTTGACGGCAAATGGTTTTTCCCGCCAAGACATTCGCCCCGTCGCCTTGAAACCCGAGGAGATGCTGGATGCCATCGTGTCCAAGAAGATCGATGCGGCCTCAACATGGAACTATCCGCTGACGCAGATCAATCAACAATTAGGAGTCGCCGGTACGATCTTTTACGATCGGGAAATTTATACCGAAACATTCAACATCGCCGCGCGTCAGGATTTCGTAATTAATAATCCGGAGACGGTCAAACGCCTGTTGCGAGCCTTGATCAAGGCGGAGGACTTTGTGACAAAACATCCTGTGGAAGCGCAGTCCATCATGTCGGTGGCAACCAAGATTGACCCAAAACTTATCCGGGATGTATGGAGTGCATTCAATTACCACGTGGTACTCGATCAAACACTCCTGATCACACTGGAAGACGAAACCCGGTGGGCGATCAAGAACAAGCTGACCGGGCGTACGGACATGCCCGACTATCTGAGCTTCATTCATCCCGACAGTCTGAGGGAGGTCAAACCGGAAGCGGTCAGATTGAATCGTTAAGCATCATGCGTATCGCCACGCAACTAAAACTGATCTCAATCCTTACGCTGGCTGCCATTGTGGTGTTGGTGCCGGTGTTGTATTGGTCACTGGTCGAATTCAGAAGTGCGAAAAATGACTATGCTCTGGCGGATGCTATCTTGGCCAACTTTTTCGAGCGTGCTTCATTCAGGGATCGATATTTCCTTTACCACGAAGATCGGGTGCGGGCACAGTGGGACAAGAACAAGGAACTTTCCGACCAACTGTTGAACCGTGCCGATGTTCAGTTTAAAGGCGAGGAAGACCGCAAAAAACTGCGGCTGCTACGTCGTTACATTGAAGACACGGCGGTCATTTTTCACCGTGTCGTCAACAACACCGGCGTATTGAATTCAGCCACCGCCAATCGCCCCATATTGCAGGAGCTTGATATCCGGCTTTCCAGCCAGTTGCTGCTGAAAGCTGTCGCCGTCCGCGATACCGCAAGCGCATTGAAGGAAGCCAGCTCGCAGCGTGTCGAGCAGACCTACCAATACCTGACCGTCACCATCGGACTGTTTGCGCTCACTCTGGCGCTCGCCATTATCCTGAGCACGTTGCATCTGGGAAGGTTGATCCGCAAACGCCTCGCGCCGTTGCACGATGGAGCCAAAATTGTTGCCGGCGGCAATCTGGATTTCCGAATAAATATCGGAGGCCTGGATGAATTTGGCGAGCTCGCCCTGTCCATCAATAACATGACCGACAAACTCCAGTCGGAAATTACAGCGAATAAAAAAGCCAATGAAAAAATCGTTGAATTGAATCGTGATTTTGTCAACTTTCTGGAACAAACCAGCGACTTTATTTATTTCAAAGACAAGAACAGCCGTTTCCGCTTTTGCAGCCAGACGCTGGCCAACATTACGGGACACGCGAGTTGGCGTGACATGATCGGCAAACACGATCTGGAAGTATTTCCCAAAGATACGGCGCAGATTTACTACGAGGAGGAATTGCCGATCTTTCGCGAGGGCAAACCGTTATTGAACAAAATCGATCCTTACTACAATGCGGCCGGGGAGAAGGGGTGGGTCAGTACCAACAAGTGGCCATTGCAGGATCATGCCGGAAGGGTGGTTGGATTGTTTGGAATCAGCCGCGACATCACGGTGAACAGGTTGGCCGAATCCGAGCTTCGCATTGCTGCCACCGCCTTCGAGGCTCAGGAAGGCATCACCGTTACCGATGAAACCGGAAAGATTTTGCGGGTGAACTCCGCCTTCACGCGCATTACCGGTTACGCGCAGGAAGAGGCGGTTGGGCAGAATCCACGGCTGCTCAAGTCGGGAAGGCACGATGAGCAGTTTTATTCAGTCATGTGGCGTTCGATAAACAATACGGGATCCTGGCAGGGAGAGATTTGGAACCGGCGCAAGAACGGGGAGGTTTACCCGGAATATCTCACGATCACTGCCGTGAAAGATACAAGTGGAACCGTCACCCATTACGTGGCCACCTTTAACGACATCACGCTCAGTAAAGCAGCAGCTGACGAGGTCAAACATCTGGCATTTTACGACCCGCTTACCCGGCTACCCAACCGCCGGTTATTGTTGGAAAGGTTGCAACAGGCTTTTGTTTCCAGTGCGCGGAGTAGAAAAATATGCGCGCTGCTGTTCATTGATTTGGACAACTTTAAAATGCTCAACGACACACTGGGGCACGATGTGGGCGACTTGTTGCTGCAGCAGGTCGGACATCGCCTTGAGGCTTGTGTGCGTGAGAAAGATACGGTGGCGAGAATCGGCGGGGACGAGTTTGTGGTGATTCTGGAAGAACTCTGTGCCGAACCCATCGAGGCGGCAACCCAGACTGAATCTGTCGGGGTGAAAATCCTTAATTCGCTGAATTTGCCCTACCGGCTAGGCAAGCATGAATACCGCAACACCCCCAGTATCGGCGCAACACTTTTTAGTGCCCACGAACAGCGGGCGGATGAGCTTTTTAAACAAGCCGACATCGCCATGTATCAGGCCAAGAATGCCGGTCGTAATACCCTGCGTTTCTTCGATCAAAAAATGCAGACCAGCGTCAATTCCCGTGCCGCAATGGAAGCAGATTTGCGTAAAGCAATTACAGGAGACCAGTTCCATTTGCATTACCAGATCCAGGTGGATCAAGAGAATCGGCCCGTGGGCGCGGAAGCGCTGATCCGTTGGTGGCATCCGCAACGGGGTTTGTTGTCACCCGCTGAATTCATCCCGCTGGCCGAAGAATCCGGATTGATCCAATCCATCGGACAGTGGGTGATCGAAATGGCCTGTGCCCAACTCAAAACATGGGAACACGATGAACTGACGCGTAATCTGGTGTTGTCGGTGAACGTCAGTGCCCAACAATTCCGCCAGAACGATTTTGCAACCCAAGTGCAAGTGGCCGTCTTGAAGTACCGCATCAAGCCCAAACTGCTCAAACTCGAGCTGACTGAAAGCCTGTTGCAGGAGAGTGTTGAAGCCACGATCAACACGATGAACGCGTTGAAAGAGGCGGGCGTCCAGTTCTCATTGGACGACTTTGGCACCGGATATTCCTCGCTGCAATATCTCAAACGGCTGCCGCTCGACCAACTCAAGATCGACCAGTCGTTCGTGCGTGATCTCACCACGGATGCCAGCGACAAGGCAATCGTGCGCACCATCATTGCCATGGCAAAAAGCCTGAATCTGGAAGTCATTGCCGAAGGCGTGGAAACACAGGAGCAAAGGCAGATGCTCTTGGCCAATGGGTGTACACAATTCCAGGGCTTCCTTTTTGGTATACCGGAACCGGCACAACGGTTCGAGATGTTGCTGAAGGCTTCGTGGAAATGTTCCGGGTAATTCCGTTCCTGCGTTATTGCTCTGGCGGAGTTCGGGCAAGCCGGGTTTCCCGTAAAATCGGGTTGGCGAAGATTCAAACTCAACTTAGTTCATCGGAGGTTGTCATGAAGTTTTATGCGGTGTTGTTCGGTTTAGTTTTGCTGCCCCTGACGGTATCCGCCGAAAATGAGCCTTACAACCGTGTCGATCTTCAAGTCGAAGTGGGGCGCGAGATCGCCAATGATCTGCTGCTGGCGCAGTTGGGTGTGGAGTTTCAGGACAAATCCCCCGCGCAGTTGGCGCAGCACATCAATTCGGCAATCCATGCCGCACTGAAAAAAGCCGCGAATTATCCGGCAGTCAAAGTCAGTAGCGGAGCACAGAGCACGTACCCGGTGTACGGCAAAAATAATCGCCTGGAAAGTTGGCGCGGCAATGCGCGCTTGCGTCTTGAGAGTCGCGACTTTAAAGCGGCTTCCGAACTCATTGCGCAATTGCAATCGGCAATGTTGCTGTCCGGAGTGACCTTTGCTGTGGCGCCGGACACGCGCCAACAAGCCGAGAACACACTGGTAACGGAAGCGATTCATGCGTTCGACAAACGCGCGGATGCGGTGCGCACCGCGTTGAACGGCGAGGGATACAAATTCGTGCATCTGAATATCAACAGTTCGGGAAATCAATATCCGCAACCGATGTTGGCACGTTTGGCGGTCAACGATACCGTCGCAACGCCCGAATTCGCCGGGGGCGACAGTCGCATCACTGTTCAGGTTTCCGGCACGATCGAGATCTTGACCAAACAGAAGCAACCTTAATCACACCCTCACGTGCGGCGGCAGTCGGGTTAATGGCCCCCCAGTTGCAACATGATCCGGGCAGCCGTTTCCACTGCCATGCGCGTGAAGTGATCCAGCAACGGTGCGAAAAATGGCATTAACAACATGAGCGCACCGAAACCGACCGCCAGCGTGATGGGGAAGCCCACCGCGAAGATGTTGAGCTGCGGCGCACTGCGGGTGAGGATGCCCAGCGCCAGATTGGTGATGAGCAGTGCACCAATCAGAGGAAGGCAGAGTTGCAGTGCATTGGCGAAGATGCTGCCACCCCATTCCGCCAGGGTGCGGAATGCCACCGCCGAGGGTTGCGCGGTGCTGATGGGAAAAGATTGGAAGCTGTCGGCCAGGGCTGCCAACATGGCCAGATGCAGATTCAGTGAGAGAAAAGCCAGCGCGGCGATGATGCCGAGGAATTGCGCGATCACCGGCGAGAACGATGCATTCTGCGGATCATAGAAGTTGGCAAAACCCAGTCCCATCTGCATGCCCGCGATGTCTCCCGCCATTTCGATCGCCGTAAAGATCAGGCGTACCGAGAATCCCATCATCAGTCCCGCCACAATTTGTTGTACCAGCACGAACAGTCCCTGCGCCGATGCGGGGTCGATGTCGGTCGGGATATCGAGGTTGGGCGCGATGATGAACGTAAGTAAAACTGCAAATCCGACCTTGAGGCGCGCCGGAATCTGCCGGTTACCGAAGATAGGCGAACTGGCGATCAGCGCCAGGATGCGTGCCAGCGGAAAAATGAAGGCGGCGAGCCAGGCGGAAAGTTGTGCGCTGGTGAAACTGATCATCACTTCACCCGACTAGGTAAGGGATGCTTCCATACAGGCGTGTCATGTAATCCAGCAGCAGACCGATCATCCAGTGGCCGGCAAAAATCAGGGCAACGAATATGCCGATCAATTTTGGAATGAACGACAACGTCATCTCGTTGATCTGTGTGGCGGCCTGAAAAATACTGACTGCCAGGCCGATCACCAGCGCGGTGAGCAGCATCGGCGCGGATATCAACAGCGTCAGCTCGACAGCTTGTTGCGCCAGGGTCATGACCGTTTCCGGATTCATTTGAATACTCCCGATCTCGATTTATTCACCGCGTAATTCCCGATCCGGCACGCGCAGTGGATTTTCACGTGTAGAAGCTCTGCACCAAGGAACCGATGAGCAGGTTCCAACCGTCCGCCAGCACGAACAGCATGATCTTGAACGGCAACGAAATGACGGCGGGCGATACCATCATCATCCCCATCGACATCAACACGCTGGCCACCACCATGTCGATGATGAGGAAAGGGATGAAGATGACGAAGCCGATCTGGAATGCGGTCTTCAATTCGCTGGTGACGTAAGCCGGCACCAATATTCGCAACGGGACTTGATCGGGGCTTTCCAGCGCTTCGCTGTTGGAAATGCGCACGAACAAGGCAAGATCGGTCTCGCGTGTCTGGCGCAGCATGAAAGTCTTGAGCGGCGCGCTGCCTTTTTCATAGGCCTGCTCCAGCGACAACTTGTTCTGGCTGTAAGGCAGATAAGCCTCGGTATAGATTTTGTCCAGTGTCGGTGACATCACGAAAAAAGTCAGGAACAACGCCAGCCCGATCAGCACCTGATTGGGCGGTGAAGAAGGGGTGCCGATGGCCGAGCGCAATAGCGACAGCACGATGATGATGCGTGTGAAGCCGGTCATCATCAGCAGGATAGCGGGCAGAAAAGTGAGCGACGAGATCAGGATCAGCGTTTGCAGACTGAGCGAGTAAGTCTGCCCGCCGCCCGCAGTCGGGGTGCTGTTTAGCGCCAGCAGTCCGGCTTCGGCGGCGTGTGCGGAGGGGACGAGCGCGAGCAGTATTGCAATCAGAATGAGGCGGCTAGTTCGCATCACGTTTCTCCATCACCTGTTTCAACCAGCTGTGGAATTTATTGTGGTCGCCACTTGCGACATTCGATGCCGTAGCAGGCAATGCGCCTTTTGGCATGGTATGCAGTGCGTTGACTTGTCCGGGGGCGACACCGACCACCAGCCAGGTGTCATTCACTTCCACCAGCACCACACGTTCGCGTTGTCCCACCGCAATTCCGCTGACGACTTTGAGTACACTGCCTGCACCCTGCTGTGGCAAGTTGATTCGTTTCAGCACCCACGCCACCAGAACCACCGCGACCAACACCAGCAACAAACTCAGGATCACTTGCAGAATGCTTCCGGAAGTCACGGTTGCGGGTGGCGGAGCGAAAGCTTGCCTCGGAGTCTCAGCTGCCCAGACGAGCGAAGAGAAAGCTGCGGTGAAGAAAGCAGCAAAAAAACGATTTCTCATGATGGATATCCGCTATTTGTTAATGCGGCGCAGTCGCTCCGACGGCGTGATGATGTCGGTGAGACGAATACCCAGCTTGTCGTTCACCACCACCACTTCGCCCTGCGCGATAAGGAATCCGTTGATCAGAACGTCCAGCGGTTCACCCGCCATCCCCGCCAACTCAACCACGGAACCCTGTGCCAGTTGCAGCAAGTTCTTGATCGGCATCTTGGTGCGGCCGAGTTCCACGGTGAGTTGCACCGGGATGTCCAGGATCATGTCCAGATCGTTGTGCGCCGTGGCGCTGCCCGCACCGGCCAACTGCTCGAACACGTGCGGTTGTGCCGTGGCTTGCTCGGGTGCGGCGGTTTGTTCTGCCATGGCTGCGCCCCAATCGTCCGCAGAGATTTGTGCAGTTTCTTCTTCAGCCATTTTGTCCTCCATTCATTGAGTCGCCCGGGTCACCGGCCAACATCTTTTCCACCTTCAACGCATAGTGGGCGTTCGAAACACCGTACTTGCAATCCATCACCGGCACACCGTCCACCATGACACTGACGTGTTCCGGAACATCGAGCGGAATGATGTCGCCGTTGCGCAACTTGAGCACGTGTTCCAATGTGGCACCGGCATGGCCCAGCACGGCGGTCAGTTCGATATCGGCGGATTGGATTTGTTTGGACAGCAGATGCAGCCAGCGTTTGTCGGCGATGACGTGGTCGCCCTGCATCGTGCTGTAGAGCAATTCTCTGATCGGTTCGATCATCGCGTAAGGCATGCAGATGTGAACGGAGCCGCCAACACCGTTGAATTCGACTTCGAAGGTGGTGACCACGACCACTTCGTTCGGGGTGGCGATGTTGGCGAATTGCGGATTGACCTCGGAGCGTTGGAATTCGAATTCGAGTTTCTGCACCGACTCCCAGGATTTTGAGTACGTCTCGAATACCACGCTCAACAACTTCTGGATGATGCGGTGTTCCGTCTGGGTAAATTCACGGCCTTCAACGCGTGAATGGAAGCGACCATCGCCGCCGAACAAACAGTCCACCACCATGAATACCAAATTGGGATCAAAGATGAACAATGCGGTACCGCGTAACGGTTTGACCAGGACCAGATTGATGTTGGCCGGCACGGGCAGATTGCGGATGAATTCGGAGAACTTCAACACCTTCACCGGGCCGACCGACACTTCCGAGCTGCGATGGATGAAGTTGTAAAGCGAGATGCGGAACAGGCGCGCGAAACGCTCGTTGATGATCTCCATCGTGGGCATACGACCGCGCACGATGCGCTCCTGCGTCGCCATGTTATAGGGGCGCACGCCACCGGCAACTTCCTCCTCCTTGGCGTCTTCGGTCTCTCCCGTGACACCCCGCAACAGCGAGTCGACTTCGTCCTGGGATAAGAATTCGCTCATGGTCTCAATCTGCCATCATTGGATGATGAAGTCGCTGAACAACACGTCGACTACGCCGGTTGTTTTGGGGGCTACAGGTGCTGATACTGTTGCAACCGGTGAGGTGACCACGGGTTGAACAGGTGCATGGGCATCGCCAGGAGTTGCGCCGTGTGCGGCGGGTTCACCGTGAGCGGCAGGTGCTACTGGCGTCGGTACCGCCGTGGCTACGACGGACGGGGCAACAGGCGCGTGGGAAGGATCGGCGGCTACACCGAGGATGCTATCCGCCTCCGCGATGATCTGTGCGACCAGAACCTTTTTACCTTCGGCGCTCACCAATTCGGAAGGTTTCTTGCTCGACAGCAGGAACAACAATTTGCTGCGTAATTCGGGCATGGTGGCTTTGATCTTTTCTTCCAACTTGGGATCCAGTACTTTCAGTGTGATCCCGGCCTGCAAATATTGGTCACCTTCCTCGCGTTGCAGATTCACCGTGAATTTTTCGCCCAAGGGAACGAATTTTGGTTCCGGTGCCGGTTCATGTTTGGCTTCTTCGACATGCCCCGCTTCGGGCGCGTGGCCTTTGGTGAAGTACCAGCCGGCACCACCGGCAATGGCCAGTACCAGCACCGCGATGATAATGATCAGCATCTTTTTACTTTTGGGGGGTGGAGCGGCATCGGTCGCGGCGGCGGCTGGAGCGGCGGGTTTTGCGGCGGGCTTCGACATTTTGTTTTCCTTTCGATTGATTGTGATTATCCCGTTTAGTACTTGGTCTCATCCGATGAAAAGGTGGTGAATCAGCCCCTATTTTCACGGTCAGGCAAAAGTGTCGACAACGCCTATATGCCGTCTGACAGGAGCCAACCCGGGTGAGGTGGATTCGGTTTTCGTGACTTCGGGCAAACGTCCGCTTGCTGTGGATTGCCGAGGGTATCCCGAGTCACTGCGCTGATCGCGCGGAGCTTGGTCACTGACCGTGGCACTGCCCAACATGATCCCGTTATCGGCCAGCAATTCGCGGAGTTTAGGAATGGATTGCTCGATTGCCTCGCGCACTGCCGCGTGGGATGAGGTGAACATTGCACTAGCCTGATCCCCGCTCACTTTGAGCACGACATCCAGCGGCCCCAACTGGGGCGGGTTGAGATGCAGTTCTGCATGTTGTTCCTGGTTGGCAGTGGCCAACCAAGTGATCTTCTGGCTGAACTCATCTGTCCAACGCGCCTGGTTCAGCGGTGTGTTGATGACAAACGGCATGCCTTGAGTCACAACCGGGCTCAGATTTGTCAGAGATTGCAAGGCGGATGCGGTTGGCAGTGCCGGTTGTTGTAGTGTTTTTACGGACACGGGATCGTTCAGGATGTTAGCGCTGAGGGCTTTGCCGGCATTCTTGTCTGCCGCCTGTTCCTGGGCTGTGGCAAAGTCAGCTTCTGTACTGGTTGGAGTCGCTTGTCTGCTCGCGAATGACGGCTCGGTTGTTATTTCACCGGTGCCGAATCCAGATTGGGGCGCTGCGGATAGGGACGCACCCGTTCCGTTCTGCGATTCGCTTTCACCCAAGACCGTGGGCGCAGTCGGGGTGACTTGGGAAACCACCAAAGCCAATGCGGGTTGCGGCATCAACGCGGCCAACATGTCATTTGGTAACGCGGCAGCCGGGTCGGACGGGTTACTCGCCTTGGAGGGGTCTGCGCAGCCATTTTCAATCAAGGTTTCTGCCGGAATTGTATCCGTTTGGTTGATCGCTATAAGCTTCTTTGCTCCGCTGATCTGCCTAGCCAATACATCGCCGAACGGCTGGGCAATTGGGCTCACTTCGTCAGTCACGTTAGGGGCGTTCTTGGCCGGTGCGGCGCTCTTGGTATTTGCCGGCACGGTGTTGGACAGGATCGGAAGATTGCTCATGTTGTTCTCCTGAAACTCATTTATCTTCCTGCTTTTCGCCAGAACGAAAAGCAGCAAAGCGCCCAGTTTGTTCGTCCTGCAATCGCTGATCGGCTTTTGCTTCCAGTTTTTTCTCGGAATCGACGTGGCGCTGCGCCAGCGTGTCGAATGATTTCATCTTGCGCGTGGTGTCCATCAGGTCATGGCGGCCGTTTTGTACCGAGGATTTGGCTTTTTCGATCACGGTCTGTTGCTGCTGGATAGCCTGGTCCAGCCGGTTGATGAAGTCCTGGAAGTTACGCAGGTCGGTCGGTTCCATCCCGCTTTGCGCGGCCTGCTGGAATTTGAGCTGATAGTCCCTGCGAAACTGTTGCAGGGTTTCCAGTTTGGATTGGGCGGATTGTTGTTGCTGATTAAGCTGGCCGAGTTTGCGCGTGGCGGCATCATTCTTTTGATGGGCCAGATTGACCAGCGGGTTCAGTGAAAAGGGCTTGATCATTTTCAGCTATCAACCTTCGTTTTTAAAGAGTGTGGAGAATTGGTCCATGCTGGCGCTAAAGGGTTCCGATTCGTACATGCCCTGTTTGAGGAAACTTTCCATGGCCGGATGCAACTGGATCGCTTCGTCGAGCAGCGGATCACTGCCGTGCACATAGGCGCCCACACTGATTAGGTCATGGTTGCGCTGGTAGTGCGCGTACAGGTGTTTGAAGTTCTGTACCAGCTGAAAATGCTGGTCGCTGACCAGATGATTCATGGCGCGGCTGATCGAGGCTTCGATGTCGATCGCCGGATAATGTCCGGCCTCGGCCAGGCGGCGCGACAGCACGATGTGGCCGTCGAGAATGGCACGCGCGCTGTCGGCAATGGGATCCTGCTGGTCGTCGCCTTCGGTGAGCACGGTGTAGAACGCGGTGATGGAGCCGCCTCCTTCCGCGCCGTTACCCGCGCGCTCGACCAGTTGCGGTAACTTGGCGAATACCGAGGGCGGATAACCCTTGGTGGCGGGCGGTTCGCCGATGGCCAGCGCGATCTCGCGTTGCGCCATGGCATAGCGTGTGAGCGAATCCATGATGAGCAACACGTTCTTGCCCTGGTCGCGAAAATATTCGGCGATGGTGGTGGCGTAAGCCGCACCCTGCATGCGCATCAGCGGGCTGGTGTCGGCGGGTGCGGCGACCACCACGGAGCGTTTCATGCCTTCCTTGCCGAGGATGTCGGTGATGAATTCTTTTACTTCGCGGCCGCGTTCACCGATGAGTCCGACCACGATCACATCGGCGCTGGTGTAACGCGCCATCATGCCGAGCAGTACGCTTTTGCCGACGCCGGAACCGGCGAACAGCCCCATCCGCTGACCGCGTCCCACGGTGAGCAGGCTGTTGATGGCGCGCACACCGACATCCAATGCATCTTTGATCGCCGCGCGTTCCAGCGGATTGATCGGTCGGCTTTGCAACGGCGCGCTGCGACTTTCCTGCAATACCCCCAACTGATCCAGCGGACGACCTGCGCCGTCCAGTACGCGTCCCAGCAAATGCTCACCGACCGGAAGATGGCGCGCCAGATCGGCAGTACGACGTTTGAAGTGCACGGGCTGCCCGACCTTTGCCGGGGTGCGCTGCAATTCGGAAGGCACCACGCGCGCACCGGGAACCAGCCCGTGCACATCGTTCTCGGGCATCAGAAACAAGCGGTCTCCGGCGAAGCCGACGACCTCCGCCTCGATGCGATTATTGGGTAGTTCGATCAGGCAGGTGCTGCCGACGGCCATGCGCAATCCAACCGCTTCCATCACCAGTCCGGTGACTTTGGTCAGTCGCCCGCTGACCAGTAAAGGTGTGCACTGCGTCACCATCTCGCGATTCTGTTGCAGGACTTCTTGCCAGCGTTGATGTTGGGGGATCATTGCAAAACCCCTGCGTGTAAATCGTTTTTCATTCTTGTATCAACCATGAATTTTCTTGCCCCATCGCGGCGGTGACACGTTTCCAGCGTGCTTCGAGCGAGGCGTCGATCTGGCTGTTCGCGGTCTCCAGGCGCGCACCGCCACGTTCCATTCGGGCATCCTCCAATACCTTCCAGCCGGAGTGGGATAGTTGCTCGCCGATACGTTCGCGCACCAGTGCGGCATCTTCCGGATTCAGGATGAGATGCGCGGCCTGGTTGAAGACCGGCAAACTTCCGATGGCTTCGCGCACCATGCCCAATAACATGTCGGGCCGCACTTTTAACGATTGCTGTACCACCTGCCGCGCGATATCCAGCGACAAGCCCATCAACTCACTGGCAACTTGCTCGTCAACTTTTTGTTCGAGCAAATCAACCAGTGTCAAGAAGCGTTGGTTTTGTTGCGTTGCCTGTGCCAAACCTTCCGCGTAGCCGCTTTGCCGTCCCTCTGTGTACCCCGCCTGATAACCTTCTTCACGCGACTGTTGGTGCATCTGCTCGATCTCGCCTGCGGTCGGCAGGCACACTTCGCTGGCTAGGGCACGATCTGCTTCGAACGCGGGTAACTCCCAGCGTTGCCAAGCGGTGAGTTTGCCCGAGGCGATATCACGATCATTGAGCAGGCTTGGTTCGGCAGATTTATTGGTGTTGGCGTCAGGCGCCAACCCCAAGTCAGTTGTGAGAGATTCAGACATAAGCTTCCTCTCCTTTGCCGCCCAGTACGATCTGACCTTCGTCCGCCAAGCGCCTTACCACTTTGAGGATCTCTTTTTGCTCAGCTTCCACTTCGCTGAGTTTGACCGGACCTTTTGACTCCAGATCTTCGCGCAACATTTCGGCGGCGCGTTGCGACATATTCTTGAAGACCTTTTCGCGCAACTCTTCGCTGGCACCTTTGAGAGCGACGATGAGCGATTCGGACTGCACTTCGCGCAATACCAGTTGGATGCCCCGGTCGTCGACTTCGAGGATGTCTTCGAATACGAACATCTCATCGGTGATTTTCTGTGCCAATTCGGCATCGTGTGTACGCACCGATTCCAGCACGGCTTCCTGCGTGCTGCCCAGATAATTGAGGATCTCGGCGGCGGTCTTCACCCCGCCGCGAATGCTCTTTTTGCCGATTGCATTGCCTGACAGAAGTTTGGTGAGCACATCGTTCAATTCGTGCAACGCAGCCGGCTGCACACTGTCCAGAGTGGCGATACGCAGCAACACGTCATTACGCACGCGCTCGGGCAGTTTACCCAACACGGCGGATGCTTGATCCGGCTCCAGATGGACCATGATGGTGGCGATGATCTGCGGGTGTTCATTGGTGACCAGGTCGGCGACCGAGGTTGCATCCATCCATTTCAGACTGTCGATCCCGCTGGTGTCGCTGTTGTGCAGGATACGGTCCAGCAACCCGGCGGCCTTGTCGTCGCCCAGCGCCTTGTTCAGCATGTTGCGAATGTAGTCGCCGGAGTCCATGCCTATGGTGGTCTTGCCGGCTGCCAGTGTGTGGAACTCGTCGAACACTTCGGCGATATCGTCGCGGGTCAGATTTTTCAAAGCCACCATCGCGCTGCTGATCTTCTGGACTTCTTTAGGCTCCAGATATTTCATCACTTCAGCCGCTTCATCCTCGCCCAACGTCATGAGCAGGATGGCACTTTTGTTGATGCCGATATCACTCATCTTTATTCACCCATTCCTTGACTACCGTGGCCACGATTTTGGGGTCGTCCTTGGCCAGTTGTTTGGCGAGTTGCAAGTTGCTGTCATAAGAATTGACTTCTTGCCCAGTGGCATTCTCTCCCGTACCGGTAGCATGTTGTAGGGTACCGTCTGCAAGCAGTACATCCCCAGCAGAAGTTGCTTCATTCTGTGCCTCGGTTTGTGCCGAGACACTTCTGAAAGCGGGCTTGATGATGCCAAGCAACAGGAAGCCGATTCCACCCGCGATGAGCAAATATTTCACCAAGTCTTTGACGAGCGCCTGAATGTCGGGTTGCTTCCACAGCGGTATCTCCGGCAAGATCTCCTGCGTGTCATTGAAAGCACTGTTCAGCAAATTTAATGTGTCGCCGCGTTTTTCTTCGAAGCCAACCGCCTCTTTGATGAGCGATGCGATCTGCGCTTTTTCTTCGTCGGTATAAGCCTTGGAAGTGACTTTGCCGTCTGCTTCGGTAATGCTGCGGTTGTTCAACACCACCGCGACAGATAAACGCTTGATGTTTCCCGTGGGTAATTTGGTGTGCTGGATGGTGCGATCCACTTCGTAGTTGGTGGTCAATTCCTTGTGCGAGTTGCTGCTGTCACTGCCACTTGGAGCGGGCAATGCGCTGGCCGGACTGACGATGGGTGCGGTCGCCGGGACGGGAGGCTGATTGGATAACGCACCGGACACCCCGCCGGCGTTCTTGGCCACGTCCTTGGTTTCCAGTGTTTGTAGACTGCGCACCGCGGCCTGGTTAGGCGGCTGGTTCGGTTTGTAGTTTTCGGAGGTCTGTTCACTGACCGAGAAATCCAGGCTGGCATTCACTTGCGCGCGCACATTTTGTGTGCCGGTGATCGGGCTCAGGATGTCCTCAATGCGTTGCACATAGTCCTGTTCGATTTGGCGCACATATTTGAGCTGGGTGGCATCCAGCAGCTGTCCGGTGCCGTCACGCGCGATCGACAACAGTCTGCCGCTTTGATCCACAACGGTGACATTCTGCGGCGGCATATCCGGCACGCTGCTGGAGATCAGATGCACGATAGCGTTGACTTGTCCTTCATCCAGCGACCGTCCGGCATTTAATGCCAATACCACCGAGGCACTGGGTTTTTGTTTTTCCTTGACGAACACGGTCGGCTTGGGAATGGCCAGATGTACCCGCGCATTCGCCACGGCTGCCATGGTCTGCACCGAACGCGCCAACTCGCCTTCGAGGGCGCGCTGAAAGTTCACTTGTTCCAAAAATTGGCTGGTGCCGAATTTCTGATTCTCCATCAGTTCGAAACCGACGGTGCCGCCTTTGGGCAACCCCTGAGCCGCCATCTGCAAACGCACTTCATGCACCTTTTCGCCGGGCACCATCAGTGTGCCCCCTTCGGAAAATTTGTACGGAATATTTTGTTGTTGCAACGATTCGATGACTGCTCCGCCATCACGTTCAGTCATGTTGGCGTACAACACCCGGTAATCCGGCGTCTGTCCCCACATCCATAATCCTGCGAGCAATGCGACCGTTGCGGCAACGGCAACGATGAGGCCGAGTTTTTGCTGGCTGGGCATGCCGATCAGCAATTGCGCCATGGATGGATTTGAATTGAGGTCTGTGTCAGCCATGCTTTCCTACCCGATGTTGATCCTGTTGAGCCGTGGCAGAGAATTTCTGCACCTGTTTTTACGCTGTGGATTATCTGCCCGGGATAGCAGAATGGTCTGTTGAAAAGCGGGAGAAATCGGTGGCTTTTCCCGCACTTGGACGGGTGAGACGACTGCTAATGTGCCGTCATGGAAAAAGGAGGTGCAACATGAACGTAACCAATGTGGATAGCCTGCTGGCACAGATGCGCGCCGCAGTGGCCGTGGCTCAGGGGCAGGTGCCGCAGGCTCCCGCCCCGACCGGCGCGGCAAGTTTTTCCAATGTGCTGAAATCGTCCCTGGATGGTGTCAATCAGGCGCAACACCAGGCGAAGGAAATGCAAAGGGCATTTGTTTTGGGCGATGACAAGGTGAGTCTGAGCGACACGATGATTGCGATGCAAAAAGCCAATATCTCGTTCCAAACTACCGTGCAGGTGCGCAACAGGATGGTGGCGGCTTATAACGACATCATGAACATGCAGGTGTGAGTATTCGGCTTCATGTTGAGCCGTCATGGGTTCGAACCGGTCAAAGCACGGCAATAGGTGTACAGCGATCGGTTTACGGTTTCTTCCTGGCTTGTTCAAGTTGCATGTGAGCCACATAGCGTTGCAACATGATCGTGGTTTGTCCGTCCGGTTTGACGAATACGCATCCGGCACGGCGTTTCACCTCGCCGGATCTCTCCGTCACCTTGAACGCGTTTTTGACTTCGATGGTCGCATTGACTGTACCTTCTCCCGGCAATTCGATCTCGCAATTGGGGTAGGTCGTACCGGGTTCTAACTCGACACCGTTTTCCGCACACACCAACGCCACTCCGCCGATGCTGATGTCCATCACGGTCACTTCTGCGATGTGATGTTTATGGGCGGGCGCGGGGCGGATGATGCACTTGAGCGCGTTCGGTTCGGGGGTGAGTAGCCGGTAATAATCACGGCGCTGTAATCGTAATAACTTTTTGGGTAAGGGCAGAAAAAACGCCGGTGAATTTTCGTATAACCCCAGGGTCGTGTCGGTTGATACCCATTGCACCTTGGCTTGGTTATGTGAGCTCACGAATACGATGCGTCCGCTAGACTCGATATGTTTGTTATCACCCAGGCTGGTCGCAGCGTCCACCCAAATACCGCCTTCATCCACGGCCAGCAGCAGGGTGAGCACCATGCTGTTGTCTTCGTTGTAATAAAGCGCGACACGGCTACGGCGTGAGGAGATGGTGCGTAATATTGACAGGATTTCTTTCGGGTTGGCCACGATGAAGTCGTTTTCGTTGTCCTGCGAAAACACTTCGATCTTTAGCGGAACTTCTTTGGTATGCATGATGCGGCCTATCTGGGTATGAATTGAGCGGATTCTATCGGTTTGAGCGTGTTCACGGTACGCGGATTAGCGGGAATTTCCTCCCGTTCCAAGCGGTATAGCCATGCCAGCAGTTCGGCCACAGCCAGATACAGTTGCGGTGGTATATGTTGGTCCAGTTCAACTTGCATCAGCATGCTCACCAGTTCCTCCGATTCGTGCACGTATACGCCGTGTTCGCGCGCGCGTTCGATGATGGCCTGCGCGATCAGCCCGCGACCGCTTGCCACCACTTTGGGAGCGGCATCCCCGCTCCGATAGGCAAGGGCAACAGCCATCTGGCGATGATTGTTGGGAATCATGTTGGTGCAGCCGTGCTGAGTTTGATGACGGTTTGCAGGACGGGGATTCCGCGTTCTTCCAGGGCGGCCAGCAGGTGCAGGCTCTCGTTATGCAACGTGTCGCGCGTCTTTTCTTCGGCAACCACCATCGCAAGATTCACCGCGTTGCCGTTAAAACTTAACTTGAATGACACGTTACCGAGACGCGGCAGATTCAAATTCAGTTCGGTGACCCACTGTCCCTCCGGATCGTCTTTGGGAGTGTGGCGTGGCGATTCCTCGCGCACTTCCCAGCGCATCTCCTGCCCTTGCCAAGCCTGCCCTTGCCACAGCACTTGCCTGTTTTCCAAGGTGTGTAATTGTTGTTGTACAAGGTTCAATAAATGCTCAGGGATGACCGAAGCGGGGGCACCTGACTTGTTTGCGGCATTAACCGGCGTGGCGTTGTCTGCCGGTTGCAATGCTGTATCCGGCCTTGCCGGTAGTTGATTCTGCGGTTCCTGCATGAGTTGGGGTGTGCTGCGCATACCGGCAATCCATTGCGCTTGGTGTGATTCATAGAACAGCCCGCTGTGGCTGAGTGCGTGATGCAATTTATCGGCCAATATCCGGGTGTCGGGCGCTGTTTGTGAAGCTACCCAAAGTGGCGCTTGTTGTGTCGGCCGCACATAATTCTGCTCGATGGGTTGCTGTGACATCGAAGACAGTAGGCGCGAAGTTGAGCTGAGTTGTTCCGAAGTTGAGACTGGGTTGGTTGAGGCAGCCAACGAAAAAGTCAATCTGGGGTGAAGTGAGGCGACTTGCAGGGTGATCAAATCTCCGCTGCGGATGAATGCCGGCAATTGCATCTGCACCACTTGATTAGCGATCTTGACCTGAAAGTTTGAAGGCGAAACCTGCGATTGCACAGTACCCTGTACTTGCTGACCGATCTCCAGTTTGAGTGCGGACTGCGGACCGCTTTTGTCCGTTGCCCCCGAGATCAGCGGCTTGTCGCTCAGGGCGGCTTTGCCAAGCACAGCAGAGAGCAGATTGGCTGGCAACATATCAAAGTACCGCTGTATTGATCACCCTTGTGAAAGATAGGCCTGCTGCATACGGTGTTCGCTACGCGCACTTTGCATGATCTGTTGCAGTTGAAGCATCCAGGGTTCGGTACGTTCTCGGATCGCCTTGTCATCGGCAAGCATCTTTTTTATCAACGAAACTTTCATTCTTCGCTCTACATCGTCTGATGGAACGTTGTCGTGGGGTTTAATGGCTGCGAGTTCACGCGAGCAACGTTTCTCCAAAGCGATGAGATCGTCCCACTCGCCTGCGGTCGCGGCTTCGAGCATCTTTCCCGTGATATCTGAAAGGCGCTGATATTCTTCTATGATCAAGCTCATTTCTAAATCCTTCCATAGACCAGCGAGTTTTTGTTGGCGGTGGGTATCGATTGTGGGGCCGGAGTAGTCGCCGAAGCCAGGACGGGTTGGCGGATACTGTCCCACGCCCCCTTAAGTTCGGACAGTAGTCTTGAGACTTCATCCAAAGCCTCTGTATCGTTATTCACATTCGCGAAAATAAGCCGTGAAAGCATGTAGTTATAAAGCGCATCTAAGCTGTGAGCCAGATCCCCCCCCACGCTTTTATCCAAGCTGGCTTGCAGACCCTCATCAATGATCAGCATGGCTTTGGAAATCGCCGCGCCCTTGGCGGGGATATCCTTGCGTAACATACCGTTCTTGGCATTGGCGACCGCCAACAAGGCACCTTGGTACAGCATGGCAATCAACTTGTGCGGGTCGGCAGACAAGACGCCGGATTCGGCACCGACTTTCGCATAGGCATTCGTGGCTGAGGTTGAGTTCATGATCAAGCTCCAGAATTAGAAAGTTGCTGTGTCAGGTAGGCACTGGTGCTATTCATATTGGATAACAACATGTTCAGATTGCTGTATTGGGTGGTATAAAGTTTTTGCAACGTTATCATCCTACTTTCCAATTGGCTGATTTTGTTGTTATAGCTTGTTATGGTTGTATTCAGACTATTGGTGCGGGTATCGATCATTCCTCCGGGAGCAAGCGCAGAAATGGACCAAGCGTCCAGTCTGGTCGAGTAACCCGTTGCTGACGAAAAAAGATTGGTAACATCGCTGAAATTGTTCGACATTGCGCTAGTAAGTTTATTGCTGTCCAATTTGAGTGTGCCATCGGTCTGGGTGGTAATGCCAACCTGGGCGAGCGAGGTCAGAGTACCGCCACTTGCAGCCGTATTGAAAACACTGCGCAATTGACTCAGCATGAGGCGCACCGTACCGTCTCCGGCCAAAGCGCCTGCCTGGGAAGTGGCAGTGCCGTAGGCGGAGCGGGATTTAAGCTGGCTTTGCAAAGCATTATAAGCATCAACCATTCCTGTCACGGCTTTGCTGACTGCGGTGGTGTCGTGAGTAACCGTCAACGTTGCCGGAGTCGTCGTGAGCTTGTTAAGTGAAAGCGTGACACCTTGGATGGCATCGGTGACCGTGTTCGAAGTTTTGCTGATTGCGATTCCATTCACTTTTAGGTTGGCGTTCTGCGCGACAACCGTCTGGTTCAGGTTTTGCGTGCCAGCTGGATCATATCCCAGCAAGGAGTTGATGGTGCCATCTCCGCCGCTGGTAGTGATTTTGAGGCTGTTACTTACACCGGTGGTATTCGAAGTCAAGGCGAGACGATAAGGCGTGCCGCTACCATCATTGACGATGGTGGCCGTCACGCCCAATTTGGCGGCATTGATCGCAGCACTGATGCCTTGCAGCGTATTGTTGCTAGCATCAATCGTGATACTCGAACTGCCGCCCGCGTTAGGAGTGAACGTGGCACCACTATAAGTACCTGCATTCAGTGCCCCCCCGCTGATAGTGCCAAAATCGAAAGTGACTGTGGTTGCCACGCCATCACTGATTGCGGTGCTACTGCTCGCGCGCCCTGCGGCAACCAGGTTTTGCGATTGGGCCAGTTGGGTCACTTCCAAAGCATAAGTTCCAGCTACCGCTGTGCTGCTTGCGGAAGCGGATACCACGCTGGAGTCAGAAATGGCGGCACTAAATCCAAGCAAATCGTCATTCAAACTGCGCAATGTTGTTTGAAAGCCAGAAACCAATCCTTTGATCGTACCGAGGGATGATATTTTAGTTTGGGAACTGCTTATTTGTGTGTTGAGCTTGTCAATGGGGCGACGCTCGATCGTCATCAGCTGTGACACGAGGCTGTTGACATCCAGCGTCCCTGCACTCGACGATGTTACTGATGATGTGGTTGCCATGATGTAACCCCCGAACTAGGCCGTTTGCTTAAACAGCGCTCCCTGCTTGAATTGATGTTGACTAATAAATTCGTCAATTGATTGTGCTATTGCCAACACTTCTTCAGAGGGGAATTGCGAGATTACCTTCCCGGTTTCCGTATCGATCATTTTGACTACCGGTTTTTTGGTATACGAATCCACACTGAACTCCAGGGCGTGGTTTGACTGCTGCATCGCTTTGTTGATGTTATCCACGGCTGTTTTCAACTGTTCGGGCGAAGGAGTTTGCAGCACGGTCTCATGCGTCGCGGGTTCGGCAACCACCAATGGCGCGTCTTTTGCGACGAGTCTGACTGGAAGCACATCGTGACTGGCATTTATACTTTGGATGATCATTTTGGATCTCCTCTGCTGCAATGCCTAACCGGAGATCCGGTTAGGCATTTGCTACATCAGCTGTTAACGCAACAAACTCAACACTGTATTTGGCGTTTGGTTCGCTTGTGCCAAAACTGCAGTGCCCGCTTGTTGCAAAATGTTGTTACGGGTCATTGCTGCCGATTCTGCGGCATAGTCGGTGTCCATAATGCGGCTAAACGAGGCAGAGAAGTTCACCGAAGCGGTCTGCATAGTGGCAACGGCTGAACCCAGAGCGGCCATTTCCGCACCGTACGTGGCACGTGAGGCAGTGACAGCAGTGATATCCGTGAGGGTGGCAGCGGCAGTGGCGCCAACTGGAGCTACAATCGCGGCACTAACAGTTGCGCGCACACCTCCCGCCCCATCTACTGTCACGTTGGCGGCAGGCAATGCACCGGCGGCGGCGGACAACCCTGCGATACGGCCGTTTTCAGCAATTAGCGCCGCAGATTCGGTGGTGGCAACATCACCCGTTTGTACAAAAATTTCATGCAGGCGCTGCAGATTCTCGGTGATTTGGGCACCGTATCCATCCAGAGTTTGCAATTTGGAAATAGCGTCATTGGCGTTGCGCACGGCGATGTTGGTGCCACGCACTTGGCTGTCATAACCGGTGGCAATACCCAAGCCGGTGGCATCGTCCTTGGCGCTGTTGATGCGCAGACCCGAGGACAGGCGTTGTTGGGCGGTTTGCAAAGCATTGGCCGATTTGTTCAATGCTGCTCCAGCGAACAGGGCGCCTACGTTGGTGTTGATGACTTGTGCCATTTTAGTTCTCCTTTAATTTGGTTCACTTACGCGGCTGAGTTGCCGCCCACTTTGGTTTGCTGTTTTGTGAAGCTTAGCAACCGCCGTTGAACCAGTTATCGGAGTGTCAGTGGAAAACTTTAGAGTCGGTATCATTCTTCACCAGACTCGCTTATTACTCTGAACCTTTTGCATCTGGATTTGAAACAGTTAATCCCGATGGAGTCACAGAAGCCACGACGCGGTTCTTGCCTGTTTGTTTGGCTTGGTACATCGCCTTGTCGGCGCGGCCCACCAAATCTTCCTGATCTTCATTCTCTCCCCGCAAGGCGACTCCGGCACTAAAGGTAACCAGGATACGTTCATTGTTGTGCAGGAAGAATTTTTTGGTCAGGTCCCGCTGCAAACGTTGTATCGCTTCAACTGCGGAAGTCAGGTCGGTGTCGGGCAGGATGATGAGGAATTCCTCGCCACCGTATCTGCCCACAGCATCGGCCGGGCGCAGCGTTTCTTTAATTACTTTGGTCAGATGCGTCAGCGCGCGGTCGCCGGCTTGATGTCCCAGGCTGTCATTCAGTTTTTTGAAATTGTCGATATCCAGCAAGGCGACACTGAGCGGAGCATTGTTGCGGTCGGCACGTTTTATCTCGCGATCAACCGTTTCATCCAAGCCGCGACGGTTGAGTGCTCCTGTCAATTGGTCTTCGCGAATAAGCTCGCTCACTTGTTCGAGTTCTTGCTCCAATTCTTTGATGCGGACTTCGGCCTCATCGGCCTGTTTCTTGGTAGTCAACAGCTCTTCATGGGAACGCAACGCGCTGGCCTGGATGACGCGGGTGTCCCGCATCACGTCTTCCAGAATGTGCCCCAACTGCGTCAGATTGTCGGCCTTGCTGATCTTCTGTGTGTAACCTTCGATCTTCTGGTGATACTCACCGGTGCTTTCGGTGAGGTTGCCCAGGCGGTCGATGAAGGTGGTCATCAGACTCTTCAGGGTTGATTTGGCATCGTTCAGGCTTTGTTTCAGCGTGCTTTGTTTGATGATCGCATCGCGCAAGTTTCGCTCGGCATCCGCGATTGCGTGTTTATCCATCGGCTGGGCAATGATCTCCTGCAAGGCAGCGATCTGCCCGTGCATCCATTCGTCGTCTGCCACCAGCTCGCTGACGTTTTCGACCAACAGTCGCAGCAGGCGCAACAAGCCTTCCTGTATCTTGACCTTGTCGCCGCCGCGCAATTCGAGCTTGAGCCAGAACTGGCGCAATTGCTTGGCAAGCGCGTTGATACGGATATTGTCATCGGTGGCGCGTACTTGCACCACCAACGTTTGGATCTCGGTGGCCAGTTCGGGATGAGCCGGCAACGTGTTCTCCAGGGTCTGTGCGAGTAATTCACGCAGTTGCTGCAATAATTCCTGAGCGGCGGTCGCAGTTGAAGGCGGCAACTCGGCGACATTGCCTTTGTTCGACGGGACGCCGGATGGAATCGCGGCGGAGGCGCTTGCAGCGATGGGGAGTACCGCAGGGGCGAATTCGTTGGCGCTGGTGGGGGATGCCGCCCATGAACGGATCAGTCCCTGCAGTTTCTCGTGCAAGTTTTCCGGATCCGCCGCGAAACGATTGAGCACGGTTTCAACCCCGTCCTTTTTTCGGGTGATGGTGATGCCTTTGTGGGTGGTTTCCAATTGGCGCAACAAATCACGAATCAATTCTGACCAGCCCGGATTCTGCTTGGGCTTGTCGTCCGTTCTGGCACCCTGAGTGCTTTCAGTTTTGCCGCCAACCTCCTGATAGGCCCGTGCATAGTTTTCCGGAGTGGGAGACAGCTTTCTTGAAACCAACAGATTCAGGGCTTCGTGGGCGAGATCGGAAGGGTTGTTTTGTTTGCTCATTTTTTGACTGATCCAGCGAGATTCATGACTGGCATTATGTGTTTTGGCTTCACAGCCAAAGCAGGGAATAGCACTGGAAATCGGCGTTATTTCAATGGAGCAACCGGTACTTTTCACATATAACGCAGCGTTGGTATTGTTGCTTCGGGCAGCGTGCAAAGCTCAAACTTTACGGCGCCTCAAATGATTCAAAGTTCTAAGCAAGACATGCCTGTCCTGAGCAATGTCGTATTGGGAAAAACGCGGTTTCAGTGAAGACTAAGCTTCAGGTTATGTCGTAACTAAAATTTGGATTATTAGAGGCACTCTTTAGACGGTTGCCTTGCCAAGTGACTGTGCAACCCATGCACCAGATTCTGCGTCAGTTGCGCCTGGAGTTCATCAAAGGGTACGGTGATGCCGCATGCGACTGCCTGGGTGACGCGCAGTCCCTGGTATCCGCATGGATTGACGTTGGCGAATGGAGACAGATCCATGTCTACGTTGAAGGCGAGACCGTGGTAGCAGCAGCCATTTTTTATTTTCAAGCCCAAGGCGGCGATTTTCGCATCGCCAACATAAACTCCAGGCGCATCGTTCCGGCCTTGAGCAGCCACGCCGTATTCCGCCAGCACATCAATCACGGCTTGTTCCATCAGGCGCACCAATTCACGTACGTTGATCCTCCAACGCCGCAGGTCGAGCAACAGGTAGACAACGATCTGTCCGGGGCCGTGATAAGTGATCTGCCCGCCCCGGTCGATTTGCACCACCGGAATGGCGGTCGCATTGAGCAGGTGTTCCGGCTTGCCCGCTTGTCCTTGAGTGTAAGTGGGCGAGTGTTGCACCAACCAGATCTCGTCAACCGAATCGGCAGTGCGCTCGCTAGTAAAACGCTGCATGGCACGCCAAGTCGGTTCGTATTCGACAAGCCCCAGCGCTCTGATGTGTAGTGAAGGAAAGTGTGGATGGGAAGGGTGAAGAGCGAAGGGTGAGTCACCGCCCCCTGCTCTGGACTCTTCCCTCTCCTCTCTTCTCCCTTCTCCGCTCATAGCACCATCTTGACCATCGGATGCGAACTCAAATCACGGTACAAATTGTCCAGTTGCTCTCGTGATGTCGTGTGCACGGTGCAGGTCAGGCTCAGGTATTTGGCATTGTTACTGCCTCGCTGTTCGATGGTTGAGCTATCGAAATCCGGCGCATGCGCAAGCACCACTTCGGCAATGGCTTGAACGAAACCCGGCTGTGCCAAGCCGAAAACTTTTATCGGAAAGTCGCACGGGTATTCGATGAGAGAGTCGGGTGTGGTCATCTTTGTTTCTTCAATTAATGGCTTCATGCCGTGTTGTACACAAGGACGGTTCGTTCATTTGCGCATCACATTCCGTTTGAAATCCTGGTAAAGCCGATACAACCGGCTGAACATGTCTCCCGGCTTGCCGGTGCCAACGCTTTTGCCGTCCAGTGTGGTGATTGCCAACACTTCTTTGGTGCTGGACGAGAGCAGCAGTTCGTCGGCACTGAATACTTCTGCTTTCGTCACACGACGCACTTCATGCGGAATGCCGTTGGTCGCCGCAAGTTCGAGGATGACGTCATACGTGATTCCGGGCAACATCAAGTTGTCTTTGGGCGGGGCAAGCAGTGTTCCATTTTTGGCCACGAAGATATTGCTCGCCGAACCTTCGGTGAGGAACGCATCATCGCGGATGAGGATTGCCTCGGCGCATCCGGCTTCGACTGCCGCTTGACGCAACAGGACATTAGGCAAAAGTGAGATCGCCTTGATGTCGCAACGCAACCAGCGATTGTCCGCGACGGTGATGCAGGCGATGCCGCTTTGCAACAGTTGAGCCGGCGGATGCTTGAGCGGGTTGCTCATAACAAACACAGTGGGCGCCACGGGCGGAACGGGGAAAGGATGGTCACGCTTGGCGACACCGCGCGTGATGTGCAGATAAAGATATTGATCCTCGGGCGCATTGCGACGGATCAACTCGTTGAGGATACCTGTCCATTCGCTGTCACTGTTCGGGTTGTTCAGTTTGATGCCATCCAGGCTGTGTTGCAGACGTTGCAGATGATCCGACAATCTGAAAGCGCGGCGCGAATAGACCGGGATGACTTCATACACGCCGTCGCCGAAGATGAAGCCGCGGTCCAGCACCGGCACCCTGGCTTCCTCCAGGGGTATAAACGCACCGTTGAGATAGACCGTCATGACCGGATTCCTTATTGCAGCAGTAATCGGATCGCATCCACCCCGCGCGAGAACACGTTTGCCAGTGGCACGTTCTTCAGCGCAACCACCGGCAAATCCAGATAAGGTTCTCCGTTCAGCAAAAGATGCAATGTGCCCATTGTTTGGCCGGCGTTGACCGGCGCAATCAAGGGCTGTTTGGTTTCCAGTTTTGCGCTCAACCCCTTGCGCTGTCCGGCTGGAATGGCCACATAACGCTCATCCCGAAAGCCGATTTCGATTTGATCCAGCGTGCCTTTCCACAGACGTGGCGCGCTGACCGGTTGGTCTTTGCGATAGAGTAGTACCGACTCGAATTCCATGAACCCGTGGTTCAGCAGACGCTGACTTTCCGTGCTACGCAGATTCTCTTTTTCTGTCCCCAGGACCACCGAGATCAGACGCCGATTTTCCCGCTTGGACGTGGCGACCAGCGAGAAACCGCCGGTTTCCTCGAATGCGGTTTGCAACCCATCCACATAGGGATCAATCCACAGCAACCGGTTGCGATTGAACTGGTTGATGCCGTTAAATTTGTATTCGCGCAAGGCATACAGTGGATAGAACTCGGGGAAATCCCGTACCAGTGCGGCGGCGAGCACGGCCAGATCGCGGGCAGTGCTGAAATGTTGCGCATCGGCAACACCGGTTGCATTAGCGAAATGCGAGTGGGTCATTCCCAGACGCTGACTTTCCGTGTTCATCAGATCGGCAAAAGCGATCTCATGGTTGGCAATAGCCTCGGCCAACACCCGTGCCGCGTCGTTGGCCGAGTGCACGATTAGCCCGTGCAGCAGCTCGTCCACGCTTACTTCTTTGCTTACTTGCAGAAACATGCGCGGCTCTTCATTTTGCAAACGCAGCGCATACGTGGTGGGTTTGAGTGTTTGACGCAACGAAATCTTGCCCTGTTTAAGCGCGCCGAAAACCACATAAGCCGTCATCAGTTTGGTCAGCGAAGCAGGCGCGATATGCGTATCGGCGTCCTTTTCGACCAGCATCTGGCCGCTGTTGTAGTCGTACAGTGCGTACTGTTTTGCCGCCAATAGCGGATCGCCTGCAAGTGCTTGCATTGACGAAAACAAAGCAAGGAGGGCGAGCAAAATGGGAAGTGTGAGTTTCATTGGAAAAGAGAGGAAAGGCTGGGGAGATTATACAAGTGACGCCGAAATTTCGACGAAAAAATACCCTCAAGCAGTGTATGCATGAGGGTATTTTGCGGAAACCACTAAAACGAAGCGGCAACCTGTCTGGCTTGTGCCGCCTGCTCATGCACTGCTGCGGAGAGTTCTTCTGCACGGGATGGATCTATGCCTAGGGATAACCAATCTTCATCACTGACTTGTGTATCGACGGTCTCATTGATGCCGAAAGAAGGTAGCAGTTTTTCGGTCAGGTTGAGTAATGAAACCAGGGGTTGTCCGGGTGCCGACTCCTCCGCATCGGGAGTGTGATGAAAACGCAGCACCGCGATGATGCGCTCCGGCAGATCCCAGTGCCGAGCCAGTTCGGCACCCAATTCACCGTGGCTGACCTCGGTCACTTCGGCTTCGACTTCATATACCAGACGCTTGGGCTCTGCCGCCAACTTGCTTTGTAATTGGTCGCTGAGCGAGGTGTCCAGATAATTCAACACCAGAAAACCGATGTCGTGCAGCAATCCGGCCAGGAATATCTCGTCCTCCAGCGGGCGGGTACGGCTGGGCATGGCGCGTGACAATGTACGCATCCCGAGCGCGACACCCAAACTGTGCAGCCAGAGGTTTTGCAGATTGAGCAAGCCGGTCGGATGGCGGGTGAAAGTCGACATTACCGCGATACCGATGGCCACGGATTTGACCCGGGTTAGACCGAGCAACATGGCGGCATCCTGTATTGACGTGACCCGTTTGGAAGCACCGAACAAAGGTGTGTTGGCCAACCCGATAATACGGGCCGAGATCTGCGGGTCTTTTTCGATCAGGCGCAATAATTGCGCTTCGCCTTCATCGGTATCCAAAGACAAGGTGAGTATCTTCTGGGCCACCACCGGCATGGCGGGCAAACTGTCGAGTTCCTTGATTGCTTGCTTCAGATTGACGCGATTGGTAGCCACAATAATATCCTCCCGTGTTGTTTTCTTGTTTGGGAGGCATTCTAACCAAACCTGCACAGAGGTGCGGGTGATTTTCAGCTGGGCAATTTCAGTGGCCGCCGGGACGTTTCGCCAACTTGCGTTGCAGGGTGCGGCGATGCATGTCGAGGACACGTGCGGTAGCGGAGATGTTGCCCTGTTGTTCACGTAGCACCCGATTGATATGTTCCCATTCCAGCTTGTCCACGCTGGCGGGCAACGCTTCCAGTGGTATATCGGTGCTGGCGCTGTGGCCGAAGGCGGCGACGATTTCATCGGCATTCGCGGGTTTGGACAGATACTGGGTCGCACCGAGTTTGATCGCTTCCACTGCGGTGGCGATGCTGGCATAACCGGTCAACATCACGATGCGCGTGGCCGGATCGAGTTCGTGCAATCTTCGGACCAGCACCAGGCCGGAAGCGCCGTTCATCTTCAAATCCAGTACGGCAAATTCGGGCGGATTGGCTTCAGCCAGTGGCAGGGCGGTTTCGACACTGTTGGCGGTTGTCACAGCGTATCCGCGTTTTTCCAGGGCACGTTCCAGTACCACGATGAAGGTCGCGTCGTCATCGACCAGAAGCAGCGTGGGTTTGTCGTTGTTGGCGGGCGTGGTCATGCGGATTTCTTATTGAGAGGCAAGGTGACTTCGGTTGTCGCGCCGCCGCCCTCGCGATTGAAAAGTCGGACACTGCCACCCATGCGATCCAACGTGGCATTTGCCAGAAACAGCCCAAGGCCGCGGCCTTCCTGTTTGGTGGTAAAGAAGGCGGACCCGGCGCGTGCGGCGGCTTCCGGGGTGAGTCCCGGGCCATGATCGTGGATCTCCAGCACGATGTGTTTCTCATTCCAGTCAAGCAGGATATCCATCGCATTCGGCGAGGCATCCGCTGCGTTGTTCAGCAGATTCAACAGTGCGGCACGCAAGGCCGGATCGGCACGCAGGATAGGCACTTCCCCTTTGCCGATTGTTTGATAAAGGTGTTGCGCTGTCGGACGCAGCAATTGCCATTCGTCCAGCACGGCGTGCACGAATTTTTCGACGTTTTCCACCTCGGGCGTTTCCTGCGCGTGGCGGATCAGGGTGTCGAGGATACGTTTGCAGTTGCGCACTTGCTCGTCGAGGATTTTCAAATTCTCCTGCTGTTCGGGTGGAACGGCAATATCGTGCCGCATCTCACCCACCACCACCGACATGGTGGAAAGTGGTGTGCCCAATTCATGCGCCGCACTGGCCGCCAGTGTACCCAGCGAAACGATGCGTTCGTTGCGCAACGTCTCTTCCCGCGCATGGTTGAGTTGCGCATCGCGCAGTCTTACCTCCGCCGTCATCTCCACCGCAAAATAAGCGATTACTCCCGCGCTGATGACGAAGCCCAGCCACATCCCCAACACATGTGTGTTGAAGGCATCGTCCTGCGTCGGGGTAGTCGCTTGCGGTGGGGTCTGCGTCCCGGATTCGGTCATGTGGTGATGGCTGTGATCCATCGGTTGTACGGCGACGTGTTCATGTTGCGCATGCCCATTACCGGTCGGCAGCGGCACATACCACACCATCAACACGCTGTAGCAGGTCAAAGTCAAAGCGGCCATGCCCCAGGTATAACGCCGGGGCAGTGAAGCGACTGCGAGCACCAATGGCAATAAATAGAGCGAGACGAAAGGGTTAGTCGAACCCCCGCTGTAATACAACAACACGGTGAGCACGAACACATCCAGCGACAACTGCAGGAACAATTCCAGATTCCCTGCCGGTGTGAGATTGGACAAGCGCCACCACGTCAGCACATTGGCCAGCGCCAGAAAACCGATCGCGCCCAGCATGGGTGCCCAGGTGAAATCCGGACTGAGCAAACGATGCACCAGAACGAGTGTGGCGAGTTGCGCGAGGATGGCCCAGTTGCGCAACAGGAACAATCGTCGCAGATGCGAGTGTCCGGTTTGGGTGGAGAGTAGGGAGGAATTCATAGTAGTGGATTCTACTGGAAGCCCGCCGTTATTGGGGTGCGACAAAATGCCGCAGAGTCGCCGCGAAAAAAATCCATAGAATGCGCGCAGATTTTTTACAGGAGAGAAAGCATGCAACAAAGAATGATCGTAGTCGCTGTATTGCTGGCGATGAGTGTCTCTGCGAACGCGGCTGAGGCCGCTACACTGGACGAGGTGGTGGTGACTGCCCCGCAAAGCACACAGCCGCTGACCGTGAAGACCGACCCCAAGAAGCCGCGCCAGCCTGTTCCCGCGCACGATGGTGCGGATTATCTGAAGACCATCCCCGGTTTCTCCGTCATCCGCAAAGGTGGCACGGATGGTGATCCCGTGTTGCGCGGCATGGCCGGTTCGCGTCTGAACATCCTGTTGGATGGCGAGCAGATATTGGGCGGATGCGGCGGTCGTATGGATCCGCCGACAGCGTATGTGTTCCCCTCCTCCTACGATAGCATCACCGTTTTGAAAGGTCCGCAGACTGTGATCCATGGTGCGGGTAATTCCGCAGGAACAGTGTTGTTCGAACGTAGCACTAAACGTGATGTCGCAGGTCTGTCCGGTAGTGGCTCGCTGATGGTGGGTAGTTTTGGGCGTAATGACGAAGCGGTGAATTTGAAAGTGAGTTCGGAATCAGCCTATCTGCATGCAGGAATGACTCGTTCACAGGCCGATGACTATAAAGATGGAAATGGTGTCGCGGTCCACTCTGCCTATAACCGCTGGAGTGCGAATGCGGCGACGGGCTGGGCACCTGATGACAACACGCGCTTGGAGCTGACGGTTGCCAAGAGTGATGGCAAGGCTGCTTATGCAGATCGTGGCGTGGATGGTTCGAAGTTCGCGCGCGACAACGTCGGTTTGAAGCTCGACAAGCAGCATATGGGCGGTGTGTTGGATGGCATCCAAGCACAGGTGTATTACAACTACATCGATCACGTGATGGATACTTACAGCCTACGTGCCGGCGGCAACCCTGCCAGCATGATGGCAGCGATGAACCCTGACCGTAAGACCACAGGCGGTCATTTGAATGGCTCCTTGCAGTTGGCGGATGCGACGCAGCTAAAATTGGGCGTCGATACGCAAAACAACATCCACACAGGGCGCACAGGCGCAGCGCCTGGCTATATGGGTGACTACACGCTGAAAGTGCGTGTGAAAGACGCTGAATTCAAGGACGTCGGTGTGTTCGGTGAGTTGCATCAAGGCATCTCTGATGCGAGTCGCGTCATCGTTGGCTTACGTGCGGATAATTGGCAAGCGACGGATGCGCGTTCGATGGTGATGCGCGGCATGATGGGTTCAGTGATGAATCCGACTGCCAACAAGACGCGTAAAGAAACGCTGACCAGCGGTTTCGCTCGCTATGAGTTGGATGTGAATGAAGGCTATACCGCTTACGTCGGCTTGGGACACACCTCACGAGCACCAGACTACTGGGAGTTGTTCAGCAATGAGAGTATGACGACAGCGAGTGCGTTCGACACCAAACCAGAAAAAACGAGTCAATTGGATGTGGGGATGAATCATCGTAGCGGAGCCTTGACTGGCTCGGTCTCGGCGTTCTATAGCAAGATCACCGATTTCAATCTGATCCAGTCCAAGGTCAATAAAGGCACGACGATGATGCCAACGTTGGTGACCGTGACGCGCAATGTGAACGCCTCTACCTACGGTGCTGAAGCGGGCGTCGCTTATCAGTTGGCAGAGTCCGTCAAGCTGGAGGGTAGCTTGGCCTACGTGCATGGTAACAACGATACGGACGGCACAGCTTTGGGGCAGATAACGCCGTTGGAAATGCGCATCGGCGCCAACTACGACAACAAGGTGTGGTCGTTCGGCGGATTATTGCGTGGCGTGGCGGCACAGGATCGTGTGGCCGTAAATCAGGGCAATATCGCCGGGCAGGACATCGGTACTTCGGGTGGATTTGGTGTCGCATCGGTGAATGGTGGATGGCGTCCGAGCAAGAGGCTGCAAGTTAGCGCGGGAATCGATAACGTGTTCAACAAAACCTATGCCGAGCACATCAGTCGGACAGGTGTAACGGTGAGCGGTTTTACACAAACCACTCGTGTGAATGAGTTGGGACGCAATGTATGGGTGAAAGCTAACTTGGATTTCTAATCTGACAATTCAGGCTAAAATAACGCGCCACATCGCAAGGTGTGGCGCGTTTTATTTAGGGGAACGGATGAATATTGCAAAATTAGGGTTTGCCGGTGTGCTGGCAGTTTTGGCATCTGTCAATTCTCAGGCGGGCGAACTAACGGTGAGTGATGCCTGGACACGGGCCACCGCACCGGGGCAAGACAGCGCGATGGTGCAATTGGTGATTACCAGCAAGCGGGATGCAAAGCTGATCGGGGCGTCGAGCAAGGCCGCGCAATCTGCCGAATTACACAGCATGGTGCATGAGCAAGGCGTGATGAAGATGCGCCAAGTGGATGTCGTCGAATTGCCTGCGGGGAAGGCATTAGATTTAGGCGAGGCTGGTTATCATCTGATGTTGCTCGGATTAAAGAAGCCACTCAAGTCAGGTGAAAAGTTTGCGCTGACGCTCAATGTGCGTCACGCAAATGGCAAAGAACAGGCAGCAAAAGTGACGGTAGTCGTCAAGCCGTTGACCGAAAGTGTGGAGCACGAACACAGTCATCACCCTTAAATTTTGCATCGGAGGTCCGGTATGTGGCGCAGATTTTTTTGTACGGCGAGTTTGCTGTGGGCAGGAAATGTCCTCGCCGGTGCGAATGATGTGGTGGTGGATCAGGCCTGGATGCGCGAGAGTGTTCCGGGTCAAACTTCCGCCACGGTGCAACTGAATCTCTATGTCATCAAACCGTCGCGTTTGATTGCGGTGAGCAGCCCGGTCGCCGCGTCGGGCGAGATTCAGGGTGTGGTGATGAGCCGGGGCAAGATGAAGACCGAGGCTGTCGAAAGTCTGCAACTGAAGCCGCACAGCAACGTCATCTTTGGTACGCGCGGCATGTATCTCGTATTGGTAGGTCTAAAGCGGGCGATCAACGAGGGTGAACAGATCCCGGTTAGCTTGGTCATTGATGTGGCCGGCAAGCGGCAGACAGTGGAGATACTGGCCGAAGTCAAAGCACTGGAATTGAGTTACAAACACTACCAAGACCCTGCCGTAAAAGACCATCGCTAATCAAGCGCAAAGCGTGTTGGGAAAAGACGGCTGCGAGCCGTCTTTTTTTGCCCTTTTCTTGGGGTAGAATTCGCGGCGAAATTATTCAAGGATAAAACCATGCCGTTGACCGCTGCCACCGCCGCCCAAAAAGCCCATACCCTGTCCGAAGCGCTGCCGTATATCCAGCGTTTCTTCGACAAGACCATCGTCATCAAGTACGGCGGCAACGCCATGACCGATCCCAAGTTGCAGGAAGGTTTCGCGCGTGATGTGGTGCTGCTCAAACTGGTGGGTATGAACCCGGTGGTGGTGCACGGCGGCGGTCCGCAGATCAACGACTTGCTGAAAAAAGTCGGCAAACAGGGCGAGTTCATCCAGGGCATGCGCGTTACCGACGAAGAGACGATGGATGTGGTCGAGATGGTGCTGGGCAAGGTCAACAAGGATATCGTCAATCTGATCAACCGTTACGGTGGTAAGGCAGTAGGCCTCACGGGGCAGGACGGCGGATTCATCCGCGCGGAAAAACTATTGCTGGAAAGTATTGCCGAGCCGGGAAAGATGCTGGACATCGGACTGGTCGGCGACATCAACAAGATCGATCCCTCCATCATCACATTTTTGGATTCCGGCGACTTCATTCCGGTCATCGCGCCCATCGGTGTGTCGCCGGATGGGGAGACGCTGAATATCAACGCCGACGTGGTGGCGGGAAAACTGGCAGAAGTGTTGCATGCCGAAAAATTGGTGTTGCTGACCAATACACCCGGCGTGCTGGACCAGAGCGGCAAATTGCTCACCGGCCTGACACCCAAGCAGATCGACGATCTGGTGGCGGACGGTACGTTGTCCGGCGGCATGTTGCCCAAGATCGGCTCGGCGCTGGATGCGGCGCGCGGCGGGGTGCGTTCGGTACACATCATCGACGGACGCGTGGAACATGCGTTATTGCTGGAAATCCTGACCGACGAAGGCGTCGGCACACTGATCAAAAGCAAGTGAACGAATACGTGTGGATCTTTGATCTGGACAACACGTTACATGATGCGACGCCGCATATCTTCCCGCACATCAACCGCAGCATGACCGCGTATCTGCAAGAACACTTGCAATTGACCGAAGACGCGGCGAACACCCTGCGCATGGATTACTGGCAACGTTACGGCGCGACGCTGAGCGGTTTGATCAAACACCACGGCACCGATCCGGATCATTTTTTGTGGCACACACACCAGTTTCCGGATCTTCCAAACATGGTATTGCGCGAGCCGCGTCTGCGTCATGTATTGAAGCATTTGCCGGGCAAGAAGTTGGTGTTCTCCAATGCGCCGCTGCATTATGCGCAGGACGTTTTGAAGCTGTTGCGGGTGGATGACCTGTTCGACGATGTGTTTTCCATCGAGCATTCGCGCTACAAACCCAAGCCCCAAACGGCGGGATTTCGGCGCTTGCTGCGCAAACATCGTTTACATGCGGCACAGTGTGTGATGGTGGAAGACAGTGCGGAGAATCTAAAAACCGCCAAGCGGATGGGGATGCGTACCGTGTGGGTGAGTGATGCGATTCGCGTGCCAAGTTATGTGGATGTGAAGATACGCGACGTGTTGGAACTGCCGCGTTTATTGGGTCGTGGCGGATTGATGTGATTGCAGTTCACCCCACTTTGTAAAAGGGGGGCAGGGGGGATTTGTATTTGACGGCATGCAAATTCTGTATGTTCAAATCCCCCTCAGTCCCCCTTTTCTATAGGGGGAGGCAAATGGATGAGGGAATTCTGAAGGGGACAACAATGGCGACGAAACCGGGCGAACGAAAATTACAAATCCTGCAAACCATCGCCGGGATGTTGGAACAACCCAAGGGTGAAAAGATCACCACCGCCGCACTGGCGGCAAAGCTCGATCTTTCCGAGGCGGCGCTGTACCGGCACTTCGCCAGCAAAGCGCAGATGTACGAGGGCTTGATCGAGTTCATCGAACAGACCGTGTTCGGTTTGGTCAACAAAATCACCACCGAAGAACAGGACGGGCTGAAGCAAGCGGAAGGTATTCTTGCGATGTTGCTCGGCTTCGCCAAAAAGAATCGCGGCATGACGCGCGTACTCATCGGCGATGCGCTGGTGAACGAAGATGATCGCCTGCAATTGCGCATCAACCAATTCCTCGACCGCATCGAGACCACACTCAAACAATCGCTGCGCATCGCTACCACGCAAGGCAAACTGGATGTCAACGCCGACATCGGTGCACATGCCAACCTGCTGCTGTGTTACGTCGTCGGGCGTTGGCAGCAATTTGGCAAGAGCGGCTTCACGCGTGATCCGATGGCGCAGTGGCCGCAGCAATGGGCGATTCTTTCGGGTCAGTAATCCACCTAAAAAAAGAGCAAACATGATCCTGATATTGGATGCAAACACGCAAACTCAAGGCGCTGAATATCAGCGCCTGATGAGCCATCTTGAAACGCTGCAGGGCGTAAAAGTGCGGGTGCATACCGAACACGGCGCCGAGCAGACGCTCACCGAGATATACCTCATCGGCAACACCAAGGCGCTGGAGATTGAAGACATGCAGAGCCTGCCCTGTGTGGAGCGGGTGGTACGCGTGTCGCAGGAATACCGCATTCTCGGCCGCCACAAGGATGACACGCGTCCCGCGCACTTCGATTACAACGGTGTGCGTTTCGGGCAAGACACGCTCAATGTTTTCGCCGGATTATGCGCGGTGGACAACGCCGAACATGTCGAGATCATGCTGCGTGCCTTGCGCGACAACGGCCAGGTATGCACGCGCATGGGTGCGTACAAACCGCGCACCAGTCCTTATGCGTTTCAGGGGCACGGCAAGAACTGCCTGCCCTATGTGTTCGAGCTGGCCGGCAAATACGGCATCAAAGTGATCGCCATGGAGATCACCCACGAATCGCACCTGAACGAAATTGCCGAGGCGTTGCACCGCACAGGAAATTCGACCGGCGTGATGTTGCAGATCGGCACACGCAACACGCAAAACTTTGAACTGCTCAAGATCGTTGGTCGCCAACAGGAATTTCCCGTGCTGCTCAAACGCGGCTTTGGCATCACTTTGGACGAATCGTTGAACGCGGCGGAATATCTGGCTTCCGAAGGCAACCGCAACGTGGTGTTCGGCCTGCGCGGCATGAAAACAAACATGGGCGATCCGCACCGCAATCTGGTGGATTTTGCGCATGTGCCGGTGGTGAAACGTCTGACGCGCATGCCGGTGTGTGTCGATCCGTCACATTCTGTCGGCACCCGCGCGGCATCGCCCGACGGCATCCTCGACGTGATGCACGTCACCGCGCAAGGTGTGCTGGCCGGGGCAAACATGGTGCTGGTGGATTTCCATCCCGCGCCGCCGCAGGCCTTGGTGGACGGGCCGCAGGCACTGTTGCTGAAAGAGTTGCCGCATTTCCTGGAAGACGTGTCGATCGCGCGCGAGGCGTATTTGAAACGGGTGGAGTTGGTGCGGCAATACAGCGGCCGTTGATACGCTGACTATTCATTCGTTTCGAATTAAAGCCCCAATCCTAAAGTTGTGAATTGCCCCATCCGGACGTTGTAACACTCATTCGAACAACTTCTTCCGAAACTCGCACAAATCCAAAATCAGACACTCGCCGCATTTGGGTTTGCGTGCCTGGCACACATATCGCCCGTGCAGGATCAACCAGTGATGTGCATCCAGTTTGAATTCGTCGGGGACGAATTTAAGCAGTTTCTTTTCTACTTCGACCACATTTTTCCCGGGTGCCAGACCGGTGCGGTTGCTGACGCGGAAGATGTGTGTGTCGACGGCGATGGCGGGTTGGCCGAAGGCGGTGTTGAGGATCACGTTGGCGGTTTTGCGAGCCACTCCTGCTTCAAGCTGTTTGGTGGCTGACCTTGACCACCAACCACATCCAATTGTTTTTCAGAAGACCGCACAGATTTTGAATGAGGCACTTGCCAATGCAACCCGATGTGCTTATTACAAGTATCTTCATAAATTTGACCGTTTAGTAAGAAAATCGACGCATTGCTCTTGGTGCCATCAATGGTGAGTGTCACTGTGAATTAGAATACATACCCGACCCGTAACATCATCCCTGCGGGCGGAAGTCTTACGGCGTGAGCGTTATATTTCTTCCCCCCAACTATTTGACCTTTATCATTCAGCGTGAAATTCAATCCCAATGTCGGGTCGATGAAAAATTTTATTTTGTCGAATGGAAACCAAATATAGCCGACTCTTAAACCCAATGAGGTAAAGCTGTTTGAAGCTTGCTGGAGAGTTGTTTTTTCTATGATGGTGTACTCAAAATAATTGAGTGTGGCTCCCGCAAACAATCCCTCTTGCGGCGCACTCAAGAAGCGGTTGAAGCTGATTTCAACGGTTTTGTATTTCGTATCAAAATCGGCTTTCTGAAACGCAATAGGGTCGGATTGTGCCGTTTGCCGATATTTAATACCTACTTTGCTTTCCGAGAATAGCAATGCACCTTCAACATCAAAACCACCCGATATCATCACAAAGGGCTCAACGATTACCATGGCACTACCGGGCGTTTGAGCTTGAGCTGACATCGTGCAAAATAATATTGCAATGACCCTAAAAACCGCAGTTGCCACTCTGTTCATGCTTCGATACACCTTGCTGCGCAAGGCACTCAACTTGAACGGAGTGGTCACCATTGGGGTGCGACAACCGCTCGTCCCGAGTGCCCGCATGGCTGGCGTATCGAGGGATTGGCATTGGTCAGCTACGCCTTTTAGGATGAAGGTAAGCCGTAATTTCATTTGGTTGGACTCCTTGAGAATGGATGAGCGGCGATTGCGTCGTCTTAACGTGTGCAGCATATTCAGAATTTAGATTAAGGCATCGCGGCAATCTTTTTTAGCTTGAGCAGTGCCAGCAATTCAGGAATTACAAAAATAAATAGAAAGCTGCAAAAGGTCATGATTCCTTGGATTGTGGTGAATCCGGCATAGTAGGGAACAATAAACATATCCTGCCCCTCGCGCGCCAAATGCATGATGAAGGTGAAGGCTAACAACATCGAGTTTCCGGACTTCATCGCCATCAGGGTCAGCAACAGCATCACCACGTTACGCCCCCCCAAAGTGGACATCACTTGCTTATTAGCATCGGTATCGAGACCTAATGTGCCATAGGCAAGCGAGGGGTCAAAGTAAGCGGAATAACTTTGGAAGGCCAAAATGAGTGCGAGTAATCCGCTTAAAAGATAAATCCATAGTGGAATTTGATCGCGGCGGTAGTTGGTATTGGGTGTGGTCATAAATGGACGCCTATGGAATAGTTAAGAATCGGATTGCCATTAAGCTTTGAGTTGTTTCATAGCCGTTGCCCAATCTTCGAGGTGATGCACCTGCTCGATTTGGCCATTCTCGATGGTGTGGATGTCGATGGTGTCGATCTTGAATGACTTCGTACCGTCGCATTCAAGCCCCATGAAGTTGCCCTTGGGCGAGCCGCTGGCGATGCAGCGAATCACCACCTTGTTGCCCTCGACCACTTTATCTTGCGGCTCGAACTTCAAATCCGGTATCAGCTTCCATAGGAATTCCATCTGTCCAATCAGCTTGGCTTTATCCTTGTTTTCCTGCCCGTTCATTGATTGGAAGTTATCTGCCAGCACACGCTGTAACACGGCAGTGGCTGTGGTTTCGGTGTTGACGCTGAGCGCCTGTTGGTAGAACGGTGACAATACATCGCGGTATGCCTGATTCATTTACTTTCTCCTGTTCGTGGTGGTTGCGGCTCGCAGGGCGAACTTTGCGCGATAGTGATTGCGGCCAACAGGTAGATTCAAGTCTAATAATGGTCAGTTTCGGCGCGGTTCACCGGAGCATTTTCGTCTGCCGCAACGCGTGGATTTCTTCACGCTGATCGCCGTGACGAAAGGCGAGACGGAGCATGTGATCGACTTCGTCAATTACTCGGTGCAAGCGGGAACATGGCTGCTACTTCGACCAGGGCAAGTACAACGTTTCGATTTCTCCCGAATATGGGAAGGCTGGCTCATCGCCTTCCGCCCTGACTTTCTGATACCCAGCGGCAGGCCCGTTTTCTCTGCCCATCACACCCTGTCCAGTCAGCTTGAAGAGCTGGCTAGCGGCACGGCACTCTTACAAGAAGAACACGCATTGTGTTGCACCATCGTGCGCCAGATGCAGGCCGATGCGGCATTGCCCGCCAACACGGCAGACCGCAACGCACTCATGCTTTATCAAATCTGCAATCTCTTGCTGCGCCTCAAACTCGCACAAGGCCGCGTACAAACTGCGAGTGACAGCACGGCAGCACATCAGGAACGCGTCACAATATTTCGAAAATTAGTCGAAGCCGAATACTTGAGTCGGCGCGGCGTGCAGTGGTATGCCACCCAATTGGGATGCGCGGAAAAGACACTGCATCGCGCTACGCAAGCAGTGGCGGGCATCTCCGCCAAAGAGCTTATCACCGCGCGTATCGCCTTAGAAGCCAAGCGCCTATTGGTGCATACGCAACAGCCCATACAGGTGATCGCTGACGAACTTGGTTTTGACGAAGCTAGCAACTTTGTCAAATTCTTCAAACGCGAAGTGGGATGTACGCCAAGTCAGTTCAGGAGCAGGCTTGTGTAGCCGCAACCGTCAGGCAAGATTCTTCTCTCGACATTCGCACAGGTTCAGAATGATGCACTCGCCGCATTTGGGTTTGCGTGCCTGGCACACATATCGCCCGTGCAGGATCAACCAGTGATGTGCATCCAGTTTGAATTCGTCGGGGACGAATTTAAGCAGTTTCTTTTCTACTTCGACCACATTTTTCCCGGGTGCCAGACCGGTGCGGTTGCTGACGCGGAAGATGTGTGTGTCGACGGCGATGGCGGGTTGGCCGAAGGCGGTGTTGAGAATCACGTTGGCGGTTTTGCGACCCACTCCGGGTAAGGCTTCCAGTGTCTCGCGTGTCTGCGGTACTTGGCCGTTATGGTGCTGCAATAGCAGGCGGCACATCTGGATGATGTGTTTGCTTTTGGTTTGATACAGCCCGATGCGCTGCACATATTCGCGCAAAGTTTCTTCGCCCAGATTGAGTATTTTCTGCGGTGTGTTGGCGACCGGGAAGAGTTCGCGCGTGGCCAGATTGACGCTTTTGTCGGTGGCCTGTGCGGACAAGATCACGGCCACCAGCAACTCAAATGGCGTCGAATAGTCGAGTTCGGTGGTGGGGTGGGGATTGGCAACTTGCAGGCGCAAAAATATCTCGCGCCTTTTTACGGCATTCATCCCGGCGTGGCGACTTGTGGGGGCGTCAAGTCGAGCGGGCGTTGTTTTGCCTTGCGTTCCGCGCGCAGACCCAGCCAATTTTTGCCGGCAATGAGTAAGCCCAAGCCGATGAATGCGCCCGGTGGCAGAATGGCCAGCAGGAAACCTTTGTAATCGGGAATGATATGCAATACCCAATCCTTCGCAGCGTCACCCAGAGCAAGATCGATCCCCGAAAATAGCGTGCCGTGGCCGATGATCTCGCGCATGCCGCCCAATACGGCGAGTACGGCGGTCAGGCCGAGTCCCATGGCAAAACCGTCCCAGGCAGAGGCGGCAGCGGGATTCTTCGAGGCGAACGCTTCGACACGCGCCAACACGATACAGTTGGTGACGATGAGCGGGATGAAGATACCGAGTACGACATACAGGCCGTACATATAAGCGTTCATCAGATATTGCACCACGGTGACCAGCACCGCGATGATGAGGATGAACACCGGGATGCGGATCTCGTTTGGCACGTAGCTGCGGATGGGCGCGATACACGCACCGCTCAATGCCATGACGATGGCGGTGGCAAGTCCGAGGCTGACACCGTTGACCACCGAGCTGCTCACTGCCAGCAAAGGGCATAGCCCCAGCAGTTGCACCACGCCGGGATTCTGTTTCCACATGCCGTTGTGGAAGATGTCTTTGTATTCCTGAAGGCTCATTTATGTTTCTCCTTCTGTTTCGTTGCATTGGCTACAAACAGTTTGTCGCGGTTCTCGCCGAAATAAACCAGCGCCTTGTTGACCGCTTTGACGATGGCACGCGGCGTGATGGTGGCACCTGCCATGTAGTCGAATTGTCCGCCGTCTTTCTTGACCTTCCAGTCGGCATCCGTGAACAGCGTGCGCGACTTGCCGTCGAATACTTTGATCCACGGGTTTTTGGGCAATTCGATGTAATCGCCCAGTCCGGGCGTCTCCTTGTGCGCGACAACACGCACACCGGCCAGCTCACCGTTGGCCCGCACCGCCAAGATCAGCGCGATCTTGCCGCTGTATCCGTCTGGTGCCACAGCCTCCATCACGATAGCCGAAGGTTCACCCAACAGACGGGCGCGATAGGCGACAGTGGCGTCCTCGTTGCCCAATTGTTGGCTGGCAGGAATGAGTATCTTGTCCTGGAGGATGTCGTTGTCGAACAGTGTTGCGGGCATGATCTGCGCGATAAGTTTCATCTTTTCGGCTTCTTCGCTTTTCACGATAGCGTCATGCGTCAGGAAAAACACGGAAGCCAGAATAGCCGTGCCGATGATGGCGAAGAACACCAGATTGATGGCGGTCTGCAAGGTCGAGCGGGCGATGCGCCTCATTTTCCATCCCCTTTTTTGCCGAAGACTTTGGGCTGGGTGTAAGCGTCGATCAAGGGTACACAGATGTTCATCAGCAGGGTGGCGAATGCCATGCCGTCCGGGAAACCGCCGAAAACGCGGATGAGGTAGGTCAAGACACCGGCACCGACTGCGAAGATGAATTTACCTTTGACCGTCGTCGGCGAGGTGACCGGGTCAGTCAGGATGAAGAAGGCGCCGAGCATGGCCGCACCCGAGAACCAGTGGAACATCGGCGTTGCATAGTGCGCCGGGTCGGCCACTTGGAAGATGCCGGCGGTGATGAACAAGGCGACCAGGTAGGCGACCGGCAGATACCAGGTGATGATCTTTCGGTACAACAGATACAGGCCGCCGATGGCGAAACCGATGGCCACCATTTCGCTACCTTTGCCTGCCAAGCGGCCGTAGATGGGCATGTCACGGATATCGCTCACCGACAGGCCCAGATGCAGCTGCGTCTTCATCGTGTCCAGCGCCGTGGCCATGGTGATCGCATCCAGTGTCAGTCCGCGCGGCAACACGCCATTGAACATGTAGTTCATCTGCTCGGCGAAGGTCAGTCCGATATCGCCCACCGGGAAAGGGGTGAGCCAGTGCGTCATGTGCACCGGGAAAGAGATGATGAGTACCGCGTAACCGATCATCGCCGGGTTGAACGGGTTGCTCCCCAATCCGCCGTACAGATGTTTGGAAACCGCGATGGCAAAGGCTGTGCCAACCACCACCATCCACCACGGCGCCAACGGCGGGATGGACAATGCCAACAGCCAGGCGGTGAGTAACGCACTGTTATCGGAGATAAAGGGTTTGATCGGGCGCTGGCGCAGTTTGAGCATGGCGGCTTCGGTTGCCAGCGCGGTGAGGGATGCCAGTGTGATGGAGACCAAGATCGCCGGCCCGAAATACCACACGTACAACGCGATGCCCGGGATCAATGCCAGGATCACTTGCAGCATGATCTGGCTGACGCTGCTCGGTTTGGCGATGAAAGGTGAACTCAGCATTTATATCGATCCTTCAATTCTGTTTCGGCGGTTCATCGTCCGCGCCGGAATCGGCAGCCAGCTGGCGGATCTTGGCGCGGCGCGCTTCGATTTCGGCAATTTCGGCCGCTTGTTGTGGCGACAGCACCTCGGTGTTTTTCGGGTGTGCGGCCGCAGCCTGCGCTTTGGCACGCTCGACCGCTTCAAAGATGCGCATCTGTTGCGTTTCCTCCAGCTCGGCGGCCGTGGGAGCAGGTTTTGGCGGTGCGGCAACGGCTTGTGCGGCGGACTTGGCGGCGGCTTCGCGTTCCTTCTGGGCTAATTTTTCCGCCTTTTCCTGTTTGTCACGCTCGATTCGAAGCTGGCGAAAATCATGGCGTTCACGTGCCAGGTCGGCCGCGAGTTTTTCTTTTTCACGCGCGTGGATCTCGCTCTTGGCATAGCGGTAGTACTGCACCAAAGGAATGTTGCTCGGGCACACATAGGCGCACGCGCCGCATTCGATGCAATCAAACAGATTGAAATCATGCGCCTTAACGAAGTTGTTGGATTTGGCGAACCAATACAGATCCTGCGGCTGCAATTCTGCCGGACAGACTTCCGCGCAGCGCGTGCAACGGATACACGGCAGGGCGGCGGGTGGCACTGGGAACAGCGCAGGCGAAGATTCGATGATGCAATTGGTCGCTTTGGTGATACTGACCGTATCCGAAGGCAGATCCACTCCCATCATCGGGCCACCCATGATGTGGCGGTTGGTATCCGTCCTGCTCCCTGCCTGAGCCACCAATTCGTTGAGCGGGGTGCCGATCAGTACCTCGAAATTTTGCGCGTGCTCGACATTGCCGGTGAGGGTGACGATGCGCGAAATCAGCGGTTCGCCGTGGGCAAGCGCGCGCCAGACACTGTAGGCCGTCGCGACATTGAAACATTGCACGCCTTTCTCGGTGGAACGCACACCGGCGGCCACTTCGATGCCGGTGAGGATGCGGATCAGTTGTTTGGCTCCCCCGCTGGGATAGATCGTGGGCACGCTGATGACTTCCATTCCCTGATAGCCGCCATCAGTCACGGCTTTTTGCATCGCGGCGATGGCTTGCGGCTTGTTGTCCTCGATACCGACCAGCACTGATTGCGCATGCAACATGCCACGCAAGACTTGCGCGCCGCGCAGGATATCGGCGGCACGTTCGCGCATCAGCAGGTCGTCACACGTGATGTAGGGCTCGCACTCCGCGCCATTGAGTACCAGCGTATGGATCTGGTGGTGATGCGCATCCGTCTTCAGGTCGCTTGGGAAAACGGCTCCGCCCAAGCCGACCACACCGGCTTTGCGCAACAAGTGGCGCAGTTCGGAGTGGGAGGTGTTGGCGATATCGACGCCGCTATGCTCGATCCATTCGTCTTTGCCATCGGGAATGATCGTGATGCACAAGTCGGGCAACCCGGAGTGATGTGCCACCAGTTGCGTGTCGATGGCACTCACCGTGCCGGATGTGGAAGCATGCACGGCGCTCGACAAACGACCTTCCGGCTTGCCGATCTTTTGTCCCTTCAAGACATAATCACCAACTTGCACCATGGGCTTGGCCCGATTGCCCACATGCTGGTGCAAGGGGATGACCAGTTTCGACGGTAAAGTTGCTTGGGTGATGGGCGTTGCGGTCGATTCCGTCTTGTGGGTAGGAGGATGCACGCCACCCTTGAATTTGAACAGGGTTCTCATGCGCTGACCCGGATCGGAATAAGCGGATAACGCCACTTCCAGTTGCTGATGTCTTCGCCGATGCCTTGCATGCTGATGCAATCTACCGGGCAGGGTGCCAGGCACAATTCACAGCCGGTGCATTCTGACGCGAGGATGGTGTGCATCTGTTTGGCTGCACCGACGATCGCGTCCACCGGGCAAGCCTGAATGCACAACGTGCAGCCGATACAGGTGTTTTCGTCGATGAATGCGACCGCTTTGGGTTTGGGTTGCGCATCACCGCCAAAAGGTTTGTATTCCACGCCGAGTAATTCGGCCAACTTTTGGATGCCTTCTTCACCACCCGGCGGACATTTGTTGATGTCGGCCTCGCCTTTTGCGATCGCTTCGGCGTAAGGCTTGCACCCGGGATAGCCGCACTGTCCACACTGGGTCTGGGGCAACACCGAGTCGATTTTGTCGACCAGCGGGTTGCCTTCGACTTTGAACTTGATCGCGGAAAAGCCCAGTACTGCGCCGAGCAGCAACGAGATGCCGATCATTACCCACAACGCAGCGATCATTTCACCAGACCCGAGAAGCCCATGAACGACAGACTCATCAATCCGGCGGTGACCATGGCAATGGCCGATCCTTTGAAAATACCCGGTACGTCCGCACCTTCCAAGCGTTCGCGGATACCGGCGAACAAAATCATCACCAGGGTAAATCCGACCGCACCACCAAAACCAAACAACAGGGATTCGATGAAATCGTGTTTCGCCTGAACGTTCAGCAAAGGGATGCCGAGCACGGCACAGTTGGTGGTGATGAGCGGCAGATAAATGCCCAGGATCTGGTACAACTCGGGACTGGTCTTTTTGACCGCCATCTCGGTGAATTGAACGATGCCCGCGATGACAACGATGAATGAAAGCGTAGTGAGATACGCGAGCTCGGGCCCGAGCAAATAATGCTGGATCAGGTAGCTGGCACCGGAACCCAGGGTCAGCACGAAAGTGGTGGCCGCACCCATGCCGATAGCGGCTTCCAGTTTTTTGGAAACGCCCATAAAGGGACACAGCCCGAGGATCTTGACCATCACGATGTTGTTCACAAACACCGTGCCGACCAGAATCAAAAGGTATTCAGTCATCTCAATACTTGCCAAAAAGGGGAGATAAAAAATAGGCGCGGATTATGCGCCGGATTGCAGCCTTGTTCAACCGAGGCCTGATTATAAAGATATAACCGGAGGAGCTGGTTCGAGCCTGCAAGACGCGGTCGGGTCATCGTCACCGATTGGGCCATGTCGCAAATTGACGGTATTCCGTTGCGCCTTGAATTTCGTATCCGCGCGGATGAGAACTTGTACGCAGCAAAGAAGCCAGGTGCAGCCACACCACGGTGGAGGGTTAACGCCCCGTCTTGATGGACTCTGCGGCTTCCAGCACCAGAGTTTGACCGCGATAGATCAGTCCGCTGTAAATCTGCACCAAAGACGCGCCGGCATTGGTTTTTTCAAACGCATCTTTGCCGCTGAGTATTCCACCCACGCCAATGATGGGCACTGCTCCTTGTAACGTGTTTGCCAAAGCCCGTATCACGGCCGTGGATCGATCGCGTACCGGCGCACCGCTCAAACCCCCGCTTTCATTTCCATGCGCCAACTGTGCTACGCCTTCGCGTGAAAGTGTGGTGTTGGTGGCGATCACGCCGTCCATGTGATGGCGGAGCAGGAGTGACGCGATCTGGTTGAGCTGCTCAGCGTCCAGATCGGGCGCGATCTTGACCGTAAGTGGGACATATTTGCCATGTTGCTGGGCTAATATATTTTGCTCCGTTTTGAGTTTCCCGAGCAGTGCATCCAGCTCGTCCCCGCCCTGTAGTTGGCGCAGATTTTTGGTGTTGGGCGATGAGATGTTCACCGTGACGTAACTGGCATGCGCATAAACCTTGCGCAGGCAGATCAGGTAATCGTCGGCAGCATTTTCAATCGGTGTGTCGGCATTTTTGCCAATATTGATTCCCAGGATGCCGGTGTAGTTTGCCTGTTGCACATTGGCGACCAGCGCATCCACCCCGTGATTATTGAACCCCATGCGATTGATGATGGCTTGTGCCTGCGGCAATCTGAACAAACGCGGGCGCGGATTACCGGGTTGTGGTCGCGGCGTGACCGTGCCGATCTCGATAAACCCGAACCCCAGTGCAGCCAGGCCATTGATACATTCACCGTTCTTGTCCAATCCCGCCGCCAGTCCAACCGGATTGGGAAAATTCAGTCCCATGACGTTTCGCGGGTCGGGCTTGGGGCGGGGTAAGAATCGGGTCAGGCCAAGGCAATAAGCACTCTTCAGCGAAGTGAGCGTGGCATCGTGTGCCGTCTCCGGATCGAGTGAGAACAAGGCGGGGCGGAGCAGGTTGTATGGATTCATTTTTTGACGACGACAGGGATGGGGAAGGGTTTCTTTTTGAAGGCGTTCGGGTCGGACTTTCCACGCCAGAATTCCGCGACGACATCGCCGAGTTGCAGGCACAGTAAGCCAAACAGGGCAAAGCCCAGTTGCAAGAATGCCAGGTTGGGTAAATGAATGATGATGTTTCCGCCGCTCAATTCGAACAGGCATTTCAGCAGATTGCCGACGATCAATCCGGAAACACTTGCGCACAACAGCCTGCCCCAGTCACCCCGCTCTAGACCGGCAAATAGGGTGCTTTCATGCCACATCAATTGCAGCGCAACAATGAGTAGTAAAGGAGCGATCCAGAATAACCAAAACAACATCCCCGGCCAGGCTGCCCCGGCAATCAGCCCCGCCAATGCCAGTGTCAGTAGCATGAGTGTTGCCGTATCGCCGGAGAGTGTTTGGATCGTTAACAGGTTGGAGAGTCGCTTAAGCAAAGCAGCGAACGAACCGAGCAATGCGCGAGTGCTCAGAACGGCTGGCGCAAACAGGGCGAACAGCAGTGACAGTAATATCGCCGAGCGTGTATCCACGGCAACGTCCGCCATCCAGATGCCGGTGTAACGGTCGAGATAGAGCAGTAGCCAACCCAGAATCACGCTTGCCCCTGTTATGGCGAGGAAATAATCACGTTGTAATTTGAACGGGTTGTTGCCGCTGCGAACGATGACCAACAGATTCGTCAGCAGGGTGAAAACAAGCAACGCCAGAATGGTGGTGATGAGAGGCGCAAAACTGACCGCGGGTTTATCCGACGCAGCGAGATCGTCCCATCCACCACCGCCCAGCAGCAATCCGGCGAAAGGCAGTACCAACAAGCAGACAACGAACAGTGCAAGTCGGGTCTTCATGATTTGTGTGCCGGATGGATCACAACAGGTTGCCATTTATCGTCCTGCAATCCATGAAGCGGTTGAAACTTTGATTTGTAGTTCATTTTTGCAGAGGCTTGGATCCAGTAACCCAGATACAAATAGGGCAGCTCAAGTTTGCGGCACAACTCGATTTGCCAAAGTATATTGAAGGTGCCGTAACTGGCGTGGGGAATATCGGGGTCGTAAAAGGTGTAGACCGCCGACAGTCCATCCTCCAGCACATCAACAATGCTGACCATACGCAGCACATCGTCCTCGCGAAATTCCACCAGCAGGGTGTCAACATGGCTTTGCAAAAGAAAGTTGCGATATTGCTCCGGATTGTCGTCATCCATTGCGCCTTCGGCATGGCGTGCCTGCTGGTAGCGTTGATACAGATCGAAATATTCGGCTTTGTCATGCAGGGGATGCAGAGTGACATGCAGTGTTTTATGCTGCTTCCAGCTGCGACGTTGTGAGCGGGATGAATGGAAATTGGCCACCACCACACGTGAGGGCACACATTGCTTGCACGCGTCGCAACGCGGACGATAGGTAAATGAACCGCTGCGGCGGAAACCGAGACGTACCAATTCGGAATAGATGGCTGGATTGATGAGGAATGACGGCGTCGCGACTTGGGAGCGCGCTTCCAGTCCGGGTAAATAACTGCACGGGTAAGGCGCAGTAAGATACAACTGAATGGATGAGAGCGGGATGTCGTTAAGCAGGCTCATCGGAATAAATCGCTGTCGAATTGAAAATGTTCCAAGGGTTTGCAGTTTATCAATTCTTGAAGGTGTGCGATGAATTCTGGTCGCGTAATCGGCCTTGCGCCCAGAGTGGCGAGATGCGGTGTGTGCATCTGACAGTCGATGAGGCCGAAGTTCCAGCGTTCGAGCTGGCGAGCAAGATGAGCCAGCGCGATCTTCGAGGCATCCGTGCGCCGACTGAACATGGATTCGCCGAAAAAAATGCGACCGATGGTAACCCCGTACAAACCGCCAACCAGTTGATCTTCCATCCACACTTCGACAGAGTGTGCATGCCCCAAACGAAACAATTTGCAATACGCTCCAATCATCGCATCAGTGATCCATGTGCCAATCTCTGCCGCGCGGGGCGCAGCGCATTCACGCATGACTGTTTCAAATGACGTGTCAACCGTTACTGCGTAATTCAAGTTAACCAGCTTCTTGCGCAACGAGCGAGAGATTTTGAACTCCGACGGGAATAAAACCATGCGCGGGTCAGGACTCCACCACAGGATAGGATCACCCGGACTGAACCACGGGAAAATCCCCTGGCGGTACGCCTGCAGCAGTCGCGCAGCGGTCAGGTCGCCGCCGACCGCAAGCAGGCCATTGGGGTATGTCAAAGCCTGTGACAACGGGGGGAAAGGGCTATCTTTGTTTAGCAATGGAATCATCCGGGGTTTGTGCAATACGTGTGCGATAAATATATAGACCATTCGACATATAGGCAGTCGCGGTAAATTGTGCTTATATTACGTCCGAAAATGCGCAATAGTTCATGGAGGTTTGTGTGGTTTTAGGAATATTTGGAAAAAAATCGGATCACCCATTGGCCGATATCAAATTGGCTCAGCAGTTGCTTGACGATATGCCAAAGTCCGATTCGCTCAAGTCGCTGCAAGAGCTGAGTGATTGGATTGAAGCAATCCGCGAACACGCGAATGAATTTCGCTTGGATCACCAATGGGCGGTTCTGCGGTTGTTTGATCAGGCGGCACAACCCCATTTGCGCAAGCTGCTGCACGATTATTTTTCCCCGCAACCTGTTTCCAAATTCCAGGAAAACCGCCTGTGGTCCCTGCTGGATACGTATTACACGCAAAGTGATCTGTGTCACCAGGATGTGTTGAAACGATTCAACGACGGTGCTAAGGGATCTGCGTCAGTCAGAAACGAACTTCCGTTGTTATGCGCGCGTGGTATAGCGGCCATCACGGGACGGCTCAAGATGATCGCTGCACATTACGGCATGGTCGAACCGTCAGTATGGAAAAGCCTGGCAAACTACTTCAATGCCGCAGAATCGCAGGGTTTTCAGTTCGACCCGGTGGCCTTGTATCCCGCCTTGAACACTTCGGTGGCGCAAGAGTTTGCTGTGTTGGTAACTTGGCACGCATCGGGAGCCGGTACACTGAGTCCGGTGCAAGAGCACATCAACGAACGTTTGCTGGCTTTTTTGGGCAAGGGTCTGCTAATCAGCCGTTCTTATAGCGCGCTGGCACTTTTCGTTTTTGACACAGCACAACCTACTCCGCCGATGCGCGCCTCTGTCGAGGCGACGATCTACCCAGCTTTGCGGTTCATTGATGCAGAGGCATTGAGGCCCCAGTTGGATGCGCTGGTCAAAACGCTTGAAAAAGGCATCGTGCCCGATTCGTTTAACGTTTACGGCGTGAAATATGAGGCGGAATTGTTGCGCGAGAACGCCAAGCGCGTGCTACAAAGCCTTAACCTGCCGCTACCTACGCGGCGCAATCCACGCCGCAAGATCAACGTGAATCTGAAGATTGCAAACGGCTTTTACAAGATGCTGGAGCAGACCGATGTCGGTTTGAACTTCAATTCGGAAGAGTCGGATTCGTGGGATGTTGAGGATATCAGCGCTTCTGGATTTCGCAGCGTGGTGAAGATTCCACGCGCCGATGGTATCAAAATAGGGTCGCTGATCGGAAGCAAACCGGAAAGTGTTTCGCATTGGGGAGCAGGCGTGGTACGACGCTTGCGTCGTGATGGTGAAGGGAGATTGCACATCGGAGTCGAGGTGCTGAGTCCGCGCATCGTGGGTGTGCAACTGGTGGATCGTTCACTGACGGGTGGTGACTCTTACCAGATAGGGATTTACCTGAATCGGGCTGCCGATACCAGTGGTGAGGTTTGGCTGTTGATGAAACCCGAGACTTTTTCAATCGGACGAAGCCTGACCATGCACCTCGACGACAAGGATTACCTGCTGTTGCCGCTGTCACTGGTTGAGCGCGGGGATGATTATGACTTGGCCCGCTATCGCAAGATGGAGCAGGATGGCGGTAACGAAGACTGATCAGTCGTGCTTCATCTGATCTTGTAACCAGAGTTCAATATCGCGTATCTCTTGCATACACACTGTGTGTGGCATCGCATATTCGTGCCACTCCAAGTTGACGCCGTGCTGTCCGAGGAGTGCTGCCGAACTCCTTCCCAATTCAAAAGGCACTACCGGGTCGTCAAGGCCGTGCGCCATGAAGACCGGTGTGGAAGCGGCGGCGAGCGTCGCTTCTTTTTCCAAAGATTCGGCCAGCGGCAAATAAGTCGAGAGGGCAAGTATCCCGCCCAGTCTTTCACGAAAACGCAATCCGGTGTGCAATACGATCGCACCGCCCTGAGAGAATCCGGCCAGGAAAATGTGTGAGGGTGCAATGCCCCGCCGCACTTCCTGAACGATCAGTTTCTCGATCTCCAGTTGGGAGGCATGGATCCCCTCCTCGTCCGGTTCAGCGCCGATATCGTTACTGCGGATATCGTACCAAGCCGGCATGACGTAACCGCCATTGATAGTTACTGCCCGCTTGGGCGCATGCGGAAACAGGTAGCGTACGGCGTGCGGCAATTCAATCTCTTCCACCATGGGCACAAAATCTTCGCCGTTTGCGCCTAATCCGTGCAACCAGATGATGCTGTACTTTGGGTCACTACCACTTTGCAGGGTGATGTGGGGAAGGATGTCGCTCATGCCTGGGGGATGATGTCGCGCAAAACCTGGAATAATTCCCGATAGCTCTTGGGTGGCTTCAGGAGCTCTTTTTCTTTTTGTGCGTTGCGTATCAATGTGCGCAGATGCTGGGCGTCAGCCTGCGGGTATTGCCCCAGCAAGGTGGTGAGGGCCTCGCTGTCTTCCAGCAAACGGTCGCGCCATTGTTCGACTTGGTGTAACCAGGCAGTATGTTGCCGCGAAGTACCGCCCCAGGCTTCGAGTTTTGCGAGGATGGGAGCCGTATCCACATCGCGCATCAACTTTCCGATGTATTGCAATTGGCGTTTGAGCGCCCCGAACTTGCTGATGTGTTTGTATTCGGTCAACGCTTCCAGCAAATTTTCAGGTAGATCAAGCTGTCGCAGTTTATCGTTGCCCAGCAGGGTCAGTTGCTTGCCCAAATCCTGTAAGTCATGCATCTGTTTTTTGATCTTGGTCTTGCTGGGGGGCAGTTCTTCCAGGTCGTCATCGTGCTTTGCTTGCGGTCTCATCATGGGTGTCTGTGAAGGTAAAGATGTTGATATGATAGCGCCCCCGCCGCTTTCTCCGGACTGAAAATTTTATGCAATCTTCCGTTAAATCCGTCTCATCCGTGTCGGATACGCTATGCCAACTGGCGTCAGATATTGTTGCCTATGCCCGCAAACAGGGGGCTTCAGCCAGTGCTGCCGAGGCATCCGAAGCATTCGGACAAACCATCAGTGTGCGCCAGGGAGTGGTCGAAACGATTGAATACAACCGTGACAAAGGGCTGAGTGTGACTGTCTACCTCGGCCAGAAACGCGGAAACGCCAGTACCTCTGATTTCTCCCGTGGAGCCGTGCAAGACACCGTGGATGCGGCACTGAATATTGCCCGTTTTACCGCTGAAGACGATTGTGCCGGATTGCCTGATGCCAACCTGCTGGCCACTGATTTTCCCGATCTGGATTTGTATCATCCGTGGCAGATCAATGTCGAACAGTCCATCGAATTGGCGCGGGAATGTGAACAGGCGGCGTTCAAAACCGACAAACGCATCATCAATTCCGAAGGGGCGACGGTCAATGTGCATGAGGCAAATTTTGCACACGCCAACAGCTTGGGTTTTGTTGGCGGTTTTCCCTCTTCACGCCATAGCCTGAGTTGCAGTGTGATCGCCGGCAAGGGGGACGGGATGCAGCGCGACTATTGGTACAGTCAGGCGCGCAATGCGCGCGAGATTTTGCGCGTGGATGAGATTGGCCGCATCGCGGCGGAACGTACTGTGCGCCGCCTTAAGGCACGTAAATTGGCGACCACTCAATGCCCGGTATTGTTCGAGGCGCCCGTGGCAGCCAGCCTTTTCGGGCATTTCGTGGGGGCGGTGAGCGGCGGCAGTTTGTACCGCAAATCCTCATTTCTGCTCGACCAACTGGATCGGCCGGTATTCGCCGACATCGTCCGCATCGACGATGTGCCGCACATTCCACGCGGTTTGGCGAGCAGTGCCTTTGACGATGAAGGGGTGCGCACACAACAGCGCGTGATTGTCGAAGACGGGGTGTTGCGCGGCTATTTCCTGGGTAGTTACAGCGGAAGGAAATTGGGTATGCCGACCACCGGGAACGCGGGTGGCACGCACAACCTCATCATTCGGTCGGGTGAAATGGATTTCAACGGATTGTTGCGCAAGATGCAGCGCGGTTTGGTGGTCACCGAGTTGTTGGGACACGGCGTCAATCCGGTGACCGGCGATTATTCGCGGGGTGCGGCAGGATTCTGGGTGGAAAACGGCGAAATCCAATTTCCGGTCGAGGAGATCACCATCGCCGGAAACCTCAAGGATATTTATAAAAACATCGTCGCCATTGGCAACGATGTGCTGGTGCAGGGGGCACGCCAATGCGGGTCGGTTTTGGTCGAGCGTATGTCGGTAGCGGGGAGTTGAGTCGCTTTGGTGCAGTTCAAGGGTACGTGTACCCGGCAGGCGAATGCAATTCTTCACCTTATTCGATCAGGTGATTGTTGATCGCATAGTGAATGGCTTCGGCGTTGGTCTTGAGTTTCATCTTTTCCAGCAGGCGCGACCGATACACGCTGATGGTCTTTGGGCTGAGTGACATGACTTCAGCCATCTCACTGAGTTTTTTCCCCTGTGCCATCAGACACAAGGTCTGGTATTCGCGGTTGGATAAAGTTTGATGCAGCAACTCCTGGTAACCCTGAGAAAGTCCTTCCGCAAGTTGTTCGGCCAATTCACTGCTGATGTACTTTTTCCCCTTGGAGACTTGGCGGATGGCAGTAACCAATTGTGCCGGCGCACTTTGCTTGTTGAGATAACCGGCCGCCCCAGCCTTCATTGAGCGCAGCGCATATTGTTCTTCGGGATGCATGCTGAGCATTAACACCGGTAAATGCGGATGAACGTCTTTGAGTTGCTTGAGCACGTCGATACCGTGTTTGTCCGGCATGCTGATGTCCAGCAGGACGACATCGAAATTTCCGGCTTGAGCCATGCGGATGGCTTCGATGCCGCTTTCCGCCTCACCCGTGACACGCATATCGTCGGTATCATCCAGCAGTTGTTTCAACCCCTTGCGGATGAGGGCGTGGTCGTCGGCGATAAGCACTTTAATCATCCGTAGCTCCCAAGTGATTTCTCATTCAAACAAAGCTTGCTGGAATTCTGAATCACTGGCTAATTTTGTTTTGCTGGAAGCTTGATGCGGAATACAGACAGTCAGGGTCGTTCCTTTGTTAAGTGTACTTTCCAGTTTCACATCACCGCCAAAGTGCGCCACACGCTCAAAGATGCCTCTTAATCCGAACGAATGGGGTTTGGCGCGATCTGCATCACGGATACCGCAGCCGTTATCACGCACCACGAGGTCGACACATTGCGGATTGTTTGTAATCGAAATGGAAACTTTGCTGGCTTTGGCGTGTTTGGTGATATTCGCCAGCGCTTCCTGAAAAATGCGGAACAGCGTGATCGCCACATGCGGTGATACTTCGATCCCCTCGTCCAGGTTTTCAAAGGTGCAATGAATGCCGGTGCGCTGGGCAAATTCGTTTGCCTCGTTCTCAATGGCGGCGACGATGCCAAAAGTATCCAGTGCACTGGGACGCAAGCTGCGCGAGATATTGCTGGCTGCGCGTGTACATTTGTCTACCAAGGCTTCGATGCCTTTGGCTTTACTTGAAAGTTCTGGCTGTTCTTTGAGGCGACTCGCGAGCCAGGCGATATCCAGTTTGGTCGCGGTGAGCAGGCTCCCCAGATCGTCATGCACCTCGCGTGCGATCGCGATCCGTTCCTGTTCCCGCACATCTTGAATATGTGATGAGAGCTCGCGCAAGTGTTCCTTGGAAAGTTTCAGGTCAGCTTCGGCACGTTTGCTCTGGGTGATGTTGAGCATAATACCTTCCCATTGAACACCTGCATCCGTTTGCCGGGGGCTACAGCGTAGATTGATCCATTTGATTTCATTATCCGGTTGGGTGTGGATGCGCCCCTCCCAGTTCCAGAATGTCAATTGTTTGGCCGAGAGTTGCATACTTTTCGTATAGGACAAGGAATCGTCCGGGTGCAACAGGGTATCGAACAGGCGCTCGTTGCCAATCAACTCCTGCGGCTCCAATCCCAGCAGTGCATGGCATCCTTCGCTCACGTATGGAAACGAGATTTTGCCCGTATTGTGAAGCAATATCTGGTACGCCATGCCGGGCAGGTCGGCGATGAAGGCGTGCATCCGCGTCTGGTTTTCAAGCAGTGCCAATTGCGCCGCACGATGTTCATGACGTATTCGTGCTTCGCGCAGATTGTGTTCAATGGAGGGAATAAGGCGATTCAGGCTGGCTTTGAGGATGTAGTCATCGGCACCTTCCTGCATGGTGCGGATGATGGTCTCTTCATTGATTTCGTGGGCGAGCAGGATGAACGGAATATCAATCTCGAGGTTGTGCAACAGTTTTAATGCGGGAAGTCCCCCGAAACCGGACAAACCGTCATTGCACAAAATGACATCAAAAAAAGAATTTTCGAGGGCGGTTTGCATACCGACCGCATCGTGCACTCTCTTGTGCTCAAGCAAGTATCCCGCAGTGGTGAGCTTGGATAAGGTTTTTTCTGCATCTTCGTCTGAAGATTCGACCAGAAGTATGCGAAGTTTCTTGACGGTCATAGCACGGCCCTTATGCGATATGCGGATTATAAGCGTCGTTCACGCCAATTCGCCAGATTACGGTAGAATGCCGCCCGTCATTGAACACCATCCATTCATGTCTTCCGCACGCACTGTTGTTACTCCGCAAAGTTTGATCCGTCCTGAAGTTCTCGCGCTTCATGCTTATCACGTGCCGTCCAGCGCCGGCTGGATCAAGCTGGATGCGATGGAAAACCCCTACGTGTTGCCACCGGCCTTGCGTGAAGAACTTGCGCAAACGGTGGCGGATGCCGAGATCAACCGTTACCCCGATGCCGCTGCGCAGCAGCTGAAAGCCGACATTCGCCAGGTGATTGATTTACCGCCGGGCATGGATATTCTGCTGGGCAACGGTTCCGACGAGATCATCCAGTTGCTGGCCATGGCTGTGGCCAAGCCCGGTGCGGTATTGTTAAGCGTCGAGCCATCGTTTGTGATGTACAAAATGATCGCGGCTTTTGTCGGGATGAAATATGTCGGTGTAGCGCTGACCGAAGACTTTTCGCTCGATCTGCAAGCGATGCTGGAGGCGACCAAGCGTGAGCAGCCCGCCGTAATTTTCCTGGCCTACCCCAACAATCCCAGCGGCAATCAATTTGATGCGGATGCCATCAGGCAGATCATTGAAGCTGCGCCGGGACTGGTGGTGGTGGATGAGGCTTATTATGCTTTTGCCAGCGACAGTTTTATTCCGCAACTGGCGCACTACGCTAACTTGCTGGTGATGCGCACCTTTTCCAAGCTTGGTATGGCAGGGCTGCGCCTGGGTTTCCTGGCGGGTTCGTCGGCATGGTTAACGCAGTTGGAAAAGTTGCGCTTACCGTATAATGTCGGCGTTTTGCCGCAGCGGGTTGCGTCAAAATTGTTGCAGCATCACGCTGTGTTGCTGGCGCAAGCGCAAAGCATCAAACAGGAACGCGCAACATTGCTGAACGCATTGAACACGACCGGTGGCGTGAAGGCATATCCCAGCGAAGCAAATTTCATCCTGTTCCGCGTGGCCAAAGCCACGCAAGTGTTCGAGGGTTTGAAGCAGCGCGGGGTGCTGATCAAGAATCTGAACGGTGGGCATCCGGCCTTGGCCGATTGTCTGCGCGTTACGGTGGGCACGCCGGAAGAGAATGCAAAATTCATTGCAGCATTGCAAGACACCATTAACCAACTCGCATAAGGCAAAACATGCGCAGCGCAAATGTTACACGCAACACCCTTGAGACACAGATCGGCGTTGAGCTGAATCTCGACGGCACGGGCAAGGTCAAGCTGGATAGCGGCCTGCCGTTCCTTGAGCACATGCTGGACCAGGTTGCGCGCCACGGGCTGATCGATATCGAAATTATTGCCAAAGGCGATCTGCACATTGACGCGCACCACACAGTGGAAGACATCGGTATCACATTGGGTCAAGCCTTCAATCAGGCTGTGGGCGACAAGAAAGGTTTACGCCGTTACGGCCACGCTTACGTACCGCTGGATGAAGCTTTGTCGCGTGTGGTGCTGGACATTTCCGGCCGTCCCGGCCTGGTGTTCAACTGTGAGTTCGTGCGTGCCAGCATCGGCGAATTCGATGTGGATCTGATCCGCGAATTCTTCCAGGGTTTTGTCAATCACGCGCTGGTCACATTACACATCGACAATCTGGCCGGAGACAACGCGCACCATCAGGCCGAGACCCTCTTCAAGGCATTCGGCCGCGCGCTGCGCATGGCGCTGGAATTCGATCCGCGTATGGCGGGTGTGATGCCTTCCACCAAAGGTTCGCTGTAAAACATCCCATGCTTGACGTCGCTATCGTGGATTACGGCATGGGTAACTTGCGTTCGGTGCATCAGGCCGTGCGCAAGGTTGCGCCGCATGCTTCGGTAAGCGTGACCGACGATGCCAAGGCCATTGCCGCAGCCGGGCGCGTGATATTTCCCGGCCAGGGCGCGATGCCGGATTGCATGCGCGAACTGGATGCGCGCGGTTTGAGACTAACCGTGCTGGATGCGGCGCGCAACAAGCCGTTCCTGGGTATTTGTATCGGATTACAGATGCTGTTCGAACACAGCACTGAAGGCAATGTGCCGGGTTTGGGGGTGTTGGCGGGTGATGTGGTGCGCTTTGCTTCGGGTCTGAAAGATGCGCAGGGCAACAAACTGAAGGTGCCGCACATGGGGTGGAACCGCGTTCACCATGGCGATCATTTGCTGTGGGATGGCATCGCACAAGACGAGCGTTTCTATTTCGTGCACAGTTATTATGTGCAGCCGAAGGATGTAGCGTTGGTTCAGGGTGCGAGTGAATACCCGCAATCTTTTACGTGTGCAGTAGCCGAAGGCAATTTGTTCGCGGTGCAATTTCACCCGGAGAAGAGTGCGGCAGCCGGCCTGAGATTGCTGCAAAATTTTATCAACTGGAATCCTGTGTAATCGTCTAATCATGGATACTAAAACGCTGATCATCCCCGCAATCGATTTGAAAGACGGCCAATGTGTGCGCCTGAGGCAGGGGGTCATGGAGGGCGCAACCGTGTTCTCCGATGATCCTGCCGCGATGGCCAAACACTGGCTGGCACAAGGCGCACGACGTTTGCATTTGGTGGACTTGAATGGCGCCTTCGCCGGCAAGCCCAAGAATGAAGCTGCAGTGCGCAGCATCATTGAGGCAGTGGGTAGTGAAGTGCCGGTGCAACTGGGGGGCGGCATCCGCGATCTGGAAACCATCGAGCGTTATCTCGATCTCGGTGTGACGTACGTCATCATCGGTACGGCCGCTGTCAAGGTGCCCGGCTTTCTGCACGAGGCTTGTGACGCCTTTCCGGGACACGTCATGGTCGGGTTGGATGCCAAGGGTGGCAAGGTCGCAGTGGATGGCTGGTCCAAGCTCACCGGACACGATGTGGCCGATCTGGCAAAACGTTTTGAGGGTTATGGCGTTGAAGCCATCATCTATACCGACATCGGACGCGACGGCATGATGTCCGGCGTGAACATCGAGGCGACAGTCGAACTGGCGCGTCCCTTGCATGTGCCGGTCATTGCCAGTGGCGGCATCACTAATCTGGATGATGTGCGTGCTTTGTGTGCAGTGCGATCGGAAGGCATCAGCGGGGCGATCACCGGCCGCGCCATCTACGAAGGCACGCTGGATTTCCGCGCCGCACAAGCCTTGGCTGACGAACTTTCGCTGCAACTCTGATGTTAGCCAAACGTATCATCCCTTGTTTAGATGTGACTGCGGGGCGCGTGGTCAAAGGTGTCAGTTTCGTCGAGTTGCGCGATGCCGGTGATCCGGTGGAAATCGCCAAACGTTATGACGAGCAGGGCGCGGACGAGCTGACCTTCCTCGATATCACTGCCAGTTCTGACGACCGCGGAATTATCTTCAAAATCATCGAGCAAGTGGCAGAGCAGGTTTTCATTCCACTGACGGTGGGCGGCGGGGTGCGTGAGGTGCAGGATGTGCGCAACTTGCTCAACGCCGGTGCCGACAAGGTCAGCATCAACACCTCTGCCGTGCACAACCCGCAACTGGTGGCGGATGCCGCGGCGCGTTACGGCTCGCAATGTATCGTGGTGGCCATCGACGCGAAGAGGGTTTCGACAAACAAGTGGGAAGTATTCACACATGGCGGTCGCAAGGCCACAGGCTTGGATGTGGTGGAATGGGCGAGCAAGATGCAGCGCTTGGGCGCGGGCGAGATTCTGTTGACCAGCATGGATAAGGACGGACAGAAGAGCGGTTTTGATCTGGCACTCACCCGTGCCGTGACTGATGCGTTGGAGATACCCGTGATCGCCAGCGGGGGCGTGGGTAATCTGCAACATCTTGCCGACGGAGTGCAGCAAGGCGGAGCGGATGCAGTGCTGGCGGCCAGCATCTTTCACTTTGGCGAATATACCGTGCAACAGGCCAAGCAGTTCATGGCGCAACAAGGTATAGAAGTGCGGTTATGACACGGTGTGCGAAAGCGGCTGGTGCGGGAATAACCGCATCGCACCTCCTCCCGCAAACTGCTGGCTGCGCCAGTAACGTGTTGGAGGCCCGGATATGAAATTTTTTCACGAAACGACTGCGCGATGAGCGAAACATGGCTAAATAAAATCAACTGGTCGGACGACGGTCTGGTTCCAGCCATCGCACAGGATGCAAGCAGCGGACGTGTGCTGATGGTGGCGTGGATGAATCGCGAGGCTTTGCTGTTGACCTGGCAAAAAAGCGAAGCGATCTATTGGTCGCGTTCGCGCAAGAAGCTGTGGCACAAGGGCGAGGAATCCGGGCATATCCAGAAGGTAAAAGAGATTCGCCTGGATTGCGACGGTGATGTTATTTTGTTACAGGTTGTGCAACAAGGTGGCATCGCCTGCCACACCGGGCGAGAGAGTTGTTTTTTTAGCAAACTGCAACAGGGTGAATGGGTGGAGACCGATGCCGTGCTAAAGTCACCCGACGAGATATACAAAAAATGAGTAACGATATTCTGCAACGGCTGACCGAGACATTGGAGGCGCGCAAACAGGCCGCGCCCGAGTCCTCTTACGTTGCCAAGCTGTTCAGCAAGGGCGAAGATGCCATCCTGAAAAAAGTGATCGAAGAGGCGGGCGAAGTGCTGTTGGCCGCCAAGGATGGCGACAAGGCGCATCTGGTGTATGAAGTGGCCGATCTGTGGTTTCATAGTTTGGTGTTACTGGCTCACAAGGGATTGAGTTCAGACGATGTGCTGCATGAACTGGCGCGGCGCGAAGGCGTTTCGGGTATCGAAGAAAAGGCGCAGCGGAAATGAGTGAGAACTGCCTGTTTTGCAAGATCGCTCGCGGCGAGATACCGTGCAACAAAGTGTATGAAGATGATGAGGTGATTGCCTTTCACGACATTCACCCGGTGGCGCCGGTGCACTTTATGCTGGTTCCAAAAATACACATGGTCTCGCTCCTGGAAGCGGAGCAAGCCCATGCGACCTTACTTGGAAAGCTGTTGTTGTTGGCACCCAAACTGGCGCGCGATCTGGGGTTGTCCAACGGTTTCCGTACGGTGATCAATAGCGGCAAAGGCGGCGGGCAGGAAATTTTTCATTTGCACATTCATGTCATTGGCGGTGGCAATATCCCGCCGATGGTTAAACGAGACTAACGGGAGAAATAATCATGGGCGCTATGAGTATCTGGCATTGGTTGATCGTGTTGCTGGTGGTGGTGCTGATCTTCGGTACCAAAAAATTGCGTAATATCGGCAGCGATCTTGGCGGCGCGGTGAAGGGATTCAAGGATGGTTTGAAAGAGGGTGAAGGTACTGGCAAGCAGGCAGACACCAAGACCATCGAAGGTGATGCAAAAGAAAAATAACACCGATGTTTGATGTTGCCTTCTCCGAGCTTGTTGTGATCGCACTGGTTGCGCTCATTGTCATCGGGCCGGAACGGCTGCCGAAAGTTGCACGCACTGCCGGGCATTTGTGGGGGCGGGTTCAACGGTATGTGAGTACCGTCAAAAATGATATTTCCAACGAAATGGATCTTGAATCCGCGCAAAAAATGAAGCAAGATTTCGAGCGGCAAGCATCCGAACTGGAGCAGGATGTGCAAAGTGCACAACTTACCCTAGAGCAGCAAATTCTACAGGCACAACACCGCAAACCCACACCGGCAGAATCGCAGGAAACACTCGTCTCCCCTGAAAAGATTCAGAACCTACCATAATGGGAATCAGTGAAAGCCTGATCGGGCACTTGATCGAATTACGTTCACGTCTGGTGAATTCAGTGATTGCGCTGTTGCTGGTGTTTGTTTGTTTGTTCCCATTTGCCGCCGATCTTTATGCCTTGTTGGCGCAGCCGATGCTGGCAAAGCTTCCTTTGGGTGGGCAGATGATCGCCACCGATGTCACCACGCCGTTTTTCGTGCCGCTCAAGGTGGCGATGATGGCGGCACTGCTTATTTCCCTGCCCTATATCCTGTTCCAGTTGTGGCGGTTTGTCGCACCGGGACTGTATGCGCACGAAAAGAAAATGGTGTTGCCGCTGGTGGTCGCCAGCAGTTTGCTGTTTTATGGCGGGATGGCATTTGCCTACTTCGCGGTGTTTCCGGTGGTGTTTGGGTTCATTACCGCGTCAGCCCCGCAAGGGGTGGCCGTGATGACCGATATCGACAAGTATTTGAGTTTTGTGATCGGTTTGTTTATGGCATTCGGCATGGCGTTTCAAGTGCCGGTTGCCGTGATCCTGTTGGTGCGAGTGGGAATGGTGTCAGTGCAGAAATTGCGCGAGGTGCGCCAATACGTCATCGTCGGGGCTTTTGTGCTTGGCGCGATATTCACCCCGCCGGATATTGTTTCGCAATTCATGCTGGCGATTCCGCTTTGGCTACTTTACGAAGCGGGCATCGTTGTGGCCAGTTGGACTTCGACTGGCAAAAAGGTCATCTGAATCTATTCGATCGTTTTGGGCTTTGGGCGTTTGCCAACTTTCACTTCAACGACGACCTCTGTCTGATTGCGCAACAATTTAAGGGGTACCGCTTTCCCCGGAATGAGAGCCGAGATTGTTTCGAGCATAGCGGTTGAATCACTCAGATCTTTATCGGCGATGCTGACCAATATATCGCCCGGTCTGATGCCTGCTTTGTCTGCCGGGCTTCCACGCACTACTTCCGAGATCAGAACGCCCTTCGTATCTTTCAGTTTGAATGACTCTGCCAATTCCGGAGTCATATCTTGCACTGCAACCCCGATCCATCCCCGAGTAACCGAGCCGTTCTGGATGATCTGCTCCATGATTTTTTTTGCGGTGCTCACTGGAATGGCAAAACCGATGCCGAGTGAACCTCCGTTGGGTGAATAGATGGCGCTATTGATACCAAGCAGATTGCCTTCCACGTCAACGAGTGCGCCACCCGAATTTCCCGGATTGATGGCGGCATCGGTCTGGATGAAATTCTCAAAGGTATTCAATCCCAAATGGTTTCGTTTGAGCGCACTCACGATTCCCATGGTGACCGTCTGGCCGACACCGAAAGGATTGCCGATGGCCAGAGCGATGTCGCCTACGTGTGCCGCTTCCGCTCCCGCAAAAGTGATGGCGGGCAGGTTGTTGCCGATATCCACTTTGATGACGGCCAAATCGGTTTCGGGGTCGGTGCCAACGATGTGCCCTTTGGCTTTTCGCCCGTCGGCAATCGCCACTTCGATCTGATCGGCAGATTCAACCACGTGGTGGTTGGTGAGAATGTAACCATCATGACTGACTATAACCCCTGAGCCGAGACTTGAGCTTTGCTGGGTGGCGTTTTCCTCGAATTCATCGCCGAAGAAGAATCGAAACCGCGGATCGTCCAGAAAGGGGTGCGCGCGCTGACGGACTTCGCTGGTGGTAAAGATATTGACTACGGCAGGCATCACTTTTTGAGCGGCACGGCTGAAACCAATATTGGGCAATTCGCTGGGAAGTCCTGGTTGGTCGTCCTCATAAAGTGTCACTACGCCGCTGCGTGCCGACAGGGGAAGCAACGATGGCTTTAGGGTGTGGATCACAAAAAGCAGAGCCAAGCAGACAGTGGTGGATTGGGCAAAAAGGAGCCAGAATTTACGCATGGTATGATTAAAACGACCCACTAAAGACGATAAAGGTTGAGATGAAATTAATCGATTTGAGCAATTATATCGGAAGCCAACTTGAGGTCGGCCGATTTCGCGACTACTGTCCAAATGGGATCCAAGTTGAAGGTACATCCGAAGTGACGAAGATCGCAACAGGGGTGTCAGCTTCACAAGCAGTTCTTGAGGCGGCAACGGAGTGGGGTGCCGATGCCATTCTGGTTCATCACGGATACTTTTGGAAAAACGAAGAGCCGATTATTACGGGCATCAAGAAGCGTCGGCTCGCGTATCTGCTGAAACACGACGTCAGTCTGCTTGCCTATCATCTTCCGCTGGATGCCCATCCGGTATGGGGGAACAACACACAACTTGGAAACAGACTCGGGTTTGTCGAAGAAGGGCGCTTTGGCGAGCAGGGTATTGCCTGTTATGGAAGGCTGGACAAGCCGCAAAGGTTGGCCGATCTCAATAACAGGATTGCCGAAAGACTTCACCGTGAGCCGCTGGTTATCGGAAATTCAGAATCGAATATCGCAAAAATCGCCTGGTGTAGTGGTGGGGCGCAAAGCTATTTCGATCTGTCCATCGCGCTTGGTGTGGATGCTTTTGTAACAGGGGAGGTCTCCGAACAGCATGTGCATATTGCACTTGAATCCGGAGTAGCCTTCATTGTCGCAGGCCATCATGCAACCGAACGCTATGGTATTCAATCACTTGGGGAGCATCTCGCTGCCCAGTTTGGATTGGAGCATTGTTTTTTTGATCAAGATAACCCAGTATAAATTATGGGTATACAGCTAGGAATCTGCATTGCAATCTGCAAAAGCGTTGAGTAGTATTCGCCTTCGGTTTGGTAATAGCCCTTTGGGATTAGTCAGATTGGGCAGGTTGTTTGATGGGACAGCGCCATTCTGCTGTGAGGGAGGTGGCTGGGTTGCGTTTTACGTTGCTTAGGCCATTTTGGGGAGGGAGTATGCATTATAAGTTTCTACTGGGCGGTATCTTCATGGGCGCCCTTTCGTTCAATGCATTGGCTGAATACAGAGCCGATGCGCCTGCACATGATGCGATGAACGTCTTGCGTTCAGGTGATGTAAGTTTTAAGAAAGACATCCAGCCAATATTCAACGACTATTGTGTGAGTTGTCACCGACCGACTCAAGATTCTAAAGGTTATGTCAAAAGTGGCCTTGATCTGACTTCTTACGAAGGACTGATGAAAGGCACCAAATTCGGCAAAGTTGTTATCCCAGGCGACAGTGAAGCGAGCACGTTGTCCAAGTTGCTGACAGGAACGAACAAAGGTCTGAAGATGCCAATGGGTTTGAATGCGGCTGGCACTTTGGATCGCCAATACATCTTGGCTATCCGCAAATGGGTCAAGCAGGGCGCTAAGAACAATTGATCAAGCAGTAAGATTTTGAAAGTATTTTTTTCGAAATTGGCATGAAGTTTGTGTTGGGGAGTCAAACTTCAGCTTGTCACAATAATAATCCATAAGACAGGCAGTGCCGTCCTCCATTACCAAACGACATCACCGCGCACAGGTGCAATGGCACGGGTCGTTTATTTGCGTAACGTATTTCAGAAGGGATGAGGGAAATGACTGACAATGTAGATCACAGCAAGCGACGAATGCTGCTCGCTGCAACAGCGGCGGCAGGTGGGGCGGCAGCAGCAGGTGCGGGCGCCCCGTTCGTGTTGAGTTTGATGCCAAGCGAACGCGCCAAAGCAGCAGGAGCCCCGGTCGAGGTGGATATTGGTGCAATTGAGCCGGGTACCATGATCAGTATCGAATGGCAGGGCAAGCCGGTATGGATTGTGCGCCGCACCAAAGAGATGCTCGATCTGCTGGCAAAACATGACGGCGAGCTGGCTGATCCAACTTCTTCCGTGCCGCAACAACCTGAATACTGTAACAACCCGACCCGTTCGATCAAACCCGAGGTATTGGTCGTGTTGGGTGTTTGCACCCATCTGGGGTGTTCACCGACCTTCCGTCCTGAAATCTCACCGGCTGATCTGGGTGCGAACTGGGCGGGCGGATGGTTCTGTCCGTGCCATGGCTCACGTTTCGACTTGGCTGCACGCGTGTTCAAGGGGGTGCCTGCACCCACAAACTTGATCATTCCGCCGCACAAATATTTGAGCGAAACCAAACTGTTGATTGGTGATGATAGCGTCAAGGGGGTTGCAGCATGATGAATCTAATCACTAAATTGATCGGGTGGATTGATGAGCGTTTTCCATTGGTTTCAACATGGAAGGAACACGCTTCTGAATACTACGCTCCCAAGAACTTCAACTTCTGGTACTTCTTCGGCGGTCTCGCGTTGCTGGTGCTGGTCATCCAGATCGTCAGCGGCATTTTCCTGACGATGAACTATAAGCCGGATGCATTGTTTGCATTCGCCTCTGTCGAATACATCATGCGTGACGTGCAGTTGGGTTGGATTCTTCGCAACATCCACTCGACCGGCGCATCGATGTTCTTCATCGTGATCTACCTGCACATGTTCCGGGGCATCATGTACGGCTCATACCGTAAGCCGCGCGAACTTTTGTGGATCATCGGCATGATCATCTACCTCGCGCTGATGGGCGAAGCTTTCATGGGCTACTTGTTGCCATGGGGGCAGATGTCGTTCTGGGGTGCGCAAGTGATCGTGAATCTGTTTTCGTCGGTGCCCTTTGTGGGTCATGATTTGGCGATTCTGATCCGTGGTGACTTCGTGGTATCCGACATCACCTTGAACCGCTTCTTCGCCTTGCACGTGGTCGCGATCCCGTTGATTCTGGTCCTCATCATCGTGGCTCACCTGGTGGCCTTGCATGAAGTGGGTTCCAACAACCCGGACGGGATCGAGATCAAGAAGAACAAAGGCCCGGACGGACATCCGTTGGACGGCATCCCATTCTTCCCCTACATGGTGGTTAAAGATGCGGTGGCTGCGGTCGCGTTCCTGATCGTGTTCGTCTCGATTATCTTCTTCGCGCCGGATATGGGTGGCTACTTCCTGGAGTACAACAACTTCGTTCCCGCGAACCCGATGAAGACGCCGGAACACATCGCACCAGTGTGGTACTTCACCCCTTATTACGCGATCCTGCGTGCCGTGCCCCCGTTGTTTGGTTCACAGTTCCCCGGTGTGGTGGCGATGGGTGTTGCGACAGTGATCTTCTTTGCGTTGCCTTGGCTTGATCGCGGGCAAGTGAAATCGATCCGTTATCGCGGTCCGATCTACAAAGCCTTCCTGGCGGCGTTCGTGGTGAGCTTCGTTGGTTTGGGTTACCTGGGATTGATGCCCGCTACAGAGCTGTACACATGGATTTCCCGTGTACTGGCGGTTGTCTACTTTGCCTTCTTCTTCTTGATGCCTTGGTACACCAAGATCGATAAGTGCAAGCCGGAACCTGATCGTGTGACGTCCAAATAATTGAGAGAGGTTCGTTGACATGAATGCAATTAAAAAACTAGGGATGTTGGTGCTGCTGATGGCAGTACCGGCGATGGCCGTGGCCAGCGGTGCTGGCGTTCATTTGGAAACAGCGCCGGTCAATCTGAAAGATCAGGCTTCACTGCAACGTGGTGCGAAGTTGTTCACTTCCCGCTGCCTGGCTTGCCATGCGGCGAGTTACATGCGTTACAACCGCCTGGGCGATATCGGCATGAGTGAAGAGCAGATCAAGAAAGAGTTGGAGCTGCCTGAAGACGTCAAGATCGGTTCTACCATGCAAGCGGCGATGGATTCGAACTCGGCAAAACTTGCTTACGGCGTGGCTCCGCCTGACTTAAGTGTGATCGCGCGCTCGCGGAGTCCCGATTGGCTGTACACCTACTTGAAATCTTTTTACGTGGACACGAAGCGTACGAGCGGTTGGAACAACACCGTGTTTCCGAGTGTAGGTATGCCATTCGTTCTGTCTGATCTTCAGGGTGAGCAAGAGTTGGAAGTGGGGCAACACGAGGGTCACGACGTCAAGAAACTGATTTTGAAGACGCCCGGCTCGATGCAACCCGCTGAGTACGATGCGGCAATCGGTGATCTGACCAACTACATGGTGTTCATGAGTGAGCCATCCAAATTGGTGCGTGAGCAGATCGGTTGGATCGTATTGGCTTTCCTTTCCATTCTGTTAGTCCTGGTTTACGCCCTGAAGAAGGAAATCTGGAAAGATATCCACTAAGCGATTGAAATAGGGTGCGGGTTTGTGGTAATTTCCGCACCGTTTTAATCAGTGCCAACATGGCGGAGCTTTTTGCTCCGCCTTTTGGTTTTATATCGTAGTACATTGAGATTTAGGCGGTTTTTATTATGATGACACTCTATTCAGGGACAACTGATCCCTACAGCCATCGTTGTCGTTTCGTGCTCTTCGAAAAGGGTATGGACTTTCAAGTCATCGATGTGGACGTGTTCAATATGCCGGAAGACCTGGCGGTGATGAACCCGTATAACAAAGTGCCGGTGCTGGTCGAACGCGACCTGATCCTGTACGAAGCCAACATCATCAACGAATACATCGACGAGCGTTTCCCTCATCCTCAACTGATGCCGCCCGATCCCGTTATGCGCGCTCGGGCCCGCTTGTTCCTGCACAGGTTCGAGCAAGAGTTGTTCTGCCATATTGCCGGATTGGAGAGCAACAATGCCAAATTGGCCGAGAAGGCACGAACTGCGGTTCAAGCAAACCTGACGCAGATCGCCCCCGTATTCACCAAGCAAAAATTCATGCTGGGGGACGAGTTTTCCATGCTGGATGTGGCAATTGCCCCTCTGCTCTGGCGTTTGGATCATTACGGCATTCATCTGGATAAAGAAGCCACCCCCCTGATGAAATACGCCGAGCGTTTGTTCTCGCGTCCGGGATACATCGAAGCGATGACACCCGCAGAAAAGGCGATGCGCAAGTAGTCGGCTGTACCCAAATGAGCGAACCGTCCACCAAGCCTTACTTGATACGAGCCATCTATGAGTGGTGTGCCGATGCAGGCTACACCCCCTATCTGGCCGTGCAAGTGGATGATTACACCCAGGTGCCTTTGGCTTATGTCAAAGAAGGCAAGATCGTGTTGAACCTCGGTGTCGATGCGGTCAAAAATCTTCAGCTGGGTAATGAGGACATCACGTGTAGCGGGCGATTCGGGGGGGTAGCACATCAGCTCATCGTGCCGATTTCTTCTGTTATCGGAATTTTCTCGAAAGAAACGGGGCAAGGGCTGGTGTTCCAGGGACAGGAATCCTCGGCGGTTTCCGCTGTAGGCGAGGATGTGCCGGACGACACACCGCCGACACCAGGCAAACCGAGGCTAACCGTGGTCAAGTGAGAACTTGGAAAACAAAAAGCCGCAGAGAAAATCTGCGGCTTTTTGTTTTTTCAAAACCCTCAACGCGGGGCTGGCAAAGCCAACACGCCGTGCATCTTGCTTAATGCTTTTTGTTCAATCTGGCGGATACGCTCGGCAGATACTTTGAACTCGGCAGCCAATTCGTGCAACGTGGCCGAAGCATCTTCGTGTAACCATCGTGCTTCGACGATGCGACGGCTGCGTTCATCCAGACTCGCCAGGGCTTTTGCCAGCCCGGTTGTTTGCAGGTGCTCACGCTCCGAGGATTCCAAAATAGTCGAAGGTTCGTTATCGGCACTATCCGCCAGATATTGTATCGGAGCGTAACTCTCATCGTCATCGGCGGTTAATGGATCCAGTGCAATCTCGTGACCCGCAAAGCGAGCCTCCATCTCCACCACATCGTGCTCGCTCACATTGAGTTGTTGGGCGATCTCCTGAATCTGTTGCGGTTTAAGGGGCTCCAAACCTTGTTTCATGCTACGCAGATTGAAAAACAATTTGCGTTGCGCTTTGGTCGTTGCGATTTTGACCATGCGCCAGTTACGTACCACGAACTCGTGGATTTCCGCCCGAATCCAATGTAAAGCGAACGACACCAAGCGCACACCGCGATCAGGATCGTAGCGTTTTACCGCCTTCATCAGGCCGATGTTGCCTTCTTGGATCAGGTCGGCTTGCGGCAAGCCATAACCCGAGTAACCACGCGCCACACTGACCACCACGCGCAGGTGTGAAAGCACCAACTGACGCGCTGCATCCAGATCACTTTCGTTCTTGAAGCGGGTTGCCAATGCCAATTCTTCTTCCTGCGACAACACCGGGAATCGCTTCACGGCCTGAACATAGGCCTCCAAGCTACCCAGAGCAGATGGCAACGGCAGATTCATGGTTGTATTCATGGTGTTCCCTCCTTTTTTGATTTTAGCACTCGTGCAAGGCGAGTGCCAAGGCGAAAATTAAAACAAATGAGGGTTAACGTATTTCGAGTTGCCACAGGTGTTGAGATACCGAGAACCAAGCTCCCAGCCAGCCGAGGTAGGCAGAGAAACCGAGCAGTGTGAGGCTGTCGGCAAATGACAGCGCTTGCAGGCTGAACGTGCTGGCATAAAGCTGAGTGAGCTCGGAAAGGTTGTGATTCAGCAACATCAAGCTGCCGGAGACGATCAACAGCGCCGTGATCCCGCCTAACAAACCCTGGGTGAGGCCGAAGTATAGAAATGGGCGACGAATGAAGCCATCGGTCGCGCCGATCAGTTTGGCGACCTCGATCTCTTCACGCCGCGTCAATATCTGCAAGCGGATAGTGTTGAAGGTGATCGCGATCAAGGCAAAACTCAACAACGCGGCAAGGATGGCGATTGCCAATGTTCCGAAGTCCAGCAGAGCTTCCACCTTATTTACCCAAGCCGAATCAAGCTGCACATGGTCGAAGTGCGGCCATGCTTTTAATTCATCACGCAGTGTTTCCATCGCAGCCGAGCCGGTTGATTTTGGGTAGATGATGAACGCATCCGGCAGCGGGTTTTGTGCAAGGTTGCCGACCACGTCAGCCAACCCCGTGCTTTGTTGCAGCTTCTTCAGCGCGACATTGCGTGAAATGAATTCGATACGTTTGATGGTTGCCTGCTGTTTGAGTTTTTCGCCGATACGCTCAATCTCATTGGTACTTGTTCCGGTTGCCAGGAATACGCTGATCTGCGGAGCGCCGGTCAATTGCGCAGTGAGATTCTGCAAACTTTTCAATAACACATAGCCGCCAACCGGCAGACTTAACGCGATGCCGATGATGAGGATGTTGAGCAGCGTGGCATTGGGGGTGAGCAACAGGCGTTGCACAGTGGAACGCAGAACGCGCAGATGTTCAATAAGCGTATTCATCATGCTTGTCCTGAGCCTGTCGAAGCGGCCTGTAACTCTCCGTGTTTGAGGTGCAAGGCGCGAGCGGGGAATTTCTGCAGGACGCTTTCGTCGTGAGTCGAGATGAGCAGTGTGACACCGACTTGATGGAACGATTTGAAGATGTGCATGATCTCGTTCGAATATGCGTTATCCAGATTTCCAGTCGGTTCGTCCGCCAACAGGATGGTCGGGCGGTTCACAATGGCGCGCGCGATGCACAGGCGTTGCTGTTCTCCGCCGGAAAGTGCGATGGGGTTGGCTTTTTCGCGGTCAAGCAGGCCGACCTTGTCCAGTGCGGCACGTACACGCTTGGAACTTTCGCGGTGATCGAAACCGCAGATCTGCAAAGGCAGCATCACGTTGTCAAAGGCGTTGCGGTCGAACAGTAATTTATGGTCTTGAAAGATCAAACCGATGTTACGGCGCAACAGTGGAATCGCCTCGCGTTTGAGGGCGCGGATGTTCTGTCCATTGACCAGCACACTTCCGCTGGTAGGACGTTCGATGGCGGCAACGAGTTTAAGTAATGTGCTTTTGCCCGCACCGGAATGCCCGGTGAGGTAGGCCATCTCACCTTCGGCCACTTCGAAACTCAAATTCTTCAGTGCTTCCTGCCCGCCGGGATAGCGTTTATAAACCTGGTTGAATTTGATCACTGCCTGCCCCCGCAAGATCGGCTTAGTGTGGGCGGTGTGTTAGTAAAGCGGCGCGCAGTCATTCCCGTAACGGTTGCTTCGTAACGCCGTGTCATGCCTGCATCCCAAGCAATGCAGCCACGAATTCTTCCGCCACGAACGGGCGCAGATCGTCCAGACCTTCGCCCACGCCGATGAATCGCACGGGTATGGGATGCGCTTTGGCGATGGCGGCGATCACCCCACCCTTGGCCGTACCGTCGAGTTTGGTCAACACAAGGCCGGTCACGCCCAGCGCTTCATCGAAGGCTTTGACTTGGGACAGCGCGTTTTGACCGGTATTGGCATCCAGTACCAGCAGCACTTCATGCGGCGCTTCGGGCAATACTTTGGCAATGACGCGTTTTACCTTCTTAATTTCTTCCATCAGGTGCGCCTGTGTGGTCAGTCGACCGGCGGTATCCGCCAGCACCACGTCGATGCCGCGCGCCTGCGCCGCCTGCACCGCGTCGTAGATCACCGCCGCCGCATCGCCGCTTTGTTGTGCAATAACCGTGACGTTGTTGCGCTTGCCCCATTCCATCAGTTGCTCGCGCGCGGCGGCGCGGAAGGTATCGCCTGCCGCCAGCAGAACCGATTTGCCCTGATTCTGAAAATGTTTGGCCAGCTTGCCAATGGAGGTGGTCTTGCCGGCGCCGTTGACACCGCACAGCATGATGATGAAAGGCTTGTGTGTACTGACATCCAGCGGCTTTGTCAGCGGTTGCAACAGCTTGAACATTGCGTGTGCCAAGGCTTCCTTCATTTGGCCGGATTCGGTCAGGTGTTGTTCTTTCACTTGACGCCGCACATCCGCCAGCAACAAGCGTGTGGCCTCCATGCCCACATCGGAAGTGATGAGGATGGTCTCCAATTCTTCGTAAAGGTCCTCGTCAATCCTGGCGCCGGGAACGAAAAGATTGGCAAGTTGCCCGCCCGTACGCGACAGACCGGCCTTCAGTCTGCCAATCCATCCGCTGTCAGACGGACTTGTCGCGACGGTGTTCTTTTTCAGAAAGCTGAACATGTAAGTAAAATATCTGCTGGGAAATGTTTCAAGGAATATCGGATAATGCGCGCGCATTTTAACGGTATAACGGAAATCTCGCGTAGCGATTCGTTTGCCTCCTCGCCCGCTTGCGCTTGCGGGAGAGGATTGAGGTGAGGGAACGAGCATGGCGAGTTTATTATTCGGGGTGGCATTATTGCCATGCTCGTAAGAGGCGAATCGGATGAGATTTTATTGGATTTTAAGCTGTGTCTTATGGGCAGGCATCACGCACGCCGAAGTGTTCGAAAAGACCCTCGCCAATGGTTTGAAAGTTGTCGTAAAAGAAGACCACCGTGCGCCGACCGTGGTGCAACAGATCTGGTATCGCGCCGGCAGCATGGACGAAAAGACCGGCACCACCGGCGTGGCGCATGTGCTGGAACACATGATGTTCAAGGGAACGAAATCCATACCGGCGGGGGAGTTCTCGCGCCGTATTGCTGCGGCGGGCGGGCGCGAGAACGCTTTTACCAGTTATGACTACACCGCGTATTTTCAGCAACTGCACAAATCCCGATTGCCGTTGGCGATGAGGCTTGAGGCCGACCGCATGCACAACCTGGTGTTGAGCAAACAAGAATTCGACAAAGAGATCAAAGTGGTGATGGAGGAGCGGCGCTGGCGCACCGATGACGATGCACATTCGCTGGTAGGGGAGCGCTTGATGGCGGCCGCTTATCAGGAGCATCCCTATCACAACCCGGTGATCGGCTGGATGAACGATCTGCAAAATATGACGGCGAGCGATGCGCGGGATTGGTACAGGTCATGGTATGCGCCGGGCAACGCGACACTGGTGATCGCGGGTGATGTGCGGGCACAAGAGGTGTTCGCCTTGGCACAGCGTTACTACGGCCGCATACCGGCGGTGCAGTTGCAGCAGCGCAAGACCGCCAGCGAACAACCCCAGCTTGGCATCAAGCGCATCGTCGTCAAAGCGCCGGCTGAATTGCCTTTCATCATCATGGCCTACCATGCCCCGACGTTGCGTGATGTGGAAAAAGACTGGCAACCTTACGCGTTGTCCGTGCTGGCGGGTGTATTGGACGGCAATCAATCGGCGCGTCTGAACAAAACACTGGTGCGCGAACAGCAAGTGGCGTTGAGTGTGGGCGCGGGTTACGACAGTACCGCGCGCGGCCCGTCCATGTTCACTCTGGAAGCAACGCCCGCCACAGGCAAAACTATCGCCGAGCTTGAAGCGGCGATACGCGAACAGCTGCAAGCCGTGGTGCGCGATGGTGTGAGCGAGGAAGAGTTGAAGCGCGTGCGTGCGCAGGTCACCGCGTCGGAGGTCTATAAACTGGATTCGGTGTTCTATCAGGCGATGCAGATCGGACAGTTGGAAAGTATCGGCTTGTCGCACAGGGACATTCCGGTCATGTTGAAGAAGTTGCAAAGCGTGACAGCGCAACAAGTACAGGAAGTCGCGCGCGAGATATTGCAGGACGATCATCTGACGATTGCCGTACTCGATCCGCAGCCGCTTTCGAACAAACCCAAGCATGTCGGAGGAGCAGCGCATGCGCACTAAACTATTTTCAATAATCGCGCTGTGCTGTGTTGCCAGTAGCGCATTCGCCACGCCGCATATTCAACACTGGCAAGCCGCCAGTGGTGCCCATGTGTATTTCGTCGAAAATCACGACCTGCCGATGCTGGATGTGGCCGTCAATTTTGCCGCAGGCAGCGCCTATGATACGGCCGACAAGATCGGTGTGGCCGGGTTGACGCATGGCTTGCTGGACGCGGGAGCACAGGGCTTGAGCGAGGACGACATCGGACGCAAGATGGCCGACATCGGTGCGCAACTGGGCGGCAGTCTCGATGCCGATCGCGCGTCCATCTCGTTGCGCACGCTGAGCAGTGCCGCCGAACGTGATGCGGCACTGGAAATCGTGGCGCGGGTGTTACAGCAACCGCTGTTTCCGGATACCATTTTGGCGCGTAACAAGGCGAGCATCGTCGCAGAACTGAAAGAGGCCGAGACCAAACCCGAACACTTGTCCGGGAAAGCTTTCGGCAAAGCCGTGTTCGGCAATCATCCCTACGGCTGGCAAGCCGAAGTGGCAGACATCGAGAAGATACAGCGCGCCGACCTGGAGGCTTTTTACCAGGCACATTACAACGCCAAAACAGCGGTGGTGGCGTTGATGGGCGATGTGACCCGGCAGCAGGCGGAAGCGATTGCGCAACAGCTCACCGCGAATCTGCCACAGGGCGAAAGCAGCGCCGCGCTACCGACTGTCGTGGCAAAAATTGCGGCAAGCGAACAACGTTTGGCGCATCCGGCCAGCCAGAGCCACATCCTGATCGGCGCACCCGGCATCGCGCGCAACAATGCGGATTATTTTCCGTTGTATGTCGGTAACTATATTTTGGGTGGCGGAGGTTTCGTTTCGCGTTTGATGAACGAAGTGCGCGAGAAACGCGGCTTGGCCTACAGCGTCTACAGCTACTTCATGCCGATGCAGCAACCGGGCGCATTCCAGATCGGCCTGCAGACAAAAAAAGAACAGGCGGATGAAGCGTTGCGACTGGTGCGTGCGACGGTGAATTCCTTCGTCGAAAAAGGCGTGACCGAGAAAGAACTGCAAGCCGCCAAAGATAACATCATCGGTGGTTTTCCGCTGCGCATCGACAGCAACAGAAAGATTCTGGATTATCTGAGCGTGATCGGTTTTTACCGGTTGCCGCTGACCTACCTGGATGATTTTACGCTGCGTGTCGAGGCCGTTACGGTCAAACAGATCCATGCTGCTTTCAAACGCCGGATCGACCCAAACGCGATGGCAACGGTGATCGTCGGTGCTCCGGGAGGGCAAAATTAACAAGGTCCGCATCATCGGCGGCACCCATCGCAGTCGCTTCATCACCTTCCCGGATGCCGAAGGGTTGCGCCCCACGCCGGATCGGGTGCGCGAGACGCTGTTCAACTGGCTGGGGCAGACGTTGTATGGCAAGCGCTGTCTTGATCTGTTTGCGGGCAGTGGCGCGCTCGGGTTTGAGGCCGCTTCGCGCGAAGCTGAACACGTGGTGATGGTGGAAAGTAACCGGTCGACCTTCCGGGTCTTGCAGGAAAATGCCCAGCGTTTGGCGCTGTCCAATGTGGCGTTGGTATGCACAGATGGGCTAAAATTCGCCGCTCAAGAAAACTTGGCATTCGACGTCATCTTTCTCGACCCCCCGTTTCAAAGCGATTTTCTACCGCAACTGCTGCCGAAATTGGTAAACAGGCTGACTGCGGAGGGCGTGATCTATGTGGAAAGCGGCAATGTATTCGTGCCGGGCGAGGGGTGGCAAGTATTGAAACAGGGCAAGGCAGGTGCGGTGCACCACCAGTTAATAAGGCGAGCATGATACGAGTCGTTTATCCCGGCACCTTCGATCCCATCACGCGCGGGCATGAGGATGTAGTACGCCGTGCGGCGGGCTTGTTCGGCGAGGTCATCGTGGCGGTGGCAGCCAGTCGCGTCGCCACGCTGTTTAGTATGGAAGAACGGGTGGTGATGGCCAAGGAAGTGTTCGCCGATTATCCCAACGTCCATGTCGAGGGTTTCGACGAACTGTTGATGAACTATGTACGGACGAAGAATGCACGAGTGGTGTTGCGCGGATTGCGTGCCGTTTCCGATTTCGAATACGAATTCCAGATGGCGGGCATGAACCGAAACCTGCACCCGGATGTCGAAACGGTGTTCCTCACCCCGGCCGAGCGCTACACCTTCATCTCGGCCAGCATGGTGCGCGAAATCGCGCGCTTCGGCGGGGATGTCAGCAAATTCGTATCGCCCTCGGTAGAGGCGAAATTAAAAGATAAAAAATCAACTTAAGGAGAGAGAAATGGCACTGATTATTACCGACGAATGTATCAACTGCGACGTGTGCGAGCCGGAATGCCCGAACGACGCCATCTCGCAAGGCGAGACCATCTACATCATCGACCCAAAAAAATGTACCGAGTGTGTGGGGCACTACGACACGCCGCAATGCGTGGAAGTCTGCCCGGTGGATTGCATCCCGACAGATGATGCCAATGTCGAAACCAAAGAACAGCTGCAAGCCAAATACGAAGCGCTGATGGCCGCCAAAGGCAAGTGATTTTCGGTTTTGCCGCAATAAAAAACCCGACCACTGAGTCGGGTTTTTTATTGCCATTTTAGTTGACATCAGAACGTTCGTTCTTTACGATGCAAAGCACGTTCGTTCTGTAGAGGTGTCGCCATGACTGATTCCAATCCTGCCAATTCCCGCGACGCGGAATATCTCGCCAAGCTGCAAGACTATTACGCCGACTGGAAAAGTATTCCGTCTTATGCGGCGCTGTGTGACGTGTTCGGCATCGCTTCCAAATCCTGGGTCAAGGCGATTCTGGATCGTTTGGGTGCAGCCGGTTTTCTTGAGCGCACACCGGACGGGATGTGGATCCCCACCCGCCAATTCTTCGGGCGGGCGCTGGCCGAGGCTGCCGTGCCGGCCGGGATGCCGGTTGCGGTGAACGATGCGCACGGTGACTATTTCGTCATCGACGAGATGCTGATCGACACGCCTTCCAAGACCACGCTGATCACGGTGAAGGGCGATTCGATGATCCGTGCGGGTATTCACGATGGCGATGTGGCGGTGGTGGAGAAGCGCAGTTTGGCCAATGTCGGCGATATCGTGGTGGCCATCGTGGACAACGAATTCACGCTGAAGACGCTGGACAAGGAGCGCGGCAAATTTATCCTGCGCCCGGAAAATCCCGCCTACCCGGTGATCCGTCCGCAGGGCACGCTGGAGATCTTCGGCATCCTGATCGGCCTCATCCGCAAGTATCGGAATTAGCATCATGGGACAAATCTCTGTGCATGCTGGCCAGCGTGCCATGCCTTCCGTGCTGCTTTCGCTGACCCATCCCAACAAGGAATTATTCCAGCGCCAACGCGCGCTGTTGCGCAAGGCCGTGCCGGCCGGTTTCCCCTCTCCGGCAGAGGATTATGTGCAGCAGCGCATCAGTCTGGATGAGCAGTTGATCGAGCACCGTGAATCCACTTTCTTCATGCGTGTGGCGGGAGATTCGATGCGCGGATTGGGTATCTTCGACGGTGATCTGCTGGTGGTGGACCGGGCGCTGCCCGCGACGCACGGCTGCGTGGTGATCGCGGTGGTGGACGGCGAATTCACGGTTAAACAATTGATATTTACGGCGCACGGTCAAGTGTTACGCGCTGCCCATCCCGACTATCCGGATACACAGATCAAAGCAGGACAGGACTTTTCCATCTGGGGGGTGGTGCAATGGAACGTGCATAAGGTCTAAAGGGCACCCCGCAAAATCCAAATTTCGTCGCAATACTGCGTTACTCACAAAAAATGGTTCGTCCGGGTTTTCTATGGGTAACTTGAATCGGGATACGACGAAAATATGTCCACAGCCCACATTGCATTTGTTGACAGGAAAATTAAAGAGTGCTCCCCCACCCTCCTTCGACAAGCTCAGGTCAAGCCAAGCCTTCCCCGGCGGGATAACCAGCGACTTGCACAGCTTTATCGTGCTTAGTCGAATGGCTAGTTGTTTCATCAGAGGGAGGCTGCGCGGAGAAGCTTGTGGTTTAAGTCCCTCTCCCGCCGGGGGAGGGATTAGGGTGGGGGAACACTTGTGGTATAGCCGCAATGGATTTAACCCACGCAAAAGCCGGATGAATCCAAAAAATCACTCATCACACAGGTGTCATCGACACGTTACTGCAACGCAGCCGTTTGCGGGAGATGGCGCTCACGGTCACTTCCGCACCAAGACAGTTTTGCCGCGCTGGGGAATGGCTGACCAACGCTAGTTTAAAAGGGGATAGGTTCTCTGCGGACACCGCTGCTATCACAACGCAGGGCATTGGCGTGGCTGTCCCAATCGCCCAGCACCCAGCGTTCACAAGTGTGGCCATCCGGATGATGCAGATGTTTTGCCGGACGGTGCGTGTGGCCGTGGATCAAACGAGGGTAGTTGAACTGTCTTAGCAGTGTTTCCACCGCCTCACTGCTCACATCCATGATGTCCATCGCTTTGACACGTTTGGATTGTTCGCTTTGCGCACGCAATTGTTCGATCTGTGCTTTGCGTTGGTTCAGCGGTTGTGCCAGAAACTCCGCGCGCCACACATCACTGCGCACCGTGTGGCGGAATTGCTGGTAGGCCGCATCGTCGGTGCACAGTGCATCGCCGTGGGTGAGCAGAGTGGGCGTGCCGTAGAGGTCAAGCAGTGTCGGGTCGGCCAATAGCGTGGCGTGGCAGGCGGCGGCCAGCCGCTCATCCATCAGAAAGTCGCGGTTGCCGTGCATGATGAAGAGGCGCGTGCCCCGGTCGGCCAGGGTTCGCAGGGTGGCGGTGATGTGTTGATGGAAAGCAGTGCCGAGGTCGTCGTCGCCCGCCCAATATTCGAACAGATCGCCGAGGATATAGAGTGACTCGGCCTGTGGTGCGATGTCGCAGGCAAAACGGGCAAACTGTAGCGCGCTATCCGGATGATCGCTGCTCAGGTGCAGGTCGGAGATGAAGAGGGAATGACCCGCATGTGAAGTTGACATTGTGCCGGTGACTCCCTCTCCGTTCCTCTCCCGCGCGGGGAGAGGTGTCCTTAGGTGTGTTACTGAACCACTTCCGCTTTGGTGATGATGACGTCTTCCTTGGGTACGTCATTGTGGAAACCGCTGTTGCCGGTTTTCACCTTGCCGATGGCATCCACCACATCTTTGCCTTCCACCACCACGCCGAACACGCAATAGCCCCAGCCATCCTGTCCCGGATAGTTGAGGAACGAATTGTTCTTGGTGTTGATGAAGAACTGCGCCGTGGCCGAGTGCGGGTCGCTCGTGCGGGCCATGGCGATGGTGTAGATGTCATTCTTCAAGCCGTTTGCCGCCTCGTTCTTGATGGCCGCTTTGACCTGCTTCTGTTTCATGCCCGGTTCGAAGCCGCCGCCCTGGATCATGAAGTTCGGGATCACGCGGTGGAACACGGTGTTGCTGTAAAAACCGCCGTTCACGTAGTCGATAAAGTTGGCGACGCTGAGGGGTGCCTTTTCCGCGTCGAGTTGCAAAGTGATGATGCCGAGGTTGGTGTGGAGCTTGACCATCGTGGATTTTCCTTGAGTTGAGGTTGGGGTTTGGGTTGAAGCGGCATGTGCTGGCAGGGTGATAAATCCGGCCAACAAGAATGCGAAAACGAGATGCAAAAATTTCATCAGATTGCTCCTTGAGAAGGGGTGGAAAGAAATTGCCGAAAAGAAAGAATCATGGTGACAATCATGGGTCACTTGCCTGTCCGCTCTTCCGCGATCTTCCAAGTGCCTTCGTCATTCACCCAGAGCAGCGTCTTGATTTTGGTGGTGGAGGACTTCAGATTGCTGGCGCGGTAGATCTGCTTGAAGCGGACGGAGGCGCTTTGATTGTCCAAAACTTTGACTTTGGCATCGCGTACCAGAACACGGATGGATTTTGGTTTGGCGATACTCGCTTTGCGCTGTGCTTCCCAAGTTGCACGATTTGCACCGGCGGGTGTTTTATAAGACTTGGCATAGTAGGTCAGATATTTGCTGCTGTCTTTTGCCGACCAGGCGGCAGCCCAGTCAGCCAGTGACTTCAAGACTTGTGCATCGACACCGGTGGCAGTTGCAGATTGTGCAATAGTCCCCGCGATCACACTTTCAGCGGGAGTCACAATGCGGGCTGACACGGGGGCTGCCAAAGCGTTACTTGAAGCAGGTTCGACAGCATCGACGGCGGGGGGCGGCGCGACCTTGTTCGTCCCCTTTCCTTTGCTGAACAATTCCCGAATCAAGGCGAGCTTGGCTTGCGTACCGGCATTGCTTTTATCCAGTTGCACGGCACGCTCGTAAGACTGGCTGGCCATCTTGGCGTAAATGTCGCCCAGATTCTCGTGTGCGGTAGGGTAGTTGGGATGGGTGCGTAGTGCCATTTCCAAAGCGACTTTGGCTTTCTCATACATCCCCTTGCCGGCGTACAACACGGCCAGATTGTTGTAGGGCTCGGGTAATTCGGGATAGTCGTCGGTCAGCTCGGTGAAGATCTTGATCGCTTCCTGGGTGTTGCCCTGATCGTTGATGATCAGCCCTTTGAGGAATCGGGCTTGAGCATCTTTAGGATGGGCGGCCAGAAAGCCGTTGACCTTGTCCAAAGCCTGAGTTTTCTGACCTTGTTTGAACAGCTTATTGGCGTCCTGAATCTCGTCTGCCGAGGCGGGAAAGCTGAACGCAAACAAAGCGCACAGCGTTAAACACAGTTTGAATTTGATTTGTTTGTCCATCGCGAAAAATCTTTCTTGGTGCGTGCTCGTAATGGAGCCGTGCCGACAGTAGGCGGCGATTCTACCAAAAATAGAATATGACTCGCATGGTTTGCGTGGTGGGGGCGAACAGGCAATCTGGGCGGCGCCGGTTTCGGGTAAAATCGCGAACCTCGAACGCAGACTTTATTCACATCGATCATGAGTGGCAATCCAATGAGTGGCAATCCAAGCAACCCGCCTGCAGCCGTTTCCAATTTCATCCGTACCATCATCGACGGCGATCTCGCCAGTGGCAAACACCGCAGCATCGTCACGCGTTTCCCGCCCGAGCCCAACGGCTACCTGCACGTCGGCCATGCCAAATCCATCTGCCTCAATTTTGGCTTGGCCAGGGATTACAACGGCCTGTGCAATTTGCGCTTTGACGATACCAATCCCGAGAAAGAGAACGAGGAATACGCGTTATCCATCCAGGACGACGTGCGTTGGCTGGGTTTTGAATGGAACGGGGAAGTGCGCTGGGCGTCGGATTATTTCGATGCGCTGTACGACTTCGCGGTCGAACTTATCAACAGGGGGCTGGCGTATGTAGACGACTTGACACCGGAGCAGATGCGCGAATACCGCGGCACACTCAAGGAGCCGGGCAAGAACAGCCCGAACCGCGAGCGCAGTGTCGCCGAGAATCTTGACCTGTTCACACGCATGCGCAACGGGGAATTTGCCGACGGTGCAATGGTCCTGCGCGCCAAGATCGACATGGCTTCGCCCAACATCAACATGCGCGATCCGGTGATCTACCGCATCAAGCGCGCCCACCACATCCGCACCGGCGACACGTGGTGCATCTATCCGATGTACGACTACACGCATTGCATCTCCGACGCGCTGGAAGGCATTACGCATTCGATCTGTACGCTGGAATTCGAGGATCACCGCCCGCTGTACGACTGGGTGCTGGACAACATCACCATCCCCTGCCATCCGCGCCAATACGAATTCTCCCGTCTGGAGCTGCACTACACCATCACCAGCAAACGCAAGTTGCTGCAACTGGTGAACGAGAAGCACGTGAGCGGTTGGGACGATCCGCGCATGCCTACAATCAGTGGTATGCGCAGGCGCGGGTATACGCCGGAGGGCATCCGCGAATTCGCCAAACGTATCGGCGTATCCAAAAGCGAGAACAGCGTGGATATGGCGATCATGGAAGGCGCGATCCGCGAGGATCTGGAATTGCGCGCACCGCGTGTGATGGCCATCATCAATCCGCTCAAGGTGACTATCACCAATGCGGACGGCGCGTTGGCGCGCGAAGCGGACTTCCACCCCAACATGCCCGAGTTGGGTAAGCGTCTCGTGCCTTTCGGAAAAGAATTATTCATCGAGGCCGACGACTTCGCCGAAGTGCCTCCGTCGGGTTGGAAGCGGCTGACCCTTGGCGGAGAGATCCGCCTGCGTCACAGCTACGTCATGCGCTGCGACGAAGTTGTGAAGGATGCTTCGGGCAAGGTGATCGAACTTAAATGCAGCATCGACCACGCCACGTTGGGCAAGAATCCGGAAGGTCGCAAGGTCAAAGGCGTGATCCATTTTCTGTCATGTCAACACGCTGTGCCTGCCGAGATCCGTTTGTATGATCGCCTGTTCAACGTGCCGGAACCGGACGCTGACAAGGAGGTTGATTTCTGCAATCACTTGAACCCGACTTCGCTGACCGTGGTGCAAGGCTGGGTGGAAGCTGCCGTGAAAGATGCCTCGCCGGAAACGCGTTACCAGTTCGAGCGCCTTGGGTATTTTGTGGCAGACAGGCGCGAGCATAAGGTAGACGGCAAACTGGTTTTTAATCGCACCGTGACGTTGCGCGATTCATGGTCGAAAGAGCAGAGTTAACGGTTAGGGTGTCCAAAACTGCATTGACCGTTCCCTCTCTGCAACCCTCCCCCGGCTGGGGCGGGGGCAAAAGTACGCTACGCGAGTTTCAAATTTACTGGGAGAAAACATGTACAAACGCATAGCCGTGGCGGTGGATGGTAGCGACACTTCGACTGCCGCGCTGAACGAGGCGATCAAGCTCGCCAAGCACTTGGATTCGACTTTGCTGTTGCTGTATGTCTGCGAAGAAATGCCGGTCACCTGGGATCTCGAAGGCATGGCGGCGATTCCGATGACCGATGTGATCAAGGTGTTCGTCGAGTCGGGCAGGCAACTGTTGCACAAAGACAAAGCCCGGGTAACCGAGGCGGGCATCCGGGTCGAGACCAAGTTGGTCGAAGATTACAGCGGGCGTATCGGTGCCGTGATCAGCGCGGAAGCCGGGGCATGGTTGGCAGATCTGCTGGTGGTGGGTACCCATGGCCGCAAAGGACTCGACCATCTGTTGATGGGTAGCGTGGCGGAAGGTGTGATGCGCACATCGGCGGTGCCGGTGCTGCTGGTTCGCGGAAAATAAAACGTAATTGACTGTCATTCCAGCCTTCGCCGGCATGACAGATCAGGTAGGAAATAGTCATGCTGAAAATCTACAACACCCTTGCCCGCGACAAGCAGGAATTCAAACCCATTATCCCGAATACCGTGCGCATGTATGTGTGCGGCATGACGGTGTACGACTATTGCCATCTCGGCCATGCGCGGGTGATGGTGGTGTTCGACATGGTGTATCGCTGGTTGAAGGCAAGTGGTTACGACGTGACCTACGTGCGCAACATCACCGACATCGACGACAAGATCATCAAGCGCGCAGCAGAGAACAAAGAATCCATCCATCAACTCACGCAGCGCTTCATCGATGCGATGCACGACGATGCTGATGCGCTGGGCGTGCAGCGCCCCGATCACGAACCGCGTGCCACGCAATACGTGCCGCAGATGCTGGAGATGATCGAACAGTTGGAACAGAACGGTTTGGCGTATCAGGCGACGGATGGCGACGTGAACTATGCGGTGCGCAAATTCAATGGCTACGGCAAGCTGTCAGGCAAATCGCTGGAAGATCTACGCGCCGGTGAGCGCGTTGAAGTGACCTCCGACAAGCATGACCCGCTCGATTTCGTGTTGTGGAAACACGCCAAAGACAGTGAAGCCGACGAAGTGAAATGGGATTCGAAGTGGGGTAAAGGCCGTCCCGGTTGGCATATCGAATGCTCCGCGATGGGCTCGGAAATTCTCGGCGATCATTTCGATATTCACGGCGGCGGAGCGGATTTGCAGTTCCCGCATCACGAGAATGAGATCGCGCAAAGCGAAGGCGCGCACCAGTGCCAATACGTGAATTACTGGATGCACAACGGTTTCGTGCGCGTGGACAACGAGAAGATGTCCAAGAGCCTCGGCAATTTTTTCACCATCCGCGAAGTGTTGAAAAAATACGATGCCGAAGTGGTGCGCTTCTTCATCCTGCGCGCGCATTACCGCAGTCCGCTGAATTATTCCGATCATCATCTGGACGACGCCAAGGGTGCGCTGACCCGGCTCTATACGGCGCTGAAGAGTGTCGGGAATGTAGGTCGGGATTCATCCCGACATGACGCTGTCGGGATGAATCCCGACCTACAGGCAGGCGCGGTGATTGACTGGAACACGCCCCATGCCGCCCGCTTCAAAGCCGCAATGGACGACGATTTCAACACACCGGAAGCCGTTGCCGTGTTATTCGATCTTGCCAACGAAGTGAATCGCAATCAATCCGTTGAGGCAGCCACCCAACTCAAAGAATTAGCCGGAGTGTTGGGTCTGCTACAACGCGAACCGCAAGTATTTCTGCAAGGTGAGACAACTGCGGGCGGGTTGGATGATGCAGCAATCAATACGCAGATCGAAGCGCGCATTGCCGCCAAAAAATCCAAGAATTTTGCCGAGGCAGACCGCCTTCGCAAGGAATTACTTGAAGCGGGAATCGTGCTGGAAGACTCGGCTCAGGGTACGACCTGGCGCAGGGTTTAAGGCAGTTTGCCTGCAGTGACCATGCGGCTGAACAGAAGCGGCCTGCTGATCCAAACAGTCAGGTCGTCAAAGTTTGTCCCGTCTGGGTTTTTGCCCGGTGTGTCACTTTGATAAGTAGCGTTACTGGACTGCTCATAATTTGCGTTTTCGCCGTTCGGTGTAAGGTCTGGTCCAGTGGAAAAAATAATGGCGAGAGGACGCTCACTCGAACTGGTCAACCGGTTATTCATGCTGTCTCTGACTTGCAAATCCAGTGTTGAACTGGATGTTGTGGAAAGCGTGAATGCAACGCTTGAGGCAAATGCTGGCTCAACGCGGTAACGCCAATAACCGATACGTTGTGTGCTGCCTTTGATGCCCCAAGCATCTGTCTCAGAAACACCCAATGACTTCCAAGGCAGGAACCCTTCCGATGATGGACTCACGCAACTTGCGTCGGCTTCTCCAAAATTCGGGTTGCTAGCCGAAGACGGACAAGGCAGGTGTCCGTTGATGATGGCGTAACCGAATAACGCCTGTTGGATTTCATCCATCAATTTCCGTGTTTCGGTTCTGCGCTGTTGTTCAACTTGCGCTGATAGGGTGGGTAACAGTCCGGCCAATAGCAATGCAACGATGGCCAAAACGATTGCCATCTCGACCAGTGAAAATCCGCGTTGCGTATCACGGATTGAGTTACTTTCAAAAGTGGGGCGACTGTTCATGGAGCGATCACGATAACTTGGTCGTTGAAGGTGGGGGAAATCGAATGGCTCTCGAAGATATTATCCGAGGGTGTTGAATTCTCCCCCTCCAAATAATCACTCAAATTGCTGGAGGGATGATTGGATGCGATGACTCTGCCGGTCATGATGAGGATGGCTCGATTGTCATTCCCTGTGTGATTGCCGCTCAGAGACAGACAGGCTGGAGCAGCAGGCAATGGATTGCAAAGGCTAGCACCAGTCGGGGCATATCCGGGAGACACGGCGTAATACATGACGCGATTCCATTGATTTCGGATGAACCATGCATAAGCGGGATCTACCGGGTCTACGTCAGGATCTACTACTACATCACGCAGTTCGATACGTTCCACGCCTGAGACCAGATTGCCAGTAAAAGTTACTCCCACACTACCGTTGGCATTCATAGTGTAGGAAATCGCAGCGTTCATTCCGCTTACACTGGATGCGCTGAAGGAGACGCCATTGAGCCGAACTCGCACTTGATTCACATCATTCAAGTCATGCGGCCGCCACAATCTTAGGCCAGCCAGCGTTCCGCTGATTTGGATGTTAGGGGAGCTGCTGATATTACTGATAGAACAGCGTGCACGGGCATTAGGCAGGCTGTTATTGCCATTCCGCAATTCGCATACAACATCTGCACTGCCACTCGAAATGCTGTAAGTAGGGATGCCGGTCCATGTGGCCCCCATCGGCAATAATCCTTCAAGAGTATTGGGGGCGCCGATGAATGGCCTGGATGGATCGGTGAAGGGCAGGGAAGGGTCAACGAAAGGTGCCGCGAAAGGGAATATTCCCCATGAGGAATAATAAGTGTTGAGCATCTTTTTAATTTCGTTCCCCACCCGCTTTTCTATAAGCGGGAAGAATTGCTCATGTGAAATAAGGATCAGCTGATCATTGAACGAATAGGATTCGTTGCCGTTTTGGAAAGTCAGATTTGGGTTGACTCCTGGGCTTGGATTGGCGTTGTTTCCTTCCAGATAATTGGCAGCGCATAAACTTTGTTTTCTGGTGTCGCCTGTGGTCGTACACGGTGTTGTTTGACTATCCGAACGGCTTTGATTGCCGATGACTGATCCAGGTGCGAACACAATTGCGATCAGATTATTTGCCGTATAGTTGCCAGATACATTGAGGGTGCCATTGGTATCACTGTTGAGGGGGCGAACTGTGTCGTATCTGCGTACATTCCGAGATAGTGTGTACCAAAGTCGCTCACCGGAGGCATCCCTCAAGTCAGCTATCCCGATAGTCTTCCAAGGGATTCTGCCAATGTAACTTGGGCATTCATTTGATCCTCCGGCATCAGATACGCCATCGTTGTCTGTATCGGGGCAGGGTAAACTTCCTGGAAAGTTAGCATAAGTGGCAGCATAGCCAACCAAAGCCTCTTTTGCCTGAGCCAAAGCCATTGCTGTTTTTTCGTCTCGATCTATCTTGATTTCCGCACTTTTCAAAGATCCAACAAGAACTGCAGTAACGCCAACCACCATGATGACCAGCATCACGATAAATGCAGCTCCGCGCTGTTTTATGTTTGACTGCACGTGCTGACTTTGGGCGTGCTGTTGCAACATGATCAGTCGTCGTCTTCGACGGCAGGTTTAGGCGGTACGGAGGCGTCAGGTTTCTTTTCGCCCGTGTCACGTGCGACCGGTGTGTTCAAGATCAACCGCTGCCCGACCTTGACTTGTACGGTTTGTGATCTTCCAGGCACGGTGACAGGCACGGTGGAAGGGGACTTTTCATTGCCGCGCGAAGCGGGTTGTTGCGTCCCGTTTAGCCACACGATACGGCTGCCATCTTGTTTCTGGATCACACCGTTGACGACGATAGAATTGGTTGCGGGCTCGTTTTTGCCTTCTGCATCGTTTTGCGTTGCTTGTTTGGGTGCTTCGAGTTGTGCGCGTTGTTGGGGTGTGTAAAACAGTCGCCCCAGTTCCGCTGCATTTGCTCCTGCTGCAACGGTCAGCAAAAGCAAGATTATTTGCGTGTATCTCATGGCTGATTCCTGTTCTTCATGGTCAGCCACCCGCCCGCACAATTCGCCCTGAGGGAAGTTGTGCTGCCATTGAGTTCGACAGACTTCGACAGACTGCACCGGTCAAGAATGAACCAGCCTTGCGTTTGATTGTGCAACGCTGTGAACAAGTGCAGTAATTGCTCTTCATGCAACAGATCGACTTGCAAGGTCATCGGGCTGAGGTTGAGTGTGAAGCTCCCCAGCTCCAATGGCGGGTTGGGGGAATAACCTTGTTGCGGCGCGATGGCGTATTGGAAATCTTGCACGACACCCTGTTTACGCAATTTCTCCAGCCCTTCTATCCAATCGAGTCGTTGTTCATTGCCGATAATCTTTTGCGCTTCCAACGCCTGGTATTCCTGCTGGTAGATTGCCATGTTTTGCAGATCATTTTGAGCCGCGGTGAGTTGAGCGCGCGCATCTACGAGCGATTGCCGGGCAATTTGCCGGTCTTTAACTGCCTGTATCTGTGGATCTTCTATGTAAGAGAGCAACACAATGGCAAACACGATGCTGAAAAGAAATGCGACTAGACTTGTTTTCAATGCCTGCAAATCGTCAAAGGAAATGCTCATGACGGATGCCTCCAGATGAGTTTCAGCGTGAAGAATGCTGGCTTGCCGGTGTTCGATTGGGTATCGCCACTGATGGAGCCTTTAGAGCTGACATCCAGCGGTAATGTTTCCGTGCTTAGACTGTAACCCTGCTGGATAAGTGCTTGCCTGAAGCGATCCAGATAGGTAAGCAATTGACGATGCTCATTTCCAAAGCCGGTCAACTCACCCTCGAAAGTGATGAGCTGAGCCGGATAGGGTGAAGGTGGGGCATCTGCCGCGCTGGTCTCCCAGGAGAGTTGGCGCAGGACAACGCGCGGAAACTTATCCAGCACATGACTGATCCCGCTGATCACGTCTTTGGGCGCAGGCGTGTACTCGTTCAAATTACGTGCGAGCATGACAGCCGTTTTCATGTCAGCCGCAGGAACGGTTGAATTCCCGAAGTTCGACTGCACTTGTTGGATTTCTTGCCGCAATTGAGCCGCCTGCATCTTGATCGGTTCGGTCTCGGCAACCACATCGTTACTCAACCAGTAGGCGGTACCACTCCAAGCCAGGCTGGCCAAGATCGTGACGATGGCCAAACCGTAAAAGATCCGTTGCAACTGCCACGTAAAATAGAAATGGGTATGCGAAGCGTTGGCGTAATTGGCACCCAGCTTGCTGGTTGCCAGCAGTTCCAGGAATAACGGCGTCGCATCCGAGTCATCAAATACATGTTCGCTACCGAAACGTTTGCCGACATCCTGGATGTCCAGGTAGGTGAAATGCAAATTCCCGTTATCGGATAATTTGGCATGCAATTCCGCCCTGTCTGTCGAATGGCAGATGATGTGAACATTCAGTTCCTCGCCGGAAGGAGGCAAGGAACGGCTCTTCAGGTATTGCTGGGTACGCGGCGTTTCTTCGAGGACCGATGCACAGAATGAGCCACTCTCACTGATCGGGGTCAAGCGCGAGAAATGTAATTTCCGGTTGCTGAAATAGGTTTGGCGCAAGCCCGAACTTTTTTCCCACGACAGCAACAGTACATGTTCCGCAGCAATCTCATTCAGCACGGGCGCACTGATGAGGGGGACAGAATAGATGCCCCGCAACGGGATATGTTTTGCCAGCAGCGCATCCAACCAGGGGGTGATGCGTTTGGGATTGGTGAGGGCGGAAAAGAGCATGTCATCGTCGCGACGCCCCTCGCTCTGCCGTTGCAGCAGGGATGCCTGGCGGAAAGGGGTAGTTCGATAATACTGCTCGAATTTGCGAGCAAGTAACGCGCTGCGATTGGGGCCGAATAAGTGTGGGACAGTTTCCTGATGGAAGTCTTCCTCGATGATGTCCACCAGCAGTAATGCGGGATATGTGTGCTTGTCGAGGAAGTGGGAAAACTGTTCCCGCCCATCCGAGTCGTTAGTGTAACTGCCCTGCAAAGTCAAACTCGTCCCTTTCCAGACATAGGCCTGAAAAGACTCTGCGCTCAGAAAAAGGAGGGTGCGTGCCATTACATTTTTACCTTGCTGATGATGTCGTAGATCGGCGACAGCACCGATAACATCACCCAGCCGAGCAGGGTGCCGAGGATGATGGTCATGGTAGGTTCGATCAACACTTGAACTTTCTTGATCGAGTCTTTGACATCGCGATCATAGAAGTAACTCACGTTAAGCAGTGCCTGATCGAGTTGCCCGGTGGCCTCGCCTACTTTGAGCATGCGTACCACGAGGGGAGGGAAGATCCCCGCCTGCTGGAAACTCTGTGTCAGATTTTTCCCCGACTCGATCTCCTTCATCACGTTTTGCAAACTCTGCGCAATGACCTGGTTGCTTACCAAGTCGCGCGAATTGGAGATGCAATCCAGAATGGTGATGCCTGAGCTGTACATCATGGCGAAGGTATTGGCGAAGCGGGCCAGAATGATCTTGCGCAGAATGGGGCCGGTCGGCCATATGTTCAGTTTGAGGTTGTCCAGATGGTATTGCAACCCCGGATAGCTGATCAACGCGACTTTGTAAAGACCGAACAAGGCGGGCGGCGTCAGCAGAATGAGATACCAATAATTGACGAAGAACCACGAGGTCGCCAACAACATCCGCGTCTGTAGCGGGATCTCCTGCCCCATGCCTTTGATGAATCCCACCAGTTGCGGTACCAGGTAGATCATCAGGAAAAAGGTGATGGCGAGCACCACTGTCCCAACGAAAAGCGGATAGATCATCATATTCTTGGTCTGCGATGCCATCTCGTCCTGCCACTTCAACGATTCGGTCAGGTGGCCAAACACATCGACCAACCGTCCGCTGTTCTCTCCGGCTTTGGTGAGGTTGGTGGTGATCTTGTCGAACGCGTTCGGGTGTTCCGCCATCGCCTGCGACAATTTTTTGCCGTTCTCGATGGATTCGACCATGCTGGCGATAATCTCGCGGAAGGCGGGATCTTCCATGGTGTCGCGCAAGTCACCCAGGCATTCCAACAACGGTACGCCGGCGCGAGTCAGTTGTTCCAGGTTGAAGAAGAAAGTAATGAGGTCGATACGTTTGATCTTGCCACCACCAAAGGTGGCGACATCTTCTTGTTCTTTTGCATTGATGAGATCCAGGCCGCCGTGCTTGAGGCGCATCTCCAGATCGATCAGATTGGCGGCGTCTTGCAGACCTTTAACGGTCTTGCCGTTACTTGCGATCGCTTTGTAGGAATAGAGCGCCACGCTGCAAATCTCCTATGAGCGATCGGTAAGGTCGACTACGCGCGACACTTCCGAGACGGACGTCACGCCTTGCAGGATGCGCCGGATGCCGTCCTGCGCCAAAGGCCGGAAGCCGCGTTCAAGCGCGGCGTGTTTGATGTCGCGGATACTGGCACGGCGCGCGATCAAGTCATCCAGGTCCGAGTCCATCTTGAGGATCTCCATGATGGCCTGGCGACCGCTATAGCCCTGGTGGTGGCACATGTCGCACCCGGCGGCGCGATACAGTGTTACATCTTCATGATGGCCTAGCCCGAGTAATTTGCGCTCGTTTGCATCCGGCAGATAAGAATACTTGCAATGCTTGCACAAGATACGGATCAACCGCTGTGCCACGATGCCGATGATATTTCCCGCGAGAATGTCGGGCAGGATGCCGATATCCAGCAAGCGCGGAATCGCACCCACCGACGAATTGGTGTGCAGCGTCGAATACACCTGGTGGCCGGTCATGGCCGCGCGGAATGCCATCTCGGCGGTGGGATGGTCGCGGATTTCACCGACCAGAATGATGTCCGGGTCTTGCCGCATCAACGAACGGATACCGCTGGCGAAATCGAGTTTTGCGGCTTCATTCACCGAGCTTTGGCGGATTAGCGGAATGGGATATTCGACCGGATCTTCCAACGTCATGATGTTCACCGATTCGGTGTTGACGTGATTCAGGATCGAATACAGAGTGGTCGTCTTGCCGCTACCGGTCGGGCCGGTGACCAGCACGATGCCCTCCGGCTTGGCGATGATGTTCAACAAGATAGTCAGCGCGGCATCGTCCAGTCCGATCTGGTTGATCGGCACCAAGCCTTTTTGCCGATCCAGAATACGCAGTACCAGATTTTCGCCGTACGTGGTGGGATGCGAGGCGACACGGAAGTCGATGGGGCGACCGGACAATCGCAACGAGATGCGGCCGTCCTGCGGGGCGCGTGTCTCGGCGATATTCATGCCGCTCATCACCTTCATGCGCACCACCATTGCCGGCCAGAAACTCTTGTGCAAACTGCGCACCTGGCGCAACACGCCGTCCACGCGATAACGGATGCGCAGGAAACTGTTTTCCGGCTCGAAGTGGATGTCCGAGGCGTTCTGCTGCACGGCCTCGGTGAGTAGCGCATCAATCAGACGCACCACCGGCTGGCTGAATTCGTTGACGCCCTGTTGCAGTCCCTGATGTTCCAGCTCGCCCGGTTCGATCTCGTGCAGGATGCCGTCGATGGAAAGTTCGAAACCGTAATACTGGTCGATGGCACGCAGGATGTCGGATTCGCTGGCGAGCAGGGTGATCAGGCGGTACTCGTCGCGCAACAGGGCACGCACCTGGTCGAGCGCGATGATGTTGTCCGGATCGGCGACCGCCAGCGTGAGGTTCTTGTTGTTCAGATCGACCGACAACGGCACCAGCAGATAACGCCGCGCGACTTCCTTGGGCACCATGGTGATCGCGGCGGAGTCAACGATCACATTGGATAGATCGACACTTTCCTGCCCCAGATTTTCGGATAAGACATCACGGATGGTGGCTTCGGAAAGAAAGCCCAGGCGTACCAACAAACGCCCCAAGGGTTGGGGCGATTTGCTTTGTTCCTGGGTGGCGATGCGCAACTGGTCCTCGCTGATCACACCCTTGGAGATGAGCAACTGGCCGATTGGCTGCTGGATCTGTTGTGGCTGAACTGCCATGTTTGTCCTCAGCGGCTGGGTGGCGTTAATTCATTCAGGCGTTGCTGGGCGCTTGCATGGTCAAATCCGGAGTTATTGCCGGAATCGAGTTGTAAAGCCTGTTGATAATATTGCACTGCGGCTTTGCTTTGCCCGAGATGATCCAGACTGACCGCCAGATTGTAGTTGTATTGCGCGTTGGACTGATCCAGCGTATGCGCGTTGAAATAGGCTTGTTGGGCTTCCGCCCAGCGAGACTGTTCGGAATAGAGATTGCCCAGCGCATAGTTCAACGCGGCCGAACGCGGATGCTCCGACAGGCGCTGTTTGATCTGGCTTTCGGTATCAGCTCCACTGTTGGTGCTATAGGCGAACATGGCACCCTGCGCGACCGGGTCGCGCGGGTCGAGCATCAACACCTGGCGATAATAATATTGGGCAGATTCATCCTGACCTTGTTGTTGCGCGATCGCGCCCAATCCGAGCAACGCATCACGGTTGTGAGCGTCCTGGGTCAACACACTTCGATATCCCTGGGCGGCAGTGACATAGTCATTACGTTGATACGCCTGGTAGGCATCCAGCAGCGCGGGGGTGATGAAATCTCTTTCCTGACTGCGCACGATGGTCATGCCTGCGGGCGGTTTGGGTGCGTTCTGCCTTGGGTAGTTTTCGACACGTGGTTTCGCCGGCTTTTCGTCGTTTTTGGAGGAATCCGCTAAAGAAGTTTTAGAGACCGGAGGCGCAGAGAGTTTTACTTTCGGAGACGCAAAATCCGGTTCGACCACTCCCGATTGGGGAACTTCAATTTCGGGTTTGCGAGCGAGTGTGGCAACCAGTTGGGGTTGTGGCGCCGGCGTAGTAACAGGTGCCGGCAGTGGCGTTGGGTTGGAGCGTTGCACAAAAGCCTGGGGCGTAGGCGTGATCTCAAGGTAGACGTAATAGCCGTAACCCGAGCCAATGATGCTGCAAATCAGCAGGGTGGTGGGAACCAACCCCAGGTTCCAGCGGAATCGCGGCGCGGCTTTTTTTCTTTTCGCAGCAAAAATATTTTCACCTGCTGCACGAGATGACGAGGCAACTTCATCAGGCACTGTTGCTGCGCGCGTTTTTTCCGCCGGATGTTCTTCCAGGGAAAGTTTTGAGGCCCCGGAATTTCGCGAATCCTCTTCTGTTTTTTTCATCGCATCAAGTAGCAGGCTCATGGTTTGGCCTTTTCATTTTCCGGTTTCAGAAAATCCGCGTCGGGAAGGTTACTGCGGTAGGCGCTGAAATCGCCGTCAATGCTGGCATCCTTGATGACGACCGGACGCAGGAAGATCACCAGCTCGGTTTTGATCTTGTTGTCGCTACGATTCTTGAATGCATTTCCGGCGAACGGGATGTCATCCAGCAACGGAATACCATCGGTCTGGTTACTGATCTCGTCCTGCATCAGTCCGCCCAAGATCGCGATCTGGTTATTCTCGATCTTCAATACGGATTCCATCTCGCGGGTGGAGACCTGCGGAATCTTGTTGGTGACCGTGAGTCCCGGTGTCGGGTCGGTTGCCGGTGTCAGCAAGCGGGTGATGGTGGGGCGTACATTCAGCAGAACAGTGTCGTTATCATTGATCTGCGGTGTGATGCTCATGGAGAAACCCACGGGTACCGTGTTGACGGTCGTGGTGTAAGTAGTGATGGGGCCGCTCAATGTGGTTGCCGGTGTTGTGGTCGAACTGACGATGAAATACACATTGTTATCGACTACACGCAACATCGCCGTCTGGTTGTTCAGCACACTGAGCTTGGGGCTGGACAATACTTTGACATCACCAAAGGTCTCCAATAACGAAACACTACCGCTCAGATTGCCCATTGCGGAAGTTGGATTGGTGTAGTTCAGTACCAGTGCGCCAACGGTCGCCGTCGCGGAATTGGGCATTAGCGGAGTACCCGCCTGGCCGATCGAAAGCGCTTTCGAGCCGGCCAGTTTTGACCAATTGATCCCCTGCTGGTAATTACTGTTCAGCCGCACCTCCGCGATAGTCGCCTCGATCAGCACTTGGCGGCGGGCGTTGCGCATGACTTGGGTGACGAACTCCTGGATCTTCTCGTGCTGCTTGCCGGTGGCGCGCACGGTGATGATGCCCGACTCCGGGTTGGCGATGACCGAAGCGGCTTCGCGGAATGTATTGCGACGGGTGACCGTCGTACCTTCACCTTCTATGGTGGCTGCATCGGGGCTATTTTCCAGGGTTGACTTAGCACTGTTTTGCTTCTTGGAGCCGGAAGCTTGCTGACCTGTGCCGGTGGTGCTGTTCACATTGTTCTGTTGCACCACGGTCTCGCTTGATCCTTCCGGCAAGATCTTGTCGGTCTCGCGCAGGATGTCGGTGATGTTCTTGATCAACGTTTCCCAGAAATGATTTTTCGAGGTATTGGTTATCGAAAGTTTCGAATTGTTTCCGCTGCTTGTGGAGGTCGCCCCTGTGGTTCCCCCGCCGACTTGACTGGTGTTCGAGATTCCGCCCTCGGAGTCGCGCGACATATTCACATAGTCGATCTTATAGCTCTTCAGGAAAGGCGTATCCGGCATCACAATCAGATTGCCATTGTTGAGCTCGTAGCGGATATCGACTTGGTTGGCGATGCGATCGAGTATTTGCGGCAGGGTCTGGTTGATGGCATTGATCGTGACCTCACCCTGGATACCGGGGTGGATGTCGATATTGATCTTGGCGTCACGCGCCAATGCGAACAGGATGTCTTGCGCCGGAAGGTTGGTGACGACGACGGTATAGGTCTCAACTTTTACAGCGGGTTTGGGTGGGGGAAGAACGACAGAACTTTTACTGGTGGGCGGGATGGAACCGCTGCTGCGAGTGGCTTCGCCGGGGGCTTGCTGGATGTGTTTATCAGAAGGCTTGATCGCCTTTGTTCCGCAGGCTGCAAGCAAGATACAACTTGAACAAAGTAATACGTGACTTAGCCTCATTCCCCGACTCCCGATTGATTTGGGAGGAAGGTAACACTAAATAGCCGATTCAGGCAATATCCAAATTGGGCTATATATTTTTAGTTTCATAAAGTTAAGGCGGATTCTGCGAGTTGTCTAGCAAGTGCAAAGTGGGGGCGAAAGCATCCAGGTAGCGTTTGGGTAATTTTTCCATTCCGGTGCGTGCATCTTCACTGGTCGCGTAGACACCGTACAACACCCGATACGCATCGTGTCCCCTGAGTTTGATGGGCAGAACGTAGATCTCGTCGAGATTCTTGAATTTTTTGGCGCGTTGCAGGAAAGCTTCCATACGCTCTTGCGCACCGCCCTCGGTGTAGAACAATTGGATGCTGGCACTTCCATTGGGTGCTGAAGCCAACATGGCGCGTGTCGCTTCAAGCCTTGCATTGAGCAGGATCGGGGCGGGAGTTGTCGGGGCAACTTTTAATTTTTTGCCGGAATCTGTTTGGACCTGTTCTTTAGTCGCCTGAGTGGTTCTGTCCATCTGGGCTGCGGATACGTGTTCATTGGGTAAAGTGGGCGCCGCAGTCACCGAACTCGCTGCGGAGACACCGCTGGAGGCAGTCACAGCGTTCTCAACTGCCGGGACCGCAGAGGCTGAGGCGGGGGCGGAAATGGGCGAAGTCACCACGGCCGGCACTACAGCAGAAGCCGGGAGTGATGAAGCGATTACAGCGACGTGATTAGCGGGAGCAGCAGGCTCAAATTGTTTTTGCAGGAACCATAACGCCAGCGCCATACAGCCTGCCAGCAAGCCAAGACCGCCGAGAATGCGGGTGTTTCGGCGTTTCAGCCAATGGTGCATGGGCGTCATCTCGCTATCACGGATCGCCGCCTGCACATGGCGGGTATCTATCTTATGGGTATTCTCCACAAATGCTGCAAGCAACGATTTGTCTGCCAGGATGTTGACGCGGCGCATCAAACCTTGGGAGGCCTTGCCGATCATCTTTTCCGCAGCGGGGGTGAAGATGTCCGGGCCTTTGTAACCCGCCGCGCGCATACGGAACATGAGATACGCGTGGATGATCTGCTGCGACAACGGCAGGATGGTGAAGTGATGCACGATGCGATCTTTCAATTGGCGCATGTTGATCTGCGCCAGCTTCGTATCCAACTCGGGTTGTCCGAACAATACGATCTGCAACAGTTTGTGTTTGCCGACTTGCAGGTTGTAGAGCAGGCGCAACTCTTCCAAGGTTTCCAGCGGCATGGCGTGCGCTTCGTCTACCAGCACCACACAGCGTTCGCCGCGTGCATGTTTTTGTTCCAGGTCGTTTTGCAGATTCTGCAGGATCACATTGACCCGCTGACCTTCCAGATCCAGCCCCAGGCGGTCGGCGATGGCGTACAGCAATTCGTCACGCGACAGGCTGGGGTTGGCGAGGTAGATGGCGATGATATTGGTGGGCAGTTTGTCCAGCAGCATGCGGCATAACATGGTCTT
>CAYROQ010000001.1:98258-132829 GCA_964425955.1 uncultured Sideroxydans sp.
GTCTTGCCGCTGCCCACTTCCCCGCTGATTTTGACGATGCCTTCACCATCGGTGATGGCATAGACCAGTGCATCGAGGATCTCGCCGCGATTGGCGCCGGAAAAAAAGAAATCGGTGACCGGAGTGACCTTGAAAGGTTGCTCATTGAGACCGAAATGCTCCAGATACATCGTGATTCCCCTTTATTGATTCTGCTGTGATTTGTGTTTTTGCGCGGCATCCATGCGGCTGTACAGTGTGGTCCGCGCGATGCCCAACAATTTTGCCGCTTCACTCACGTTGCCCTGCGCGAGATCCATTGCGGTATCGATATACTTTTGGGCCACCCCCATCAACACGTCGTCCAAGTTGAATCCGCCCTGTTGCAGCACGCGCCGAACATCACTCGCCGAGGCCAAATTTGCATCATCAGTGCCGGTCAGATTCTTATCCAGTTCAGCATCCAGCTGCGCGGTCGAGACAGATTGTCCGGGATATTTGGTGATCAGGCGAATCACGATATTGCGCAGCTCGCGCGTGTTGCCGGGGAACGGATAGGTCTTCCAGGCGGCTTTCGCGTCCGCGTCAAGCTGGAAAGGCGGACGCTGCATCTGTCTGGAATAAAAATCACGGAAGTGTTCGAGCAGCAGCAGTTTGTCGTCACCCAGTATGTCGAGTGAAGGTACGTTGATGGTGAACACGCTCAAACGATGGAACAGGTCCGCGCGGAAATTCCCGTTACGCACTTCCTGCGGCAAGTCGCGGTTGGTGGCGGCAATGATACGGGCTGTACTTTTGCGGGTGGAAGTCTCGCCGACCCGTTGGTATTCGCCGTTCTCCAATACACGCAGTAATTTTGCCTGCAACTCCAGCGGTAACTCGCCGATCTCGTCCAGGAACAACGTGCCTTTTTCGGCCTTTTCAAAGAAACCGGCTTGGGCGATTGTCGCGCCGGTGAAGGCGCCCTTGGCATGGCCGAACAGGGTGGATTCAAGCAGATTGACGGCGATCGCGGCGCAGTTGAGTACGACAAGAGACGCTCCCGGGTCGGCACTCAGACTTTGTAGAGCCGAGGCAACCAACTCCTTGCCGCTTCCGGATGCACCTTGGATCAGCACCGGATACGGTGTGCCGGCAAACAGTTTGATCTGGCTGCGTAAAACCTGGATTGGCGGGCTGTTGCCGATGATCCCCAGGTTCGAACGGCTTGCCGACTTGTCACGCAGCTCACTTTGATAGGCATTCAGTGCCGAGCGCAACTCATTGCGGATGGCATCCGGCCGGCAGGGTTTCGCAACAAATTCGAAGGCGCCCAACGTGCGGGCGTGCCGGGCATTGCTCTCTTCGTTCTGACCCGAGAGTGCCACGATTTTGATACGGGGCGAATGCGCCATCAGTTCTGAAATGAGTCTGAAGCCTTCCTGCGGTCGGTGCGGGGTGGGCGGCAAGCCCAGATCGACCAGTGCCAGCTGCGGCGGCAATGTCAGATCACGCACCAGACGGATGGCCTGTTCACGATCCTGAGCCAGCGCAATGTCGAATTCATCCGACAGGATCAGGCGCAGGGAATCACGGATGAGCGGGTCATCATCCACGATGAGTAAGCTGGGAAGGGCGTCTTGGATCAAGTTGTTTCGTGCGGGATGAAAATAATGACGCGCGCAGGATAGCCAGTAATCACAACAATCTCAAGCGCGCTTTTGCCTGAAGATTCAAGAATCGAACACTTGGGCGGAGTACAAGTCCGGCCCCAGAGTTGCCGGAGTGTGATGATAGAATGCGCACCTCGCAAACAGGCAATAAGGTCGAATGTGCCTTCGCAACCGCTGGTAGAAATAAAAGACGTCAATTTTTCCTATGACAAACGTGCCATTTTGAATGGCATCAATATGTCATTTGGTAAAGGTAAAGTGATCGCCGTGATGGGCGGCAGCGGCTGTGGCAAGACCACCTTGTTCCGGTTGATCGGCGGCGCACTCAAACCCACCCGGGGCGAAGTGCGCATCGACGGACAGGTCATCCACGAGATGGATCAGGACGAGTTGTACAAGATGCGCCGCAAGATGGGCGTTTTATTCCAGTTTGGCGCATTGTTCACCGATATGTCGGTCTTCGACAACGTGGCCTTCCAGATGCGTGAACACACCGATCTGCCGGAAGCAATCATTCACGATTTGGTCATGATGAAGTTGCATGCGGTCGGTCTGCGCGGGACACATAATCTGATGCCGGCCGAACTTTCCGGCGGAATGGCGCGGCGGGTCGCCTTGGCGCGCACGGTCGCGCTTGATCCGATGCTCATTTTGTACGACGAGCCGTTTGCCGGGCTCGATCCGATCTCGCTTTCCGTGGTGGGGCAACTGATTCGAAAACTAAATGACGCACTCGGTGCGACATCGGTGGTGGTGACGCACGATGTGCAGGAGTCGCTGAAGATTGTGGACTACGCCTATTTCATCAATGACGGCGTGATCCGGGCCGAAGGAACGCCGGGCGAGATTCGTGCATCGGACATGCCTTTCGTGCACCAATTCGTGCACGGCGAAATGGACGGCCCGATCCCGTTCCATTATCCGGCCGCGACCGCATACGCACAGGACTTGGGAGTGAGTGCCTGATGCCAATCGCCCGAAGTTTGCGTGCTGTGGGAAATCGCGCCGTCAACACGGTTTGGCGTATCGGATATGCCACGCGTTTTCTGACGTTGACCTTGCTGCATTCCGGAACCGGCTTTCGGCGCTTTCACCTGATCGTGAAAGAGATGTTTGCCAGCGGTGTGATGTCGCTGGTGATCATCGGCGTTGCAGGGATGTTCGTCGGCATGGTGTTGGGATTGCAGGGATACGAAACACTCAAACGTTACGGGTCCGAATCGGCGCTGGGTTCGCTGGTGGCATTGAGTCTGGTGCGCGAGTTGGGGCCGGTATTGGCTGCGCTGTTGTTTGCCAGCCGCGCCGGTTCGGCGATGACGGCGGAGATCGGTTTGATGAAAGCCACCGAGCAGATCGCCGCGATGGAGATGATGGCGGTGAATCCCATTGCGCGTGTAGTCGCGCCGCGCTTCTGGGCCGGAGTCATCTCCATGCCGCTGCTGGCCGCGATATTTTCGGCGATGGGCGTGTTCGGCGGCTATGTGGTCGGGGTGGTGATGATCGGGGTGGACGAAGGCTCGTTCTGGTCACAGATGCAGTCCACAGTCGATTTCCAACATGACGTGATGAACGGCGTCATCAAGAGTTTCGTGTTCGGCTTGGCGGTCACCGCCATCGCGTTGTTCGAAGGTTACGATGCACCGCCCACGGCGGAAGGCGTGTCGGGCGCCACCACCAGGACTGTGGTTCAGTCTTCACTGGCGATTCTGATGCTGGACTTTATTTTGACCGCATTCATGTTTCAGGGGGCATAAGGGTATGCTCGCCTCTAAAAATTCAAAGTGTTAAGCAAGACAAGGCGCGAGCAAAAAATTGCGACGCGGCATATGCGGTCAAGACACGGTGCGGCGGAGCCGTCTGGTGCGGGAATGACCGCGAGCGCCATCACCCGCAAACGGCTGCTTTGCAGTAACGTGTCGATGGCGCATATGTGAGGAGTAATTTTTTGTGAGCAACGCAGTATTGCGACAAAATTTGGATTTTTAGAGGTGAGCATATGGAACGTACGACGCTGGATCTGTGGGTAGGCGCTTTTGTAGTGGCTGGAATCGGCGCGCTGGTCGTGCTGGCGTTGAAGGTGGGCAATTTGAGTACCTACAATGTGTCGGAGACGTATCAACTACAGGCGCATTTCATCAACGTGGGCGGCCTGAAGCCGTCAGCTTCGGTCAGAAGTGCCGGGGTGTTGGTTGGGCGCGTGACCAGTATCGTGCTGGACACCGAGCGCTACGAAGCCAAGGTGACGATGAGCATCGACAAGCGTTACCAGTTTCCCCGGGACACTTTTGCCAACATCCTTACTTCGGGATTGTTGGGAGAGCAGTACATCGGATTGATGCCGGGGGGCGACACTGAACTGCTCAAGACCGGCGAAGAGTTCAAGAAGACCCAATCCGCCATTGTGCTGGAAGAGATGGTGGGAAAATTCCTGTTCAGTAAGGCGGATGAAACAAAGTAACAACAAATCGAAAATATTCGGACCATGAAAAAAATAATCTTGTCGTTTTTATGTTTGCAAATGATGGTCATGCCCGCGTGGGCACAGTCCGAGGTGCCGCCGCCTGATGTGTTGATCAAAACCACGGTGCATGAGGTGTTGGAGATCGTGAACAACGATAGGCGCATCATCTCCAATCAAAAGCGCCTGCTGGAATTGGTGGATGCGAAGATCTTGCCGCACTTTGATTTTCAGCGGATGACGCAACTGGCTGTGGGGCGCGGGTGGCGCACCGCGACCGAACCGCAGAAACAGGCACTCGTCACAGAATTTCGTACCATGCTGGTGCGTACCTATACCAAGGTGTTCAGTACCTATCCGGATCCGAAGGTCGAGGTCAAACCGGTCAAGATGGACGCCGGCGCGGTCGAGACGACGGTGCATACTCTGATTCGGATTAGCAGCGGAAAGACCGTGGTCGTCGATTACGAGATGAAATTGACCGAGACCGGTTGGAAAGCATTCGACGTGACAGTCGAGGGCGTGAGTCTGGTCACCAGTTATCGCGGCTCATTTGCTGATCAGATCCAGCAAACGGGTATCGACGGCTTGATCAAAGCACTTGCGGAAAAGAACCTCTCTGCAAGCAACGGTGCGACAAACAAGAAAGCGCAAGCCAATTGATTCAGCGTGAGAGTGATCGCATCATCATATCCGGGCCATTGACTCTGGACACCGCACGTGAAATGTCCGGCGCACTGTTCAGCATGGACGCGCAGCAGGGTGGACAACAAGAGATGGTGGTCGATCTGGCTCAAGTCGATGCGGTCGATTCCTCTGCGGTGAGCGTATTGTTGCAGTGGTCAAGACAGGCGCGCGACCACAACGTTAAAATTTCATTCATCAATCTGCCGCCCAATTTACACAGCCTCGCCAAACTTTACGATGTGGCCGAAGTGCTGGCGATCTCCTGAGTGGCTATTCATATCTAACAGAAAGTTTCCTCCATGCAAAAACTAGCGATACAAGGCGGTAACCCATTGCGCGGCGATGTGTTCATCTCCGGTGCCAAGAATGCCGCGTTGCCCATCATGTGTGCAAGTTTGTTGACTGCCGACAGCCTGCACCTGACCAACCTGCCCGATCTGCACGACGTCGGTACCATGCGCAAATTGTTGCAGCAGATGGGAATCGTGGCGGAAGTAACCACGGGCGAAGTCACATTCAAAGGCGACAAAGTGGACAAATGGGAAGCACCGTATGACATGGTGAAGACCATGCGTGCGGCGATCCTGGTGTTGGGGCCGCTGGTGGCGCGCTTCGGCGATGCGCGTGTGTCATTGCCCGGCGGCTGTGCCATCGGTTCGCGCCCGGTTGATCTGCATATCAAAGGATTGCAGGCGATGGGTGCCGAGATCACCATCGAACACGGCTACATCCACGCCAAAGCAAAACGCCTCAAAGGCGCGCGTATCTTCTTCGACATCGTCAGTGTCACCGGTACCGAGAACCTGATGATGGCGGCGGCGTTGGCCGACGGTGTGACCGTGCTGGAAAACGCGGCGCGTGAACCGGAAGTGATCGATCTGGCAAATTGCCTGCGCGCGATGGGTGCCAAGATCAGCGGCGATGGCACGGATGCGATCACCGTCACCGGTGTGGAAAAATTGCACGGCGCGACGCACCACATCATGCCGGACCGTATCGAGAGCGGCACTTTCCTGGTGGCGGCTGCGGCGATCGGTGGCAGCATCACGTTACACGGGACGCGCGCGGATATTCTGGAGACCGTGCTGGAAAAACTCACCGAGGCGGGTGCCAAGATCACCGTCTCCGGCGATACCATCCATCTTGAGATGAGCGGACGCCCGAAAGCGGTGAACGTGCGCACCTCACCGCATCCGGCATTTCCAACCGACATGCAGGCGCAATTCATGGCGCTCAATTGCATCGCCGAAGGCAGCGCGATGGTGATCGAAACCATCTTCGAGAATCGCTTCATGCACGTGCAGGAATTGCGCCGCCTCGGCGCGTTGATCGACGTGGAAGGCAACACTGCCGTGGTGCGCGGCGTGGAACATCTGGAAGGCGCGACCGTGATGGCCACCGATCTGCGCGCCTCAGCCAGTCTGGTCATTGCCGGGCTGGTGGCACAGGGGGAGACGGTCATCGACCGTATCTACCATCTGGATCGCGGCTACGAACACATCGAAAGCAAACTGTCGCAACTGGGTGCTAACATTCGACGGATTAAATAAAGAGACTGCCCATTTTGGGTTCGGAAAAGAAAAAAGCCCGCCGAAATTTGGCGGGCTTTTTTACGATAGCGGCAGTTTAAAACAATGCGAATCTGCCCCGTTATGCTTGCTGTGTTCGAATAGACGGGAAGTGTTTACGCTTCCATATGCCAAAGGTAAGTGTCCAAAACCCGTTCGTGAAACCACTGTTCACTTGATATCTGGTCAATGTATTCTTTTGTCCCTATCTCTTGATTTGCAGCGTATTGATGGACGCTTGCTAATTGAGCACAGGCAGCGACAATCTCCTTCTTATGCACTGCGAACTGTTCGCGCCATTTTTCGTAATACACTTCCAAATCTCCGTCATTGGTATCCAGTGCTGTTCTCACCATCGCGTCATAAATCACAACCGGATGCTTGAATTTCATCCAAAGAAATTTGGTGGTGAGTGAAAGTTTTTTATCACCTCCATAGACCTTCGAAATCTGCCCCTCAATTTCAGTTATTTTGGCAACGATGTCATGGCTCTCAAATGTATTTGAAGGTAGCGCGTCAATGATATTCAGAATTGGCTCGTATCTGGCAAAGCCTTTATCTAGGTCAAATTCTGTCGGTAAATTTCTTGCGATGCTATAGTGGGCTGCCACCTCTTTTAGTGCATTGAGTTTTTCTGCTTTGTCACCTTTATCAAATGCCTGACAGCAAATCATGTCATGAGATAGCCACCAGTTTAAGTAATGAAGTGAGCAGTATTCAAACGAGATTTTCATGATGCGTTCCTTGTTCGTTAGCGTAAGGCCGAATTGCTGGGAGCTTACTTCTCGCATGGGTTTGACGGTGAAGTGGCTCGAACCAATTCCACGCTTTTAGCAGTTCCTCCGGATTGCTTATAGATCCCGTAAAGTTCTGTATTACTTCGGGTCGCTTGCGCAATTGTGTTACCCATTTCGTACATTACCCGCTTGTCAACAAACCCGGAGATTTTCGCTCCTTCCTCCTGTTGCATTATTTTGTTCTTAGCCCAACCGATGTTCGAATTATTAACTTCGATCATGGCTGATGATTCATACAACTTGTACGCATTCGAGTTTTTGCATGCGGTCAATTTCGCCAAACGCGCCTCTTCAGCTTTTTCTGCTGCAAGCATATTTGCCTGTCTTTCAAGTACTGCTTTTTCTTCTGCCTCTTGTTTAGCCTGTTGTTCCCTTTTTGCTTTGTTTTGCTTTTCCGCAACTAACCGACGCTTCTCTTCTAAAACGCTAGGTGCAGCCTGAATCACGGCATTAATTATTTCTTTATAGTTGGTTAACAGCTGGGGATTGTTATAACAGGCTTCCGCGTTATAACGTCTGCTATTCGGATCCGAAAGCCTTTCCAGTCCAAATTTCAAATTATGGCGACCCCTTTCTTTTTCGCTTTCGACACTTGAGAACAAAAACAGCAACGTGCTATTGATCGTTTTCCGCCCCTGGCTATCACCACCGTTAAAAATGTAAAAATCTGCACATTCTCCGAATTTTTCCTTATCGAAAGCGATAGCTCCGGGTTCCTCGGACCTAATCCAATTATCGCTATAAGGTAGAAGCACACCCTTGTCGTCAAGTGCATCGGGGATTTTGTTAAGGATGTCTTGAATGGTGTATGGCGGCTTACTCTCTACTTTCACCACCGCAGGTGGAGCTTGATAATTTATAACATCATCAAGGCTGGCTGCGTTTGCGCAGAAAGACCCCATCGAAAATATACAAATTGCGAATATGTAAGCCAACATCTTTTGGGCGACCATTGAGAATTCCTTTCGTTTTTTAACCAGCATTAACAGTTGCACATAGGCGTCAAACGCCATGGTATAGCTTAATACGCCATATATCAAAATTTGCAAAATCACAACAATTTGCGCCTAGTTAATTTTTGGCGTGAACATAGTGAAAAATAAACCAACAACGCTCGGCATATTGCTCGGCAGCAATGTTGCTAAACGACGAAAAGAGCTTGGACTAACGCAAATCGAATTTGCCCAAAAGATCGGCGCGGATATCGTCACAATTTCGAGGTTTGAAACAGGGAGCAGCTTGCCTTCATTGCTGCGACTGGAGCGTATTGCGAATGCACTGGGCGTACCGCTGGCGGAATTGCTTTCGCAATCCACCAATCTTTGTACGGATCAGTCTTTATTGATTCAGGGGTGGATTGCGGGGCTTTCTGATTCAGATCGAAAATTTATGTTGGACATGGTTCAGGCTTGGAGCATGCGGCTAAAGGCGTAGCCGCCCAATTGATTTTGATTTTGCTGAGTCACATTTACAAGACAAGAAATGTCAGTGAATTCAGGAAAGTACTGCGTGGCTGATCGCGTCGGAAGACCATAGTTTACCTGCGTCAACTCATGTAATTCTTGAGTGTGTAAAGTCACGCTCACGTCCTAATGATTTCATCTTTTACTTACCTTTAGGCTGGAGTGGCATTGGACAAAGCTGAACTTAACTTGTGCCGCATTTAGCGATAGTTAGCGATAGAATGCGCGTCTTTAAATAATGCATTAAAAGCAACATGACCGTCATTACCATCGCCTTATCCAAAGGACGCATCTTCGAAGAGACGCTTCCGCTGTTGCAAGCGGCAGGCATCACACCGCTGGAAGACCCGGAGACTTCGCGCAAACTCATCCTGCCGACCAATCGCGACGACGTGCGCCTGATCATCGTGCGCGCTTCCGATGTGCCCACCTATGTGCAATATGGTGCGGCCGACTTGGGGGTGGCGGGCAAGGATGTACTCAACGAGCACGGCGGCGAGGGTCTATACCAGCCGCTCGATCTGAACATCGCCAAGTGCCGCATGATGGTCGCGGTGCGCGATGATTTCGATTACGCATCGGCAGTGAAGCAGGGCGCGCGTCTGCGTGTGGCGACCAAATATGTGAAGACCGCGCGCGAACATTTCGCTGCCAAAGGCGTGCATGTGGATCTCATCAAACTGTATGGCTCGATGGAGTTGGCGCCGTTGGTCGGCCTGTCCGATGCCATCGTCGATCTGGTCAGCAGCGGTGCCACGCTGAAGGCGAACAACCTGGTCGCGGTGGAAGAGATCGTGCAGATTTCTTCCCGCCTGGTCGTCAATCAAGCCTCGTTGAAACTCAAGCGTGTCACCATTCAGCCGATGCTGGATGCGTTCGCCGGTGCCGTAAAATAAAGAGCCCTTCCTATGAACATCACCCGACTCTCGACCAAACAACCCGACTTCGATGCCAAGCTGAACAAACTCCTGGCTTTTGAAGAGACCGCCGACGAAAAACTGGAAGCGACCGTCGCGACCATCCTCGCCGATGTGAAAAAACGCGGCGATGCTGCCGTGCTCGACTACACACGCAAATTCGACCGTCTGCCGCTGGACAATGCCGCCGCGATGGAATTGCCGCGTGCCGAACTTGAGGCGGCCTTCAAAGGCCTGCCGGATGACCAACGCAGCGCCTTGGAGCAGGCCGCCCAACGCGTCACCGCCTATCACCAGAAGCAGATTCAAACCTCATGGAGCTACACCGAGGCGGACGGCACCATGCTCGGGCAACAAATCACCGCGCTGGATCGGGTCGGACTTTATGTACCGGGCGGCAAGGCGGCGTATCCCTCTTCTGTGCTGATGAACGCACTGCCCGCGAAAGTCGCCGGTGTGGCTGAACTCATCATGGTGGTGCCCACGCCCGACGGCGTGAAGAATCAGCTGGTGCTGGCGGCGGCGTATCTGTCCGGTGTCGATCGCGTGTTTACCATCGGTGGCGCGCAGGCCGTTGCCGCACTGGCTTACGGCACGGCGAGCATTCCCAAGGTGGACAAGATCGTCGGTCCCGGCAATGCTTACGTTGCCTCGGCCAAGCGCCGTGTGTTCGGCGTGTGCGGCATCGACATGATCGCCGGGCCGTCGGAAATTCTGGTCATCTGCGACGGGCAGACCGATTCGGATTGGGTGGCGATGGACTTGTTCTCGCAGGCCGAGCACGACGAGCTGGCGCAGGCCATCCTGTTGTCGCCGGATGCCGCCTTCATCGAGCGTGTGGCGGCGAGTGCGGAACGCTTGCTACAACAAATGCCACGCAAGGAAATCATTCGCACCGCGTTGGAGAATCGCGGCGCGTTGATCCACGTGGCCGATCTCGACGAAGCCTGCTGGATCAGCAACCGCATTGCGCCCGAGCACCTTGAACTTTCCATTTCCGAACCGCAAGCCTGGCTGCCCAAGATTAAACATGCCGGTGCCATCTTCATGGGGCGCTACACCTCCGAGTCGCTGGGCGATTATTGTGCGGGACCGAATCATGTGTTGCCCACCTCGGGCACGGCACGTTTCTCCTCGCCGCTGGGCGTGTATGACTTTCAGAAGCGCAGCAGCCTGATCCAGGTTTCCGCACTGGGCGCGCAAAAACTCGGCGAGATCGCATCAACACTGGCTTTTGGCGAGGGTTTGCAGGCACATGCCCAATCGGCTTTGTATCGAAAAGGCCGATGAAACTTTCGGTTGTGTAGTTTTCAATGTTTGGGGTAGAATCCGCGCCTCATTTTTGCAACTGGTCTGGAGTTAGTCATGGCACGCGTCTGTCAAGTAACGGGGAAAGCCCCGATGGTTGGGAACAATATCTCCCACGCGAATAACAAAACCAAGCGTCGCTTCTTGCCGAATCTGCAACGTCGCCGCTTGTGGGTGGAGTCTGAAAATCGTTGGGTGTCTTTGCGCCTGACCAATGCTGCGTTGCGCACCATCGACAAGAACGGTATCGAAGCCGTGCTGTTCGAGATGCGCGCCCGTGGCGAGAAGGTATAAAGGAGAACGACTGTGGCAAAAGGCGCACGCGAAAAAATCAAACTGGAATCCTCCGCTGGTACGGGGCATTTCTACACCACCAACAAAAACAAACGCACCACCCCGCAAAAACTTGAATTCATGAAGTTTGACCCGGTGGCACGCAAGCACGTGACCTACAAGGAAACCAAGCTGAAGTAATTCGGCAACGTTTTCGAGTAATCATAAAAACCCGCGCAAGCGGGTTTTTTTTGTTGTGCTGAAATAATTCGTCGCAATTCACTTCCCCCTGTTGCGAGTCTGGATATACTGGCGACCTTTGCTCAAAGGCGATTCCCATGTTGCGCGAAAAGATCCCAGCACTCATCTGCCCCGCCGGTAGTCTGCCCGCCCTGAAGGCGGCAGTCGATAACGGTGCCGACGGCGTCTATCTCGGTTACAAAAACGACACCAACGCGCGCAATTTTGCCGGCCTCAACTTCGACGACAAGGCGATACGCGAAGGCATTCATTACGCCAAATCACGCGGATGCCATGTGCTGCTGGCCATCAACACATTCGCCCAGCCGGGGCGCGATAAGGACTGGCAGCGTGCCGTCGATGGTGCCGCCGACCTGGGCGTCGATGCGGCGATCCTCGCCGATGTCGGGCTGCTCGACTACGCCGCCAAACGGCATCCCAATTTGCGTTTGCATCTCTCGGTACAAGGCTCGGCGACCAGCTATGAAGCGGTGAATTTTGCGCAGCGCGAATTCGGCGTGCGGCGTGCGGTACTGCCGCGTGTGCTGACACTGGCACAAGTCGAGAATGTGATCAAAAACACCACGGTGGAGATCGAAGTTTTCGGTTTCGGCAGTCTGTGTGTGATGAACGAGGGACGCTGTTGGCTTTCTTCTTACGCCACCGGCGAGTCGCCGAATACCGTCGGTGCCTGCTCGCCGGCCAAATACGTCAAGTGGGAAAAAACGCCGGGCAGGATGACGACGCGCCTGAACGGGATTTTGATCGATAGTTTCGCCGACACCGAGGCGGCCGGTTATCCGACCTTGTGCAAAGGCCGCTTTGAGGTGAACGGTGAAACCTATTACGCACTGGAAGAACCGACCAGCCTCAACGTGCTGGAGATCCTGCCGGAGATCGCCCGCATCGGCGTTTCGGCCATCAAGGTGGAAGGCCGCCAACGCAGTCCGGCCTACGTCGCGCAGGTCACCAAAACGCTGCGGGCGGCTCTGGATGAACTGACAAAGGCAACAGACCATTACCAGGTAAAGCCAAGCTGGCAGACCGAGTTGGCCAAGGTTTCGGAAGGCAGTCAGGCGACGCTCGGTGCGTATAGCCGACCTTGGAGATAAAAACAAAACATGCCTATTAACAATTCACAGGATGAGTGCCACAGCACCGCATCCCCCTTTGAAAAAGGGGGATTGAGGGGGATTTTGAGCGTCTTAAATCCCCCCTACCCCCTTTTTCAAAGGGGGAAACAGCTTCATGAAATAGTTAAGCGGCATAAAACAATATGAAACTCGCTCTGGGTCCGCTGCTCTACTTCTGGCCGAAACAAAAAGTGCTCGATTTCTACGCCGAGATGGCGCAGAACCCGGCCATCGACATCATCTATGTGGGCGAAGTCGTGTGTTCACGCCGCCAGCAATTGCGCGTGACCGACTGGATAGCTCTGGCGCGCAAACTGGGCGACGCGGGCAAACAAGTCGTTGTCTCCGCACAGGCGCTGCTCGAATCGGAAAGCGACCTGAAGGCATTGCGCAGGCTGATGGACGAAGCCGACTGCAGGGTCGAAGCGAACGATCTTGGTGCCGTGAACATTGCTGCGGGACGTCCTTTTGTCGCCGGTCCGCATTTGAACATCTACAACGAAACCACGCTGGCGACCTTCGCGCGTTACGGCATGCAACGCTGGGTACCGCCGCTGGAAGCCGATCGAAAATTGGTCGAGACATTGCACCGCACACGTCCGGCCGGGGTCGAAACCGAGGTCTTTGTTTCCGGCAAGTTGCCGCTGGCTTTCTCGGCGCGCTGTTTCACCGCGCGCCATTACGATCTGAACAAAGACGACTGCCAGTTCAAATGCCTAGCCCACCCCGAAGGCATGACGCTGAAGACGCGCGAAGGCCAACCTTTCCTGGCCATCAATGGCATCCAGACCCAGTCGGCGCAGAGTTACAACCTGCTGGACGAAGTGCCGGACATGCTCAAGATGGGCATCGACATCCTCCGCATCAGTCCGCAACCGCAACACATGAACGCGATCATCGCCGCCTTCGATGCCGCGCGTTGCGGCGAAACGGTGAATCCTGATACGCGTGATTGGTGTGCCGAAGGGATGGTTGACGGATACTGGTTTGGCGCAGCCGGTATCGAGCAACATCACATGGGGATCGCGGAATAAGTCCAAAACCAGGGTTCGATACACCCAAGGGTGCGAGAACCTCTGCGAGGCATTTCCCGTTCGCCCCGAGTGCCGTGCGTAGCACGGTGTATCGAGGGGATGCGAACGTGAAACACTCACCACGAACGGGCCTATTCAACGTTTCCTTAAGTAAAATTGACGAACTGCGAGGAGTGAAACAAATGAGCCCAAGTTATAACATCCCGAAATTCCAGTTGCCCGAATTGGTGGCACGTATCGGTGGCAAACTGCCGCAATGGCCGCATGCGATCACACTCACCGCCGGATTGAACGCGGCGATCAAAATGAAACTGCTGTCATTGGAAAGTCTTGAGTTACTGGAAGGCCGCAGCTTCTTTGTCGAGGTGCTGGATACCGGCGGACAGGCGCACTTCACCTACCGCGACGGACTTTTTCACCCGCTTTTTTCGGCAGCACAGACGCCGGATATTTCCTTCCGCGCCAACCTATCGGCCTTCTTGCAACTGCTGGCCCGCCAGGAAGACCCCGACACCCTTTTCTTCAACCGCGAACTCTCCATAGAAGGCGATACCGAACTCGGGCTGATCGTAAAAAACATGCTCGACGCGGTCGAGTGGCCGCAACTGCCCAGATTCCCGGGCTTGAGTCACTGAGCACAAGCACGTGGCATACAAGGAAACCAAGCTGAAGTGATTTGGTGAAGTTCCGGAGTGCAAAAGAAAACCCGTGAAAGCGGGTTTTGTTTTTGTTCTTTTGATTATTTCGTATTGTGAAGAAGTTGAATGCGAATTACAATTGCCATCAATTGGTAATTCATCGAAGGAGATCGCCATGAGAAGCACAATTACCGAACGCGGGCAGACCGTTATTCCAGCTGCAATTCGTCGCCAATTTCAATTGAGTCCGGCTGACCGACTTGAATGGGTATTGGACAATGGCACTATCCGCGTGGTGCCGGTCCGCGCCAATCCAGTGGAAGCCTTTCGCGGGCAAGGCAAAGGCGGCTCGACCAAGCGTTTGCTTGCCGCCCGCCGCGAAGAGTTGGCGAAGGAATGAAGCGCTATCTGCTCGACACATCGGCCTTGCTGACGCTGCGTGACGACGAGCCCGGAGCGGAACGTGTGGCCGAAGTCTTGCAGCAGGCCGCCAAGGGCAAGGCACGTTGCTACGGTTGCTTTATCTCGTTGATGGAAGTGCTGTACCGGGTTTGGCGCGACGAGGATGAAGCCAGCGGACGACTGGCCTATCAGCAATGTCTGGCATTACCCGTGGAGTGGGTGCGCGACAGTGATGCCTTGCTGGTCAAGGCCGCAGAAATGAAGGCGCTGTATTCCTTGTCGCTTGCGGACGCCTGGATTGCTGCTTGCGCCCATGAGCAAAGTGCAGTGTTAATCCACAAAGACCCTGAGTTTCATGCGCTGCCGTTGGAGCAGGAAGTCCTTCCGCTAAAAGCAAAGAAACCGAGTTCGAAATAGTTGGACGAAAACTGTAGATGGGGAAGCGATCATGTCCTTATTTCAGATGCAGGATTGCAAGAGCCCGTTGCCTTCCTGTTCAATGTGTCGAATCCTTGTCGGAAGAATGTTTCGATTCGGGGTTGGAATGTTTTGCATCCGAACCGGAATGTGATTCCTTGTTCTTTGCGGCTTGTTCGATGGCACGGCGCGTCTTGGCTGCCTCGACTTCAATCGTTCTGCGCTGCTTATCGGCATTAATCTCGCTCTGGACGCGCGCCTTTGCCGCGATAACATCGTGCTGGATGCACTGTGCGAACTCATTGGTATTTTCCAAAAAACCGTAACGCTTGCAAGAAGCCCTTGCGGCTTCGACATAAGCGTTCTCCGCCGCTTCCTGTTGCTCTTTTGCCATCCTGGCGAGACTCTCACAACCGGCGAGAGTGATCGCGAGGCAAGCAAAGGCGATGGGTAGAAAACGGGGAAATTTTGCTGGTAAAGAATTGCCAACTGAGATCACGACTGACTCCTGAACATGGATTTAATAATGAGGGGGATAAGTCGAGGCGGCCTCTATTACTTCACCGCTTGAGCGTAGGGTTAGGCAGCTATTTCAAGATACTCAACGATGCTCGCGGGTCGCGGGACAGGTAAGCCATCTTCAATAAGACCTTGGATGTGAAATGCGATTGCCTCGCGCATTTCACGTTCGGTTTCTTCGACCGTAAAACCAGTGGCGACGCAGCCAGGTAGATCTGGGACGTAGGCGGAGTAATTATTTTCGGATTTTTCGACAACGATTGCGTAACGCATAATTTAGCCCTTTAACTGTGCTTGTTTAAGTATGCTATTCAATGTGCCGGGCGCTAAATCATCGCTGGGTTTACCGGGCACTGTGACACGACCACTCTTGACGAGATGCTTGAACTGGCGATGACTACCACGCGTTGCGGCAAGATACCAACCATCCGCTTTTAGCATAACCAAAACTTCATTTACTTTCATGCGGCAAGGATAGCAGATTGCCTCACTGTCGCCACATTAAGAACTCTCCGCAGCTTCCTGTTGCTCCTTTGCCATCCTGGCGAAGCTCTCACAGCCGGCGAGAGTGATCGTGAGACAGGCGAAGGTGATGTGAAGCAAACGGTGAAACTTGGCAGAGAAAGAATCGCCAACTGCGTTCACGATAGACACCTGAGTGTGGAGAAAATGATGCAGTTTGGAGTTAATTTGAAACCGCCCAAATTTCATTTATCGTTCAGTTAAAAGGCGCGCCGTTTTTGGCGCGACCCACTTGAACGGGAGGTCAGACGTGACGCTGGCTCTACAAGACGCCCAGAAACAAATTTATGAAGTACGCTGGCAATTAACGTCTGGTATGGCATACCTTCTTCAAGTGCCCGAGCTTGAATATCCATTAAATCCGGGGCGGACAGCCGGATGTTGATCCGCTTCTCCTTGAGAAAAGTAGCCGTTGCGGCGGCTTTGAATTTTGCCAACCTTGCCTTTGAAGGGGCGGTGGTCTGAAGTTCGCCCTGCTCATAGGCATCCAAGATATCTTTCTCAAACGCATCAAGTTTTTTCATCTGGGTTACTCCTCAATAAATAGTCTCTGGTCGCCTTCCTGCTTGGAATCACGGTCTTTAAAAAGTAGTAGTCCGATTCTTCAACGTAGGGAACCAAGTAAACATAGCCATCAAGCGCCACGACAAGAACGGATTGGTTTGGATATTTTTCCGAATTCGGGTGGCGCAACTCGTCCAGCAAACCATCCGCTTCAATAGCAAGTGCAATTTCCTCGAACGAAATGCTGCGTCCAATTTTCAGCGCTTCATTTTTATCAGGATTCCAGCGAAATGGTTTCATGTAAGTAGTTTAGCTTCATGTGTGCCTATTGTCACCAATTTGGCGTGACTTTCGCAAACGGCGTGAATGATCGTTGGACTGGCGAAGGCTATATATATGAAGCCGGGCTCATAAAGAAATACCGACTGAGATCACGACAGACTCCTGCGATGGGGGATATTGCGGGTTAATTCGAGACCTCAGAGACCGACCCTATTTCGTTTGTATTTTATTTTTTCTTATCAAGTTAAATTCCGTTTAAACGGTACGGTATGTTCCTGTTCACCACAGTGCCATCACCAAGTTGCCCTTGTTGGTTTCTTCCCCATACCCAAACCGTTGTCCCACTGAGTGCAAGATTATGATAGCCACCTGCTGATATTTTGCTAATCCCAGTTACACTCACCTGTACGGGGGTAGATTTATCCATAAATGTAAAGTCGCCAAGTTGACCTTCTGAGTTATAACCCCACGACCAAATGGTGCCATTGTTCTTAAGTGCAATGTTATGCACATCGCCAGCACTAATTGAAGCAATGCCCACAAGACCGTTAATTTGTATTGGAAGTAATTTAGCTGTTGTTGTTCCGTCACCAAGCTCGCCGTAAAAATTACTACCCCAAGTGAATACATTCCCATCGTCTTTAAGTGCAATGCTGTGTCTGGAACCAGGTGCAGAAGCTATAGCTGTAATACCTGTAACACCGCTTACATGTATAGGCACACTGGTGCTAATTAATGAGCCATTCCCTAATTGACCATGCGAATTTCCACCCCATGTCCACACTGAACCGTCACTTTTCAGTGCGATGCTATGCAGTGCACCAACCCCGATGGCTTTAACGCCCATTAAACCTGTTACCTGAATCGGGTAAGTTCTGTTGGTCAATGTGCCATCACCAAGCTGGCCGTATGTGTTGTCACCCAGTGTCCAAACTGTCCCATCATTTTTTAGAGCAATTGTATGTGTTTCTCCCGCAGCAAAGGCAGTGATACCAGACAAGCCATTAATCTGAACTGGGGTTGTTCTGAGAATTAGCCCACCATCGCCTAGTTGGCCATAGGAATTATGTCCCCACCCCCAAACTGTTCCATCGGCTTTCAATGCTATTGAATGAACATGACCGGCTTCTACGGCGATTATTCCAGAAAGTCCAACCACCTTGTTGGGTGTGATTCGTGTTGTTAATGTTCCATCGCCAAGTTGGCCGTAAGTGTTGTCTCCCATCGTCCAAACAGTTCCGTCGCTCTTGAGGATGATGGAATGAAGAGAGCCACCTGCAATAGCTATTGGTATGGGGGGCGCGCTTGTGGGGATGGGACTACTCCCACCGCCGCAAGATACGAGAAAGAAAGCAGTGGCGACTGAATGAAGTAAGTTAGTTGTATTCATCGCTATCACATGTTGTTGACAATTTTATTTAGTTTAGATCCCGAAGAACTACGACTTACAAAGTATGGGCGCTAACTGCCTTGTCGATACTGCGGGTCGAGTAGCTCAATTGGGAATCCATAATATGATCCAAGTGATAATTCTTTCAGCCAGAGATTTTTAATTTCACTGTTAGCTGCGAAGTAATGCATGCCTGCCAACCATGATGACCAGACTACACCATCAATATAACCTGCTACAAAATATAGATGCTCCTCAGCGCAGAGATTGAAATAGTCATAGAGTATTTGAATGTCTTTTTCGTCTGTAATCGTGGTTGATGAATTCAAATAAATTGAGTTTAGTCGGCTATTTAGTTCGTCGTACCGCTCGTTGAATTCTTGGAATAATTTTATAAACCTATCTGTGTTGCTATTGTGTTGAGAGTAAAGAAAATGAAAGAAAGCGGCGATGCCACCAATAATCGATAACAACAATTGTGCAGACTGAAAATGATCGGGAAGCAGCATAAAACTGACAACTGATAAGAGTGCAATACCACCGAACCACCACGGGTAAGAACTACGGCGACGCAGGTTGAACGGTGTATTCATAGCTTCTATCCTGTAACTACGGATTTTAAGTATTAACCCTGAACCCAACCCCGCGCCTCACTGTAATCCCCAAACGCCCGAATATCCGCATCCACAAATATTCTCGATATCCACGCTTGCCAAGTGATCCACTGGTCGTCGGTGACGACGGCGATTTTGCTGAAGTCGTGGTTGTGTTGGCGGCTGAAGAATTTGATCTCTTCCCAGGCGACGTCCGGGGTGTAGGAGATCATGCCGCGCAGGTCGAATAACAGGTTGGTGTGGGTGCCGCCTTTGAGTTTGTACAGCGCGTGTTCTTCGAATTGTTTGAAATCAGCGAGGGTGAATTCGCCCATGACGGCGATGTTGACGAGGTTGTTGCTTTCTTCGATGGTGATCATTTGCGTTAGTCCTAAAGTGTCTTGAGAAATCCCGTTCGCTCCTGAGTTACACCGCATCTCACCCCGATACACCGCGTTTTGCGCGGCACTCGGGACGAACGGTAGGACGAACGGAAAATGTGTCGAACCGTTTAAGGCGGGTTCACGTTTCCTGATGCTTGGGTGCCAGGCGCAAGCTTAACATGCCGCTGGCGATGATGAGTGCCATGCCCAGCCAGGCACTCAGACTCAGCGATTCGTCCCAGAAAATCAGCCCGATCAGCGCAGAAAACACGATGGTGCTGTAGGCCAGACTGCCCACCACCAGAGTTTGTCCGGTGCGATAGGCGCGCGTCATGGCGAGCTGGGCGAAGGTGGCGGAGGCGCCTAAGGCGATCAGCAGCGGCAGGTCGCTCAGGGAGAGTGGATGCAAAGTATCGAGCAACATCCAAACCCCGCTGACCAGCGTGGCGATGAGGTTGAAATAGAACACCACGCGCGTCCCCGGTTCGCCCAAGATTCCGAGCTGACGTACATTGAGCAAGGCGATGCCCGCCAGTATTCCCGAGATGAGCCCGAGCAGACCGGGCAACAATTGGTCGTGCTCCAGCGTCGGGTGCAACAGCAATACGATGCCCGCGAAGCCGATGCCCAAGGCGCTGGTCAATGGCGCGTGGAATTTATCTTTCAGTACCCAAACGGTGAGGGCGGACAAGAAAAGCGACGAGGTGTAGTTGAGCGTGATGGCGGTCGCCAGTGGCAGCACGGCGATGCAATAGAAGAACAGCAACATCGCCACAGTGCCGGAGAGTCCGCGCCACAGGTGGCCGCGCCAATGCTGGGTGACGAGTGAGACGTGCGACCGGCGCAACATGGCATACACGATGAGCAGGCCGAAGAACGAGCGGTAAAATACCAGTTCGCTGCTGGAAAATTGCGGACTGCCGAGCTTGACCATCGCGCCCATGAAAGCGAAGAGAAGGCCGGCGACCAGCATCCAAAGGGATCCCATATTATTTCGTCATTCCCGCCCCCGACTACCCCATTCGAGGGCAGGCTGCATCGGGAATCCAGTTTTTGAAATGAAACAACGCATGGTAAGGAGGAAACCTGAAAAGCATGTTGAATAAATACGCTGGATTCCCGCCTGCGCGGGAATGACGGTTATAGGTGCGGAGCCAGATTGCGCCGCAGATATTCGTGGAAATGCAGCATGCCGTCTTCGGTCGGTGACTGGTACGGTCCGGCTTCTTCGATGCCGCGCTGGAACAGCGATTTGCGTCCCTGATGCATCTTGAGGCAGATGATGTCGTCTTCCACCGCCGTCTCGTGATAGGCCTTTTGCTCGGCTTCCACGTAGTCGCGTTCGAACAGTGCAATATCTTCCGGGTAGTAGAACTCGACGATGTTGCTGCACGATTCCGGCCCGCGCGGAACGATGGTGCTGATGACCAGCGTGTGCGGATACCACTCGACCATGATGTTGGGATAATAGGTCAGCCAGATCGCGCCGTATTTCGGCAACTTGCCGCCATGCAGGCGCAGCACTTGCTCCTGCCATTTGCCATACACCGGGCTGCCGACGCGGCGCAACGCGTTATTGATGCCGACAGTCTGCACGCTGTATTGTTCGCCGAATTCCCATTTCAGATCGTCGCAATTGACGAAGCTGCCCAGGCCGGGATGGAACGGCACCACGTGGTAATCCTCCAGATACACTTCGATGAAGGTCTTCCAGTTGAAAGCGTATTCGTCCACTTCGATGCGGTCGAGCATGTAGCCGGAGAAATCCAGATCGTGCATCACACCGACTTTGGCCAGATCGCGCGCGATGTCACGTTTGCCGGAGAACAACAACCCGTTCCAGTTTTGCAACGGGGATTTGTTCAGGTGCAGGCAGGGATTTTGCGGGAAGTGCGGTGCGCCCAGCAGTTCGCCATCGGTCTTGTAGGTCCAGCGGTGCAAGGGGCACACGATGTGTTGCGCGTTGCCGCGACCTTCCAGCATGGTGGCCTGGCGGTGGCGGCAGATGTTGGACAGTAATTCGACCCCGTGCGGATTGCGCACCAGCATCTGCGCTTCACCATCCAGCACGTGGTAATCGCCCAGCGTGGGCACCATCAATTCATGTCCGACATATTTTGGCCCGGTCTCGAACAACATACGCTGCTCGGTTTCCAAGACCTTGGGGTCAAAGTACCAACTCATCGGCGGCTGCGCGATGACGGGACTGAATTGTTGTGATTTGGCGATCTCGGACATACTGACGGCCTTTGTCGATGCGGGTTTCAGGGGCGGGGATTGTCCCCGAATTCAGGGGGTGGGGCAACAAAAATTGGCTCTGACAATAGGCCTTGGGTAAAATGCCCCCCTTTCGCAAGCAGGGAGCAGGCAATGGCTGTTAAAGCACAGAAGGCACTGAGTTTCGAATCAGCGATGGCCGAGTTGGAGCAACTGGTCGCCGATATGGAGAATGGCAAGCTGTCATTGGAAGATTCCCTGACGGCCTATAAACGCGGAGCGGAATTGTTGTCGTTCTGCCGCGCCCGGCTGGAGGATGCCCAGCATCAAGTGAGGATCCTTGAAGACGGCGTACTCAGAGATTTCACGACTGAAGGCTGATGACGACTGATTTCCAAAGCTGGGTCGCCCACGGGCAATCCCGATTCGAAGATGTGTTGCGCCAACTGCTGCCGTCGGCCGACGTGGCGCCGCAGCGGTTGCATGCGGCGATGCGTTATTCGGTTCTGGAGGGCGGCAAACGCGTGCGGCCGTTGCTGGCTTTCGCGGCGGGTGAACTGGCCGGAGCCAAGCTCGAACGTGTCAACAATGTCTCGGCCGCCGTCGAACTGATTCATGCGTATTCGCTGGTGCATGAAGACATGCCCTGCATGGATGACGATGTGCTGCGGCGCGGCAAACCCACCTGTCATGTCGAATACGACGAAGCTACGGCGCTGCTGGTGGGCGATGCGTTGCAAAGTCTGGCATTCCAACTGTTATCCGATACGCGCCTGAGCGATGATCCTGTCAAACAATTGAAGATGGTCAAACTGTTGGCGGTCGCCAGCGGTTCGCGCGGCATGGCGGGCGGGCAGGCGATCGATCTGTCCAGCGTGGGCAAACAATTGTCGCTACCCGAGTTGGAGCAGATGCACATCCACAAGACCGGCGCGCTGATCCGTGCCGCGATATTGCTCGGTGCGTATTGCGGTGACGCATTGAACGATACGCAACTCGACAAGCTGGATCGCTTCGGCAAACTTATCGGGCTGGCCTTCCAGGTGGTGGACGATGTGCTGGACTGCGAGGCGGATACGGTGACGCTGGGCAAGACTGCCGGCAAAGACGCGGACAACGACAAGCCGACCTATGTCAGCCTGCTCGGTTTGCAACAGGCACGCGACATGGCCCAACGGCTGCATCGCGAGGCAGTGGATTCTCTGGGTGAATTTGGTGCGACTGCAGACCGTCTGCGTGAATTGGCTGACTTCATCGTTCTTAGAAAGTACTGATGTACAAACTGCTCGACACCCTCCACACCCCCGACGATCTGCGCGAACTGGAGCGCGACCAGTTGCCGCAACTGGCAACCGAGTTGCGAGAATTCCTGATCGAGTCGGTGAGCAAAACCGGCGGGCATCTGTCGTCGAATCTGGGGACGGTCGAGCTGACCATCGCCTTGCATACCATCTTCAACACGCCCCAAGACAAACTGGTGTGGGACGTCGGCCACCAGACTTATGTGCACAAGATCCTCACCGGACGCCGTGCCGCGATGAGCAACCTGCGCATGAAAGGCGGCATCGCCGGATTCCCCAAGCGCGAAGAAAGCCCCTACGATACTTTCGGCACCGGGCATTCCAGCACGTCCATCTCGGCGGCGTTGGGTATGGCGGTTGCCGCAAAACTGCGCGGTTCGGATGAACGCGCGGTGGCCATCATTGGCGACGGGGCGATGACCGGCGGCATGGCGTTCGAGGCGTTGAACAACGCGGGCGCGATGGACGCCAACCTGCTGGTGATCCTCAACGACAACGACATGTCCATCTCACGTCCGGTCGGCGCGCTGAATAATTATCTGGCCAAGCTGATGTCGGGACGCTTCTATGCGGCGATGCGGCGCGGCAGCGAAAAGATGCTGAAAGGCATGCCGCCCATGCTGGAGTTCGCCAAGCGTGCCGAGGAGCACGTCAAAGGCATGGTCATCCCCGGCACGATGTTCGAGGAATTCGGCTTCAACTACATCGGTCCCATCGACGGCCACGACATCAACGTGTTGCTGGATACATTGAGCAATATCCGCAAACTGGAAGGCCCGCAGTTTCTGCATATCGTCACGCAAAAGGGCAAAGGCTACGACAAGGCGGAAGAAGATTGTCTGCTCTACCACGGTGTTTCAAAATTCGACCGCACCAACGGCATCGTGGCCAAACCGGCCGTGTCCCCGACTTACACCCAGGTGTTCGGCGACTGGTTGTGCGACATGGCAGCGGCGGATGAGAAGTTGGTCGGCATCACACCGGCGATGTGTGAAGGTTCCGGTATGCCGGAATTCGCGGAGAAATTTCCGCAGCGTTATTTCGATGTCGGCATCGCCGAGCAACACGCGCTGACCTTTGCCGCCGGCTTGGCCTGCGACGGTTACAAGCCGGTGGTGGCGATCTATTCAACATTTTTGCAGCGTGCTTACGACCAACTCATCCATGACATCGCCATTCAGAACCTGCCGGTGATGTTCGCCATCGACCGTGGCGGTTTGGTCGGCGCGGACGGTGCCACGCACGCGGGCAGTTTTGACCTGAGCTACTTGCGCTGCATCCCCAACATGACCGTGATGACACCCGGCGACGAGAACGAATGCCGCTTGATGCTGAGTACTGCTTTCAAGATGGATACGCCGGCGGCAGTGCGTTATCCGCGCGGTACCGGGCCGGGAGTCGTCGTGCAAAACGATCTGCAAACCTTGCCCATCGGCAAAGGCGAGATGCGTCGGCAGGGCAAGGATGTCGCCATTCTGGCCTTCGGCAGCATGCTGGCCCCGGCACTGGAAGCGGCAAACCAATTGGATGCGAGTCTGGTCAATATGCGATTCGTCAAGCCGTTGGACGAGGCGTTGGTGCTGAAAATGGCGCGTCAACATTCGCTGCTGGTGACAGTAGAAGAAAACACGGTGTTGGGCGGGGCGGGCAGCGCGGTGGCGGAATGTCTGGCGCGGCACGGTGTCGTCGTATCGCTGGTGCATCTGGGTTTGCCCGATCACTTCATCGAGCAGGGTGACCACAAACAATTATTGGCCGATTGCGGGTTGGACGGAGCGGGATTGGTGCGCAGTATCAGGGACGCTACCGCGAGGAAATTGTCCGAGTGAAATTGTCGGGAATTGTCTATAATTCTGCCATTCCCTATTCAAGAAAGTTAAACATGAATTCCATCGAACCTATCGCGGATGTGCAAAGCAGCGCCGATACGCGCCAACTGGCGATCAACAAGGTTGGCATCAAGAGCATCCGCCATCCGGTGGTGGTCAAAGACAAGAGTATGGGCGTGCAGCACACCATCGCCACCTTCAACATGTATGTGCACCTGCCGCACAACTTCAAAGGCACGCACATGTCGCGTTTCGTGCAGATATTGAATCAGCACGGGCGCGAAATTTCGGTGGAATCGTTCGAGGCCATCCTGCGCGAGATGACGGAAAAACTGGAGGCAAAATCCGGATTCATCGAGATGGCTTTCCCGTACTTCGTCAACAAGACCGCGCCGGTTTCCGGCGTGCAAAGCTTGCTCGATTACGACGTGACCTTCATCGGCGAAGTCGTAGATGGGAAGTACCGCTTTGCCATGAAAGTTCAAATTCCGGTGACTAGTTTGTGTCCATGTTCCAAGGAGATCTCCGAGCGCGGTGCACACAACCAGCGTTCACATGTCACCATCACGGTGCGCACCCGCCGTTCGGTGTGGATCGAAGAGGTCGTGCGTTATGCCGAGGATCAGGCTTCGAGCGAGTTGTATGGTTTGCTCAAACGTCCCGATGAAAAACACGTCACGGAACGTGCTTACGACAATCCCAAGTTCGTCGAAGATATGGTGCGCGATGTGGCAGCGGCACTGAATGCGGATGACCGCATCGAGGCGTACATTGTCGAGTCGGAGAACTTCGAGTCCATCCACAATCATTCCGCCTACGCGCTGATCGAACGCGACAAGACAAAAGACTGAGAAGGGGAAGGATCGGGGAAGGGATCGCACCTTTGGTGCTCAAGAGAGAAGGGATAAGGGTAAAAGCGGCGGGATGGTTTTCACCCTTCCCTCTTCCCCCTTAAACCCTTCCCCGCTCTTCCCCCTTCCCGTAATTAATATGAAACCCATTGCCATCTTCCGCTTTGCTGCAACCGAAGGCCCCGGTTATTTCGCTCTGTTTTTGAATCAACACGCCATCCCCTGGCGCATGTTCCACATCGATGAAGGTGTAGCTGTACCTGCCGATGCCGACGACTTTCTGGGTTTGGTGTTCATGGGCGGGCCGATGAGCGTGAACGACGACCTGCCGTGGATTCCACCGGTGCTCGATCTTATCCGTGATGCGTATGCCAAAGAGATTCCATTACTCGGTCATTGTCTGGGTGGGCAACTCATCAGCAAAGCATTGGGCGGGGTGGTGAGAAAAAATCCAGACAAGGAGATCGGCTGGGGAAATGTCTCGGTGGCGGATAGCGATAGCGCACGCTTGTGGTTTGGTGACATCACCCAGTTTGATTCCTTCCACTGGCACGGCGAGACTTTCAGCTTGCCGCAAGGCGCGCTACCGCTGCTGTCCAGTGCGTATTGCGCAAACCAGGCTTTTGCCATTGGCAAACATCTGGTTTTGCAGTGTCACGTCGAAATGACCGAACACATGATCCTTGAATGGTGCGAAGTCGGCGCGGCAGAACTTGAATCGGGCAAAAGCAGTCCGGCGGTACAATCTGCCGACATCATGCTGGCGCAGATGCCCGAGAAATTGCCGGAGTTGCATCGCGTTGCCACGATACTGTATCGGCATTGGTTACACGGCTTGGCGCATACAAAATAAGGGGACGTCATGACATTCGTCGTCACAGAAAATTGCATCAAATGCAAATACACCGACTGTGTGGATGTGTGTCCGGTGGACTGTTTCCACGAGGGGCCAAATTTTCTGGTCATCAACCCGGATGAATGTATCGACTGCACCTTGTGCGTGGCGGAATGTCCGGCCAATGCGATTTTTGCCGAAGACGATGTGCCTGCCGAGCAGCGCCAATTCATCGCGCTCAACGCTGAGTTGTCCAAGCAGTGGAAAGTCATCGTTCAAAAGAAAGACGCGCCCGCTGATGCCGACACATGGCGCGATGCGAAAGACAAATTGCGTCTGCTTGAACGTTGAGCACACCGGCTGAATTTTTCGATTGTGTCGCACGGCACATCCTGAATGCGCATCCCGCGCCCGACCTGCGCGGCATCACGCTCCTCCTCCCCAATTTCCACGTCGCACAACCGTTGTCGCAAGCCTTGATACGTGGCGCGAATCGCCCCGCGTTGTTACTGCCGCAGATGGTGACACTGAACGAGTGGGCGCAAAGTATCGCACTGGATACGCCGCTGGTGAGTGATAGCCAGCGCAGTGCTTTGTTGTATCCGCTGTTGCGGGACAAGCGTTGGTTCGAGCGGGCAGACCTGTGGGGTATGACGCAGGAATTGCTGGGCCTGTTCGATGAACTCACACACTCGCTGAAGGCTTTGCCGACGGATGCGGAATCCTTCGCCGCAGTGGTGCAACACGCCTACCAAGCCCGGCAGAACACCACGCTGCAACTGGAGGCGCGGCTGGTGTTCGAGTTGTGGCATGCCATGCAGAGTGGTGCCGAACTGGATGCCGCACGCGCCTACCAGCAACGCCTGGCGAAACTCGCGGCGCAGGCGCAACGACCGTTGTATGTGTTGCGTGTTTCGGATTGGGATGCGCTGGAACAACGTTTCCAGGATGAATATGCACGACGCGAAGCCGTGACCGTATTTGATCTGCGCGAGATGGTATCGAATAGCGAAAGCGGTTCGATAAATTTTCCGTTCGTCCAGAGTGCCGAGCAAGGCTCGGCGTATCGAAGGAGCGAACGGAAAACACTCACTACGAACGGTGGAGTGAAATTCTTCGCTGCCACTTCCCTCGAACAAGAAGCCCGCGCCGCATCCATGCAAGTTCGCCTGTGGTTGCAACAAGGCAAGCGCGACATCGCCATCGTGGCGCAGGATCGCGTGGTGGCGCGCCGATTGCGCGCGCTGCTGGAACGCGCCGGGATACTGGTGCAAGACGAGACCGGCTGGACATTCGCCACGTTGTCGGTGAGCACGGTGCTGGATCGCTGGCTCACCGCCCTGCAAAGTGATTTCTATCACCACGATCTGCTCGACCTGCTCAAATCGCCGTTCATCTTCGCCGACAAAACAGCGACCGAGCGCAAGGCGGCCATCTATCAACTGGAGCAACTGTTACGCAAACAGGGCGTGGTGGCCGGCTTGGAAAAATTCAGCCTGCTCGCCGAACAAGAAACGGCATTGCATCAGCCGCTGGCGCGTTTGCGCCAAGCGGCCGCGCTGTTGCAACAGAACAAGACGCACACGCTGGCGGAATGGTTGCGCGCGCTGCGCGAGAGTTTGCATGTGCTGGGAATCGATGCCGGTTTGTTGATGGATGAGGCGGGTGAGCAATTGTTGAACGGGCTGGTCACTTGGCAACAGGAACTGGGCAACGACAAAGGCCGTTATCGTTTTGCCGAATGGCGTCGCTGGCTGGCGCAACAACTGGACACGCAGACCTACCGCGACAGCAGCATCGACAGCAGCGTGTGTTTCACACACTTGGCGGCAACGCGCTGGCGTGGTTTCGATGCCGTGCTGCTGCTGGGTTGTGATGCGGCGCATCTGCCGAGCGTGGCGAATGGCGGGCGCTGGTTCAACGATGCGGTGCGCTCCGCGTTGGATCTGCCGACGCGCAGTTTTCATGCGCTGCGTCAGCACGACGATCTGCGCGCAGTGCTGGCCATGAACGAATGTGTGTTGGTCACTTGGCAAAAAGATCAGAACGGTGAGGCGCGCTTGCTGAGTCCGTTCCTGCAAATATTGCGCGATGAACACGAACAGAAATGTGGCGATGACTTGACCGAAAGTGATTTGCACTCCTATCTGGCCGTGGAAGACGCGCAACAAATTGAAATTGAACCATCGAGCCAACCCGCACCGGTGGTGCCGAGTCAAGCCGTGCCCGCCGGTGTCTCCATCAGTGGCTACAACTCGCTGGTGGCCTGTCCCTACCAATTCTATGTGCGCCACATCCTGCGCCTGAACGAACTTGACGAAGTGCAGGAAGGCATCGAGAAGCGCGACTACGGCGAACGCGTGCATGCGATTTTGCAGCGTTTCCACGAGCGCTATCCAAGCGTGAGTGAACATCCTGCGGAAGTGTTGGAAAGTGTTTTGCGTGAGATCAGTGAAGCGGAATTCGCCGATCTGTTGCAGCAGGATTTTGCCGCGCGTGCCTGGTTGGCGCGCTGGCACAAATCCTTGCCGGCGTATTTGCAGTGGCAGACCGAGAGCGAGGCACAAGGCTGGCGCTATGCCGAATCGGAGAGCGTCTTCGATTGGCAATTGGAAGGAGTGCGCCTGCGTGGTCGTATCGACCGGCTGGACACGCGAGGTGAAGAAAAGCGCGTGCTCGATTACAAGACGCAAAGCGATGCGGTGTTGCGCAACAAATTGTTGGAGCCGGGCGAAGACGTGCAGCTGGCGTGTTACGCCTATGCCCACGAGGCAGCGGACGCCGCGTTCCTCAGTATCGAGAATGGCAAAGTGAAATTGATCGCCCCCAAGCAAGATGTGCCACTGCTGGCACAACTCAATGTCCAAAGATTGGTGCAGGTGATGGATCAGATTCGCGGCGGGGCCGGGCTGCCGGCGAACGGAATTGACGCTGTGTGTACGCATTGCGAAATGCGCGGCGTGTGCAGGAAGGGCGAGTGGGTTGTATGAGCTCTTTCCTTGAACCGTTCGGGCTGAGTAGATGCGAAGCATCGTATCGAAGTCTGTTCGAGTCCTCCCTCGATATGGCTTCGCCTACTCGGGACGAACGGGTTAGATTTTGTAGGTCGGGATTGATCCCGACGAATCTTGCTCCGCATCGCGTCCCCTGTCGGGATAAATCCCGACCTACAAAAGCTCAAGGTTCAAGGATCGTGTTAGGGGCGGGTAATGACTAACCACCTCGCCCTCGACCCGCAGCGCAGTGTCGTCGTCGAAGCCTGCGCGGGCAGCGGCAAGACCTGGCTGCTGGTGTCGCGCATCGTGCGTTTGTTGCTGGACGGCGCGCAGCCTTCACAGATACTCGCTATCACCTTCACGCGCAAAGCCGCGCAGGAGATGCAAGCGCGTTTGCAGGAATGGCTGCGCGATCTGGCGATGAAGGATGAGTTGTGGGTGCGCACGTTTTTCGCCGAGCGCGGGATCGCGTTGTTGAGCGACGAGCAATTGCAACGCGCGCGCAGTCTTTACCGCAGCGTGTTGTTGGCGCAACCGGGCATCACCCTCAGCACCTTCCACGGCTGGTTCATGCAAGTCATGCAACGCGCGCCCATCAACGCCGACGTGATGCAAGGAATGACTCTGCTGGAACGCGCGGGTGCGCTACAGGAAGAAGCATGGGAGGAATTGCTGGAACAGCTGCGCAAGAACACGGACAGTGTGCAGGCGCAACATATGTTATGGCTGTTCGGCGAATACGGTTTGTTCAATACACGCAAGCTGCTGTTCAACTTTCTCGCCAAACGCGCCGAGTGGTGGGCTTATATTCCGCCCTCTCTCACTGGGGAAGGAACGGAAGGCGGGGGAGAGGCCGTTCAATTTGCGTTGAATAATTTACGCGACCTCCTCGCCGTGGATATGGAATTCGATGCCGTTGCCGATTGGGGAAGCTGCGGCAACAACGAAGAAACGTTCTTCGCTTTCGTGCGGCAACTGGTCAGCAACGGTACCGACACACAAGCCAACAAAGCGAGCGAGTTGGAGCGCGCTTGGACGGACTCAAAGCCGGAAGCGCGCTTCGATGCCATGCAGCCTTTGTTGTTCACCCAGGCAGGTGAGCCGCGCAGTTTCAAGCCCACCAAGAAACAGGATAAAGAATCTTTCCTTTTTACGTGTGATGCGTTGTTCGACAGTTTGCAGGAAATACGCGACACACTCGCCGAGCAGCAAGCTTATCGCCTGAATGAAGCCGTGTTTCACTGCGGCGTGGCTTTCCTGGAACGTTATCAGGCACTCAAATCGCAGAAGCAGCAGATGGATTTTTCCGATCTGGAATGGTCGTTGTGCCGCTTGCTGCAACAAAGCGAACATGCCGAGACCATGCAATACAAACTCGACAGCCGTTATCGCCACGTATTGCTGGATGAGTTTCAGGACACCAACCCCTTGCAATGGCAGATATTGCGCGCATGGTTCGATGCCAGTGTGGCGGTGGAATCGCAACCCACGGTGTTCGTCGTCGGCGATCCCAAACAATCCATCTACCGCTTCCGCCGTGCCGATGCGCGGTTGTTCGGTGTGGCGCGCGAATATCTGCAAGAACATTTCGCCGCCGAGACTCTGGGCAACAGCCTCACACGCCGCAACGCGCAACCGGTGGTCGATGCCGTGAACGCGGTGTTCCGCGAACAGCCCGACGGCTTCGAGTTCGTCGAGCATCAGACGCATCAAAAGGACTTGCCCGGGAGGGTGTTGGTGCTGCCATTGGCGGTTGCCGACGAACTCATAGATGCAAACCCCTCCCAGCCTCCCCTTGTCAGGGGAGGAGCGGACTCGGCTCTCCCCCTGATAAGGGGGAGTTGGAGGGGGTTGGATTCTGCCGAACAAGCTGAATATTGTGGTGCGGAAGTACTTACCCTACGCAACCCTCTCACCACACCACGCGCAGAGACTGAGGATGGCGTGCGCCACATCGAAGCAGTTTTATTCGCCGAGCAACTACAAACCATCACCAGCGATTGGTCGGTGAGCGACGATGGGAAACAGCGTCGCGCGACTTATGGCGACATCATGGTGCTGGTGCGCAGCCGCACGCACCTTGCGCTGTATGAACAAGCGCTGCGCGCAAGTCACATCCCCTTCATCAGCTCGCGTCGCGGCGGACTGCTCGACACATTGGAAGCGGAGGATATACAGGCACTGTTGCTGTTCCTCATCACACCTTTCGCCGACCTCGCGTTGGCGCAGGTGTTGCGCTCGCCGATTTTTGCCTGTGGTGATTTAGATTTGATGCAACTCGCCGAATCCCCCTCCAGCCCACCTTTGCCAAAGGGAGGGTCGCAAGTAGAGGCGATCTCAATCTTGAATGGAGGTAACGAATCGGTTCCCCACTTTAAAAAAGAGGGGCCAGGGGGGATTTTCAGTTGGTGGCAACGCCTGCAACACCTCGCCGAAACTAGCCCCTCTCCCCTCGGGGGAGGGGTTGGGGTGGGGGAACACTCCTCACTACAGCGCGCTCATCAATTACTAACTCGATGGCTCACCCTTGCCGACAAACTCCCCGTGCACGATCTGCTCGACCGCATCTATTTTGAGGGTGATGTGCTGGCGCGATACAGCGCCGTGATGCCGCTTGAGATGCGAGCCAAAGTCAGTGCCAATCTGCATGCGTTCATGGAGATCGCGCTGAGTGTGGATTCCGGTCGTTATCCCAGTCTGCCGCGCTTCCTGCAAGAGTTGCGCGAATTGCGTGACAGCAGCGACGATGCGCCGGACGAAGGCAAACTGGGTACGGCGGGTGACGCAGTGCGCATCTATACCGTGCACGAATCGAAAGGACTGGAAGCGCCCATCGTGTGGTTGTTAGATGCGAATGCAGAGAACAAACACAAGGAAGGCAACGATGTGTTGTTGGATTGGCCAACACATGAAATACAGCCGCAACATTTCTCCCTCTATACCGATCAAGCCTCGCGCGGAAGGAAGCGCGCACCGCTGTTCGAACAAGACGCCGCGCAACAAGCGCGCGAAGAAATGAACCTGCTCTACGTCGCCATGACCCGCGCCAAACAAGCACTCATCGTCAGCGGCAACAGCAAAGGTCAAGACAAAGAGGAAAAGAAAAAAGTGCTGTCCTGGTACGACCGCATCGCAGCGGTGGTGGGCGAGCAGAATAATCTCGCGCTCTCCACCAATGATGCCTCCTCTGCTTTTGTAGGTCGGGATTCATCCCGACAGCACACAATAAACGTCGGGATGCACCCGCAAGGGGTAGGCCGTGGTTGTAAGGAGCTAAAGCTCCAACAATACACGCACAATCCCGACATACAGGAGAATGTTTCCGGATTTATCAAAGTAAATTCTGCGGGCAGAACATTGGCGAATCTAACGGAAGTTGTATTGCCCACCATTCTCCCCACCGGCAAACGCACCTCCCGCAAAACGCCACAACAACAGCGCGGCATCTGGTTACACGCTATCCTGCAACAACTTACCGAACCCAACTCCCTCTCCTCCCTCACCCCAACCCTCTCCCAAAGGGGGAGGGAGTTATCACGGGCTGGGGTGGGGGAACTCTCGTCACTGCAACGCGCCGAACTCCAACACCGCCTCGCCATCCCCTCACAGGAAATGGATGAGCTCTGGCAACAAGCCCAACACCTACTCAACTCGCCGAATCTCACTCGTTTCTTCGACGTGAAAATATACCTGAGCGCCTGCAACGAGATGCCTTACATCAATACCAAAGGTGAGCTGAAACGCATCGACCGTCTGGTGGAATTCGACGACGAAATTTGGGTGCTGGATTACAAGCTGGGCGAGGCGGAGGATGCCGTGCGTTACCAGGCGCAGATGCGCGAATATCGAACCGCGATGCAATCGGTGTATGCAGGCAAGACGGTGCGCTGTGTGCTGGTGTTTGCGGGTGGGGAGTTGATCGAGGTTTAGCGTGGGCACAACAACGTGCCCACCCTACAAATTAAAGCACTTAGATTTCTTCCTCGACACCGAGATGGTCGCCAAACCACGGCGAAACGGCGATGGCGAATTTGATGGTGCTGCCTTCCAGATTCGCAATGATCCAATAGCCGCCTACGCCCAATACTTCAACCCACTTTTGCAAGAGCGGGGCAACATTCGACTGTCCGGCAGCGAGATTCTTTTGTACCGCCTCAAACACATCCTTGTTCTCTTTTGCCAGAAAACGGATGTTTCTCAGAATCTCGTCCACTTGCCCGCGTTCAGGCAAATAGCCTCTGGCTGTAAGCGGAATATTGGATGGGCTTTTAGAGCTGGGTTTGTGCTCAACGATAAATCGGGCTGCCGCAATCACTTCGTTTTTGTTGTATTGAATCTTCATGGTCATCCGTCCTTGGGGGCGGATTGTGAAGGGACGGCTGAGCTTGGTCAAATGTTAAAGATAAGCGCTTTCATTTTCTTGCAAGTATCAACACTTTTAGACGGCAGAAAATTTTATGGCAGTTAAATTTGGGTGGGATATTTCCGCATTCGTGGAGAAGGCAGCCAACAAGATCTCTACAAATTTGCTCACCTTATACGGCAGTTGATAACCCTTAAGAGACGGTTGACACACCCAAAGGCAGAAATTCAACGTGCTAGCTTAGGGGCGCTCTTGATGAAAAGTCGGTGCTGGCTGGTCTGTAAGACTACTCACTCTTTCCTAGATGGAATCTGACTAATTCCAAGGCGAGAATTATTCCCGAAAGTGCGAATAGGATAACTGTTGGGCCAGGCAATATGCTAACCACACCTGCAAGTGTTCCAGAAATCGCCCACGCACGGTGAACCCTGCGATTCTGTACCCAACCTATACTCATAACCAACAGTGCAAGCCATGCAAACGCTTGAACCAAAATCCAAGCGCTAACAAGCAGACCTTTTAGATTGATGTCTTCTATCGTTATTGGAAATAGATTGCAGAAAGCTATGAATGATCCAAAAATAGCCCAGCCCGAAAGAAGCCAACAAATGATGACTGTCACCAGACGGTAAAAACACCTAGCATCCGAATTTATATTGAGGCGTGAACACAGCCTAGGCAGAAGGAACACCAAAGCGAGAAGCGCCCCAGTAAATATTAGGAAAAAGATAATCGAAATCGAGCTCATCTTGACTAACAGTTATTAGATGGACGCACAGGCCGGGAATAATAAAAATAGTGAGGAGCGCAAATATTCGATATCCATTTGATTCATCAGTTACCTCGCTAAATAGACTGTCAGCATGTGCGGAATAGTAGGGGCACTGGCCAAGTGTCTCTTATTGGCCGTCCTGTACCCGTTGATCATCCCGCAGTCCATTGTTCGCCGCTCCTCAGCTAGCTCACCTCACCAGTTGTGAAGTATGACGATTGGTCCGTATTTTCTGAAGTGCTGCTGGG
>CAYROQ010000001.1:132839-185484 GCA_964425955.1 uncultured Sideroxydans sp.
CTGGGATGAGTCAATGGCTATGCAGTTTTTCCTGCAACCACACTTTAATCAATGACTGGTAGGGTACATCCCGTGAGTTTGCTGCAGCCTTGATGGAATCAAGGAGGTGCTGGGGCAGCCGTAGTGAAATTGTTTTTGTCGTTGGTTTCAAATTGGGTAGCACGGTGCGTTGTGCTTTCGTCCAATCCAAATATTCTGTGGAGTCGTGCGTTTCCCAAAAGATGCGCTCTTCTGTCTCAGTGGAAAATTGGGGAATCGCTTTAATTTGTTTGCTCATATATCGTCCGCTCCTTCCTGTACATTTCTCTGGCTGAAATTACCCGGATTTTCTCGCTAGCATTGCGTAGGGTGAAAGTGATATGCAATGTTCGCCCTTCGTCCGTCTTGCCTAATGCGTGAAAGCGTGGCTCACCTTCACTGTGTTTCATATCGGCGATTAGTAGTAGTGGCTCATTGAAAAAGATATGCTCTGATTCAGCCATTGAAACGCCATGCTTATCATTCTTGCGAGCGTTACCTTCATCTATTTTGGTGATATACAACATAAAGCAAGTTGTGCCGTTGTAAATGCCAGTTGAAAGGGATACTCGACAATCTCAAGATGGCCGAAAGCAGGCGGATTAAATCACAACCGCTTCTTGAGCGACAACGTCAACCTGAATCTAGCCACCGGTTCATCACTCAACGAAGGCGCAGTCGCAATTACCTCCAGCTGCCGTTCAACACGCTCTTCCGAGGCAGCAGCTAACGCGCCACGTTACGTTTCTTGGGCTTACCTGTCATTAAAGTGCGCCAATAAATTATGATTGCAACGCAATCACTTCCTGAGTATATTGCTATCAATGATTACAAAAGGAGTTTCCATCGTGGCTACCAATCTTGTTGTTCGTAATGTGGAGGAGGATGTCGCCTTGGCGTTAAAGCAGCTGGCTGCATCTCATGGGAGAAGCGCCGAAGCTGAACATCGTGAGATTCTAAAATCAGTGCTTCAGCGTCCCAAGCGTCGTTCGGTTGCCGAGGTTTTGTCGTCGATGCCAAACGTTGGCGAAGATACGGATTTCAACTTTCGTAACGGGTAATTCAAAATGTATTTGGTCGATACCAACGTCATCAGTGAGGCGCGCAAGGGAGCGAAAGCCAATCCCGGTGTAAAGCGGTTTTTCAAAGAAACGGATGCGGCCGATCTCTATCTTTCTGCCCAAACAATCGGAGAAATTCGGCGTGGCTTGGAAAATATCAGACATCGCGGCGATCTTCCGCAAACCAGGAAACTTGAGAAATGGCTGGATGTGATCGTGGGTGATTACGCGGATAAGATTTTATCTTTTGATGGAGAGTGTGCCCAAGTGTGGGGGCGATTAATGTCGCCTCATCCACAACATTCAATAGACAAGCAGATCGCAGCAATTGCATTGATCCACGATCTAAAAGTGGTCACGCGCAATGTGGATGATTTCAGCGGAACTGGGGTGGAAGTAAAAAATCCATTTGACGACTAACCGTCGGAGTCAAATGTAAAGCCTTCAAGCAAGCAGGCTACCAGTAAAACTTCAGGCTCCCTCGTCCACTATTCCGCACTAGGTGAGGGGGCACTTTCCGGCTTCGAGTATGCGAACCTGACTGACTCCACGTTACCAAAATCAGCAGGATAGATTCACAATCGTCTTTTAAGCGACAACGTCAACTTGAATCTAGCCACGGGTTCATCACTCAACGAAGGCACAGTCGCAATCACCTCCAGTTGCCGTTCGACACGCTCATCCGATGCCACCGCTTGCGCGACCAGTTCGGCGATCTCTTTGCCTTGAGCACAGCAAAAATCCACGTCCCCTTCCGCGCGCTTGAGGAACGCCGCGCTGAAGTCTTTGAAGACGAGGGAGATGGGTTTGGGTTGTTGTTTGATGAGGTGCATGGCGAACGCGCCAGCCGCACAGTCTGCCCCGGCGCAGAGTGCGCCGAAATACATCGAGCCGAGATGGTTCTTTGTCCTGCGTCGCAAGGGGATGCGCACCACCATGCGTTCTTTCGATATTTCGGTCACGGATACGCCGAAATAAAACAGCACGGGAATTTTGGTGAGGCCGAACCAACGCAGAACGAGGGTCTCGCGGGTCTTTTCAGTGATTAGTTTGGATAACCAACTCATGGATTGAAGGGGCTGGGTTCGTAGGTGAAAAGGCTCGATTTCGGTATTCGATTTAATCAGGGGACTCACTCTAAACACTCACTGGGATGGGCGCAACACTCCCGGCTTTTCTACCAGCTTTCCACATCGCGCTCAGTTTGACATTGCATCCTCCCGCACCCTATAGTCCGCAAAGAACGAACGTTCTGTTTTGATGATTGGAATTGAAGCGGCGTTGGTAGAACTGTGAGGGGGAAGGGTCAAGTGAAACATGAGGTGACAAAAGGTCGTGGTGCGACGTTGCAGATCGAAGGGCGCTTCGAGGCGGTTGCGCGCGAGCGTGTGGACGATGGTTGGGGTATGGCAGATGAAGTGTTGCCGCCCTTCAAGACCACGGTGACGGTGGAGCAGGCGAAGAGCATCATCGTGCGCCATGATTCACCCGACCTGCCGTTCGATTACACGCTGAATGCTTATCGCGGTTGCGAGCATGGCTGTATCTATTGTTATGCGCGGCCTTCGCATGCCTACCTGAATCTTTCGCCCGGTTTGGATTTCGAGTCCAAGTTGTTCGCCAAGCCGGATGCGGCGAAGTTGTTGCGTGCCGAGTTGGCGAAACCTTCCTATCGTTGCTCGCCCATCGCGCTGGGGGCGAACACCGATCACTACCAACCTGTCGAGCGCGAATGGAAGATCACGCGGCAGATTCTGGAAGTGCTGGCCGAGTGCAAGCATCCCTTCTCCATCGTGACCAAATCCGCACTCATCGAGCGCGACCTCGACTTGCTCACGCGCATGGCGCGCGACGACTTGGTGCAGGTGTTTATCACCGTCACCACCCTGGATGCAGCGGTGGCGCGCAAACTGGAGCCGCGTGCCGCTTCACCGCAGCGCAGGCTGCGCACCATTCGTGCGCTGAATGAGGCGGGTGTGCCGTGCGGGGTGATGGTCGCGCCTGTCATTCCCTTCCTGACGGATGCCGGGTTGGAGAACGTGTTGCACGCCTCATATGAACACGGCGCGCGCACGGCGGGCTACACCTTGCTGCGTCTGCCGTATGAGTTGAAAGACCTGTTCAAGGATTGGCTGAACGTGCATTACCCGCTGAAGGCAGAGCACGTGATGAGCAGGTTGCGCGAGATGCGCGGTGGAAAAGAGAATGATTCGGAATTCGGCTCGCGCTTTCGCGGGCAGGGGCTGTTTGCGGAGTTGCTGGTGAAACGCTTTCAACTGACATGCTCACGGTTGGGATTTAATCGTGATCATGTGTCGCTCGACATAACCAAGTTCATCAAGCCGAACTTGAGCGGGCAGGGAAGTTTGTTTTAAGGAAGGTCTGATTAAGGCCGTTCGTGGTGAGTGTTTTCCGTTCGTCCTGAGTGCCGCGCTTGCGCGGTGTATCGAAGGAGCGAACGGAAAACGTATCGAACCATTGTGTTCGGACTTAACCAGACCTTCCTTAACCCCAAAGATCATTAGAACCTAACCCCCTCCAGTCCCCCCGCTTCGACAAACTTGTAGGGTGTTTCCTGAAGTGGCTGGCAGCTATGCGCAGCGATATTATTTCTGGCACGTCGCGCAATAAAAACTCGACCGCTGTCCCTGTTTGATTTGTTTGATGGCCGAGCCGCAGATTTTGCAAGCCTCGCCATTCCTGCCATAGACAAAATAGTGCTGCTGGAAATACCCGCTTGATCCGTCGCTGTGGATGAAGTCGCGCAGACTGCTGCCGCCTTTGTCTATGGCTGCGCGCAAAACTTCTTGTATGGCTTGTACCAATCGCGCACTGCGTGGCCGGCTCAATTGTTTTGCGGGCAGTTGCGGCCGGATACCGGCGCGGAACAGGGCTTCGTTGGCGTAGATGTTGCCGACACCGACCACCACATGGCTGTCCATGATGACCAGCTTGATCGCGGCGCTGCGGTTGCGGGTGGTTTGGTAGAGGTAGGCTGTGTTGAACTCTGCATCCAGCGGTTCCGGACCCAATGGGTTCAACAGCGGATGTTCTGACACCTCGCCTTCATGCCACAACACCGCACCGAAACGGCGCGGGTCGCGCAGTCGCATCAGTTTTCCGTTGCCGAGGACGAGGTCGAAGTGATCGTGTTTTTCCGCAGGTGTGCCGTGGGCAAGAATGCGCAGACTGCCGCTCATGCCGAGGTGCAGGATGAGGGTGCCGTGGTCGAAAGTGATGAGCAGATATTTGGCGCGGCGCTGCAGGTTGCGCACGGTTTGTCCGCGCAACAGCACGGGCAAATTGTTTGGGATAGGCCAACGCAGGCTGGCAATACGAATGACAACTTCACAAACGCTTTGATCTTGCAGGTGCGGTGCGATGCCGCGCAGGGTGGTCTCGACTTCGGGCAGTTCAGGCATGGTCTTGACGTCGTGAGGGGATCTATTGAGACGCTGATTTAGTTGCTTGGTTTTTGTAGGTCTGAGTGCAAACCGACAACGCGTTCAGAATCAACAAAACCGTCGGGTTGAAACCCGACCTACAAAAGTCGGGGTACTCTGCCCACCGTGCATTTGAGAGTGACTATCCGAGTGGGCAGAGCGTGTGCTGTCGGGGGTCATCCCCATACTGCCACGGCCTACTCCTTGCGGGTGCAGCAACGTGCCCACCCTACCGTCTGCGCCACCACAGCCCTCCGCCGACCGCGATGAGCAGCAAAGGCAAGGCGCCCAACAATCCATAGACCAGATAGGCGAGTTGGTGTTTGCTCAGGGTGAGCGTGCCGTCTTTGGCGGTATGCGGGGCGAGCATGATGAGGCGTTCGTCGTTGCTCAGCCAGTTGACGATGTTGACGCCGAGGTCGAGATTGCCGCCGTTGCCGGAGTAGGCGTTGGACAGAAACGATCCGCTGCCGACCACCACGATGCGTTGTTCACGTTCCGCCACTTCACGCTGCAATGCCAGAGCAAGTGTTACCGGGCCGGGGATGTCGCGTTGCTTGTCGAATTCGGGTGAGCGGCTGCTGCTGACCCAGCCGTTGTTTGCGCCTTCCACCAAAATATTGCGCTGCCATTGCGGATCCTCTTCCATACCCAGCGAACGGGCGTAGGGAAACACGGTGATGAGATCGAAATTCTGCGTGATGGGATGCGGGGCGTAACCGGTGCCCAGCGTCCAGTCGGCAGGCGCGTTCATCTCTTGTGCGGCGGGGTCGATGACGACGCCGGGTGTCAGCGCGATGCCCAGTTTCTCCGACAGCGCTTCGAGGCCGCGCAGCGGGGCCGCATCCAGCAACCAGAACACATTGCCGCCACGTTCGATGAAACGCAGCAGTTTTGCGATTTCGCCCTGGAACAAAGCCACCTGCGGCTGGGTGATGACCAGCACGCTGACGTTGTCCGGCACCTCCTGCGCGATGCTCAGTTTCAGCGGCGCGATGCGGTAGCCGTTTTGCTCCAGACGTTTGCCGAACTCGCCCAGATCGTGATTCGCCACACCGTCCAGCTTGCGCTCGCCGTGGCCGCTCACATACATCAACCATTGCTCTTTGGTGCGTGCCAAACGCAGCAGGGCGCTGGTCAGCGTTTGTTCGTTGAGTGTGGTCAGGTGTTCGCGCCGACCGGAATATTCCACCACCATTTCGCCGTTGCCCCGGATGCCGGATTTACGCACGGCTTCCGGTTCTTTCAGGGGATCGACGAAGGCAAGTTTGATGTCGGGTTTGTAGCGTTGATAAAGCGTGATGAACTCGCTGACCAATTTGCGTATGTCATCCTGCTTTGCATCCCGCTCGCTGGCATACACGGTGATGCCGATCTCGCCCGGCAATTGTTGCAGTGCATCCACGCTGCCTTGTTCCAGGCTGTTGAGCGCGTTCTGCGTCACATCCCAATGCGCCGGATAACGCGAGGCCAGTTGATACAGGCCGACCGAGGCGGCCAGGAGCAAAATGAAGAACACGAGATTGTTCAATCCCACGCGGCGCATCATTTTCCTCCCCGTTCAAAACGGATGCGGCGCACCGCGAGCGACAGGAATACCGCAATGAATAACAGGAAGTAGGCGAGATCGATGCTGGTGACCAGACCGACGTTGAGGTTCTGGAAATGGGCGTTGGGCGAGAAGGCGCGTAGGGTGCCGCCGCTCATGTCCAGCATCCATAAACCGAAGGAGAGCGCGATCGCGCCGAAAGCGGCGACGATGGGTTGCCGTGTCAGCGCGGAAAAAAACAATCCCAGCGCGGCGTAAGTCGCCGCGAGCAGCCACACGCCGAGGAGGTTGCTCGCAATCAATCCGTAGTCGGCCTGTGTGCCCAACGACAGCGCGGACATCATCAGTCCACTCGCCGTGATGATGAGGGTGAGCAGGGCCAATAAGCCGAGGAATTTTCCCAGCACGATCTGCGTGGCGGAAATGGGTGACGTGGTCAACAGGATCCAGGTCTGGTTGCGGCGTTCTTCCGCGATCAGGCGCATGGTGAACAGCGGGATCAGCATCATCAACACCAAGACCAACACACTGGCCAATGGGGCGGCGACCGAGATGGTGACGCCCGGCGCGTTTTCCATGTGGGCCAGTTGGGCTTGTACTTTTAGATAGTCGTCCATCCGCTCCAGAAAGAACCAGCCGAAGATGAATTGCAGCATGGCCAGCATCCACCAGGTGGAGGGCGTGACGAACAAACTGCGCAGTTCTTTTTTGGCGAGGGTGAGGATCATGTCGCTTCTTGTTTTTCGGGTGGCTGTTTTTCAGGTTGCATCGCCGTCAGCCGGATGAAGCTCGACTCGATGTCGCTATGACGGCGCAGTTCTTCGGTCGTGTCGCTGAAGATCACTTTGCCTTGTTGCAGGATCACCGCGCGGTCGCAGATATTCTCCACCTCATTCAACAAATGTGTGGAGAGGATGACGCTGCTGATATTGCCCAACTCGCGGATGAGGTCGCGGATATCGCGGATCTGCGTGGGGTCGAGGCCGACTGTCGGCTCGTCCAGGATGACCACCGCAGGCTGATGGATGATCGCCTGCGCGATACCGACGCGCTGCTGGTAACCCTTGGACAACGTGCTGATGAGTTTGTTGTCGCAGTCGTGCAGGCCGCAGCGTTGTTTGGCCAGTGCCAGATAGGCGGCCAATTTTGCGGGAGCAACACGGTGCAATTTGGCGGCGAAGATCAGAAAATCGTCCACCTTCATGTCGCGATACAACGGCGGATGTTCCGGCAGAAATCCGAGACACGCCTTGCCCAGATCGGGACGCAACGCGAGATCGAAGTCGCACACCTCGACGCGCCCGCTGCTGGGTGTCAACGCGCCGGCGAGCATTTGCAGAGTGGTGCTCTTGCCCGCACCGTTATGCCCCAGCAATCCCAGGACTTCGCCGCGACGCAGTTCCAGCGATACGTCGTTCACCACGCAACGCTTGCCGTGGAAGCGCGTAAGGTGTTGTGCCGAGAGGGTGACCGGAGGGGACATAACAGACGCATGCGGTGGTTTTGAGTTGCGGCAAATATAACCTAATATGTCGACTCGCATCAAAATTCCAAAGACCATGAAGCTCAACCCGCGCTATTTCCTCTTTTTGATATTTCCTGTGCTGGCGGCTTGCGCCCACGCGCCGCTGCAAGTTGCCGACACTCCCCCGGTTCAGGTCGCCAGTGCCGATCCGGCGGCGGACAAAGTGCCGCTGGACAAGATCATCGAGGCACCGAAACTCGACTTGCCCAATGTGGCGCTGACCGACCGCTTGCTGTACGAATTCTTGCTGGGCGACATCGCCGCCCAACGCGGGAACCCGCAACTGGCGGCGCAGGCGTATCTCGATTTGGCCAAGACCACGCGCGACCCGCGTGTGGCAAGGCGTGCCGCGCAACTCACCTTCGAAGCGCACCAATACGACTTGTCGGTCGAGGCATTCAAGTTGTGGCAACAATTGGAACCCGCTTCACCGCTGGCGAAACAAATGCTGGTCTCGCTGTTGTTGAGCGGCGGCAAATTGGCCGAGGCGCGTCCGCATGTGGTGACGCTGCTGGAATCCGACCCGAATAACATCGGCCGCAGTTTCATGAATTTGTATGGCCTGTTGGCACGGGTGCAGGACAAGCCTGCCGCGATGGATTGGCTGATCGAGATCGCCCATCCTTACCCGCAGGTGGCGGAAGCGCATTGGGCATTGGCGCAGTCGGCCGCCGCTGCGGGCCGTTTCGAATTGGCGCTGGCGGAAGCACATCAGGCCGTAGCTTTGCGTCCGGAATGGGATATGGCGGTGATGCTCGAAGCGCAATTGTTGCAGCGCAGCGAGCCGCAAAAAGGTACCGAGTTATTGAAGTCATTCCTCGAATCCCACAATGACGACAAAGAAGTGCGCCTGTTCTACGCGCGACTGTTGCTGGAACAGAAACAATACGTTGCCGCGCGCGACGAGTTCGGGCGCTTGCTGCTGCAACGTCCGGGCAGTCCCGAGCTGGCGTTCGCCATCGCGCTGATCTCGTTGCAGTTGGGCGAATATGACCGGGCGGAAAAAGAATTGCGTCAGGCGTTGTCCAGCAACGACAAGAACAAGGACGACGACACGTTGCATTATTACCTTGCACAATTGGGCGAGGCTAAAAAAGACGAAACTGGAGCCATCCAACATTATCGCCAGGTCACGCGTGGTGAACATGCCTACCCCGCACGATTGCGCGAAGCGTATCTGCTTAACAAATCCGGCAAGCTGCAGGAGGCTCGAAAAACGCTGACTCAGACGGTGCCGAAAGACGATAGCCAGCGCGTGCAATTGCTGATGATCGAGTCGCAATTTCTGCGCGATGCCAAGATGTACGAGGAAAGTTTCAAGCTACTGGCGCGCGGCTTGGAGAGATTTCCGGAGCAGCCGGAGTTGCTGTATCAAAGTGCGCTCATCGCCGACAAGCTGAACAAGCCCGACACCTTCGAGCAGCTCATTCGCAGTCTGATCAAGGTCGAGCCGGACAACGCACATTCTTATAACGCGCTGGGCTACAGCTGGTTGGAACGCAATATTCGTATTCCTGAAGCGATGGAGTTGGTGGAGAAAGCTTACAAACTGGCCCCCGACGATGCCGCCATCATCGACAGCATGGGTTGGGGTTACTTCCGGCTGGGGCAATTCGACAAGAGTTTGTTGTTTCTGCGCCGCGCCTACCAGGCCAACCGCGATCCGGAGATCGCCGCCCATCTGGGCGAGGTGCTGTGGGCAAGCGGTGACAAGGAAGGCGCGCAAAAGGTGTGGAACGAGAGCGCGCTGGCCAATCCCGACAACGAGTCGTTGCAATCCGTCATCAAGCGTTTTTCCAAGTAAGCCATGCGCAGCATCCTATTGATGTTATTGCTGCTGGCGGGTTGCACGACGGCGCCTGTGGCGGTGTTGCGTTCACCGCAAGCCGATGCGCCGTTCGCGTTCAACGGGCGCGTGCTGATCAAGCGCGGGATGCAGCGCGACAGTTCGGGTATTCACTGGGAGCATCACGTCAGGGACGAAATTCTGCTGCTCGGCCCGCTGGGGTATACCGTGGGACGCATCCATCGGGACAGTCATGGCGCAACGCTGGAGGATGCTTCCGGCAAACATTACGCGGCGGCAGACGCTGAATCTTTGATGCAGGAAGCGTTGGGCTGGCAGTTACCCTTGTCGGGGCTGCGTTACTGGGTGACAACACAGCCCGCACCGGATACCGAGTACCGCGTCGAACGCAATACGAACGGCCAGGTGACCCTGCTGCGGCAACAAGGCTGGGAGATCCGCTATTCGCGTTATGCCGGTACGGCGCCGGATGCGCTTCCCCTGCAATTGGACATGAGCCGCGAAGGTATCACCGTGTTGCTACAGATCGACGAATGGCAAAGTCAATGAAGCGACTCAGCTGTCCCGCTCCCGCAAAACTCAATTTGTTCCTGCATGTGGTCGGCCGCCGCGCCGATGGCTACCACCTGCTGCAAACCCTGTTCCGTTTCATCGACCTTAACGACACCCTGCATTTCACGTTGCGCTCGGATGGCGCGGTGAGCCGCATCAATGCGCTGGAGGGTGTGCCGCCGGAACAAGACCTGTGTGTGCGTGCCGCGAAATTGTTGCAGCAGGAAACCGGTTGCACAGCGGGTGTCGATATCGTTTTGGAAAAACGCATCCCGATGGGCGGCGGCTTGGGCGGTGGCAGTTCGGACGCGGCGACCACCCTGCTGGCGCTGAACCGCCTGTGGGACTTGGGGTTGTCGCGCCAGCGCCTGATGCAACTGGGGCTGAAACTGGGCGCCGACGTGCCGGTTTTCGTCTTCGGCGACAACGCCTTTGCCGAGGGGGTGGGCGAGCAATTGCAGGCCTTTTCTTTGCCCGAAACCTGGTACGTGGTGTTGTGCCCGCCGGTGCATGTGCCCACGGCGCAGATTTTCACCCATCCCGAATTGACACGAAATACGATTTCGTTGACAATGCGCGCCCTTCCGAAGGGGCAAGATTTTCGGACGGGTGGAAAAGAGGGAAAACTGAAGCTGGGCAACGATCTGCAGGCGGTTGCATGCAGACTGTATCCGGCAGTTGAGACCCATCTGCAGTGGCTGGCAAAATTCGCGCCGTCACTGATGACCGGCTCCGGTGCATGCGTGTTTGCCGAGTTCGACACAGAAATGGAAGCACAAGCGGTAGTACAGCAGTTGCCGGCAAACATGCGCGGATTCGTCGCGAAAGGCTTGCAACAGCATCCGCTGAAAGATTTTGCTGTATGAACAATATATAAGAAGCTGTTTAGAGCGTAGCGAGCGCAGCCAGATCGGATGCGCACGGAGCGCAGAAACCGGAATGTGCTTTTCGCACATGAGGATTTCGAGCACCGCGCAAGTCCTAGCTGGCAAGCGCAGTAGCGCTAAACAGTTTCTAAGGTTTTATTGGGGAGTCGCCAAGTGGTAAGGCATCGGATTTTGATTCCGACATTCGTAGGTTCGATCCCTACCTCCCCAGCCAGATTCTTCAAGATCATGATGGGCGTTCGCGCCCATTTCAAATTTAAGAGGTGCTCAAGATGTCCGGCGATATGATGGTTTTCACCGGCAATGCCAATCCCAAGCTGGCCCAAAGTGTGGCGCGGCATCTGGGTATTCATCTTGGGCGTGCCACAGTCAGCCGTTTCTCCGACGGCGAAGTCATGGTCGAAATCATGGAACACGTGCGCGGCAAGGATGTGTTCATCCTGCAATCGACCTGCGCACCAACCAACGACAATCTGATGGAGATCATGGTGATGGTCGATTCGTTGCGTCGCGCCTCCGCCGCACGGATCACCGCAGCCATTCCCTATTTTGGTTATGCACGGCAAGACCGCCGTCCGCGTTCGGCACGGGTGGCGATCACCGCCAAAGTGGTGGCGAACATGTTGACCGGCGTGGGTGTTGATCGCGTGTTGACCATGGATTTGCACTCCGACCAGATTCAGGGTTTCTTTGATATTCCGGTGGATAACATCTACGCCAGCCCGATTTTGTTGTCGGATGTGTGGCGTCATAATTATCCCAACCTGATCGTGGTGTCTCCGGACGTGGGCGGCGTGGTGCGTGCACGCGCGTTGGCCAAACAACTGGATGCGGACTTGGCGATCATCGATAAACGTCGTCCCAAGCCGAATGTGGCAAAAGTGATGAACATCATCGGCGAAGTCTCCGGTCGTACCTGCCTGATCATGGACGACATGGTGGATACCGCCAACACGTTGTGCGAAGCGGCCAATGCCTTGAAGGAAAAAGGCGCCACCCGCGTGTTGGCCTACTGTACACACGGCGTGTTGTCCGGTCCGGCGATCGAGCGTATCGAGCGTTCGGCCATCGACGAACTGGTGGTGACGGACACCATCCCGCTGAGCGAGGCTGCGGCAAATTGTTCGCGTATACGCCAGTTGAGCGTGGCCGAATTAATGGCTGAAACATTGCGCCGTATCAATGCGGAAGAGTCGGTCAGCTCTTTATTTGTAGATTAAACGACGGCGCCGCAGGGCGTTGTTTTGATGCGGTTGCCATGTTGGCAACCGTCTAACCGGAAACAACTGGTCGCGGTTGTTTTCAATTTGAAGTGGAGAAGTAAAAAATGGCAATCGAAATCAGCGCAAAAACACGCAATGTGCAAGGAACGGGTGCGAGCCGCCGTCTGCGCAAAGCGAATCTGGTCCCCGGCATCGTTTACGGTTCGGGTACACCCAGCATGATCGAACTCGATCACAACACCCTGTATTACGCACTGCGTAACGAAGCGTTCCACGCGACCGTTCTGTCGCTGGATCTGGATGGCAAAAAGGAATCTGTGCTGTTGCGCAATTTCCAGATGCACCCGTTCCGCCAGCAAGTGCAACACATCGACTTCCAACGCGTCGATGCCAACAAGAAGATCCACATGAAGGTGCCGTTGCACTTCAAGAATGCAGACATCGCTCCGGGCGTGAAGACCGGCGGCGGCATCATCACCCACGTGTTGAACGAGCTGGAAGTCGTGTGTCTGGCAGCTGATCTGCCGGCAGCAATCGAGGTCGATCTGGTCACGCTGGATCTGGGACATTCCATCCACGTGTCCGACGTTGTGTTGCCGAAGGGCGTTGAAGTGGCGACCCATCACCATGCTTCCGACGCTGTGGCGACGGTACAAGTGCCGCGTGGTCACGTTGAAGCCGCCGCTGAAGCAGCCGCCGCTGCGGACGCTTCAGCCACTGCAACTGCCGCCGCTGCGCCCGCAGCCGCGAAGCCCGCAGCCAAGAAGTAATTCGTATCCGGCAAAACCCGCCATGACATCTAACGGTGCATGGCGGGTTTTTTCATTATGAGCGAAGCCATCAAGTTGATCGTCGGGCTGGGAAATCCCGGCAAAGAATACAGCGCCACGCGACACAACGCGGGGTTCTGGTGGGTGGACGAATTGGTGCGTCTGCATAACGCCAGCTACAAAGCGGACAGCAAATTTCACGGACTGATTGCCAAGGCTAACTTGCACGGTCACGAAGTGTTTCTGCTCAAGCCGCAGACCTTTATGAATGTCAGCGGTCGGTCGGTCGGTGCCGTGGCGCAGTTCTACAAGATCGATCCCGCACAGATTCTGGTGGTGCATGACGAGCTGGATCTGCCCCCTGGAAGTGCGAAACTGAAACTGGGCGGCGGACATGGCGGACACAACGGATTGAAGGACATCATCGCGCATCTCGGCACCAAAGATTTCTGGCGCCTGCGGTTGGGTATCGGTCATCCCGGTGATCGTGCGGAAGTGGTGAATTTCGTGTTGAATGCACCGCGCAAAGAAGAACAGGTTTTGATCGAGGAAGCGATGCAACACGCGCAGGATGTCGCGCCAATGGTCATTGAAGGCAAGATGGAAGCGGCGATGTTGAAGCTGCATAGTGCATAAAACCTAACCCCCTCCAACCCCCCTTGTCAGGGGAGGCTGGGAGGGGTTAGGTGTTGCAGTAAATACAAAAGGAAACAATCATGAGTTTGAAATGCGGAATCGTCGGTCTCCCTAACGTGGGCAAATCCACCTTGTTCAACGCGCTCACCAAAGCGGGCATCGCTGCGGAGAACTACCCCTTCTGCACCATCGAACCGAACGTCGGCATCGTCGAAGTGCCCGATCCGCGCATGGCCGAGTTGGCGAAGATCGTCAATCCGCAACGTATGCAGCCGGCCATCGTCGAGTTCGTCGACATCGCGGGGCTGGTTGCGGGCGCATCCAAAGGTGAAGGTCTGGGCAACCAGTTCCTCGCCAACATACGCGAGACGGATGCCATCGTGAATGTCGTGCGTTGTTTCGATGACGAGAACGTGGTGCATGTGGCGGGCCGTGTCGATCCGTTGTCCGACATCGAAGTCATCATCACTGAACTGGCATTGGCCGACCTCGCTGTGGTGGAACGCACCCTTCAGCGCGACGGCAAAAAAGCCAAGTCCGGCGACAAAGACGCGCAAAAACTGGTCGCCATTTTGGATAAGTTGCTGCCGCATCTGAACCAGGGATTGCCTGCCCGCACGTTCAATTTGAGCGACGATGAAAAACTCATCCTCAAGCCGTTGTGCCTGCTCACCATCAAACCGGCGATGTATGTTGGCAACGTGCTGGAAGACGGTTTCGAAAACAATCCGCATCTGGATCGGCTGCGCGAACACGCGGCAAAAGAGGGCGCGCCGGTTGTTGCCCTGTGCGCCAAGATCGAAGCAGAACTGGCCGACCTCGACGATGCCGACAAACTGGAATTCCTCGCCGACCTCGGCCTGGATGAGCCGGGCCTGAACAAATTGATCCGCACCGGTTACGACTTGCTGGGTCTGCAAACCTACTTCACCGCCGGCGTGAAAGAAGTGCGCGCCTGGACCATCCACAAAGGCGACACCGCACCGCAGGCAGCGGGCGTCATCCACACCGATTTCGAAAAAGGCTTCATCCGCGCGCAGACCATCTCTTACGCAGACTTCATCGCCTTCAAGGGTGAGCACGGCGCGAAGGAAGCGGGCAAGATGCGTGTCGAAGGAAAAGAATATGTCGTGCAGGATGGGGACGTGATGAACTTCTTGTTTAACGTCTAACTTGGGCTTTGGGATGGGGGACCGCCATCGAAACATGAGCCGTGCATCGGGCAGCAAATTAATGCGATAACTTATTTCATTCCGTTTGGAACATAAGCATTATTTCAGGGTAGCCACATGCGCGAATGAATGGGATAGAATCCCGTAACTTTTTCAGCCATCAAACACAACCGAATAGTGAATCTTTAACTTCCATAACCTAATGATTAAATTAGTACAATCTGACGAAAACAAGGAGGAAGAAAGAAGATTCAGGTTGCGGCACGCGCAACGTTCTGTTCCGTTTATCCGTGTTTCCCTACCGCTCGCCGCCACGCTTTATCTTTGTTTTCTCGGTTGGGATTATTACATCGACTCACATTCGCTTTTATATACACTTTCGGTACGCCTCCCCTTTAGTCTATTTGCGATCATTGTTGTCAGCATGACATACATGAAATCCTTCGAACGCTGGTCGCAAACTTTATTGTCCGGTACCGTTGTACTAGGTGCTGCGGGCATAGTACTTGTTTTGGCTATCTTGCCGGAGGGCTTTAGTTTTGGAATGCCTGGCATTTTGCTTGTTGTGATGTATGCGTGTGGCGCCACTCGGTTACTGATGAGAGCCGCGTTACTCTCATGCATTTCAATCATCGCACTCAGCAATGGGATGCTGTTTTATATTCATGCGAGCACCTTCCAATTTGTTAATACGAACTTCTTCCTTATCTCCGCGTCTCTGATTGGTCTGGCTTACACCGGACTCCTCGAATCAATGGAGAGACTTGCATTCAGGCTTGAGGAGGGGTTGCGAAGAGACAAGTCTGCTGATGAAACAATGCTTCGAAACTTTCTGCCTGACCGCATTATGAAGCGGCTACGTGAAGGAGAGACGACTATTGCCGAAACGGTGGGCGAGGCCACGGTTCTGTTTGCCGATATCTCCGGTTTCACTACCTTAACCAAAATGCTTTCTCCTGTACATGTCGTCGAGTTACTAAGTGACCTGTTCACAAAATTCGATGAGATTTCTGACCGTACGGGGGTAGAAAAAGTCAAAACAATTGGTGATTGTTATATGGCTGTGTCGGGTATTCGCACACCTTCACCCAAGAGTGCTGAAGCCATGGCAGAGTTTGCGATCGAAGCTCTTGCTTTTGTAAACGCCTATGCCGCAGAGAAAAATATTCCACTCCAGGTGCGTATCGGTATAGCAACCGGTTCGGTTGTGTCAGGTGTGCTCGGTACTCGGATACCCATATTTGATCTTTGGGGTGAGTGTGTTAATCATGCTGCCAGGTTGCAGCAGGATTGTGTTCCGGGCGTCATTCAAATTTCCGAAAGCACCTACTGGCGCCTGCACAATCAGTACGAAATTAGAGATCTTGGGGTGTTGACGTTGAAGCACGGCGAGAAAATCAATGCCTACGAGCTGCTGGGAAGCAAGATGGCCGGGGGCGCTGGCGTTAAGCTTGAAAAAATTACAACCGAGGACTCCTCCCGTTAAGGAGATACGAACGCGTGAATAAACAGCGAAACTACAGCATTGAAGAGGCTGAAGAACGAACTAAGGTCGCGTTCGCTCGCAGGGTTAGTCCAGAATACCGAGACATTGTTGGAGCTACGGTCGAGTTGCTTAAGGAGAATAGAGTTCGCATAAACTCGCAATCCCCGCAGAATCCGGCAGAATTGGTGGAAGGTCAGATTCTTGAGTTCAGCCAAAAGCTTTGGAAAGATTGGAGCGCAATCTGGTCTGATGCTGCGGACTGTCTGCTTGAAATTACGAGAAATCCGGAGTACCTAATAGAGGCAAAGCATTACACCGAGGCGTTGCTAACTCGCGAGTTGTTGGACGGCCCAATATGGTGGCAAGCTTACACAAAACCAAAAGGTTATCCGGGCGACTACTTGGTGATGGACCATATCTACGCTGGCAGCCCTCGCGGTGACACGCCTTACGGGCAGGTCGTCCACACATTGGGAATCCAAATTGGTCAATTCATCGAAAAACGCAAGGAATTCGTGCGGGAATCCATTATCGAGATGGAATCACAATGTGAAAATTCTTCCGGCATGTTCATCGCAAGCTTGGGTTGTGGTCCGGCAAAGGAGGTCGCGGAATTTTCGCAGGCACATCTTAATGGCACAAAGCCGCTGACATTCGTCCTAGTAGATCAGGATAGTGATGCGTTACGACACGCAGGTGACGCCATTTCCCAGTCGCTTAGGGCGCGCCAAGACGGCCCTCCAATAAACATCCAGTTGCGACATCAGTCTGTCATGCGGCTGATGCGGGAAATCAGTCCATCTGAGCTGATTATGCAGCCAGACATGATCTACAGCGCCGGCCTGTTCGACTATTTCGGCGACCGGACTTGCCGCGTGCTTTCCAGGCGACTCTATGATGGATTACGTCCCGGCGGTCTGTTGCTTTTGGGAAACATGAAGGCGAACACGAATATGGTATGGCCACTAGAGCTGATTGCGGACTGGCCCCTTACATATCGCACGGCAGAAAACGTATTGTCATGGACCGACGGCATGAACGGGGCGGAAATTTCATTGCGCACAGATGCGACCGGATACGACTACCTGTTGAGCGTGCGTAAACCGACCTAGTTTGGTTTGCGCAGTATTAATTTTGAAGTAATTGGTTTTAACATGGCCATCTCACGAGTTCTGTTACACTGCGCGCCGCAATTTCGTTTCAGTCTAGTAATTGCCGCCGATTCCGGTACGTAGTTCCCACCTCATTCAGCCTCAGACTGGCGCTCCACTGAGCGACAGGCCGTTTGTAATCAGAAAGAAAATAATATGTCATTTGCATCTCTCGGCTTGTCCGCAGAAATCGTCCGCGCGGTTACCGAGCGCGGTTATACAGAACCCACCCCCATCCAGGCACAAGCCATCCCCGTCATTCTGAAAGGCGGCGACCTCATGGGCGGCGCGCAGACCGGTACCGGCAAGACCGCCGGATTCACTTTGCCATTGCTGCAACGCCTTGCTGACAAACAAGTCATCGGCAAAGGCCACATCCGTGCGTTGGTGCTGACGCCCACGCGTGAACTGGCCGCTCAAGTCGAAGAGAGTGTGCGCATTTACGGCAAACATTTGCCGCTCCGATCCATGATGATGTTCGGCGGGGTGAACATCAATCCGCAGATCAAACAATTGCATGGCCGCGTGGACATTCTGGTGGCGACACCGGGGCGTCTGCTCGACCACTTGCAACAGAAGACGGTGGACTTGTCGCACGTCGAGATCCTGGTGCTGGACGAGGCTGACCGCATGTTGGACATGGGCTTCATCCGCGACATCAAACGTGTGCTTGCCGTATTGCCCAAGCAACGCCAGAACCTGCTGTTCTCCGCCACCTTCTCGGACGAGATCAAGTTGCTGGCCGACGGTCTGCTCAACAATCCGGCACTCATCGAAGTGGCGCGCCGCAATCAAACGGCTGAACTCATCGAGCAACGCGTGTACCCGGTGGACCGCGAACGCAAACGCGAACTGCTGACCCATCTCATCAAGGAAAACAACTGGTTCCAGGTGCTGGTATTCACCCGTACCAAACACGGTGCGAACCGTTTGGCCGAACAATTGGACAAGGACGGCATTCCTTCGATGGCGATCCACGGCAACAAGAGCCAGGCGGCGCGCACGCGTGCACTGGCCGAATTCAAAACTGCCAAGTTGCAAGTGCTGGTGGCCACCGACATCGCCGCGCGCGGGATCGACATCATCGAATTGCCGCACGTGGTGAATTTCGAATTACCCAATGTGCCGGAAGATTACGTGCACCGCATCGGCCGCACCGGACGTGCCGGCAGCAACGGTGAAGCAAGTTCGCTGGTGTGTGTCGACGAGAAAAAACTGCTGAATGACATTGAGCGTTTGATCAAGCGCGAGATTCCGGTGGTGAATATTCCCGGCTTCGATGTCGATCCGCGCATCAAAGCTGAACCGATCTTGAATGGTTCGAATCGAGGTCAGGGTGGTGGACGCGGTCAGGGACAAGGGCGCGGACAATCTGCTCCGCGTGCGGGAGGCGGACAAGCACGTGCTGGCGGTGCTCCGCGCACGGGCGCGGGTGGCAAACCTGCGGGCGGTGCAGGGCGCGGTACCGTGCCATCCGGTGCGCAGCATCGTTCAGGTGGGCGCGGCCGATGATTTTTGTAGGGTGGGCACGTATTTTGTGCCCACGCTGATTGCAACAATTTGTTCCGCGTGGGCACAAAATACGTGCCCACCCTACGTGGAATAATTAGAGTCAAACCGCTCCTCCTTCGAAAGGCTTTTCAGGGGAGAAGCTGGTTCCGCTCTCTTCCTGACAAGGGGAAGTTGGTGGGTGTTGTTTTTTGGAGTGAAAATATGACTACAACAGTAACGAATGAAGCCGCCATCGCCGCTACCCAACTCTGGCTGGAGAAGGCGGTCATCGGTCTCAATCTGTGCCCGTTCGCCAAGGGCGTGCACGTCAAAGGACAGATCCGTTACGTGGTGAGTGCCGCGCAGACTCCCGAGGATTTGCTGGAAGATGTGTTGCGCGAATTTGAAGTGTTGGCAGAAGCTAAACGCGAAGACATCGACACCATCCTGCTCATCCATCCGCATGTGCTCACCGATTTCCTCGACTACAACGATTTTCTCGAAGTGGTGGATGCGGCACTGGAAGATGTCGATCTGGCCGGCGAATTACAAGTAGCCAGCATGCATCCGCATTATCAATTTGCCGAAACCGAGCTGGATGACATCACCAACTTTACCAACCGCTCGCCCTATCCGACTTTGCATATCCTGCGCGAGGTTAGCATCGACGAAGCGGTGGCCTCTTTTCCGGAAGCAGAGACGATCTTCGAAAAGAATATCGAGACGATGCGCAAACTGGGACATGCGGGCTGGGATGCGCTGGGTCTGGCGGACGTACAACGCAGAAAGAAATAATTGCATCACACAGGCCGTTCGTCCCGAGTAGGCGTAGCCGTATCGAGGGATGCCGAAGGCGCGCCGTCACGTTCCGCGTCGGATGGTTCGATACGGCTACGCCTACTCACCACGAACGGTTTGGTGAATAATGCAAACTCAATGATGACCTCACCCAACTACGCCGACCTCACTCCCGATTGCGTGCTCAACGCATTGGAGAGCATCGGGCTGCGTTGCGATGGTCGCTTGCTTGCGCTCAACAGTTACGAGAACCGCGTGTACCAGGTAGGCATGGATGAAGGAACACCCTTAATCGCCAAGTTCTACCGTCCCGCACGCTGGAGCGATGCCGCCATCCTCGAAGAGCATGCGTTCGTGCAGGAGTTGGTCGAGCGCGAGATACCCGTCGTGCCCGCTTCGGTGATCGATGGCAAAACGCTGCATCTGTTCGATGGATTCCGCTTCTCGGTTTTTGCAAGACACGGCGGACGCGCGCCCGAACTGGAAAACCGCGACACGCTGGAATGGCTAGGCCGTTTTCTCGGACGCATCCATGCCATTGGCGCACTGCAAGAATTCCAGCATCGTCCCACGTTGGACATCGACACGTTCGGCATCGAACCACGCGATTTTCTACTGGCGAATAATTTCATTCCACCGGACATCGATGCGGCGTATCGCAGCGTGGTGCAGCAGGCACTGGACGGTGTGTATCATTGCTTTGACCGTGCCGGAACGCTCAAGCATCTGCGACTGCACGGTGACTGCCACGCGGGCAATGTGTTGTGGACAGACGATGGCCCGCATTTCGTGGATTTCGATGACAGCCGCATGGGGCCGGCGGTGCAGGACTTGTGGATGCTGCTCTCGGGTGAACGCGAGGATCGTGTGCGGCAGCTGGGCGATGTACTCGCGGGCTACGAAGATTTCTATGAGTTCGATGCGCGCGAACTGCACCTCATCGAAGCCCTGCGCACCCTGCGCCTGATCCATTATTCCGCATGGCTCGCGCGGCGCTGGGACGATGCCGCTTTCAAGCATGCTTTCCCCTGGTTCAATACCCAGCGTTACTGGCAGGATCGAATCCTCGAATTGCGCGAACAGATCGCGTTGATGCAGGAACCTCCGCTGTGGCAAAACTGACCGCGCTGTGTCCTTGCGGCAGCAACAGGAATCTTGCCGATTGCTGCGGACGCTACTTGGATGGACACGAAATACCACCCAGCGCCGAAGCGCTTATGCGCTCGCGCTATACCGCTTTCACACTAAATCGTGAAGACTATCTGCTGGCGACATGGCATCCCACCACGTGCCCGGAAGCATTGGGCTTGAAGGAAGAGGTTGCGAACAAATGGATAGGCTTGGAAATAAAACGCAGTGAACTGGCAGATGCGGGAAACGCCATTGTCGAATTCGTTGCGCGCTACAAAGTGAATGGACGCGCGCACCGTCTGCATGAGGTCAGCCGCTTCGTACGGGAAGAAGGCAGGTGGTTTTATGTGGATGGGGATTTGTTTGACCATTAATAATCCGCCGGGCAGCCTGTCGAATCGGTCGGGATGAATCCAGACCTACAAAACCTAGGTTTTAGGTTGCGCCAACATTCATTGCATTGTTTGGGTAGAAGTTGAGCGGCTGAGAGTGAGCTTGGGGCAACCGGATCAGTCGGTTTATTTCTTCAGCAACGCTTGCAGATTGGCGAAGGGGTTGTGCGTCGCCACTGCGGGTTCTTTCGAGTTCCTATCCCGCACGACTTCATCCATCACACGCGAGTGTTCGTTGTCATGGCAATACAGACAAAGCAGCTCCCAATTGCTGCCATCCAAGGGATTGTTATCGTGGTTGTGATCCTTGTGATGCACTGTCAATTCGCGCAATCGCTCCCCGGAAAACTCGCGGCCGCAACGTCCGCAGATCCACGGAAATAATTTCAGTGCCCGCTCCCGGTAGCCGCCCTCCCGTGCTTCGCGTTGTTTGCGCGCTTCGGCTACAACACGGTCGAGTCGTGCATTATCGGGAACGGTGTGTTTAGGCATAGTGATCAGATGAAGCTCCGGTTAGTTGACTGTAACTGGCAGACGAAATTGGATAAATCCTGTGACATTCCTCAGAGAAACCAGTTTTGTCGAGTGCTGAATGATGCCGCAAGCAGGCACGATTTTCAATTTCCAGACAATAAAAAAACCGGCACTCGGCCGGTCTTGATTGGAAAAAATCAGTTCAGAATCTGAACAGCGCGCCCGCAGAAAGCAAACTGGCATTGCCGTTCATTCCGGTATCGTTGAATTTATATTTATCCCAACCAGCACGCAACGCCAGAGCCGGATTGAAGTTGTACTGAATTCCAAAGCCGTAAGTGATGGCGCTACTTTTTGCTTCCAAGCCGGTGAAGGTTCCTCCGGGGACGCCAGTGATGTCAGCGTAGCCCACTTTTCCGAACAAAGAATATTGAGGATTGATTGGGAAAGATCCGATACCGCTGAAACTAAAGCCGGTGGATTTGGCAGAACCCGTACCCGCTTTGATCTCGCCCAGATTGAGATATTCGAATTCGACTGCCAGATTGGTATTGAAGTCATGTCCTACCAAGATCCCCCAACCGGTTGGATTGGTCGAAGTCAACGTACTGTTGTTATACGTGTTGTTTTCGATGCTGGTGGTTGCTTGCCCTGCTCTGATTCCGGCATAGAAATTTGAAGCAAGAGCGGGTGAGATGACGGCTGATAAGAGAAGGGTGATTGCGATTTTCTTCATGATGAGTTCCTGGTATTCATTGGATTCATTGGATTCATTGGATTCATTGGATTCATTGGATTCAAAATATTTCTTGAATTGCATTTGCCTTCGAAAGGGAATTCGCTAATTGCTAGATGGCCTTTTTGACGGCTTCTCTTGCATCACCATAGGCTTTCTCTGCTTTACCGGCGACTTGTTTGCCGAGACCCTTTGCTTGCTGGTCTTTACTACCGACTAACTTGCCCACTTCTTCCTGTACTTTTCCGGCGAGGTCTTTTGCGTTACCGCTGATTTGATTTTTGTTCACGTTGATTCTCCTTTGTTTATGGGGCAGAGACTTCCTGCAGGAGGCGGAGAGTGAACGGAATGGCTTCCAGGTTATGTCTGCCAGCGTACTTTTACACAAGCAAAATTGTCTGATGCGATGAAAGTTTAATTTCCAGGAGTGGCGTAGGAGATTTTTTCGGCTAGGAGTGTTCTGCCAAAAAAGGGTGCGCGGTACGTTGATCAACATCCACTTTGCATGAATGTGTCCGGCGTGTTGAAGCGGGGAATCTTATCTACGCGAGATCGGCTGGTTCAACAACGGACCTGCCGCCAATGAACCCAGTGCCTGAGTCACACTGTATTGAGCTTGGAGAACGGCGCTCTGGGCGGACTGTGCATCGACTTTTCCGGTCGTTGTGGAATACGGGAAAGCAGCTTGGACGAGTCCGGACGAGTTATAGGTCGCCAGCGTTGCGGTTGAGCCGAGCAGTGATGTCATTCCGGTCGTGGCGGCGTTGGCCGAAGCCGCATTAGAGAGTGAAGACAGGGTTTGCGAGATTACGTTTTGCGTCGCGAGCAGCGCATCCTGCGCAGTCTGGACACTGGTGGGTACCGAAGTTGTCGGGTTGACTTGCGGGTACGTATTCATCAGCCCGGAGGCGTTGTAGGTCAAGGCTGTGCTCCGGTTGTTTCCCAACGTGACAAGTGTGCCAACGACCGATGACTGGATAGTCGCGAGTTGCAGAGCCGCCGCATTGGATTTTGAGATCGCGGAAACTGCCGTGCCAGTATTCGTGGCGGTGCTGCTATTGACGCCTGATGTCGAAACTCCGGAAACGGTTGCCATGATCGCCACTCTGTTGTGTCCTGCGTGATTTAAATCCGTCAGGGTATTTTAACCAAGACCGCTTGGGGATTGCAAGGGTATGAATTGGCGGTGGTTTATTTCCAGGTGGGCGGGCGGTTTGGACTGATCGGCTGGCTTGCAAGTGTGTTTTATGTGCGCTGCGGCACGGACTGTTTTTGCCTGTGACACGCAGTATTTCAAGGAGTAAATCCCGCATAAATCATCCGATTTCGAAGGTGCTATGTCTCAACCAAGAATTTTTCCTGTCGTGTTGCTGACGTTAAGTGTGTTCGTCCAAGCCGAACCGATGCCAAATTCAGGCAGCCAGATCCAACAGCTGCCTCCCGCGCTAAATCTGAAACAACCTGCACCCACAGTCGAAAGCAAACACATCGCTGTATCCGCTATCGCGGCAGCGGAAAGCACCGGGATCGTCGTTAACACGTTGAAGATTATTGACGCGCAAATCTTCACTGACTCCGAACTGGTTGCTGTCAGCGGGTTTAATTCAGGGAATAGGTATTCGATTGAGGACTTGCGCGACATGGCGGTGAAGATCTCCGGGCACTATCACAGCAACGGCTATTTTGTGGCTTTGGCTTTTCTGCCGCCGCAGCAAATCAACGCGGGAGAGGTGAGTATCAAAGTGATCGAAGGCCGCTACGGCAAGATCGCGTTGCACAACCAAAGTCACCTTTCTGACAGCTTGGCAAACAGTTTTCTGGTCGGGTTGAACAGCGGCGACATCGTCAGTTCTGCGCCGCTTGAACAACGGCTGTTGTTGCTCTCCGATCTGCCCGGCGTGACGATCAAATCGACATTGGTTCCGGGAGCATCGGTGGGTGCAACGGATCTGATTGTGGATGTTTCGCCGGCCCGGCGTATCACGGGAAGTATCAATGCCGACAATGCAGGAAACCGTTACACCGGTGCCAACCGTGTGGGTGCGGCGGTCAATCTAAACGATCCGTCGGGCAGGGGGGATGTGGTCGCCTTGCGTGTGCTGTCGTCTGGCGCGGGTTTGCGTTACGCCCGTGCCGCGTACCAAACGCAATTCACGGAAGTGAAGGCGGGAGTTGCCTATAGTCACTTCGGCTATACATTGGGTCGCGAATTCGAAAGTCTGCACGCCAACGGCACAGCGGGAATCGCCGGGATCTATGGCAGTTACCCGCTGCTCCGCTCGCGTCAAAATAATCTTTACGTCCAACTCGCGTACGACACCAAGTCGTTTCACGACACGGTAGACGCAACTGTTTCAGTCACCGATAAACAAGCCCGTGTGCTGATGTTCAGCATGAACGGCGACTTGCGTGATGTATTGGGCGGGGCAGGGATGAATGGGTTCTCCTTCACTGTAACAACGGGGAAAATCGACAACCAAACCCCGGCCGTGAAATCTCTGGATGCACTGACGGCACAAACAAACGGGCGCTTCAACAAACTCGGGTACAGCGCCATGCGCCTGCAAAACGCGGGCGAGTCATTGTCGATCTACGCCGCGATCAACGGCCAACTCGCCTCCAAAAATCTGGATGTATCCGAGAAGATGGAGCTGGGCGGTATGTATGCCGTGCGCGCCTATCCCGAGGGCGAGGGTTTTGCCGATCAGGGTTATGTGCTGACACTGGAAGCCAGAAAGCAACTGCCGCCAGTTTACGAGGGTGCATCCGGGCAAATGCAATTGATCGGATTTTTTGATCACGGAAATGTTCTGTTGAACAAGCGCCACTGGGAAGCCGGACAGAACAGCCGATCCCTGAGCGGAGCCGGCATCGGGTTCAACTGGAGCAGTGAGGATTATTGGGTCGTCAAGGCGTTCTACGCACACAAGCTGGGCAACGGAGTCGCGACGTCCGCCCCGGATTCCTCCGGACGATTCTGGTTACAGGCGGTGAAATATTTCTGAGGGGTGTCGCTGTCATCGCGCCAATGCCGCACTCGGAACTGTGTCTCAGGGAGCCACAAAATGAAACGGAATACTCGTTCTTCAAACAGCACAATTGTTGCTGCGTATTGCCACTGCAAAACGCTGGCAAGCGTATTGGCGCTATTATTTTCGGTGCAGGGTCATGCTTTGCCCATGGGCGGGGTCACGGCATCCGGGCAAGCGACTATTGCTGCCGATGCGGGTAATTTGACCGTCACCCAATCCACGCAGAACGCGGTGATCAACTGGCAGAGTTTCAACATCGGCAGCAGCGAAGCTGTGTTTTTTGTACAACCCGGTAGCAACTCGGTCGCGCTCAACCGGGTGACCGGTTCCGATCCGTCCAGCCTCTTGGGCAGTCTCTCGGCCAACGGCAAAGTCTTTCTGGTGAATCCGCACGGCATCCTGTTTGGTCCGAATGCGCAGGTGAATGTGGCCGGGTTGGTGGCTTCGACTCTGGATATTTCCGACACGGATTTCAAAACAACAAACTACACGTTGTCGGTCGCGGGAGAAGGCGCAGTCATCAACCAGGGCACAATTTTTACCAATGCCGATGCTGGATATGTCGCGTTGTTGGGAAGGAACGTCAGCAATGAAGGTCTCATCGCGGCCAGACTGGGCAGCGTGGTACTTGCCGCAGGCACTGCTTTGACACTCGATTTTGCGGGTGACGGACTGCTGCATGTGAGCGTCGATTCGGGCGCGGTGAATGCGTTGATCCAGAACAAAGGATTGATCCGCGCCGACGGTGGACGTGTGTTGATGTCGGCACACGCGGCGGGCGAGTTGCTCTCGACTGCGGTCAACAACACCGGTGTGATCCAGGCGCAGACGATAGTGGATCACAACGGCATCATCGAGCTGTTGGCAGATCTGCAAAGTGGCAGCACGATTGTGGGTGGAACTTTGGATGCCAGTGCACCCAACGGTGGCAACGGCGGGTTTATCGAGACATCGGCCGCACGGGTGTCAATCGTGCCGGACGCCATCATCACCACGGCTGCGACCGGCGGGCTGACAGGGCATTGGCTGATCGATCCGGTGGACTTCACTATCGCTGCATCGGGAGGTGATATCACCGGCGCCCTTCTCGGCAGCAATCTGTTGTTGTCGAATGTCACCATCTCCAGCAGCGATGGACTCACCGGCTCGAACGGCGATATCAACGTCAACGATCCCGTCAGTTGGACAATGGCGACAGCACTGACGCTGAACGCGGTGCATGACGTGATCGTGAATGCACCGATCACGGCAGTCACAGCGGGTGCGACACTCAGACTGACTGCCGTGAATGACGTGTCTGTCGCGGCCGTATTGACCGGCACCGCCGCCGCGACGCTGATCGATCTGAACGCCGGACGCGACGTTGTTACCACGGCCATGATCAATACCGTTGCGGCGGGCTCAACTCTCACGGTGCACGCGGGTCGTAATGTCAACATCGGCGGCTCGATCACCGGCACCGCCGCCGCAACGCTCATCGACATCAATGCGGTGCAGGATGTCGTCATCAATGCCGCGATCACCACGGTCGCGGCCGGTTCCACCATCAAGCTGAATGCCGGTCGTGACGTGACGACTACGATCAACGCGCCACTGCTGGCGGTGGCGGATACCACCGTGATCGACCTGAATGCCCTACGCAACGTGAACATCAACTCCGCAATCGCCGCCGGTGCCGCCGGCTCCACCATCAAGCTCAACGCCGCTCAAAACGTGAGTATCGTTTCAGCGATTGCCGCCGGTGCGGCGGGTTCCTCGGTGCTAATGAGTGTGGGGCAGAATTTGAACATCACCGGCGCAATTTCTACCGGAGCGACCATCCTGATGAGTGCCGGGTTGAATGGCAGCGGACCGGGTGCCGCAGCGGGCACCGTGTCAGTGGTAGGAGCCGTTACCGCCTTGAATACCACCATTCGTTTCAATCCGAACGGTTACGCCAATACCGGTGCGGAGATCGCCGCCTACGTAGCGAATGCGACGGGCATCGTGGATGCAAAAGCCTGGGTGTACGCGGGCGGCAACAACAAGACTTACGACGGAACGGCTGCGGCATCACTGGTCTTCAAGGGCACGCCGGGTGACGGAGGTGTGATCAACTTCGTGCCGGGCACATCCACTTTCGCCGACAAAAATGTCGCAACGGGCAAGACCGTGACCTACAGTGGCGTCACCCTCAGCGGAGCGGATGCGGGCAAGTTCGCCCTGTTCGCCACAGCCGGAACAACGACAGCAGATATCGTCCAACGTGCCTTGTTGGTGTCCGCAACCGGCAGCAACAAGATTTATGACGGCAACACTTTAGCCAGCGTGATACTTGGTGAAAATCGCATCGCGGGAGATGTGTTTTCTCTGGCCAACACGACCGCCAATTTCAGCGACAAAAATGCAGGTGTCGGCAAGGCAGTGAATGTGAGCGGGATCAGCGTCGTGGGTGTCGATGCAGCCAACTACTATTTCAACACCACATCAACCACGACCGCCAGCATCACACCGGCAATGCTCACTGTCACCGCAGCCAATGTCAGCAAACGATACGGCGAGACAGCAACCCTATCCGGCTTCACTCAGGCGGGCCTCAAGAATAGTGAAAGCATCGGCAGTGTCAGCGCGACCAGTCCGGGCAGCGCAGCGAATGCCGGTGTGTCGGGCAGTCCCTATGCCATCGTGCCAAGTGCCGCCAGCGGTGGCAGTTTTAGCGCATCCAACTACAGCATCATTTATGTCAACGGGGTGCTGGCCATCACACCGATCCCGTTACGTGTCACGGTGGCGGACGCCAGCAAGACCTATGGCCAAACACCGGTGTTGACCGCATTCACGGCGGACGGTCTGGTGAACGGCGAGACCCTAGGCGCCATCACCGAGACGAGTGCCGGTACGTCTGCAACGGCTACCGTGACCGGAAGTCCGTACCCGATTTTCCCCGGCATCGCCAGCGGCGGGACGTTTACCGCGTCCAACTACAGCCTCACCTATGTCAATGGTTTGCTGACGGTGCTGCCGCAGATAAACGCGGTGCCTTTGGGGGTGTCGCCGGTCATCGCGCTGGTGATGGAAAAAGACGTTACACCCTCGGGCGTGGCGTTCGAGCGGCAGGAAGAATGGTTAATGCCGGACACCGCAAAACCGCAGCAGGCCATCCCCGAATTGCCGTAGCCATTTAGCAGAAGCCTAAAGTCTGGGTTATCGATTCCTGCAACAAAAGTGCGGCAGCGTACGGTGGCAATCAGCCGGTGAAAGTGAGAATCGCCTACCATTTGAAAGGAACAAAAATGATAAATAAAAACTGTTTGAACGTGATGTTGGCCTCCGCAACAGCGCTTGTTTCATTCGCCGCACTTGCTGGCTCGGCCAGCACCTTCATCGCTGTATCAGCATCGGTTTCCCAAAGTTGCACCATCAGTACTTCATCCGCTCTGGCATTCAATGCCTATGATCCGGTGGGGACCAATGTGGCCTCGGCATTGAATGCCACCGGCCAGATCAGTGTCGCCTGCGCCAAGGGCGCGACCGGGCTGACCATCGGAATGGATAACGGTACCCATGTGGCCGGTCAACAGCGCCAGATGATAGGCGCTGCATCTGCCAACTTGTTGCGCTACGACATCTTTCAACCGCCGAGCAATGTACCGAACACGGCATGCACCTTTCCCGGAACGATCGCATGGACCACTTCCGGAAACGGCTTGCTGACGCTGTCCGGTGCGCCGAGCAAAGTGACACGGGTGTACAACGTGTGCGGCTCCATCCCCGGCGGACAGGATGTCGCGGCGGATTCCTATACCGACATCGTCGGTGCGACGATCAATTTCTAAAACAGGAGGCCACTTTGAACTCTTCTTCCCAGCAAACAGAACGCCTTGCAGTGAATCGAATAAGTGTGACAAAACGCGGGTTGTTGCTTTGTGCTTTATCGTTACTCGTGCCCGGCCCCGCGCGCGGAGCAAGTTGGGAGGTCGACCCGGTGCGTGTGGAGTTGTCCCAGAAGCAACAGACTTCGGCGATTACGATCCGCAATATTTCATCCGAATCCACCACGATCCAACTCAAGGCCGTCGCATGGACTCAAACCGGTGGCAAGGATGTCTTTACACCGACCAAAGAACTGCTCATCTCACCGCCCATTGTCACCATCCCCGCCAACGGAGAGCAGATCATCCGCGTCGCCTTGCGCAAAAAATCGGTCGGGATGAACGAGCTGACCTATCGCATCAACCTGCAGGAACTGCCGGCGCATCCCACGCCCGGATTCACCGGGTTACAAGTTGCCTTGCGCATCGGCGTGCCGGTCTTTGTCAAGCCGCAAAAAGGCAAAGGCTTGCCACAGGGTGCTTGGGTGATCGCGCGAATGTCCGACGCCCGCTTGAAGGTCGGGGTGCAAAATCACAGCAACGAACATCTGCAGATATCCGACATTTCACTCTTCGTTCCGGGCAGCACCCAAGCTATCGCTGTCGAATCGGGATCGAGTTATGTTTTGGCCGGGCAAGCTCGTGAATGGGTTTTGAAATCGAACTCCAACGAATCGATCAGTGGCGGCCGCATCCAACTTAAAGCCAACACCGATGCCGGCGACGTCGATACGGAACTTGCGCTGGGCAAGCCGTAACAACTTTTGGGTTCTCCTGCTCTGGGTACTGTGTGTTTCCTGCGCAGCGGCGGCGGGCAGAGCGGCATTGCAGGAGCGTCTATTGCTGGTGGACATCAATCAACAGCAATTGAACCAGACGGTAATGTTGCTCGAAGATCGCAACGGCGCGCTGCTCGTGTCAAGTGTGGATTTGCAACGCTGGCGCCTGCTCCTTCCCGCCGCAGTCGAGGGTATCAACTATCAGGGAGAACGTTACTTCCCGCTCGACGCGATCCCTGATGTATCGCATGTCTATGATGCGGCGCATCTCACCCTGATGATAGCGGTGCGTCCAGAGGCATTCACCGCAACAACACGCTCCATTCCGTCAAGCAATATTCCTTTTCCCCCTGAAGCCGCTCCCGGCGGATTCATCAATTACGATCTGTTTTTTGCACAGGCCCCCGGAACGAGCGCACGTTCCGCGTTGTTCGAACTCGGCGGGTTCAATCGCATGGGTGTCGGCACACATAATGTACTCGCAAGCAACAGCGGTGAACTTGTACGCGTGACCAGACTGGAGAGCACATGGACGACGGATTTGCCGCAGAGACGCCAATCGTTGCATGTGGGCGATGTCATCAGCGTGCCCGGTACTTGGGGTAGGTCGGTACGCTTCGGCGGTATCCAGTTTGGCAGCAACTTCGGCACCCAACCCGGGCTTGTCACCAGTCCGCAACAGAGCATTGCAGGGGAAGCCGTGTTGCCATCCACCGTTGAGGTCATGATCAATAATGCGCTGGTGTCCAGCCAGCAAGTTCCGCCCGGCCCCTTCACGCTCAGCCATCTGCCGCTGGTCACCGGCGCGGGCACGATCCAACTCGTGGTGCGCGATATGTTCGGACGCGAGCACGTGGTCACGCGATCGTTCTATGCCAGCCAATCACTGTTGAGCGCAGGTCTGGAAAGTTATTCCTGCGAGCTGGGGCGGGTGCGCGAGAATTTCGGCATCACCAGTAACGACTATGGTGCCTGGCTGGGGAGCGCAACCTACCGGCGCGGAGTGAATGATTTACTCACCGCAGAAGTACACGCCGAAGTCATGCGTGAGCAGGCCACAATCGGTGCGGGCACAGACTGGCTACTGCCCCGTGTTGGCACGATCAGCAGTTACCTTGCGGGCAGTCATCACAAGGACGGTAACGGCAGCCTGCTTTTGCTGGGAATCGAACGCTTGGCACACCCGTGGAGTTTGGGTGGACGCACGCAGTGGACCAGTAGCGGCTTTGTCCAAAGCGGGGCGGTCGTCTCGCAACCACCGCCGCGCCAGATCAGTAGTGCCAATCTCAGTTATGCGGATGCGGGTGGTGGCACACTCGGATTCAGCTATGTGTCGCAACTGACTCGCGGTTTGCCGGCAGCACGGCTCGTCACGATGAACTACAGCGTTTCGGTGGGCACGCACAGTGCGCTCAGTTTTTCGGTGCTGCGTAATCTTTCGGTAGAAACCACCACCCGTTTCTTCGCGCTATTCAGCACGCCGTTGGGGACATCGACCAGCATGAACCTCAACGCGCAATCGTCGCGTGGCGGAAGCAGTGACAACACCGATGTTTTCGCTACCACCCTGCAACGCAACTTGCCCAGCGGGGAGGGCGGCGGATATCGGCTACAGGCACGCCGCGATGGCGATCTGGAGGCGTCCGGTTCATGGCAGAACAACATCGGCACTTACACCGTGGATGCCGCGCATGACCGGGGTGTTGACGCGCTGCGTCTGAACGCGACGGGGGGAATTGCGCTGCTCGGCGGCGCTGTGTTTATGAGCCGCCGAATCGATCAGAGTTTTGCGGTCGTTCGCATCGCGGATTATCCCAACGTGCATGTGTTCGCCGACAATCAAGCGGCGGGAATCACCGGCGCGGATGGCAGTGCGCTACTGCCGCGATTGCGCGCGTATGACATCAACAGCATCTCGGTCGATCAGCGCGATTTGCCGCTGGATGCGGAAGTGGGATCGCTCAAGCTCGACGCGGTCCCGTATTACCGCAGCGGAATCGAAATCAGCTTTCCAATAAGGCATGCGAACGCAGCAACTTTCACCCTGCACCTGGAAAATGGCAAACCGATGCCGGTAGGCGCAACGGTGAAAGTGGTGGGAAGCGAAGAAAACTATACGGTTGGTTATGACGGCGAAGTTTATGTCGCCGGCCTGTCAGCAATCACACGCTTGCGCGCAACCTGGCGCAACAAACAATGTGAATTCGAAGTTGGCTACCCGGCCAGTGACGATCCACTACCCGATCTCGGCACCTTCATTTGCAAAGGAGTGAAGCCATGAACTCAGCCACGCATTTTGAACGTTTACTGATTTTCGGATTGTTCGTATCGGTGTTGCTACAACCGAATTCCGCCAGCGCGTCCTGCCGTTTTACTTCCGTTTCCGATATCAGCTTTGCAAGCTACAACGTATTTTCCTCCTCTGCGAACACCAGCGGTGTCGGCAGTCTCACCCTCAAATGCGGCAATGAAGAACACGCATCCAATGAAGTCACCCTGAGTACCGGTCAAAGCAACAACTATGCGACACGTTTCATGAAAAGCGGGTCGAACCGGCTCAACTACAATCTGTACACCAACGTTTCAAGAACGGTGGTTTGGGGAAACGGCACGGGAGGCAGCAGCGTGATGAAGGCCGACAAGAATACAACGACGTTGACGATCTATGGATTGATTCCGAGTGGTCAGGATGCGGCTTTTGGCAGTTATCAGGACACCGTTACTGCCACGGTGGATTTCTAATGCTCGGATGAAATTGCGCATTTACACCCGCCACGACTATGCTTTCCTTGAGGCAACCGTGCAGTTTTGGTGATATAAAGTTTCGCGCGCCATTATCTTTTGCAAGCCAAAATATTTTCAGTAAATATCCATCCGAGGAGAACACCATGCTCGTCACTTTCACCACCGAAGCCTATGCCGACATCACTATGTTTGGAGAACACGCGCTACCCCTGCTGAAAATGATGGGGCACAGCGGAACCGTGCCCAGCGCGATCCGAGCTGAAGATGTACCGATGGCATTGAGCTTATTGAAATCCGCGATCGATGCGCAAAAAATCGCGTCACCTGCCTCGAAAAAACAGGGCGATGAGATCGTGGTGAGCATGTCGAATCGCAGCTTGCCACTGATCAACTTGCTGACCGCCGCAGCCAAGGCGGGCAAGCATGTCACCTGGAAATAAACTCATTGAGATCACCCAAGATAAAATCGACCCCATCGAGTCATTGATGACTCCGAAACCGAAGTAGTGCTAGTGTTGCTGAAACACCAACAGCAACTTACTTACTTGGCTGAAGGCTGAGAATTGAAAAATCGATCGAGTCGAATTACTCCACCGTGCCCGAGCTTAAAAGTCTCAAATTGCGACCTTAAAGCTGTCCGGAGAAATGAGGCCGAGTTGTTTTAAGATGCTGAAAAAACATTCACCCAGTAGTTAAATGCTCAGCCCCGCTTTTCAAGTTCCCCCGACTTCACACCACCAATCTTTGCCAAGCGCAGGTAAGTCGCCAATTCTTCCACCCACTTCAGGCGTTGTTCCGGGGTGAGTTGTTTGAACGCTTTCAACCGCTCATCACTAACGTAGTAAGTTAGGTCACCCTACCCAATTGACTGATTTTGAGCGCTTGTGGTGAAGCGCTCAAATCGCCGCCAATGCCGCATTAAAAGTTGCACTTGGCCGCATCGCTTTCGAGGTCTTGTCAAAGTCGGGATGGTAATAGCCGCCCATGTCTACCGGCTTGCCCTGCGCCGCGAGCAGTTCTGCATTGATCTTGGCTTCGTTGTCCGTCAACACTTTCGCCAATGGGGTGAAGCGCGCCTGCACTTCCTTGTCTTGGGTCTGCGCGGCCAGTGCTTGTGCCCAATACAGTGCGAGGTAGAAATGGCTGCCACGGTTATCGATCTCGCCTACCTTGCGCGAGGGTGAGCGGTTGTTTTCCAAAATCTTTGCGTTGGCTTGATCCAGTGTATCGGCCAGAACTTGTGCCTTCGCGTTGTTGAACTTCTGCGCAAGGTGTTCGAGCGACACGCCGAGCGCCAGGAATTCACCCAGCGAATCCCAACGCAGATAATTTTCCTGCTGGAATTGCTGCACATGCTTCGGTGCCGAGCCGCCTGCGCCGGTCTCGAACAATCCTCCGCCATTCATCAGCGGAACGATGGACAACATCTTTGCGCTGGTGTTGAGTTCTAGGATGGGGAACAGATCGGTCAGATAGTCGCGCAACACATTGCCAGTGACGGAGATGGTGTCTTTGCCTTGACGGATGCGTGCCAGAGAATAACGGCAGGCGTCCGCCGGTTCCATGATCTGGATGTCCAATCCGTTGGTGTCATGGTCCTTGAGGTACTTCTCGACCTTGGCGATGATCTGCGCGTCATGTGCACGATTCTTGTCCAGCCAGAAAACGGCGGGGGTGGCGGACAAACGCGCGCGCGCAACGGCGAGTTTCACCCAATCGCGGATCGGTGCATCTTTGGCTTGGCAGGCGCGGAAGATGTCGCCTTGTTCGACGTGTTGTTCCAGTAAAACATTGCCTGCCGTATCGACGATGCGCACGACGCCGTCGCCCGCGATCTCGAAGGTCTTGTCGTGTGAACCGTATTCCTCGGCTTGTTGCGCCATCAGTCCGACGTTGGGAACGCTGCCGATGGTCGCGGGATTCAGCGCCCCGTTCTTTTTGCAATCCTCGACTGCGGCGACATACACACCCGCATAACAACGGTCGGGGATCATCGCCAGCGTGTCATAGGCCTTGCCATCTGCGCCCCACATCTTGCCGCCGTCGCGGATCATCGGCGGCATCGAGGCGTCGATGATCACGTCCGAAGGCACATGCAGATTGGTGATGCCTTTGTCGGAATTCACCATCGCCAGCGGCGGCTGCTTTCTGAAACAGTCGGCGATGTCGGCCACGATGCTTGCACGTTTGGCTTCCGGCAGGGCGAAGATCTTGGCTTCCACATCACCGAATCCGTTGTTGACGTTGGCCTTGATCTCTTTGAGCAAGTCGCCGTGTTTGTCGAACGCGTCTTGGAAGAACACGGAGACGGCATGGCCGAACATGATGGGGTCGGAGACCTTCATCATGGTGGCCTTGAGATGCAGCGACAACAACACGTCTTCTTTTTTTGCGGCCTCGATCTGGTCGGCGTAGAACTTGCGTAATGCGCGGCGACTCATCACCGCAGCGTCGATCACTTCGCCCTCCTTGAGTGCCAGCTTGTCTTTGAGAACGGTGACGGTGCCATCTTTGGCCACGAATTCGATGCGGGTGCTGACAGCGTCCGGCACGGTCACAGATTTTTCACTGCCGTAGAAATCGCCGCTGGTCATGTGTGCCACGCGGGTTTTGGATGTGGTTGCCCAAGCACCCATGCGGTGCGGATGTTTGCGCGCGAATTGTTTGACTGAGGCGGCCGCGCGGCGGTCTGAATTGCCTTCGCGCAACACCGGGTTCACCGCGCTGCCGAGCACCTTGCTGAAACGGGCCTTGAGTTCTTTTTCGGTGTCTGTTTTCGGATCATCCGGATAGTTCGGGACGTTGAATCCTTGTGATTGCAATTCTTTGAGGGCGGCTTTTAATTGCGGCAGCGATGCGCTTACATTGGGCAGCTTGATGATGTTGGCTTCCGGCTTCAGCGTCAGTTCTCCCAGCTCGGTCAGTTGGTCGGCGATCTTCTGCGAAGCCGTCAGATTCTCGGGAAAATTGGCCAGGATACGGCCGGCAAGGGAAATGTCCCGTGTCTCAACGGCCACTCCGGCCGCCTTGGTGAAGGCTTGGACAATCGGAAGTAGAGAGTAAGTGGCCAGTGCGGGTGCTTCGTCGACCATCGTGTAGATAATTTTTGGGCTCGTCATGTTTTTCTCAATTAGTAAAAAATCAATCACAATTTCTTCGTATACTTCCCGCCGCTTCAAGCTGACTAATCCTGAAAATGCGGTAGATAAAATGAGTCGCGTCCTGCTGTTCAACAAACCGTTTGGGGTGATCTGCCAATTCAGTCCAGATGGGCTTCATCCAACGCTGGCGGATTATATTCCTGTTCCAAAAGTTTATGCTGCGGGACGCTTGGATACCGACAGCGAGGGCTTGTTGGTGCTTACCGACGATGGCGATTTGCAGCATCGCATCACCGATCCAAAGCACAAATTAACCAAGACCTACTGGGTGCAAGTCGAGGGCGTACCGGATGAGGGGGCGTTGGAACAATTGCGCAGAGGGGTCGAACTCAACGACGGCATCACGCTTCCGGCCGGGGCGGTACTGATTGCGGAGCCGGACGGATTGTGGCCGCGCGATCCGCCGGTACGATTCCGCAAAGCGCTTCCCACGACATGGCTGGAACTCAAGATTCGAGAGGGCAGGAACCGCCAGGTACGGCGTATGACTGCGGCGGTCGGATTCCCCACCTTGCGTTTGATCCGTTATGCCATTGGTGATTGGACGCTGTTCGGTGTTGCATCGGGTGAGTGGCGCGAGACCCAGATGGCTAATGTATAATGCGCGCCTTTCCGAAATCAGGAACGAAATATGCCAATTTATGAATATCGATGCAGTAGCTGCGGTGCCCAAAAAGACGTGATGCAAAAGCTCAGTGATGCGCCACTGACCGATTGCCCGGAATGCGGCAAAGCCACCTTTTCCAAACAACTCAGTGCGGCCGGTTTCCAGCTTAAAGGCAGCGGCTATTACGCGACGGATTTCAAGGACAAGCCCGCCAGCAAATGCGAGACATCAGCCTGCGCCGCGTGTCCGGCCGCAAACGGAACGGCTTCGTGAAAAAATATCTGCTCACCGGTTTGCTGGTCTGGGTGCCACTGGGAATCACCCTGTGGGTGCTCAACCTCACCATCTCTACACTCGATCGAAGCCTCACCCTGTTGCCCGAACATTGGCACCCTGATGTTCTTTTGGGGATACACATCCCCGGTTTGGGCGTCATCCTGACCGTGCTGGTGGTGCTCTGTACGGGATTGCTGGTACGCAATGTTTTCGGTCAGCGCCTGCTGGCTTATTGGGACAGCCTGTTGCGCCGCATCCCCTTCGTCAACGCCATTTACAACAGCGTCAAGCAAGTCAGCGATACGTTGTTGTCGGATAGCGGTAACGCCTTTCGCAAAGTATTGCTGGTGCGCTACCCGCATGTCGATTCCTGGTCGCTGGCCTTTCAGACCAGTGTCCCGGCAGAGGTCATACGCCGGTTGGATGGGGATGAATACGTCGGTGTGTTTGTGCCGACCACGCCCAGTCCGGTGAACGGTTTTTATTTCTATGTAAAAAAATCCGAGACGGTCGAGTTGGATATCAGCGTGGATTCAGCGTTCAAGTCCATCATCTCGATGGGTGTGGTGACCACTCCTGAAGCGGTCGCCAAACTCCCGAAAATCTAAGTTTTTTTTGTAATCCTCTTTTTATCTGTATCCCATCATGCGAACTCATTACTGCGGACAACTCAACGTTAACAACCTCGGCCAGACCGTCACTCTTTGCGGCTGGGCACATCGCCGCCGCGACCACGGCGGGGTGATCTTCATCGACCTGCGCGACCGTGAAGGTCTGGCACAGGTGGTGTGTGATCCGGATCGCGCCGAGATGTTTGCCGTGGCTGAATCGGTGCGCAACGAGTTTGTGTTGAAGGTCACCGGTCGTGTGCGTCGCCGTCCCGAAGGCACCGACAACAAGAACATCAACAGTGGCGAGATCGAACTGCTGTGCCACGACATCGAAGTGTTGAACGTCGCGGTAACACCGCCGTTCCAGTTGGATGACGATAATCTATCCGAGAACGTGCGCCTGACCCATCGCGTGATTGACCTGCGCCGTCCGCAGATGCAGAAGAACATGATGTTGCGTTACCAGACCGCGCGCGCCTTCCGCCGCTTCCTCGACGACAAGGGTTTCATCGACATCGAAACCCCGATGCTGACCAAGTCCACACCGGAAGGTGCTCGCGACTATCTGGTGCCGTCGCGTGTGCATGCCGGAGAATTTTTCGCGCTGCCGCAATCGCCGCAACTTTTCAAGCAACTGCTGATGGTGGCCGGCTTCGACCGTTACTACCAGATCACCAAATGTTTCCGTGACGAAGACTTGCGCGCTGACCGTCAACCCGAATTCACCCAGGTGGATATCGAGACTTCCTTCCTGACTGAAGAACAGATCATGGAATTGATGGAAGAGATGATCCGCACCGTGTTCAAAGAAGTGCTGAGTGTCGCGTTGCCCAATCCATTCCCGCGCATGAGCTATGCGGAAGCGATGAACCGTTTTGGTTCGGACAAGCCGGATATGCGCGTGACGCTGGAGATCGCCGACGTCACCGATGTGGTGAAAGACGTGGCGTTCAAAGTGTTTTCGGGCGTGGCGAATTCCGAGAATGGTCGTGTGGCGGCTTTGCGTGTTCCGAGCGGCGGAACATTCACACGCGGCGAGATCGACGACTACACCAAGTTCGTCACCATCTACGGTGCCAAAGGCTTGGCCTACATCAAGGTCAACGACATCACCCAGTTGAACGAAACCGGTCTGCAATCGCCCATCGTCAAAAACCTGAATGCAACCGCGTTGCAGACTATTGTCGAACGCACCGGCGCACAAAACGGCGACATCATTTTCTTTGGGGCGGACAAGGCCAAGATCGTAAATGACGCGCTCGGCGCATTGCGTATCAAGATCGGCCACGAAAAAGGCCACCTCAATGGCAAGGCCTGGGAACCGCTGTGGGTGGTGGACTTCCCCATGTTCGAATACGACGAAGAAGGCAAACGCTGGAATGCCTGCCATCACCCGTTCACCGCGCCCAAGGACAAACATCTTTCGATGCTGGAAAGTGATCCGGGCAAGTGTCTGGCCAAAGCCTACGACCTCGCCCTCAACGGTTCCGAGATCGGCGGCGGATCGGTACGTATCCACAAAGAAGCTGTGCAGAGCCAGGTGTTCCGTGCGCTCAACATCGGCGCGGAAGAAGCCCAACTCAAATTCGGCTTCCTGCTTGACGCGCTGCAATACGGCGCACCGCCGCACGGTGGACTGGCCTTCGGTCTGGACCGCATCGTCACCATGATGACCGGCTCCGAATCCATCCGCGACGTGATCGCCTTCCCCAAGACGCAACGCGCGCAATGCCTGTTGACCCAAGCACCAAGCCCGGTGGACGAGAAGCAATTGCGCGAATTACATATCCGCTTGCGCCAACCTGCGGTGGTTGAAACTCCGAAGGAATAAGATGCGTCGCGCGACACAAACACAGTGGGGGCTACTATTCGGCTTGCTGCTGTGTTTGTCGTTTGCACAGGCACGTGATTATCACTCGCAAGAATCCTCGGCAATATCCGACATCGCCGTTTCCGAGCTTTCGCCCGAAGCCCGCGAAACCTTGCAACTCATCAAGCGCGGCGGCCCCTTTCCTTATCCGCGCGATGGCGTGACGTTTGGTAATTTCGAACGTATCTTGCCGCAACAACAGCGCGGCTATTACCGCGAATACACCGTAAAGACACCGGGCGTTCGCCATCGCGGCGCACGGCGCATCGTGTGTGGCGTGGTGCCGGAGTGTTATTACACCGGCGACCACTACCGAAGTTTCTACCGTATCACCGGGGGGCGATGATGGAAGACCTGTGTTATCTGTTGAAGGCCGTGAACGGAGCGGGTGTGTACCGGCTGAACTGTTCACTGGAGGCGTTGCATGATTCCGTGCAGCGCGCGGGATTTACTATGTTCGAAGCCGACATCGAGACCGCTCATGGCAAAGGCGAAATGCTGGCTGAGTTAGCGCGCGCGATCGAGGCGCCGGATTGGTTCGGCCATAACTGGGACGCGCTGGCGGATGCGCTGGGTGATCTATCCTGGAAAAAAGCGCCGGGATATGTGTTCCTGCTTCGCGGCGAACATCCGGGGGATGACGTGCTGGATGACATCCTGAATGCGACGGTGGAATTTTGGAAGATGCAGGGCAAGCCGTTCTGGGTGTTCTTTGCCTAACGGTCATGGCATTGTTTCCTTTTTCGAAAATGAAAGCGTCCTGCCCGTTTCCCTCACCTGTGCGTGGTTGTTGCCGACTTGTCGGCTTTACAACCACGGCCTACCCCTTGCGGGTGCAATCCTCTGATAGAACCACTAGCCAATCGACTAAGCACGATGATGCCGTGCAAGTCGCTGGTTATCCCGCAAGCGGGCGAGGAAGCAAACGAATCGCTACGCGAGTTTTACTTTGATGCCGCAATTCAAGCAGCCAATCTCTGCCCTGATCGTCATTTACACTTCAGCTTTAGACGTGCTGTTGATGGAACGGGCCAACTGTCCCGGTGACTGGCAATCCGTGACCGGTAGCCGCGACGGCGACGAGTCGATGCTGGCAACCGCGATGCGCGAAGTGGCGGAAGAAACCGGCTTGGACGCAACCCGATATATTTTTACAGATTGGCATCAACAGAACGTCTACGACATCTATCCCAAGTGGCAACATCGCTATGCACCGGGTACGACGCGCAATACCGAGCATGTGTTCGGCCTGCAACTTCCTCAGCAAGTTGAAGTGCGACTTTCCCCGCTTGAACACGTGAGGTACCAGTGGTTGCCTTGGAACGAGGCGGCGGATAAAGTATTCTCGCCGAGTAACCGGGAGGCGATCTTGCAACTACCCGAGCACATCCAACATGGCTGACACAGTTATACCCATCGCTTACGAACACCCCGATGCGGCGCAAACCAGTTGCAGCACCGCACATGCCTGGGCGAGAAAGCCGCGTGAACCGGAAGCGGGCGAGAAGGCCGAGCTGATCGCGCGCATCAAACGCATGCTGGTCGAGCAGGATGCGGTGCTGGTCGCACATTATTACGTGCATCCCGATCTGCAGGACTTGGCGGAAGCCACCGGTGGCATCGTTTCCGATTCCTTGGATATGGCCAACTTTGGCCACCAGCATCCGGCCAAGACGATCGTGGTGGCCGGGGTGCGTTTCATGGGCGAGACGGCGAAGATTCTGAATCCGGAAAAAAGGATTCTGATGCCCGATCTCGAAGCGGAATGCTCACTCGATCTGGGTTGTCCGGTCGACGAATTTGCCGCGTTCTGCGATGCGCATCCCGAGCGCACCGTGGTGGTGTATGCCAACACCAGTGCGGCGGTGAAGGCGCGCGCCGACTGGATGGTGACCAGCTCGATTGCGCTGCCTGTGGTCAAACATCTCATGGAGCAGGGCAAGAAAATATTGTGGGCACCGGATCGGCATCTGGGGAGTTATGTGCAGGAACAAACCGGCGCGGACATGTTGTTATGGCAAGGCTCGTGCATCGTGCATGATGAATACAAGGCACAAGAACTTATCGAGTTGAAAGCACAACACCCCCACGCAATAGTGCTGGTTCATCCGGAAGCGCCGCGCGCCGTGGTTAAACTGGCGGACGTGGTCGGTTCCACCTCGCAACTCATCAAGGCCGCGCAGAATTCAGACGCCGGCATTTTCATCGTCGCCACCGACAACGGCATCCTGCACAAGATGCGCACGCTGTGCCCGCAAAAGATCTTCCTGGAAGCCCCCACTGCCGGGCACGGCGCGACCTGTACCAGTTGCAGTCATTGCCCGTGGATGGCGATGAACGGATTGTTGAATCTGGCCGATGTGCTGGCACGCGGCCACAACGAGATCCATGTCGACCCGGCCGTCATCCCGCGTGCGGTTTTGCCGATCCAGCGCATGCTGGATTTTGCCAAACAGATCAAGTTGCCGACGCGCGGCATTGGAAATGCATGATTATTAACGAAAAGCATGATTTCAATGTTTCAAAATACCTGACGAGGTATTTTTGGGGGAAAATACGTCACACCAAGCCAACACTAGTTGTTGCACTTCGAACTTGAATTCGCGGGATTAAATAATGCGACACAACCAACAAGGTTTCACTTTGCTTGAAATTGCCATAGTGATGTTAGTCATCGGCCTGCTAATCACTATGACAATAAGGGGGCAGGAGCTGATCAATAGCTCAAGGGTAAAGAGCCTTGCTTACGATTTCAAACACATCCAGGTGGCTCTTTATGGCTATCAGGACAAATTTCGCGCGCTACCGGGCGACGACCAATACGCCTCCGCGCATCTGTCTGGTTTTGGCACGGCAATCAATAACGGCAACGGAAATGCGATCGTCGGCGGAAACTGGAATTCGACCTCAGGGGAGTCATTTAATCTTTGGCAGCACGTCCGTCTGGCAGGACTAATGCAGGGTTCGACTGACACGAATTCGGATACCTACGTCCCGCTCAACACGGTCGGTGGCATCATCGGAATATCTGAAGCTTCCGCTGCGCCCATCGCCGGATTGCAAGGGGAATACATCATTTGCTCGGACAATATCGCCGGAAAACTTGCCAAGCAACTTGATCTCATGCTGGATGATGGCAACACCGCCACCGGCTCGATGAAGGCATCCAATGTAACCCTGGGCGGCGCGGCAATTGACACGAACAGCATCATGGAGAGCACCGCTTATTTGACCTGCATGGTGGTCTAGCCAAACACCGGCGTGACGAACAAAATGTAATTGCCGGAAGAAATTATTTTGTTCCATCTTGGAACAGTCTTTCGCGCGCGTGGCACACGTCATAGTACTGATTGAGTAGAATGGCGCATCATGCAGACCCTCAAGATCGCCACCTACAACATTCACAAAGGATTCTCGCAGTTCAATCGCCGCGTTGTGCTGCATGAGTTGCGTGAAAAATTGCGCGAGCTGGATGCGGATATCGTGTTTTTGCAGGAAGTCCAGGGCGAGCATGACAGCCATGCGCTGAGCCATGCGGCGTATCCGGCAGCGCCGCAGCATGAGTTCCTCGCCGACGAATATTGGTCTCACCATGCCTATGGCATGAATGCGTTGTATGAGGCGGGCCATCACGGCAACGCCATTCTCAGCCGCTTTCCCATTCTGCAATCCCGCAATACGGATATGTCCGCGCATCGCTTCGAGCAACGCGGGTTATTGCATTGTGAAATCGATTTTGACGGACAATCCGTCCATTGTTTTTGTGCCCATTTTGGCCTGTTCGCCAAGGGGCGTCGTGTGCAGATGCAGTCATTGATCGCACATGTGCAAAGTGAAGTGGCCGCGGACGCACCGTTGATTATCGCCGGCGATTTTAATGATTGGCGCAATGAGTTGAGCCGGGGACTGGCCGCTAGTTTGAATGTGCATGATGTGTTTCAGATCGGACACGGCAGGACAGCGCGCAGTTTTCCCGCTGCGTTCCCCCTGTTTAAACTCGACCGCATTTATGTGCGGGGTTTCGAAATGGTGGAATGCAAAGTCCACGGCGGACGGCGCATGTCGGATCACGCGGCATTGTTGGCACAGCTGAAAATAATATGAACCGCGTATTCAAAGTCGGCCGGCACGAACTGGTATTGCAGAAGAACGGCACCCATTATTTCCCCCGTCTCTGTGCCGACATCGATGCGGCGCGGCAATCCGTTTATTTGGAAACCTACATCTTCGCTGCCGACGAGACCGGACGCTTGTTGTCGCAAGCCTTGCAACGGGCGGCAATACGCAAAGTGTCCGTACATGTGTTGCTGGATGGATTCGGTTCGGCAGACTTGCCCCAGGTGTGGGTGGATGAAATGTCCAATGCCGGGGTGGATGTGCAATGGTTCAGGCGCGAGATTTCACCCTTCACCTTGCGTCCCAACCGGCTGCGTCGCCTGCGGCGCATGCACCGCAAGTTGGCGGTGATTGACGGCGAGATCGCGTACATCAGCGGCATCAACATCATCAACGACATCCCCGCCAACGAAGACTTCGATGCGCCGCGACTTGATTATGCCGTCCGGGTAAAAGGGCGCATCGCAATGGAGGTGCAGGAAACGATGTTGCACCTGTGGCAGAAGGTCAAATGGGTTAGCCTGCGCAAACGCATCGGCAGGTTGCGCGCGCGACTGCGTGGCACACCCAAGAAAATCGGAGGGGCGAATATCGAACTATTGGTGCGCGACAATTTCCGTCACCGGCACGACATCGAACACGCCTACATGCAGGCGATCGAACAGGCGCAACACGAGATAATCTTCGCCAATGCCTACTTCCTTCCTGGCAGGGCGTTGCGCCAGGCGCTGAAAGATGCCGCGAAACGCGGCGTGCGCGTGGTGTTGTTGTTGCAGGGCAAGGTCGAATATCTGCTCCAGCATTACGCCACCCTGGCGTTGTACGGACAACTGCTGGATGCCGGAATCGAGATCTACGAATATCGCGACAGTTATCTACACGCCAAAGTCGGCGTGGTGGACGGCGCGTGGGCAACGGTCGGCTCTTCCAATCTGGAACCGTTCAGTTTGTTGCTGGCACTGGAAGCGAATCTGGTGGTGCGCGACGAGGGATTTGCCGGGGCATTGCGCAACAGTCTGTTGCGTGCCATCGCCGAGGGTGGCGAGAAAGTCGAGAGGAAGAATTTGAACGGATTTTCCCTGCTGCTGGCGCGCATCAGTTATTTCTTTATCCGGGCGCTGGTGGGTATGCTTGGACTGAGCAACAAACGCTAGGGGTTGTTTCAAAACACGGGGTTTTGATCGTCAGTATTGAGGGGCGGCAATCCAAATACCTTGAATATTCCGACAAGACATCGCTCCATCAACTTGACGCGATGTCGCCAGCTAAAGCGTCTGGCTGCCGCAGGACTGACAACCCAATCACCCGCAGCGCATACTGCTAAAATACACCGCCAAGCCCTTGGTGGATGCAACTGTTGCGAGGTGATCACATGTCAACTCTGACCGACCAGCAAGCCAATGAATACATCATCAAGCTACTCACCGCGATGGGTAAATCGGGTGGTTCCGATTTGTTCATCGCCAATGATTTTCCGCCCAGCATGAAGGTGAACGGCGAGATGCAACCGATGACTTCGCAGAAACTTAATGGCGAAATCACCCGCAAGTTGGCGCATGCGTTGATGAACGAAGAGCAGCGCGCCGAGTTCGACAAGGAGATGGAATGTAATTTTGCGATCGCTGTTCCCGGCGTCTCCCGCTTCCGTGTCAACGTATTCATGCAGCAGCAGAATGTCGGCATGGTCATCCGCACCATTGCTGCCGAGATCCCCAATTTCGAAAAGCTGGGTCTGCCTGAAATCCTCAAAGAAGTGGTCATGCACAAACACGGGCTGGTGCTGGTGGTTGGCGGTACTGGGTCGGGAAAATCGACCACGCTGGCCGCGATGATCGATCACCGCAACCGTACCGCCCGGGGCCACATCATTACCGTGGAAGACCCGGTCGAATATGTACACCAATCCAAACAATCGCTGATCACCCACCGAGAAGTGGGTGTCGATACCCAAAGTTGGCGGCACGCCTTGAAAAACACCTTGCGCCAGGCGCCGGACGTGATCCTCATCGGAGAGATACGCGACGCGGAAACCATGGAGCACGCCATCGCCTTCGCCGAGACCGGCCATCTGTGTCTGGGCACGTTGCATGCCAACAGCACCAACCAGACCATTGACCGTATCATCAACTTCTTCCCGGAAGAACGCCGCAACCAACTGCTGATGGATCTTTCCGTCAATTTGCGTTCCATCGTTTCGCAACGTCTGGTGCGCACCGTGGATGGCAAGGGGCGCAAAGCAGCGATTGAAATCTTGCTCAACACACCGACCATTGCCGACAAGATATTCAAGGGTGAATTCCACGAGATCAAAGAAATCATGAACAAATCGCGCGAACTGGGTATGCGCACGTTCGACTGGACCTTATTCGAGCTGTACAACGACGGCTTCATCGGCTACGAGGAGGCGATCCGTAATGCCGACTCCGCCAACGAGTTGCGCTTGAACATCAAACTCAAAAGCAAACGCGGGGAGCCGGAATCGGCTGCGGCAACGGGCCCGGATCTGGCGATCCATGATTACGAAAGCCCGGAAGAACTGGAAGTCATCCGGCAGCGCGAAATGTTGAGTCAGCAGGAGAAGAAACGACTCTTCGATGAAGCCCAACTTGCCAAGTTAAGACAGGAAAAACTGCAACAGGAAAAGGCTCGGGCAGAGAAACCGCCACACGTGTCGGTGCCATTGGAAAAAATCGAATTAAAGCTGGAATGAAAACAGACAATACGAGTTGCAGCAGATATCACGGAATTCTTTACGGGGAGAATAGAAAATGAATCCAGCGAGTAACCCAAGCAATGCGACGAGTCACAAAGAGCCAATCTCGGATACGCCGCCCAGAATTGGCAAGTGGACCGAAATCGGCGAGGTAAAGATCACCCAGACGCGGTTCGGCAAGGTCAAAGTTCAAGTCGTCACGGAGGAAAATAACCGGCTTCGAAATTCGATCATGTTATTGATTCTGTTGTTAGCTTTCGCGGTTGCAGCCTGGCAAGCGTGGCAGGTTTGGCATCAACCCGAAGGCACTTCGAACACTGAAATTACAGACGCCGGAATGAACAACGAAGCGGAGAAACAGTCCTTATCGAAATCGGGAACAAACCCTCGCGCACCGGGGCATGAGCAGCAGGATTACAAACCGGTTATCCCATTAACTTCCGGAAACACAATTGCAGTCACCAATCAAAAATCCACTTCGCAACAAACCCAATCTTTGAAGGCGGCCGATCAAAACGCAGCAGTTTCTTCCAAGCAGGCAGTCGATGTCCAACCCGCTGCCCAACCTGCAACTGAACCGATTCCCGCGAAAGTCATGCCTAGTATTTCGCCTGTTGCCAACCCTTCCGCCGTACCGCCGGAAAAATCATTCACTGCAAGTCCAACACCCGCAGGAAATATCCAGCCGCACGTGACGCCCGACACAAAACCGTGATCAATGCCTTTTGAGTCGGCTGCCTTCAGTCTGTTACTTTATTTTTTCGCTCGGCGAGTATCTTGCACAGATGCTCGTTGTTCTCATTCAATGCGCAGTGCGCCGTATCTTCCAGCAGATTCTGTATCTCCTGCAATGTGAAACTTGCCATCAGCCGGTTGGCGATTTCGGGTTCCAGTGGCAGCAGGCGAGATTGACCATCCGGCAGGTTGAAGCGGAATCCGGCGAGCCGATTCAAATCGCCTTCTTCTTTGCTCAACACTTCCTGGGCATCTTCCAATGTGTCGTAATACGCTTCGATTTCGTCAGCCAGATTCTCAGGCAGATCTTCCGGTATCGCCACCACCAGCCCCATCGGATCATCGGTGACCGTGCAGGTCACTTTATTTTGTGTGACGTAGGCCACGAATCGGTCGCGTAGTGCGCTATCAAAGAAGATGTATTCGAACATGGTGTCGGGGCGGGTAGTTAAGGAGCGGCATCCTGCCGCGAGTGGGGACAGAAATCAATCACCCGAATGGCGGGGTTGCAACTGATTCGGTGTGAAATCAATGAGTCTTTTGAGTCAAGATTGTAGCTAACCATGCTGTTCACTTTGCACGATGCACTCACCCCGTACTTATCCAAGTGATTCACAAACACGTTGAGTCTCAGCTTTTGTTCTTGAGGAATGCGACTACCGCTTCCCCCAGTTCCTGCGGCGCTTCTTCCGGCACGAAGTGTCCCACCGTGTTCAGCCTGAGCGTCAATGAATTTGGCAAGGCACTCTGCCACTGCTTCAATTCTTTTTCACGGAACGCGACATCTTTCATCCCCCATACGAACAAGGCGGGCGTGTCTTTTAACACGGCGATTTTGCTCCACAACTGTGCGAGCCAGGGTGTAGAAGCGATGATCTGTTTGGGGAAGACGTAACACCCCTTGCGTTCTTTTGCGGTCGATAGTGCGCGCAGGTAGTGCCGGTGCGCCGCTGAACTCAGTTTGCTTTTGTCGCCGAATGCGACGCGCATGAACGACCCGGCGAAGAAATTGAATCTGCGGATCAGGAAGCGGCCGATTGGCCCGCCCATGAAAGCGCTGAACGCGACATAGTGGAAATCTCGGTGCACCGGCCACGCCCAGGTGTTCATCACGATGAGTCGTTTTACGTTGTGCGGATGCGACACCGCGTAACTCATGCCGATCGGTCCACCCCAGTCGCCGACCACCAGCGTGATGTCCTTCAGTCCAAGATGAACGATGAGTGCTTCGATGTGTCTCGCATGTGCTTGCGGCAGGTAACTCCAATCAGCCGGTTTGTCCGAGAGGCCAAAACCGATATAGTCGGGCGCGATGCAGCGGTAGTCGGGGCTGAGCAACTTGATGAGATTGCGGTAGAGAAATGACCAGGCCGGGTTGCCATGCAACATCAACACCACCTCACCCTGGCCCTCGTCCACGTAATGGAGTTTGCCCGCGTCTGTCTGGTAAAAATGCGCGGTGAACGGATATTCTTTGCGGTCGATCCAGTCGGTGTTGCCCATACATCCCCCTTTATTGAGGGAGCGCGGCAACTCCCCGGTAAATTCTAATCGTGTATCCGTCCCAACAGTGTCTTGCGGTCATGCTGTGATTTCGCCGCGATCAACTGCGTGGCCGCAGCCACCTGTCCCCACGTATTCCACAGCAGCACCCCGCGCACGCGGCCATCGTGCAAATAATAAATCACTCCCTTGTGGTATGTCTCCTTCCAATCTTCGACGATCTCGAAACTGGAATCGAGTTCGCCTACCGCTTCATATCCCAGATAGAACAGATCGGAATAAAAATAAGGTTGGTGGTTGTAGGTTTCAGAATGGCCGGCCATATTTCTGCCCGCCATTTCTCCCATCACATTGGCATTGTCCTCATGCTCGACACGCATGCGCTTATCCAGCGCCGTACTGTAAAAATTCGCCACGTCGCCCGCCGCATAGATATCGTGATTACTGGTGCGCAGCAACCCGTCCACCACGATGCCATTGTCCACCTTGAGTCCGGCCTGTTCCGCCAACCCCGTGTTGGGCTGGATACCCAGACCCGCCACGACGCCGTCGGCAACGATCACCAAACCTGTGCCCGTGTTCACCACCATTTTGCCGTCCAATCGCTTTACAGATCGGACGGTCTCCGAGGCGAGCAGAGTCACGCCTTTTTCCCGGAAATAAGAATTCAAGAACGCCGCGAGTGCGGGCGGATAGACACGCGAGCCGATCGCGTTCGAGGGAAAAATCATCGTGACCCGCTTGTCGTTCATGGCGAGTGCGGCGGCCACCTCCGAGCCGATGAAGCCGCCACCGATCACCGCGAAATCCGAACCGTGTTCACTGAGCCCGCGCAGCTTGAGGTAGTCATCCGCCGTCCGGAAATAGATCACATCTTCGTCGGCATCCGGCAGACGACGCGCTGTACCGCCGGTGGCAAGCAACAGTTTTTCATAGGAGTAGACATTTTCGGCATCATCGGTTGCAGTCTTGTTTAATGCATCAAGGGCGACCACTTTCTTGCCCAGAAGCACTTTGACCTTGAGACCGGATGTGTTGCGCCAAATGGACTCGAACGGTTTGTCTTTCCACATCGACTTGGACAGCGGGGGGCGGTCATAGGGCGGGTCGCGCTCATCGCAGATCAGGGTGATGCTGCCGCCCGCGTCGATCTTGCGGATGCCGCGAGCGGCAGAGTCGGCAGCCATGCCGCCACCAACGATGAGGTATTTGGAATGTTCCATGTCCGCTCCTTTCAATGTCAGGCGCGTTGTATCGTTTGCCAAAACAACAACAACGCGCCGCTTCAAAGAAAGGTCTTCGACTCTTGGAGTTGGTCGAAACTACATGCCCACCATCGATGCGGCAGGATCAAGTTTGCGCACCATCTGCAATATTTCAACTCCATTGATTGCATCGGGATCATATTTAACGATTAACGAATGGGGATGCGGACGATGTTCAAACTCCGCGCAATCGATCCCGATATGCCCCATCAAGCTCCTTTCCAATCCTGTCCTTGCTTGTGCACCCAGTTCCGGATGCACATGAACCACCATATCTGCTGTGTTCATGATCGCCTCCTGTATTCATCGAGTGAAACGGGTGGACGGGAAGAGCCCGCCGCATCCCGTGATTTATTCTAGGCTTCCCGATTGGAGAAAAAAATGGGTACGAATAATAGGGTTGTTCGGGGTGCGGACAGGAATTTTGAACTGGGGGAGAGTGGTTGCGAAGGTGCGGTGGAAATTCATACTTGGGAATACCGGATCAACTGCCTCTCACCCGAAACCAGCCCGCGATGCTGCGGCGCGTGGCGCGGGAGAGCAAGACTTCGTGCGGAAACGCTTCGCTCAAGAAGATGATCATCGTGCCAAAGGTCGGGTTCACAGTCGTGACGACCGACTTGCCGGTCATTTCGAACACCACCAACTCGCCGCCATCGCGCGTTTGCCAATCCTCATTCAGGTACAGCACCGTGGTGAGGATGCGATTTTTCTTGCCCTGCAACACATCGGAATGTTTTGCGTAACCATTGCCTTTGCCATAGATCGCGTAATGGCACTCGTAATCGAACAAGCCCAGGAACAGCGACTCATTCAAGCCCAAGCGCAATGTCTCCATACACGCGAGATACGCCTGGTCGGTGGCATTGGATTCATCCAGCCAGTCGATCACATCACCGCGAATTGCACTGAGCTGTTTGCCCGCGCCACGACCAATTTGAGCGGCATGAAAACGTGTGGAGTCGTCATCGTGGCAACGTGTGAATAAGTCTGCCAACAGTTCCGCGACCAGCGGCTTAGCCAGAACGATGTAGCCGGTGTCCTCAAGCTGTTTGGAAATCTGTGCGATGTCCATAGGCGGCGGAGTCTAGCAGTGTTGGCGAGAGAAACAGGGAGCAAATGTGCATGAAGCAAAAGGAAGGAATGATTCTGCCTTATCGCATCACGGATAGTTGGTAAGCTACCTATTCCTTATCAATCTTCAAAAACGGGAATTATCGTGGACTTCGCGAGCATCTTGGTATTGGCTGTATTGGGCTTGGTTGGATGGTTCTGGCTGCACAGCATCCGCATTCTTGAGATTGCACGCGATGCCGGAAGACATGCTTGTGCCAGAGAAGGACTTCAATTCTTGGATGACACCGTCGCCAGCACCAGCCTGAAACTGGATCGCGACTCGTCGGGTCGCAGAATATTGCGCCGCACCTATCGCTTCGAATTCACCGAAACGGGCAACAGTCGGAGAGAAGGAGAGATCATCATGCTCGGTGAACGTGTCGAATCGGTGACGCTGGAGCCGTATGAGATTTTGGAGTGAGGGGCTGCAAGTGATGCGAAGCTGAGTCCAGCTGGTTGGCCACTTGCTTCCTTGGTCTTACTGTTAATTAATGTAGGCCGAATATTGCCGAAACATAAGGCCAAATGATGCTGGCAAAGATAAAACCGGGCAGAGTAATCCCGATAAATTTTACCCACCAACGCCAGCGTTTAATTCTGAGTTCATTTCGCCCCATCCCAATTACTAATGAGGGGCGGAAATATAAAACTACGCTAGAAGCCAATCCAACATAGAAGTAAGCATTGAACCAAGATGGGGTCTGTTGTGGCGACTCGATCTTAGGTATCTTTAATTCATTACGCAAGAGAAGTTCAATTGCATTTGGTATTTCATTATTTGAGATACCGTCCTTTAATACTTGGATTGATTCCTCCCGCAATTCTCGTTCGACATGCTCGGATTTAGAAGGCAAGGCTACACTGGCAATAATCCATAGGGAAAATGCCCAAACCATTAACATGGTTCCATAATTGTTCGACCAGAAGCGCTGCCATAGAGGGGCTTGATTATTGGTGGCCCATTGATGCAGTTCAACAAAGGATTCCCTCGAAAGCTCATCTGTTTCTGGCGAGGTCCGAATGCTGAGCTTAGATCCACCAATTCCTCTATTTTCAAGATGGATTCGAGCACTTCTATGTACTGTTTTAATTTCTATTTCCAACTCGGTGGGCGATTCGTGGAGCATTTCTGGAAGGGACAAAAGACGTTCAATCGATTCATCCTCAATATACTTGGATGCAGAACACGATACAGTTACCCTTCGCTTCATGGCGTATCGTTGGTTTAAATCATTCAAATATTGCTCACGATATTTCTCACGCGCTTCGGGTGAGTGTCCTTCAAGCATCTGAGTTAATGAGTTATCGATGAATTCCTTATTCGCATTAGCAAATTTCCCTGATATTGTTTCTATATCTCTTCCGAGATGAAGAAGTGCATCACGATCAACGAGCCATGGGCCTTCAAGATTAACTTGAGTTGAGTAAACAAAATTGTTCATAAATTGTGGCCTTCTAACAAAATTACACTTGCATCATATATTTAATTCGAAGCGTTGATTTCCTACACCAGCTTCTTCAACTGATAAATCCTCTCCAGCGCTTCCTTCGGACTCATCTCATCCGGTTGCAAATCGCGTAGCGCCGACAGCAGCGGATGTTCTTCCGGCTCCGGCGCTTCGGGCGCGGCGGCAAATAAATCACCTTGCGGATTTTGTGCGGCGCTGTTCTGTTCCAACTTCACCAATTGTTTTTTCGCGCTGCGGATGACGCTGTTCGGCACGCCAGCCAGCGCGGCGACTTGCAGGCCGTAGCTTTGGCTGGCGGCGCCTTCGTTCACGCTGTGCAAGAAGACGATGCTGTGCTGGTGTTCGATGGCGGCAAGGTGGACGTTGGCGAGTTGTTTGTATTCTTCGGCCAAGCGTGTGAGTTCGAAATAATGTGTCGCAAATAATGTGTAGCTGCGGTTCACTTCCAGCAGGTGGCGCGCGATGGCGTAGGCCAGAGCCAAGCCGTCGAAGGT
>CAYROQ010000002.1:0-30449 GCA_964425955.1 uncultured Sideroxydans sp.
GTAAGGAGTAATTTTTCGTGAGCAACGCCGTATTGCGACAAAACGCAGTTTCAGTGAAGACTAACCTTCAGGTTATGTCGTAACTATAATTTGGATTATTAGAGGCGCCCTACATGACCCACAGGAAAAGTGTCGAATGATGCAAGTCATCGACGGCGATGGACTCTTGCGGAGCCTGGCCGGCCACGGCGAAGGTATTGCTGATGAACAGACTGCCGGGGCGCATCTCCAACTTGGCCTTGTTCCATAAGGCGTCCATCGGCACCGGCGACAGGTAGGCGAAGACCACATCGTATTGCGCCAGATCACAATTCCATAAGCTGCCCCAATTCACCGAGACTTGCCGATAACCGCCGAGTTTGATGCGTAGCCAACTCCACAGAAAAGGCATCGGTGCGGCTTCCACGCCGTGGTAACTGCCGTGCGGGTGAGTTTGCGCGAGATGCGTCAATACGCCGCCAATGCCGGAGCCGAGATCGATGAAGGTGAAAGGTTTAGCGGCGGGCAATTTTGTTTCCAACGCCAACCACACTTTGTTGCTGGAAAAATAGAGCGGGACTTGGGTGCGAAAAGTGCTCCAGTACACCACCAGCAAAATGAGAAAGGCGGCGAGGAAAAAGGCGGGGGGAATGTCGAGTGCCAGCATCAGAATCAGTGCGGGCGCGAAAGCGAACTGGATGAGCAACCACCAACGTGCCAAACCCGCAATGCGGCTGAACACGGCGGCGGTTGTGCCGCAGAGCAGGGCGAAAATCAGAGGCGAAGTTTGCAGAGCGAGCAGGCGCAGTGTAATCACGATCAGAATGAATGCCGCCAGTTGCAGCAGCAGTGCGATGACAGAGGGTGGAAGTTTCTTCAGCAAAGCGTGCAATTAACGCACCAGTCCCGCTTCGACTTCGTCGCGCTTGGTTTTGCCTACGAGTCGTTCCACCAGCGTCAGGGCGAAATCCATCGCAGTGCCGGGGCCGCGCGAGGTGATGAGCTTGCCGTCTTCAACCACGGCTTGCGCTTGAAGCGACACTTTGGGGAAAGCATCCAAGGCACCGGGGAAACTGGTGGCGCGTTTGCCGTCGAGCAAACCGGCCAGCGCCAGTACCGATGGCGCGGCGCAAATGGCGCATACGTAACGATCCTTCGCTGCCATGTCTTGTACCAGCTTGAGGATGCGCGTATCAGCCTTGAAGTTGTTGGTTCCGGGTTGTCCGCCGGGCAGAACCACCATATCGAAGTCGCGCTTGAGTGCTGCTTCGAGTGATGTATCGGGGATCAGCAGTGTGCCGCGACTGCCGCGTATCGGTTGCCCGTCCAGACTGGCACTGATGGTTTCGATACCCGCGCGGCGCAGAATGTTGAGGACACTGATGGCTTCGAGTTCTTCACTGCCTGGAGCGAGTGGAACGAGCACGGATTTCATATCAAAAGTTTCCGGAGATGCGGACGCCGATTAAACCGCGAGACACCTCGGGGAGCAAGACCAATTTGTCCGAACGCAACGCCGTGTTGTGGGTGACCACACTCTTGCCGACCAGTGTACCGATGATTGCACCCAGCACGACATCCGAAGCAAAGTGGGCGTGGTGATATGTGCGCGCCAATCCCACCATTCCGGCAACTGCATAGGCGGTGTAATCCACCCAGTTTTCGTTGTAATGGTCGGCGATGACCGCTGCCAGGGCGAAAGCTTCAGTGGTGTGCCCCGAGGGGAAGGACGCGTTGGGTTCGCTGAACGGTTTGAAGTTGGCGATACCGGCGTTATCGCGTGGACGGCTGCGCCCCGTAACGAGCTTGATAGCAGGGGTGATTATTCCGCTGGCGATGAGGCTGGCAGCCAGTCCGTCCTGCGCGACTGAGAGTGCATTCAGGTCATCGGTTGCAACACCCGCCAGATAGAACCCGCCCAGCACGACGGGCGCATATTCCGCTCCGAAGCGCTCCACCTGTTTGATGAACGGATCGCTGCCGGAGAAGCGGCGCATCTCGTCGCGCAATGGGCGGTCTATCAATACAGCCGTGCCTAATACGGCGAGCGAGGTCCATTCAGCCCGGCTCCAATCACCCGTTTCCCAGCGGCTTGGTGCTGTGATGACATGTTTGACATCGTCGAAAACGATTTCAGGATAGGTAAGTTCGGTTGCGCCAACCTTGTGCGGTAAACACAAAGCCAGGATTAAAGCGAGAAAATATCGGGACGGATATTTCAATCGCGGAAGTTCTGGTACTGCAACGGAAAATCGGTGATCGATTTTTTGACAAAAGCAATACCGGCTTGCAAGTCGTCGCGGTTCTTTCCGGTAACACGCACGGTGTCGCCCTGAATGCTGGCTTGAACCTTCATCTTGCTGTCCTTGATGAGTTTGACGATCTTCTTGGCCAGCTCAATTTCCACGCCGACCTTGACTGTACAACTGCGTTTTACTTTATTGCCGCTGACTTTTTCGATCTTGTCGCTGATGTCCAGACATTTGATATCGACGCCGCGCTTGGTCAATCTGCCGTTGAGGATATCCTGCACCTGATTCATCTGAAACTCGTTGTCCGCATGAATGGTGAGCACCAACTCGGCCTGCTCGACGCGGGCATCGGAACCCTTGAAATCGAAGCGTGTGCCGACTTCCTTGTTGGTCTGCTCGACCGCGTTTTTGACTTCGGTCTTGTCTACTTCGGAAACGATGTCGAATGATGGCATGGTGTTGCTCCTGTTTGTTTTGTCATTCCCGCGCAGGCGGGAATCCAGTTATTCAAAATGCATTTTGTTTAAACTCGCTGGATTCCCGCCTGCGCGGGAATGACGGCATTTTCAATCAACCACAACACGCCGCGCAGCGGCTTGTTGCGGCGGAGACTTACCTTTAGGTTAGTCGGAGCCAAAACTGCAAACATAATTCACCGCATCCGTACCCGTATGGATATCGAAGCTGCTGTTGGCGGCGACATTGAAACTGCTGCCTTCGTTGTAGGTCTTGAAGCCGGCTTCTCCGGCGATCTTCACCTGGCAAGTGCCGCCGCTGATTTCCATCAACTCGGGTGTGCCGACGTTGAATGTGAGTTGGCTGTTGGGCAACACGACGCCCACCGTTTTGCGCGAGCCATCGGGAAAAAATACCGAGTGCGATACACACTTGCCGTCGAAGAAGACATTGGCTTTTTTTCCTACACTGACATTATCGATTTTGTCTGACATATGATTTCCTTCGGATCGTTGAATTATTTGGGGGGTTCGTTGGCTTTGATGCCTTTTTGATAATTGCTGTAGAGGTAAACCGGAATGCCGAGATCGCCCAGATGTTTGTCGATCAGCGGTTTCACCTCGGCCCAGTCCAAACCGGTCATGCCGCATGCGAGACGCGGCAGGGCGAGGCTGGGTAGTTTTTCCTTTTGTGCGAGTGCCCGCAGGGCATGCAAGGCATGGTTCACGTGACTCAAGGTGGCGTGCCCCGGCTTGCTGCCGTGCGCATAAGCACCATCCTGGGTGAACAGGTTAATAATGTAATGGCCATCACTGCTCATCCATGTCCACAACTCGCCGGACTTGGGATGTTTGGTCTGGCAGTAATGGCGGAAATCCTTGTACATGGCCGGCATACGTTCGCGCAGCTGCAACGCGAGGCCGTGATGAAAGTCATCATTGGGGGCGACACCTTGAGCTATGGCTTTTGCGCCACTCAAAAGGATGTCACCGCTGAGTTCGTGAAGCATGATGCCCTCCGCTTGCCGGGATCGCAGGCGTCTCGCCTGCATGCGGGCGGGACGCCCGCGCTCCAATTATTTCCGATTTTTCAGGTTCGCCGCAATACGCATACGCAGCGCGTTCAGCTTGATGAAGCCGCCCGCGTCCTTCTGGTCGTAAGCGCCCTTGTCGTCCTCGAAAGTGGCGATGCTCGGATCGAACAGCGAGTCGGTCTTGGAATCGCGTCCGACCACGATCACATTGCCCTTGTACAGCTTGATACGCACCCAGCCGTTGACACAGCTTTGCGTGTGGTCGATCAGGGTCTGCAACGCCTTGCGCTCCGGGCTCCACCAGTAGCCGTTGTAGATCATCGAGGCATAACGCGGCATCAGGTCGTCCTTGAGATGAGCCACTTCGCGGTCCAATGTGATGGATTCGATTGCGCGGTGCGCCTTGAGCATGATGGTGCCGCCGGGCGTCTCGTAACAACCGCGCGACTTCATGCCAACGTAGCGGTTCTCCACCAGATCGAGGCGACCGATGCCGTGTTTGCCGCCCAGTTCGTTGAGTTTGGTCAACACTTGCGCGGGTGACAGCTTGGTGCCGTTCAACGCCACGATGTCGCCGTTGACGAATTCGAGGTCGAGGTATTCAGCGGCGTCCGGTGCGTTCTCGGGCGATACCGTCCAGCGCCACATGGACTCCTCGGCCTCGGCGGCGGGGTCTTCCAGATGGCGGCCTTCAAAGGAAATATGCAGCAGGTTCGCGTCCATGGAATAGGGTGAGCCGCCTTGCTTGTGTTTCATGTCAACCGGGATGCCGTGTTTTTCGGCATACGCCATCAGTTTTTCACGCGACAGCAGATCCCATTCGCGCCACGGTGCGATGATCTTGATGCCGGGTTTCAACGCATACGCGCCCAACTCGAAACGCACCTGGTCGTTGCCCTTACCGGTCGCACCGTGCGAGATGGCATCCGCGCCGGTGAGGTTGGTGATGTCAATCAGGCGCTTGGCAATCAGCGGGCGCGCGATGGAAGTGCCCAGCAGGTATTCGCCTTCGTATACCGTGTTGGCGCGGAACATCGGGAACACGAAATCACGCACGAATTCTTCGCGCAGATCGTCGATGAAGATATTTTCCGGTTTGATGCCGAACTGCAACGCCTTCTGCCGCGCGGGTTCCAGCTCTTCGCCCTGGCCGAGGTCGGCGGTGAAGGTCACCACTTCGCATTGATAGGTGTCTTGCAACCACTTGAGGATGACGGAGGTGTCGAGTCCGCCGGAATAGGCGAGGACGGCTTTTTTGATGTCAGACATGGCGAGTTCCTGTGAGCAGAATTATTGGACTGTGAGTTTTGCGATGAAGCCGCGTATGCGGTTGGCGAACAGCAGGATGCAGGCCATAGCGAGTGGCCATGCCAATACGAACGAGTGCATCCAACGGGCGGCATAACCATCATCCAAGCCGGTGTTCACCCAGGTGATGAACGCGGTCATGATGAATGCCATGATGCACGACATAAAGAGTGCGAAGAGCTGCGGGGCAAAGCGAGGAGCGATTCGCATATCAGTCGACTTTGCCCAGCAGCAGATATTCCATCAGCGCTTTTTGTACGTGCAGCCGGTTCTCGGCTTCATCCCACACCACGGATTGGGGGCTGTCCATGACTTCTGCCGAAACTTCTTCGCCGCGATGCGCGGGCAGGCAGTGCATGAACAGCGCCTCCTTGGCAGCGATGCGCATCATGTCGCCATCCACTTGCCAGTCGGCGAAATCCTTCAAACGTTCCTCGTTCTCCGCCTCGAACCCCATCGAAGTCCACACATCGGTGGTGACCAGATCCGCGCCGCGTGCCGCATCCATCGGATCGGCAAATTCCTCGTAATGGTCTTCACCGAACAAGCCGGCGCGTTCCGGCTCCACTTCATAGCCGGGCGGCGTGGAGACATGCACGTTGAAATCGAGGATCTCGGCGGCTTGCAGCCAGGTGTTGCACATATTGTTGGAATCGCCGATCCAGGCCACGGTCTTGCCCTGGATACTGCCGCGATGCTCGACAAAAGTGTAGATGTCGGCGAGCACCTGGCAGGGGTGGTATTCGTTGGTCAGCCCGTTGATGACGGGCACGCGCGAATGGGCGGCGAAGCGTTCGATGATGCTTTGCTCGAAGGTGCGGATCATCACGATGTCGCTCATGCGCGAGATGACTTGTCCGGCATCTTCCACCGGTTCGCCGCGTCCCAGTTGCGAATCGCGCGTGTTGAGGTAAATCGCCGAACCGCCCAGTTGTTGCATCCCCGCCTCGAATGACAGGCGCGTGCGCGTACTGGCTTTTTCAAAGATCATCACCAGTGTGCGATCCTGTAGCGGCCAATATTGCTGGTAAGTTTTGAATTTTTGTTTGATGAGACGGGTGCGCTCGAACAAATATTCAAGCTCCGCACGGTTCAGGTCTTTGAATTGTAGAAAATGCTTGATGGTCGCTACCATGATGCGTTTCCAATCAGGATTTCAAAAATTCTTTGATGAGCGGACTCAGCGTGTCTATCAGGTGTTGCGCCTCGGCCTGCGACAGGATGAGCGGCGGCAACAAACGGATCACGCTGTCGGCGGTGACGTTGATCAACAGTCCTTTGGACAGTGCCTGTTTCACCAGTTCGCCACACGGTTTATCCAGTTCGATGCCGATGATCAAACCCTGCCCGCGTATTTCTTTGATGCCGGCGACACCCTGCAATGCAGTAGCGAAACCGTCCCGTATGAATTGGCCAATCTGCCCGGCGTGGGCCAGCAGCTTGTCCTGCTCGAGGATGTTGAGTGTGGTCAGGCCCGCCGTGCTGGCCAGCGGATTGCCGCCGAAAGTGGAGCCGTGATTGCCCGGTTTGAATGTGCCGGTCGCTTTACCCGCCGCCAGACACGCGCCGATCGGCACACCCGAACCCAGACCTTTGGCCAGCGTCATCACATCCGGCAAGATGCCGGAATGTTGGAAGGCGAACCACTTGCCGGTGCGTCCCATGCCGCATTGCACTTCGTCCAGCATCAGCAACCAGTTTTGCTCGTCGCAGAGCTTACGCAGTTGTTGCAGATAATGAATATCCAAAGTACGTACACCGCCTTCGCCCTGAATCGGTTCGACCAGCACGGCGACCACATCGCGGTTGTGCTGCGCGACATGGCGTACCGCCTCCAGATCATCGTAGGGGACACGCACGAAACCGCCGACCAGCGGCTCGAAGCCGGCCTGAACCTTGCGGTTGCCGGTTGCGGAAAGGGTTGCCAGTGTGCGTCCGTGGAAGGCTTTTTCCATCACGATGATGGACGGATTTTCGATACCCTGGTTATGTCCGTACAGGCGCGCCAGTTTGATGGCGGCTTCGTTTGCCTCGCAACCGGAGTTGCACAAAAAGACCTCCTGCATGTTTGACAAAGCGCACAGCTTGTCAGCCAGCTTTTCCTGTTCCTGTACCTGGTAAACGTTGGAGCAATGGATCAATTTGCCGATCTGCGTGTTGAGCGCGGCGGTGAAACGCGGGTGCGCATGCCCCAGCGTATTGACGGCGATGCCGGACAAGCCGTCCAGATAGCGTTTGCCATCGGTATCCCATAGCCACGCACCCTCGCCGTGGGTGAAGGTGACAGGTTGACGGGCGTATGTGTTCATCAAATGAGACATGGGCACCTCGAATTATCCAGATTTGATCCCAACCGCTGCTTTGCCACAAAATCAAACGTTACAAACAAAAAAGGCCGACAACTTCGTCGGCCTTTTGTCGCAGCCTTAACGACTGCTATAAAATCAGGCCATCGCTTTGATAGCGGCGGACAATCGGCTCTTGTGACGTGCCGCCTTGTTCTTGTGGATGATCTTTTTGTCGGCGATCGAGTCCACCACGCTGGTGGAAGCAACAAATACGGACTGTGCCGCAGCTTTGTCGCCAGCTTCGATCGCTTTGATTACTTTCTTCACCGCAGTACGCAACTCTGAACGCAGAGTAGTGTTGTGTGCGTGCTGTTTGTCGGCTTGTTTTGCGCGTTTTCTGGCTTGTGCTGTGTTGGCCATGGTGGCTCCTCGGGAATTCGTCTTGCGTTAAAAGTCGCGCATTATATGAACCCTCTCCCATTTTTGCAACCGGTCGTTTGGAGGCCGTTTGAACGCGGCGAAAAGTACTTTGTCCGGTGCGACCGGCAACGATTCTTGCTGGATTCACCGGTGGTATCATCCCGCGCTGGAAAATATCGCGGGAAGGAGAATCAGTCATGTTGTCAGGCGTATCCGAATTTGTCATTCAGGGGATCACCGAAAGCGGGGAACTTTTTCAGCAACAGGATTGGGCTGTGAACCTGTGCAATATGCTGGGCAAAGCGGGTAGTGACGGACGCATGATTTATTCCGCCTATGCGCGTCCGGTGATGATCGACGGGGTACACAGTGTGCTGATCCGCGTGTCTTTGCAGCATGTCGATCCCAAGGCGTTCGAGATGGTGAAGGCATTCGTTGCCGAGAATCACCTAAAAGTCCGTTCCGGTCGCGGCAGTCGCGATGCGGAAAAAACCGGGCCGCACCCGGTGTTGGGCGTGGAACGCCGCGATACGAAAGATTCGGGTTGGTAGTCGTGCCAACAATTTCGCGATGATATAAAATCCGCGCATTCCATAATTCAACCGGAAATACAGCATGCTAGATTCGATCAACCGCACACCCGAACTCGCCGAGTTCATCATTCAGGGGATCAACAAAGACGGTGAGACGTTCCGTCCAACCAATTGGGGAGAGCGCCTGAGTGATATGTTGTCCACGACGGGGAAAGACGGCCGGATCGTTTTTTCTTCCTATTTGCGCCCGATGGTGATTCAGGGCATTCCTTCTGTTGTTGTGCGTTTCTCGCTGGAAAAAGCCGATCCGCACTCCTTCGATTTGGTCATGCAATTCATCGCTGCTAACCACCTGAAAGTGCGTGCCGGACGCAATCGCGAAGACGCGGGTGCGACGGGGTTGTTCCCCACCCGGAACATGGAGCGGCGCTCACTCAACAATAATGGCTGGTAACAAATAACTCCGGTCGAACGTTCGCCGGAGTTTTACTTTCCTTCGATTACCTAACCAATGAACCTGCTTAAGGCGCTCGCCACGATCAGCGGCTTGACGCTGGTTTCACGCATCCTGGCATTTACCCGCGATGTGCTAATCGCCAGCATGTTTGGCGCGGGTTTGGTGAACGATGCCTATGTGCTAGCCACCCGATTGCCGAATTTATTGCGACGCTTGTTTGCTGAAGGCGCGTTCTCGCAAGCTTTTGTGCCGATCTTCGGTGAATACAAAAACCGCAAAGGGCATGAAGAGACACAGTTACTGGTCGATCATGTGACCACGCTGTTGGCGCTGATCCTGTTTGTGGTCACGTTGATTGGCATTGTCGCGGCCCCGCTGATTATTTACATCACCGCACCCGGGTTCATTCAGGATGCCGAGAAGTTTGACCTCACGGTGCAACTGCTGCGCATAACCTCTCCTTATATCTTCTTCATCTCGCTGGTGGCGGTAGCGGCCGGCATCCTGAATACCTACAACAAATTTTGGGTACCCGCGTTCGCGCCAATTTTGTTGAATATTTGTTTGATCGGCGGAGCATTGTGGCTGACCCCCTATTTTGAGCAGCCCGTGGTTGGCTTGGCTTGGGCATGGTTTATCGCGGGATTCGTGCAGTTGGCGTTCCAGATTCCGTTTTTGAAACAGATTGGGATGTTGCCGAATATTCGCTGGGGTTGGAAAGATTCAGGTGTGCGCCGCATCCTCAAACAAATGGGCCCCGCCATTTTCGGTGTATCCATCGCCCAAATAAGTATGATCATCAACACCATCTTCGCCTCGTTATTGATCACAGGCAGTGTGTCGTGGTTGTATTACGCCGACCGCCTGATGGAATTTCCCTCAGGAATTCTGGGCGTCGCCATCGGCACCATCCTGTTGCCATCTCTGTCGAAATGCCATGCCAGCAAAGATACGGTGGAATATTCAAAACTGCTGGATTGGGGCTTGCGCCTGACCATCATGTTGACGCTGCCCGCCGCGTTGGCGTTGGGGATGATCGCCGTGCCGTTGCTAGCAACGTTCTTTCAGCATGGCGCGTTTACGGTGCATGACGTACTGATGTCGCGCAGCGCCTTGGTTGGCTACAGCGTGGGATTGATTGGCTTGATACTGGTGAAGATCCTCGCCCCCGGCTTTTATGCACGGCAGGACATCAAGACGCCGGTGAAGATCGGCATCGTCACCCTGATCGCCACGCAATTGATGAACGCGCTGTTCATTGGCTGGTTGCAACATGCCGGATTGGCGCTTTCCATCGGCCTCGGTGCCTGCCTCAATTCCGCCATCCTGTTTTATTTCCTGCGCAAGCACGGCATTTATCACGCAGAGCCGGGCTGGATGAAATTCTTCCTGAAAGTGGGTTTGGCGGTTGCCGCGTTGGGGCTGACGTTGTGGTTCGGCATGGGCAGCGAACAGCACTGGTTCGAGATCTCCGGCTGGGCGCGCATCCTCAACCTCACCGGGTTGGTGGCGGCGGGCGTTGTCGTGTATTTTGCCGTGCTGTTTGCGCTGGGCTTCAGGCTGAAGGATTTCTCGAAGCGAGGAAGCTAAACCTCTCCCGTTATTGCGCGGTTAGCTCGGCGCTTGCCGGTGGGCGTCTTTTGGCTGCGTGTTGTTCGGCATGTTGCGTTTTCAAGTGATCCTCGAACTCACGATTGCGCACCCAGCTGGAACAATGCGGGCAACAAAAGCGGATACTGGTCTGATCTTCTTCCGGCTCACCCAGCCAGATTGGTTTACTCGTTTTCATAGCATGCTCCCCCAAGCTGAAATGAAAGCGCAGACAAGAAAGCCCTGTCTACGACTCGGTCATAAAGCCCTGTCTACGACTCGGTCATTCTCGCAAGTTCAGCCGCGTTGTCCATAGGACAAACGGACCAATCCAATTAGTCAAAATAGACTACGAACTTGCATAACCCTTTGCCTGCGGGACGGATGTGATTTGGGAGGCACTGATTCATTCGTCATCCCCGTGAAGGCGGGGATGACGAAACCAAATATATCAGCGTCTTCTTGGGTCGTATTAGGTGAAGAGTCGTCCGGGGCGTAGCTTTGAACAATAATTACTTGTCGTTCAGCAACCCCTGCATGGCGGCTACCGGTTTGACGTGCGGGAAATACACTTGTTTCAGATTGTTACCCAGATTCTGCGACCAACTCAGCCCGTCGTTGCGCCCGAGTTGCTTCCAATATTCCAAAATAGTCATGTCGTATTTGTCGATGGCATCTGCGAAACCGCTGGCGTCATACCGTTCGTCGTGGCGATAGGTGCTGATGTCCAAACGCGGCTTGAGCGGTGCATCGTTGTCGATGTGCCCCATCACCAAGCCGACCAGCGGAAAGGTGAGCGGCGGCAGTCCGAGCAGCTCGATCATGCCTTGCGGATTGCGCCGGATGCTGCCGATGGGGACGATGCCCAGACCGAACGAACGTGCCGCCACCATCATGTTGCCCAAGGCGATGCCCGCATCCACACCCGCCACCAGCAAGCCTTCCATACTTTCGTGGATGACTTGGGTCTGGCCCGCTTTGCGCACGCCGATATCGGTCTTGTTAAAGTCGGCAACGACGATGATGAACACGGGGGCTTGGGCGATCCAGGCTTGCCCGCCGCAGAGTTCGGCGATCTTGGCTTTGCGTTCCGGGTCGCGCACCACCACCACCGAGATCTCCTGCGCGTTCATCGAACTCGGCGCGTGATGCGCGGCTTCGATGACGGCATCCAGCATGTCGTCGCTGACCGCATCGGTCTTGTAACTGCGGATACTGTGGTGGCTGTGTTGGATGCGGATTGTTTCGTTCATGTTTTTCCTTTGAAGTTGAATCGACTGAAAATCTCGCTCTGCCGGCCGGCATGTTTGCCGACAGTCGTGGCCTGAAAGTGAAAATTATATCAGCGCAGATTTTTGGCTGAGATAACGCTGATGTGTATCGTCCGCCCAGCAAGCCTGTGGTATCTTTCACCCATCGTCCTTGATGCCAAGTCGAAGTCATGAGCCTGCTCTCCCTGATCGCCGCTTTATTGCTGGAACAACTGCAACCGTTGTCCACCCGAAAATACCTGAACACCTGGCTTTCCGGCTATGTGGAATTCTTCCAAAACAATTTCAATGCGGGCGAACGCAAACACGGGCGCATCGCCTGGTTGCTTGCCATGCTGCTGCCGACGCTGGTCGTCAGCGTAACGTATTGCGCCCTGTTGGGCAGCCACCCCATCTTCGCCTGGGCATTCAGCGTACTGGTGCTTTACCTGACAATGGGTTTTCGCCAGTTCAGCCATTACTTCACCGACATCCATTTGGCATTGCGAGAAAACCAACTCGACAAAGCCCGCGAACTGCTTGGTGCCTGGCGCGGAAAATCATGCAGCGAATTGAGCCAGCAGGAAGTCGCCCGTGTCACCATCGAGCAGGCACTACTCGCCTCGCACCGCAATGTGTTCGGGGTTGTATTCTGGTTCGTCGTGTTCATGATGCTGGGGTTGGGGCCCATCGGCGCGATCCTGTACCGGCTGGCCTTGTTCCTCAATGGGCGCTGGGGAATGCAAGACAAGGCCGAGTTCGGCAACTTCGGCATCTTCGCCAGACAGGCCTACCGCATCATGGAATGGCTACCGCTGCGCCTGACAGCCAGCACCTTCGCCATCGTCGGCAACTTTGAAGACACCGCGTACTGCTGGCGCAACCAGGCATCAAGCTGGCCCGACCCGGAAACCGGCATCCTCCTCGCCAGCGGAGCAGGTGCGCTGGGTGTGAAACTGGGGCAAACCATCATGCTGGATCAAGAGCCCGTGTTCCGCCCCGAGATCGGCAGCGGGGACGATGCCGACGCCGATTTCATGCAAAGTGCAATCGGCCTGGTCTGGCGCGCGCTGGTGTTCCAACTCATCATCATCACGCTGTTGACGGTGGCGAATTTGTTGGGGTGATGCAACTCCGGGGCACGCGCCTTGCTCTGATTTTTGGTCGAGGACGGTGCAGTGATGATCGTCGTGTCATCCATTCTGTACCTGTTAAAACTGCTCACAACGAGTGTCATTTGTCCCATCGTTTCAATCCGATTGTTCAATCTACACTTCTGACAATATGAATCGAAATAACTTAGGACTTAATCAGAGATCCCGAAGCGATTCCATAGTATTTTCAGTTACCATTTGCGCCACACCCCGGAAAAGTTTTAGAACCCCATGAACAAAGCCTTTACCCGCGAGAACGATGACGCTGACGACGATGAGGACTCCCCATCGTTGCCCGCACTTCCGGCGGGCACCAAGAACTACATCACGCCGGCCGGTTATCAGCGCCTGAAAGCCGAGTATTTGCATCTGCTGAACGAGGAACGTCCGGCGTTGGTGCAGACGGTGTCTTGGGCGGCGGGGAATGGCGACCGCTCGGAGAACGGCGACTACATTTACGGCAAGAAGCGTCTGCGCGAGATTGACCGCAGGCTACGTTTCCTCGCCAAGCGTTTGGAAAATTCCCAGGTGATCGATCCGGCACAGCGCGGTGAGTGCGAGCAGGTATTCTTCGGCGCGACGGTGACGGTGAGTCACGGCGATGGTATCGAGCGCACCTATAGCATTGTGGGTGTGGATGAGGCGAATGCCAGCAAGGGTCATATCAGTTGGGTGTCGCCGTTGGCACGCGCTCTGCTCAAGGCACGCGAAGACGATACCGTGAAGTTGCCGCTACCCGATGGTGTTGAAGAATTGGTGGTGGTCGAAGTGGTTTATCAAACTATCGAGCTGTAATTCATTTTCACCTCCCACAACATTCCCAGCCGTGTTACATCTTCACAGGTATTGCTAGGTCGTTAATTCGGAATGTACCGAACGCCTTTTATGGGTTGTGTTTTGACTTTCGAAGGAAACACTCCAAGATATTTTTGCATCTATAGCACTTAATTTTTCTGGCCGGCGTCCGTATTCATCAATCCAAATCAAAAAATCCATACTTCCTGTCAAGCTGTCTACAGACATAAGTCATCGGCTATCATTACGCACGGTCAATTTTTCACTAGTTCAAATAAAACACAAACATGAAATATCTGAAATCCGAATACCCCATCGCGATCGCATTGTTCATCCTCGGTCTTGGTTTCGCGCTGGAGCACGGCGCAGTCGAGAGCGGCGGCGCAGCGTTGTGGGGATTGCTGTTGGTGATTCTCGCCGCGATTATCGGGGTGGCGTTCCGCATCGCTCATCACGCCGAAGTATTGGCACTGCGCTTCGGCGAACCTTACGGCACGCTTATCCTCACGCTGGCAGCGGTGTCGGTGGAAGTGGTGATACTGGTGGTGTTGCTGATGGGCGAACCGAATCCGACACTGGCGCGCGACACGGTGTTCGCCGCTGTGATGTTCGACATCAACGGCATTCTCGGTTTGGCGGCGATCGTCGGCGGTTTGAAACACGGCAGCTCAAAATACAACGTGGATTCGGCGAATTCATTTATTGCCATGTTGCTGGTCGCCATCGGCATCGGCATGTTCATTCCGGACTTCGTACCGGAAGGTCAATGGCAGATCTATTCCGCTTTTTCCATCGGCATCATGGCGATCATGTATCTGGGCTTTCTGCGCTTGCAGACAGTGGAACATCGCAAATTTTTCGAGTATTCCGCCGAGTCGGATGAAGAGGCGCACGATGAGGCACACAGCCCGAACGCGCTGCATGTCGGCGTGATGCTCGGGGCGATCGTGCTGGTTGGACTACTCTCGGAAGTGATGTCGGTGTTGCTGGATGCGGGACTCGCCGGCAGCAGTTTGCCCAAGGCGATTCCGGCGGTGCTGGTCGCGTTGATCTCGGCCAGTCCGGAGATTCTCACCGCGCTCAAGGCGGCGCAGCAAGACCGCATGCAAACCACTGTCAACATCGCGCTGGGCGCCTCACTTGCCACGGTGTTGCTTACCTTGCCGGTGATCGAAGCCATCGCGCTGTTCAGTGGTGACCGCATCGTGATGGCGCTTACGCCGTTGCAGGGCGGCATGTTGTTGCTTACCTTCCTGGCCGTGATGAACAACCTGCACGACGGCGAGACTAACGCCATCGAAGGCATCAGTCATTTCGTGTTGTTTGCCGCGTTTATTGCACTGGTGATGATGGGTCTGTTGTAGGCAGGATGTCTGCTGCAGGTATGACGACCGGTTTGTTACGTTCCAGCACGGCCGCAAAAAATCCGTCGGTGTCGTGTGATTGTGGAGTGAGTTGCAGGTAGTCGCCCATCTCCAGATCAATATGTTGTTGACGCAACACTTCACCCGCCGGCAGTAAAAAGAAATCGGGATGGGTGGCGAGGAACGCTTCCACGATGCCCTGGTTTTCTTCCTGCAACAGGCTGCACGTGGCATACACCAAGCGTCCGCCTTTTTTCAGCAACCGCGCTGCCGACGCCAAAATCGCCGCCTGTTTTAGGGTCAGTTCTGCCACGCTTTGCGGCGATTGGCGAAACTTCAGATCGGGGTTGCGGCGCAATGTGCCGAGACCGCTACACGGTGCGTCCACCAGCACGCGGTCGATTTTTCCGGCCAGGCGTTTAACCTTGTTGTCGTTCTCGTGCGCGATGAGTTGCGGTTGCACGTTGCTCAGGCCGGAGCGTTTCAGGCGTGGCTTCAGATTGGTCAGGCGTTTTTCGGAAACATCCCAGGCATACAAGCGACCTTGCGAATTCATCATTGCGCCCAGCATCAGCGTCTTGCCACCCGCGCCCGCGCAAAAATCCACCACCATATCGTTGCGTTTCGGCGCGAGCATCAATCCGAGTAATTGACTTCCTTCGTCCTGTACCTCGAATTTTCCGGTGAGGAATAACGGGTGCCGGTTTAGCGCGGGTTTGTATTTGAGGCGGATGCCCATGGGGGAGTAGGGCGTGCTTTGCGCATCCATTCCTTCGGACTGCAGGGCTTGCAACACTTCGTTGCGCCCGGCAAGCTGTGTATTGACACGCAGGTCGAGCGGTGCGGGCTGTTGCATGGAGAGACCGAGCAACAGGATCTCGTCGTCGTTGTGTTGCACGCGCAGCTTTTCGATGATCCAGTCCGGCAATTCGGCCTGGATGGAGAGCGGCAGCTCGTCCACCACGATGCCTTTGACTTTGCCCAGCCAATCACCTTCTTTCACCTTGAGCAGGGGGTCCAGTTCACGCAGGTTGTAGCCGCCGAATTTGACCCAATACGCCAGTGCCATGCGGCGCGCCGAGGCGATGCCTTTTTCTTCCAGCGTGCAGGCGTATTCCAAAAACAGACGGTGACGCAAGGTGCCGAACAAGGTTTCGGCGACCAGTGAACGTTCATTGGAGCCAATACGCTCTTCCTGAAAGAAGTGGCGTAAAACAGCATCTGCCGGATGCTCCATCTTGAGGGCGGTGCGCAGGGCCTGGATGACAAGGTCGAGTCGGTATTCAGTTAGCAGCATTTTTTAAACTTTCCTGTGGTGCGTCTTCGACGCGGATGTCGGTAATGATAATTTCGCCGGTGATTTCGCCGTTTTTTTCGATGATACGCATCTTCACCGGGAACAGGCGGTATTCCTGAGCCAGCCAGATATCCAGACCTTCTTCCTGGGGGCTGTGTATCTTGCTCAGATGCACCGTATGCAGATTTCCCAGCGGCGTGGGCGTAGCTTCTTCATACGAGACTTCAAAATGATAACTCTCGATCTTTTTTCCGTTGCTGACATAGATTGCCACACTGTCGACACCGTGTACCGGCGGAAACTGGTACAGGATGCTCAGGATGTCCTGGGTGTCGGCAGGAAAGGCAATCTCGCCGCCATGCGAAAAGTGGGCGCGTTGGGTTGCGTAATCGAACTCGACGGTGTTGCGTTGTGCACCGGAGGTTTCGGCGCGCTCTTCAAAGAATCGCTCGGGCTGTATTCCGAGTTGGGGCGTGTAACTGCCGCTGCTGTATTGAGTGAGCTGGAAGGTCTTGAACAACTTGGCCAAACCCACCGTTTTGGTCACGGCTTGCAATACATAGTGGTCGTCTTCGATCTCCAGGGTGTGGATCGATTCGCCCACCTTGAAATCGCTGACGCCTTTGTTCACCGCAAAAGTCAGTTGTGCCCGGCGCGGCAACAATGGCCGTTCCACCACTTTGGCCGCCGGTGGTTCAGTCAAAATTGCAGGTGGTATTTCGGCGAGTGTCGCGGTGGGAACCACTTCACTGGCCACTTCAGTTGCGACCGGCGCGCTGGCAGCGAGCGGGATCTCTTCGGTCGGATCCGCTGCGGCGTTTTTTTCTACAAGCGGTTCTGGGAGGGGGGGCGGGGCGGGCTTGGCCTGGCGTTTGACTTTGGGTCTGGGGTTCGCCGGCGCGGTTGGGATAGCCTGCAGCTTGGCCACCAAAGGCGGTAACTCGGCTTTGAATTTAGGCAGCTCGACACGCGGTCCCCACATCAACAGCGCATGCAACAACAGTGAAAAGACCACAGCAAACCCGATGCGCCGCGATGGTGTGGACAGTGCAGGGTTCACGGTACGATATTGAGCGCGGTGAGTACCTGCACCAATTTGTCACCGCTGTCTTCCGTCAAAACCACTTTGCAAGGCACGAACCCATGATCCACAGCCAGCCAAATCTCGGACTTCCATGCGCTGCGTTGGGGCAGGGTGTAAAGGTGGTAACTGCGGATGGAGCCGAAAGGAACTTCCGCGGTTTGTTCGGGATGCAACTGATAGCGGTAGGCTTCCAACTTGCTGCCGTTGGTCATGTTGAACTTGAATTCCAGTTTGCCATAAGGCGGCATCACCACAAATTGGTACATCATGCTCAAGCGGTCTTGAGTGCCGGGAGGCAACAGCAATTCGCGTGTTCCCGACGGGTCGTTCAGCGTCAGGACATAGCTGTTCCAATCAAAATCTGCGCGGTTGTTGCGTGAAGTGTCGCGTACACGGTGGTGCGTAAATTTGACCGGGCGCAGCCCTTCCGGGGTAACTTCACCCTCACTGGTGAACACGATCGTCTCGGGCTGAAACAGCGCCAGCAGGCCCACCGGCTTGGTCACGCTTACGATGTGATAGTGAAAATCGTTGTAAGTGAAGACTTCATGCACAACCCCCATCCTGACGCCCCGGCTCAGCACATCGTAGGTCGCCTCGATGCGGCTTGGAATCTCGCCGCACGCCAAAGTGGAGAAGCCGAATAACAACAGGGCGGAGAGCGCACGCACGGTCAATCCAGTCCCGGTGAAATCAGTGCACTTCCGCTCTGTGTAATCAGGTCGTAGGCGACGCGGCCAGTTGCATCCAGCCACACTTTCTTTTCACACAGCCAGCGTACCGATTGCGGAAAGACGCGGTGCTCTTCATGCAACACGCGCGCCGCCAAGGTTGTCGCCGTGTCGTCCGCGAGCACCGGCACTGCCGCCTGAATGATGATGGGGCCGTGATCAAGGTCGGCGGTGACGAAATGTACCGTGCAACCGTGCAGCTTCACGCCATCTTGCAACGCTCTTTCGTGAGTATTTACTCCGGTGTAGGACGGCAACAGCGAAGGATGGATGTTGATCAGCCGGCCGGTATAGCGGGTAACAAAAGCGGGCGTGAGGATACGCATGAAACCGGCGAGCACCACCCAGTCGGGTTGGTGCCGGTCGATCTCGTTCGCCAGGGCGGCATCGAAACTTTCGCGGTCGTGGAAATCGCGGTGTGAGACGACGGCGGTGGGGATGCCATTGGCGCGTGCGAATTCCAATCCGGATGCATCGGCGCGGTTACTGATCACTGCGGCAATCGAGCACGGCAATTTTGCTTCCAGCAGCGCCTGCATGTTGCTGCCGCGCCCGGAGATGAGGATGACGATTTTTTTTGCTTCGGGCATTTATCGGACCTGGGTTTGATGCTCGTCGCCAGTGCGTGCGCGAATAGTTCCGATACGCGAAACGGTTTCGCCGCTTGCTTGCAGATGTTTGATCGCTGCCTCCGCGTGCTCACCCGATACGACGACCACCATGCCGATACCGCAGTTGAAAGTGCGGTACATCTCCTGAGCTTCGACATTGCCCTGTTCGCGCAGCCAGTGGAACAATTTGGGCATCTGCCAGGCATTGCTGTCGATGTCGGCGACCACGTTTTGCGGCAATACGCGCGGCACGTTTTCAGTGATGCCGCCACCGGTGATGTGCGCCATGCCTTTCACGGTGAGTTGTTGCATCAACGACAACAGCGGTTTCACGTACAGGCGTGTCGGCGCCATGATGCAGTCGGCCAGTGTGCGCTCGCCGTCGAATTTGGCGTTCAAATCGGGATGCGAGCGTTCGATGATCTTGCGCACCAGCGAGTAACCGTTTGAATGCGCGCCGTTGGAAGCCAATCCCAGAACCACATCTCCCGCTGTGATATGTTCGCCGGTGATGATCTTGCTTTTTTCCACCACGCCCACGGCAAAACCCGCGAGGTCGTATTCACCCACCGGATACATACCCGGCATTTCAGCGGTCTCGCCGCCTATCAGGGCGCAGCCGGATTGTTCGCATCCCAGGGCGATGCCTTTGATGACTTCGGTAGCGGCAGCCACGTCGAGCTTGCCGCAGGCAAAATAATCCAGGAAGAACAGCGGCTCGGCACCCTGCACCAGGATGTCATTCACGCTCATGGCGACGAGGTCGATACCCACGGTGTCATGGCGGTTCAATTCAAAAGCAAGTTTGAGTTTGGTGCCCACACCGTCGGTGCCGGATACCAAGACGGGTTCCTTGAATTTTTTGGAGATTTCGACCAGACCGCCGAAACCGCCGATGCCGCTCAATACTTCGGGGCGCATGGTGCGTTTGGCAAACGGTTTGATATTCTCGACCAGTTGATCTCCCGCATCGATATCAACCCCGGCATCGCGGTAGGAAAGGCTGTTGGAAGTCGTGCTCAATTCAAGTTCTCGCTTTCTTCAAGATAATCCCGATTCCATTTCACCGGTGAAACTGTGTGCCTTCCTTGCGCACTACCAAGTTGTGCTTATTGCACCGCCTTCGTCGTTCGCTCGATATTGCCCCTTCGATTGAACTCAGGGCAGGCTTGTTTGACCTTCGAAATAGATTTGGAATACAGTGTGACAATTTTTTCGAAGCCGGATTTTACCTCAAACGCCTTGGACACGCAGAACACGCCTTTACTTCAACCGCCACAAATGACTCAACTCTTGCTTGGCCTCGCCCCTGAATGGATCCCGACTCTGGAGAATTTCGTCGCCGGGCGCAATAACGAATTGCTTGCGTCGCTCAGGCAAGCGACGGGGGGGGATTCGGGTGAGCGTGCATTTTATTTGTGGGGTGAGCAAGGCAGTGGCAAAAGCCATCTGCTGCAGGCGGTGGTTGAGCGGGCCTGTTCTGCCGGAAAATCGGCGGTGTATTCGGGTGGCGAAGTGCCGCAAGCCGCCGAGGTTGTAGCGGTCGATGATGTCGAGCAGTTTGACGATGATTCTCAAGTGGCCTTGTTTGACTTGTATAACCAGTTGCGCGCGAGTGGCGGCATGTTGCTGGTGAGCGGAACGCGGGCACCGGCGTTCCTGGCTTTGCGCGATGATCTGCGCACCCGGTTGGGCTGGGGATTGGTGTACCAGTTGCATGCCTTGAACGATGCCGAAAAGGCAGAGGCATTACAGAAACATGCAAATGCCAAGGGATTGGAGTTGCCGACCGAAGTGGTGACCTACCTGTTGCGGCATGGCAAGCGCGACCTGCCGGCACTGCTCGCCACCTTGAATGCGCTGGATGAACATTGCTTGCGATTAAAGCGGGGCGCGAGTGTGCCGATGCTTAAAGAGGTGATGAATGGCTAAGTTTGGATTACTCTTCGCGCGTTCTTTGCTTGGTTTTAACTTCCCGGTTCACAATTTAAAAGGAAAAATCATGAAATTCAAAATGTCTTTTTTGTTGGCGGTAATTCTTTTCCCTGTGATGTCGCAAGCGTCGAATTTTGCAGGCTACGGCAAGGTGGGTACCAACGGGTTTGGTTTGGGCGCCGCGACCAGTGTGAATAACAATCTAGGATTGCGGGTTGGTTTTGACACCTTCAAATTCGCCACGACCCAGAAAGATACGAACGGGGATTATGGTATCGATTTCAAATTGTTGAATGTCTCCGGACTGGCGGATTGGTATCCGTGGGCGGGTAAGTTCCGGACGACAGTCGGTGCGGTTTATAACGGCAACAAAGCCAGCTTGACCGCTAAACCGACTGCGGGAACTTACACGTTCAATGGTCAAACCTATTCATCCGGTGATGTGGGATCGTTCTCGGGGGATATGACATTTAACAGTTTCGTTCCTTATCTTGGAATGGGTTGGGGCAACCCAGTTGCCCAAGACAAGCAGTGGGGGATGACGATGGACGTGGGATTACTCATTCAGGGAGCACCGAAGATTTCCAATACCGTGACGTGTGGTACGGCCACCACTCCCACGGTTTGTGCGCAAATGAAAAGCGACGTTGCAGCCGGCGCAACTAAATTGGAGGGCGAATTAAAGCAATTTAAGTTACTACCCGTCATATCAGTGGGTGTCTCGTACCGCTTCTGAAATGAGTTGATGTAGCAATTGCGGCCTGCAGCGATGCAGGCCTTGTTTTTGATGAAGGGGAAATATGAATCTGGCTTTATTTGATCTGGACAATACCTTGTTGAGCGGCGACAGCGACTTCGAGTGGTCGCAGTTCTTGATCGATCAGGGTGTGCTTGATCGCGAGTTGTTTGAGGCCAAAAACCTCAAGTTCTACGAACAATACAAAGCGGGAACCCTGGATATTCACGAATTCCTCGATTTCCAATTGAAGCCGCTGTCGCGCCATGCGCGCAACGTGCTGGACGCCTGGCACGAGGATTTCATGCGCCTCAAAGTGCGTCCGATGATGGGGCAGGCGGCGCGCGATCTGGTGGCGAAACATCGGGCCGCAGGCGACGTGTGCGTGATTGTCACGGCCACCAACAGTTTTGTGACCGGACCCATTGCACGTGAATTTGCGGTGGAACATCTGATCGCCACCGATCCGGAACAAAAGAACGGCGAATTCACCGGTCGTGTTGACGGTGTGCCCAGTTTTCGCGACGGCAAGGTGGAGCGCATGGAGATGTGGCTTGCATCACACGGCTGGAACTGGACGAGTTTTGCGGACACCTGGTTTTATAGCGATTCGTTGAATGACTTGCCGTTGCTTTCCAAAGTGAACCGTCCGGTCGCCGTCGATCCGGACCCGACATTGCGCGAATACGCGGTCAATCAAGGCTGGCCGGTCATTTCCTTGCGCTAGACCGGGAGCAGGTGAGGCGCGTGTATAATCCGCGCCGTTCGCCGCGACCGGTTTTATATTGAGTAAGACGCACGGCGATTGCAGATGTCCTTTCAATATGATCAAAAAACTGTTCAAAAGAGTTTTCGGTAAATCCGCTGCGGTGCGCACTGTCGGCGCGGCGCGGGTGATCCCTTTCGAGGCGCACAAAGTCAGCCGCGACGGCATCAGCTTTGGCGCGCGACGGGTGACCGATGGCTTGCAGGCGGCAGGGTTCAAGGCATTCGTGGTGGGCGGTGCGGTGCGCGACTTGCTGCTGGATAAACATCCCAAGGATTTTGATGTGGCGACGAATGCCACGCCGGAGGAAGTGCGCCGAGTGTTCCGCCGCGCACGCATCATCGGGCGGCGTTTTCGCCTGGTGCATGTGATGTTCGGCGAAGAAACGGTGGAGGTCTCCACCTTTCGCCGTGCCATCGAGGCCGAGGATGCCGAAACCGACGAGCACGGGCGCATCCTGCGCGACAACGAATTCGGCGATCAACAGCAGGATGCCGAGCGCCGCGATTTCACCGCCAACGGTCTGTTCTACGATCCGTCCACGCAGGAAATTTTCGACTATCACAACGGCTACGCCGATATCCGCGCCAATATCTTGCGCATGATCGGTGATCCCGAAGTGCGCTATCGCGAAGATCCGGTGCGTATGTTGCGTGCGGTTCGCCTCTCCGCCAAGCTGGGCATGAAACTGGATCCGGCCACCGCTGCTCCCATATCGATGATGAAGGATCTGCTGGGCAACGTGCCCGAGGCGCGGCTGTTCGACGAGATGCTCAAGCTGTTGTTGTCCGGGCATGCACTGGAGTGCATCAAAAAACTGCGCGCAATGGAGTTGCATCACGGCATGTTGCCCATGCTGGATGTGATCTTGGAACAGCCGATGGGTGAGAAGTTCGTCATGCTGGCGTTGCAGAATACCGACCAGCGTATCGCCGACGAAAAACCCACTTCCCCCGCCTTCCTGTTCGCCGCTTTGTTGTGGCATGAAGTGCTGGCGACCTGGAAGATCAAGCAGGATACGGGCGAACGTCCGATCGCGGCGATGCATACGGCGATGGACGAAGTGCTGGAGCGGCAACGTGCGCAGCTTGCCATCCCGCGCCGTTACGACACGGTGATGAAAGAACTTTGGCTGTTGCAGCCGCGTTTCGAACATCGCGGCGGCCAGCGTCCCATGCGTCTGCTGGAATTGCCGCGCTTCCGTGCCGCATACGATTTCATGTTGTTGCGTTGCCAAAGCGGTGAAGCGGACGTCGAACTGAGGACATGGTGGGAAGAGTTCCAGCATGCCGGCGATGAGCGCCGTGCCGAGATGTTGCTGCCAGACACGCCCGGCCCGAAGAAACGCCGCCGCCGTACCAAGAAACCTGCTACGGCGGTGCAGGCCGAATTGCCGATAGATTGATGAAGCACGTCGCGTTCGTCGGTCTGGGCAGCAATCTTGCTGATCCGGTTTCGCAGGTGTCCCGTGCGCTGGAGGCATTGGATAGTTTGCCGCAAACAAATAGGTTGCGGCACTCATCGCTTTATCGGAGTGCCCCGGTGGGGTATCTGGAACAGCCTGATTTCATCAATGCGGTGGCACAGTTGGAAACACAACTGACGCCGCGTGCCTTATTGGATGCCCTGTTGGCGCTGGAACAAGAATGCGGCCGCACGCGTGATTTTCATAATGCGCCACGCACGCTGGATCTCGATTTGTTGCTGTACGATGAGTTGGTGCATCACGAACACGGGCTGACCCTTCCGCATCCGCAGATGCACCTGCGCGCGTTCGTGCTGTTACCCCTGTTTGAGATTGCACCTGAAGTTGTGATTCCCGGTATTGGGGCGATTGCACAAGTGGCCAAGGAATGTGCCGGACAGGACGTGGAGCGGATAAATGATGCCACTCGGTAAATATCGTTATATCGTGGTCGAAGGTCCCATCGGTGTGGGTAAGACCAGTTTGGCTACCCGGCTGGCGGATCACGCCGATGCGCAGATCTTGCTGGAAAAGCCCCAGGAAAATCCCTTTTTGACACGCTATTACGACGACACGGCAAGGTATGCTCTGCCAACCCAATTGTTTTTTCTGTTCCAGCGTATCAACGAAGTGCGTGATCTGGCGCAAATGGATATGTTCCACAGCCGCACTATTGCCGATTACCTGTTTGAGAAAGATGCCTTGTTTGCCCGACTCACTTTGAGCGATGAGGAATACAAACTTTATCAAACTATTTATACAAGCCTTGCACCGCAGGCGCCCGCCCCGGATTTGGTGATCTATTTGCAAGCCTCGACCGATGCGCTGATCGAGCGCGTGAGGCGGCGCGGAAACCGTTATGAGCGATCAATTACGGATGACTATCTTTCACGCCTGGCGAATAGTTATGGTGAATTCTTCCACCACTACGAAGAGGCTCCGGTCTTGGTGGTGAATAGCGAACGTCTGAATTTTGTGGATAATGCAGACGACTTCAATTTGTTGCTTGACCGCATCGGCAGGATGCGCGGGCAGCGGGAATACTTTAACGTGGGTGCGGATTGAAAATGCTTTTCACGTTTGCTTCCTCTCCCACCGGGGGCGGATTGAGGTGGGGGAACAACCTCCTGTATTGTCAATGCGGTCATGTTTTCTGAGGGTACGTGATGAGAACCACTCTGAGCCAATTGAATTCCAAGCGCAGCAACGGTGAGAAGATTGCCGTGTTGACCTGTTATGACGCCAGCTTTGCTTCATTGCTGGAAATGCAGGGAGTCGATGTGTTGCTCGTCGGTGATTCACTCGGCATGGTTTTGCAAGGTCACGAGACCACATTGCCCGTCACCTTGGAGGACATGGTCTATCACACCCGCTGTGTGGCACGTGGATCCAAGAAAGTGTTCATCATCGCCGATATGCCGTTCGGTACCTTTCAGGTTAGCCCGAGGAAGACCTTTGCCCACGCTGTACAACTGATGGCGGCCGGTGCGCAGATGGTCAAGCTCGAAGGCGGTGCGGAAATGGCCGAGACCGTGAACTTTCTGACAGCGCGCGGCATCCCGGTGTGCGGGCATATCGGACTCACGCCGCAGTCGGTACACCAGATCGGCGGCTACAAGGTACAGGGCAGGGGCGATGACGCAGCACACAAATTGTCGCAGGATGCACTTGCACTGCAACAGGCCGGGGCAGGCATGTTGGTGCTGGAGGCCATCCCTGCATCACTTGCGGCAGAGATCACTGATCTGCTTACGATTCACACGATTGGTATAGGTGCCGGTGTTTCGTGTTCCGGCCAGGTGCTGGTCCTGCATGACATGCTCGGTATCTATCCCGGGAAAAAAGCGCGTTTCGTCAAAGACTTCATGTTGGGTGCGACCTCCATTGGCCAAGCCGTGGCGAACTATGTCGCCGAGGTGAAATCGGGCGCGTTTCCAGCATCGGAACAGTCCTTCTGATGCAGCTTATTCATTCCGTTGCCGAACTGCGCGCACGCTTGACGCAAGAAAAGTCCGTTGCTTTTGTGCCCACCATGGGCAACCTGCACGAAGGTCATCTCGAACTGGTGCGTATGGCGCGGGAGCGTGGAAAACTTGTCGTGGCAAGCATCTTCGTCAATCCGCTGCAGTTTGGTCCCAATGAAGATTTCGACCAATACCCGCGCACGCTGGATGCGGATTGCGCCAAACTCGCGAATTTGGCGGATGTGGTGTTCGCACCGTCAGTCGCCGAGATGTATCCCGAACCACAGACTCTCTTCGTTGAGCCGCCGCCAATTGCCAATGAACTTTGCGGTGCGTTCCGGCCGGGTCATTTTCGCGGCATGGCCACCGTGGTGCTGAAACTGTTCAATCAGGTACGACCTCAGGTCGCCATTTTCGGCAAGAAGGATTATCAGCAGCTTTGCATCATTCGGCAGATGGTTACCCAGTTCAATCTGCCCATTGAAATAATCGGCGCGGAGACGGCGCGCGCAGCGGATGGGCTGGCACTTTCATCGCGTAACCAGTATCTGAAAGCGACCGAGCGAACCGAAGCTGCATTCCTGAGTCGAACGCTGGGTCAGGTGCGTGATGCGTTGGCGGGTGGGGAAGCCGACCACGTTAAGCTTGAAACGGATGCAAGCGCGGCACTTGTCAAGCGCGGTTGGGGGGTGGAGTATGTCGCCGTACGCAGCCAGGCAAATCTGGCTATTCCAGCCAAAGGAGAGCGGAAATTGGTAGTGCTGGCGGCGGCAAGGATGGGAGCGACCCGGTTGATCGATAATTTGGAAATTTGTCTTTAACGCCCGGACGTTTATAATGCGCGCCCCGCACAGCCGGCGGGATCAAAGAGTGCCTTTCGCGTTTATCTTTTCTACCGGGGATTTGAGATTGCTTTTCTCGTTAGCTTCCTCGCCCGCTTGCGGGAGAGGATTGAGGTGAGGGATTCGCGGGAGAGAGTTAGAGAGAGGGATGGAGGAGGTGACCATGCAACGAACCATGCTACAAGCCAAATTGCACCGCGTGCGCGTGACGCAATCGGAGTTGCATTACGAAGGTTCATGCGCCATCGACGACGATCTGTTGGACGCTTCCGGGATCAGGGAATATCAGCAGATCGACATCTACAATGTCACCAACGGCGAGCGTTTTACGACGTATGCCATCCGCGCCCAACGCGGCTCGCGTACCATCTCGGTGAACGGCGCAGCAGCTCACAAAGCGCACCCCGGTGATATCCTCATCATCGCGGCATACTCAATCTATTCCGAGGCGGAATTGCAGAAATACCACCCCACGCTGGTCTACGTGGACGAGCACAACGCCATCATCGCCAAACGCGAGAATATCCCGGTTCAAGCAGCTTAAGTTTTTCTCGGTATTCGTTCGGCTGAGTTGTTCCCATATATAAAAGTTATCCAATAATCAGTTGGTTGATGAATTTCTGAGTGCCCCGTCGGGTTGTTGTCAGATTGACTGGGCTACGGTCGAGGCGTAACCTTCCCTGCCTCAAAATCGGTTGAATCTTCAAGAAAACATGAATAAGAATCTGGCCATCTTTGGATTGATATTGGGTATCGTTTTTGTGCATTCTGCAATCGGTGCGGAGAAACAAGCGGACAAACGCACCGAGAGTAAATCTGCCAAGGCTGTGCGCCAAGCACAGGTGCTGGTACAGACGGGAAAATTTGCCGACGCTTTCGCGTTGTTGCAACCCTTGGAATTTGATTTGTCCGGAGATGTTGTTTTCGATTATTTGCTGGGAATCAGTGCGGTCAATGCAGGCAAGCCGGACAGAGCCACCCTCGCACTCGAACGGGTCGAGGCGGTCGCTCCTGAATATGGTGAAGTTAAGTTGTGGTTGGGGATTGCCTACTTCCAGTCCGGCGACATGGACAGGGCAAAGAAAACTCTAAGCGGATTGCTGCGGCAAACCACGATTTCTGCCCAATCCAAAAGCACTGCCAATCAATATCTGGCGGCCATCAAGCAACAGGAGGACGCGCGGGCATTGGAGGAGAAAAAAGCCAAGCAGCCGTTCTTGTTGGGGGCAATCGAGTTTGGTTTGGGTAACGACAGCAATATTACCAGCGGGCCCAAGAATTATGTCGACGCTTACACGACTTCATTCAGTGCGCCGCCCCAACCGCCGCTTCCACCAAGCAACATTTCTGCGCGGTTTGCACAATTTAATGGCAATGTCGAAGGACGTATTCCTTTTTCAAATGCGGGTACCTATGCCTATGTCTCGCTCGACTCTGCCAACCGGTCTTACCTGAAGTACGGGATGATGAATTCGCACGCGAATACGGTGAAGGGTGGCATCAATTTGCAATCGGGAACGAATACCTATCGCTTTGATCTCTCCCGCCGAAACTATCGGCAACTCGGAACAGCCGCGAGCCAAGGTTACACGAGTGACAGCATGCAAAACTCGATTTCAGGAGACGCCCGGTTTGCTCTGACCGAGCGTGACTATCTGGCAATCTCGTTGCAGTACAACCTGCCGCGCTATCCGACCACCAATACTCAGGACACCAAACAGGCCGTCATCGGAACGAACTATACCCACGTCTTTGCGGCGACAGGCTCACCGATGATTTATGTGGCATTGAACCATACGCGCGACAAAGCGGTAAGACAAAGCTTGGACATGAAGGGTATCGATCAGACCGATGTGAGCCGCAACACGAATACGTTTATCGCGTATGCACAATACACGCCAGTGCCCAGCGCGGATGTCACCGCGATGTGGATGCTCAGCATGCGGCGCGATAGCCAAGCGTTCGCGCGAAGCAATAACGAGGCGTTTGGTAATGACGATATGCAGGTGATGATGTTGGGTGTGAACTGGCGTCCTGCAAATGATTGGCTCGTCAAGCCGCAACTTTTGCATATCCGAAACGCGTCGAACATTCCGTTGTACGTTTTTCAAAAGACCGAAATGAGTGTCAGTATCAAAAGGGATTTCAAATAGTTTGTTAATGATTGGAGGTGTGTCATGAAAACCATTTTATGGGTGCTGAGTATTGGCTTTGCCGCAGGGTTGATTTCAGTAAGTCATGCCGAGGAAGTTACCCAAACTCCCGCTGAAAAATCGAAGGTCATAAAAAAAATGAACGACGGAGCGGCGCAGTCAGATAAAGGGCAGTTGGGAAGCCTCCAGCCTGCCAACGGTCAACCCAAGCCGATACCTTCGGTTGACGCTACACAACGTGTACCGTTGGACTCAAGTGTGATGCCAGTGAAACCGATCGCCCCGCCCACTTCAGCCGCAAATCCCAAATTAATTTTGACACCCACGCCGACTCAGGCACCTGCATTAATATCCCCTGCTCCCATAGTTACGACCAAGCCAGTTCTCACCACAATGCCGGTGATGGCCGTGCCCAAACCTATTGCTCCACCTGTTGCGATTGCACCGCCTGTTGCTATCGCTCCACCCGTTGCAATCTCACCGCCAATGATGGTCAAACCAATTGCGCCGCCGGTTGCAATCGCACCTCCGATAATGGTCAAACCCGTCGCCCCTCCCGTGATGATCTCCCCGGTGTTGCCTCCCGTTACCGTGGCGCCGGTTGTGCCCCCGGTCGCTGTGGTACCGCCTCCCGTGATTGCACCGCCAACGCCAATTGCTATTGTCAAACCTCCTGTAGTTTTACCACCGGTTATCTTGCCGCCCGTGGTTACGCCGCAGCCAGTGATTGTTACAAAGCCCCCCGTTAAACAGACTCCGATCTTGGTATGTAAAGTACCACCCTGTTAATTCGAACATTCCGGTTTCAGATGAAGTTTGGAGAACAACAAATGACCAAGAAATTACTATCGATGTTTGTATTGCTCTGCGCGTCTTTCACACAATATGCCGAGGCATCTGTTGCGGGCCATTTCCAGTTCGTGGCGGGTGACGTGAGGGTCATTTCGGCAGATGGGAAAGTCCGCCTCGCCCGCAAAGGCGCGGAAGTGAATGAAGGTGAGAGCATCACCACCAATGCGACTGCTTCAGCACAAATTAGGATGGTGGATGAGGGGCTCATCGTGGTTCGCCCGGATACCAGACTTAAGGTCACTACTTTCGTGTTCAATGGCAAAGCGGATGGAAGCGAGCGCAGCCTGTTCTCCCTGGTCAAAGGTGGTTTTAGAGCGATCACCGGCATCATTGGCCGTGTCAATAAAGAGCACTACAAGATCGAAACACCCACCGCGACCATCGGAATCCGCGGCACTGACCACGAACCCACGTTCATCCCCAATCCGCTTCCCGGTAAAGTCGCCATTGCGGAACCGGGCACTTACGACAAAGTGAACAGCGGTGCGGCTGTACTTTCAACGGCGACAGGCATGGTGGTCATCAATCCTAACCAGGCCGGATTCGTGCCCAATATTCCCAATGCGACACCCAGCGTGCTGGCAGTAATGCCTGCTTTTTATAAAGTCGATCATGGCGGGGACGAACCGAAATTCAGTCCTGGTGCGCGGCTGAAAGAGGAGGGTGGGGCAAGTGCTATGCAGCCCTCCACAAAAAATAATGAGGTTGGAACACCGGCTATAAAAAAAGGTGCGGAACTTGTGCCAACTAAAGCGGGAGTGCTGGAATCAGGCGGGGCGACAAAGAGCCTCACAGGCACAAACATCAACCCCGCAACAAAATCCGGTGCAACTCTGACGCCGCTGAATACAGGAACGGCAATCGTACCAACTGCGACGGGTACTTCGTTAACGACGCTGAAGCAGCCGTCACTCAATACACTTTCACCCGTCACGACAATTGCCCCGGTCACTACGACCACAAAAACATTGTCAACGATAACGCCAATCGTAGCACCCACCACAACGATTCAGCCAATCACCACAACGATTCAGCCAATCACCACAACGATTCAACCGATCACCACAACGATTCAACCGATCACCACAACGATTCAGCCAATCACCACAACGATTCAGCCAATCACCACAACGA
>CAYROQ010000002.1:30549-62358 GCA_964425955.1 uncultured Sideroxydans sp.
ATCACCACAACGATTCAGCCAATCACCACAACGATTCAGCCAATCACCACAACGATTCAGCCAATCACTACAACGATTCAGCCAATCACTACAACGATTCAACCAATCACTACAACGATTCAGCCAATCACCACAACGATTCAACCAAAGACCAGTACTATCCAGCCGATCACTACTTTCTCAGATCGTCGGTTGAAGAAGAACATCAAGCGTGTTGGGACGCATCCTCTCGGAATCGGGATTTACGAGTTCGATTACGTATGGGGTGAGCATGCCACGGGTGTGATGGCGGATGAGGTCAGGAGGGTCAAGCCGGATGCAGTGCTTCGCGATGCCAGCGGATATGACATGGTTGACTACAGCAAGTTGAATTGATCGTAAACGCACCATAACAACACTAAGCCCCGCTTCGGCGGGGCTTTTGTTTGCGCGAATACGAAGGTTTTAAATTCGTTTTGCCAGTTCGGTAGCTTTGCCGATGTAGGTTTCCGGGCTGAGAGCTTGCAGGCGCAACTTCTCGCTTGCCGGGATGTCCAGTGACTGAATGAATGTCGCCAGACTCTCGCGGTTGATACCGCCCTTTCCGCGCGTCAGTTCTTTCAGTTTGTCGTAGGCGTTCTCGATGTTGTAACGGCGCATCACGGTCTGGATCGGTTCCGCCAATACTTCCCAACTGTTGTCCAGATCTTCCGCCAGGCGTTGCGGATTGGCTTCCAATTTGTTCAGCCCTTTCAGGCACGATTCATAGGCCAGCAAGGTATAACCCAAGGCCACGCCCATGTTGCGCAACACGGTGGAGTCGGTCAGGTCGCGTTGCCAGCGTGAGACCGGCAATTTTTCGGAGAGGTGTTTCAGCAACGCGTTGGCCAAGCCAAGATTACCTTCCGAATTCTCAAAATCAATCGGGTTGACTTTGTGCGGCATGGTGGACGAACCGACTTCACCCGCCACCACTTTCTGTTTGAAGAATCCCAGCGAAATGTAGCCCCAGATATCGCGATTCAAATCGACGAGGATGGTGTTGGCACGTGCATAAGCGTCATACAACTCGGCCATGTAATCGTGCGGCTCGATTTGGATGGTGTATGGATTGAAGCTGATCCCTTGAGCCTCGACGAAACGTTTGGCAAAACTTTCCCAGTCCACATCGGGATAGGCGGACAGGTGTGCGTTGTAATTACCCACCGCACCGTTGATCTTGCCGAGCACCTCCACCGTGGCGATGCGTGACTGGGCGCGGCGCAGGCGGTGCACCACGTTGGCCAACTCTTTGCCCAGCGTGCTCGGTGTGGCGGTCTGGCCGTGGGTGCGGCACAACATCGGCAGTTCGGCATGCTGGTGCGCCAGATGTTGCAGGCGCTCGATCAGGACGTGCAAGGTGGGCAACATCACCGCATCGCGTGAATGCTTCAGCATCAATGCATGGCTCAGGTTGTTGATGTCTTCCGAGGTGCAGGCGAAATGAATGAACTCCAGCGCCTTCGCGGTTTCTGCATTTTCGGAGAGTTTCTCGCGCAGCCAATATTCGATCGCTTTGACATCGTGGTTGGTGCGGCGCTCGATGGCTTTGATCTGCACCGCATCGGCCTCGGAGAATTGGGTGGCGAGTTGATCGAGCTGGGTCAGGGTCGCGGCGGAGAAGGGCGGCAATTCCCCGATACCGGATTCGGCGCTCAAGGCTTTCAACCATTCGATCTCGATCAACACGCGGTAGCGGATCAAACCGTATTCGCTGAAATAGCCGCGCAAGGCGTCGACTTTGCCGTGGTAACGCCCGTCGAGAGGGGAGAGTGCGGTGAGTGCCGAGAGAGTCATGAAGTATCTGCCAGAAAAGTTCAGGCGCGCATTTTACGTGAAACAAGCCTGAAACGCAGAGTCACTCGGTAGGCTGACTTACGTACAGCGTGCGGGTGGGAAAGGCGAATTCGGCGCCCTGTTTGGCGATGATTTCCGCAACGCCCAACAGTATTTCCTGTTTGAGCAGATGGAATTTCCCCAACTCGGTGGTCTTGCTGAACGCCTGGATGATGAAGTCGAGCGAAGAGTCGGAAAATTGGTCAAAGGCAACGACCACGGGCTGATCCGTATCGATACCGGGGTGACGTTGCAACATGACCTTCACCTCTTCGACGATGGCGTTCATCTTGCCGATGTCATCGTAACGCAGGCCAATAGTCGTGCGAATACAGCGATGCGACATACGCGACGGGTTCTCCACCACGATGGACGTAAACAAAGCATTGGGCACGTAGATCAGTGTCATGTTGGCAGAGCGGATCTGGGTCTGACGCCAGCCGATATGTTCCACCTTGCCTTCGATCTGCTTGTCCGGTGAACGTACCGTCTCACCCACATTGAACGGCCTGTCCAGATGGATCATCAGTCCGCCGAAGAAATTTGCCAGCAGGTCTTTGGCGGCGAAGCCGACCGCGATACCGCCCATGCCGCCGAAGGCCAGCACGCCGGAAATGCTGAAGCCCAGCGTTTGCATCACCGCCAGTGCGGCAAGTATCACCACCACGATGCGCAATACTTTGCTCATGCCATAAATCGTGGTGCGATCGATGTTGCCACCCGCCTGGGCGCGGGCGTCGATATAGTTTTCCGCAAATCCCCGGATCAGTTTGAACAGGAACCATGCGATACACAGCACGATGCCGATGCTGCACGCCGGTGCGATGTATTCGAGTAACTGTTCACCGGTTTGACGATGCAGCAGGTGGAGGGCAGTGGTGAGACCGCCCAGCCAGATCAGCACGGGCAGCGGTTTTTTAGCCGCCGCGATCAGCGAGTCGTCCCAGATGTTGCTGGTGTGTGCCGCGACGTTTTCGGCATGTTGCAGCGCGCGGCGAGAGATGAAATGAGCCGCAATGGTTGCGGCAAGAAGCAGCAACAAACGGATGTGATCGGGACTCAAATGGATGGACACGGTGACTCCTTGACTGACTATTTGATGATGCCGCCACCCAGGCAAATTTCCCCGTCGTACACCACCACAGACTGTCCGGGTGTGACTGCCCATTGAGCTTCATCGAAGGTGAAGTGCGTCATACCGGCATCGCCGATCTTGATACGGCAGGCCGCATCCTGTTGACGGTAACGCGTCTTGGCGGCGTAGTCGCGTGAGGTATCCGTTGCTTGGCCGCTGATCCAATGCATCTCCAGCGCATCCAGTTGCGGATTAAGCAGCAGTGGATGGTCGTGTCCCTGCACCACGATCAGGCGATTATTGGCCATGTCTTTGCTCGCCACAAACCACGGTTCACCCGTAGTCTCGCGTGACCCGCCGATGCCCAAACCTTGACGCTGGCCGAGGGTATAAAACGACAAACCGATGTGTTGTCCGACGATTTTTTGGTCCGGAGTGATCATGTCGCCGGGTTTTGTGGGCAGATAGCGGGTCAGAAATTCGCGGAATGGGCGCTCGCCGATGAAGCAAATCCCGGTGCTGTCTTTTTTTGCATGATTGGCCAGATCGTGTTGACGCGCGATGTCGCGCACCTGGGATTTCAGCAGGCCGCCAAGCGGGAACAGTGCTTTGGAAAGTTGCGCCTGATTCAAGCGGTGCAGGAAATAACTCTGGTCTTTGCTGACATCGTCGGCCTTGAGCAGTTGAAACAATCCGTCCTGTTCGCGCACCTTGGCGTAATGCCCGGTGGCAATCGCATCCGCACCCAGACGGATGGCGTGATCCAGGAAAGCTTTGAACTTGATCTCCGAGTTGCACAAGATGTCCGGGTTGGGCGTGCGCCCGGCCGCGTATTCGCGCAGGAAATAACTGAACACCCGGTCTTTGTATTCCGTGGCGAAGTTCACTGCCTCGATAGGGATGCCGATGGTGTCGGCCACCGAGACCGCGTCGATCAGGTCCTGGCGCGAGGAACAATATTCGCTGTCGTCATCGTCTTCCCAGTTCTTCATGAAAAGGCCGATGACTTCGTACCCCTGTTGCTTTAATAACAAGGCGGTGACGGAAGAATCCACGCCACCGGACATGCCAACGACGACACAACGCGGGGACTTTGATCCACTGCTCATGTACAGCCTCGCTCACCCGGCTGGGGAAAATTGGCGGAAAGGCTGTGGATTTTTGCGCTACTCATAATGCGTGATCAGGTCCAACGGGTAGCGTTTTCCGGCGAGATAATCTTCCACGCAACGCAGGATCAGCGGGCTACGGTGACGGTCAGTCGTCGCGCGAATTTCATCCGGTGTCATCCAAACTGCGCGCACGATACCTTTGTCCAGCGCGCGTTCAGGGAAATGGGCAAGGATGTTTCCGCCAAATGCGAAACGCAGATAGGTCGTATCCGATGCATTGGAATGCCAACGGTAAACGCCGAGAAGATATTCCGGCTGAAATTCATAAGCCGACTCTTCCAGAGCTTCCCGCGCGGCACCTGCCGCGAGTGTTTCGTTGGGTTCCCAATGACCGGCGGGTTGGTTGAACAACAGGCCTTGCGGGGTGTGTTCCTCCACCAGCAAGAATTTGCCATCCTGTTCAAGGACGGCGGCGACAGTGGTGTGGGGTTTCCAGATCATGGCGGGATTTTAAACGAAAAAAAAGCAGGGTCGCCCCTGCCTTTCTTTGAAGATGCCAGATTACTTGGCAGCGGCTGGAGCAGCTTCAGGTGCAGCTGCTTTGTCATGGTGGTGCTCTTCGTGCTCTTCTTTTTTCTCGTTCTTTGCTTTTTTAGCGGCTTTCTTAGCTTTCTTTTCGGCTTTTTCAGCTTCTTTCTTTGCTTTACGCTCAGCCTTGTCTGCATCGTTGTGCTCTTCTTTGGCGTGGTGTTTGTGCTCTTCAGCCTTTGCAGGTTCAGCGGCAGCTACCGGTGCAGCTACGGCGGCAGCGGGAGCTGCGGCAGCTGGCTTGGCGTGGTCGTCAGCAACAGCGGAGAAAGAAACAGCAGCGAATGCGGCAGCGATCAGTGTGGACAACAGTTTCATGTAGGACTCCAATATGATTAAGTTAACAAACGTAAATGACACTATTCGTGTCGGCCGCAAAAACGCGACCACTCTTCACCGCGTTGACAGAGTCTGAAAATGTAAAGAAAAATTAATTATTTGGTGCCGGGGGAATCGAAAGTAGCGAGCATAGCAAATAATCAACTAGTTGCCTAAAGCTTATGACCAAGCTGTGACCATTGCTTCGTTACTAGGCTTCCAGCAGTCTTATCAACCTCTGGAATCCACCGCCCATACCGTCTTCTAATCATACCCCAATCAGCATGCCCCATTTGCTGTGCTACCCACATAGGATTCTCTCCGGCGGATAGAAGGGTGCTGGCGTAGGTGTGGCGGGTTTGATAGGGATTGCGGTAGGGAACGCCAGAAGCTTTGATTGCCGGAATCCAGCCAATCTCCCTAAGCTGCGTATCTGTTGTCCATGGTTCGTTTGTTTGTGGGTTCAAGAAGATTCGCCCACCAGTTGAAAAGGAAAACTCCTTCTGGCGTTCTAACGCCTCAAGAGCGTAGGGAAGTATTAGGACATCACGCTTTCCTGATGCCGTTTTTGGTTGCTTAAGTACCCCTCTAACTAAAGCTCGTGTAACGCGAACAACTCCTTTTGACCAATCGATATCACCCCATTCAAGCGCAAGTAATTCTGAAGTGCGAAGGCCAGACCAAAAAGCAAATTGGAATAGGTTGCGAGTTTGGGGAGGGCAATTTTCCAAAATCAATCGCATCTCGTTTGGTGCGAAGGGTTGCGGCTCATCGTACCGGTGCGCCAGATTCTTAATTCGATCTGCGGGATTGCTATCAATAAGCTCATCCATATAGGCATCTCGCAGCACTAGCCGAAGTGGAATCAGCACGTTATTGATACGCTTTGCCGAGATATGCAGACCTGATATCCAATCCTTGATGTCCTTGGTTGTTAGCTGTCTGATAGGTGTATCGCCAAAGGTTGGAATGAGGTGGAAGTAGATTGCACTTGTATAGCCGCGAATGGTGCTGACTTCGTATTTTCTGCGCGTGTTCCTGAGAAAGTCTTCTAGCGCCTCGCCAACGGTCTTGTTGGTGAATGTACCAAGCGTGGCTGCGTGTCGGCTCTCTGGAAAATGCTCGGCGTAATTGAAATTACCCAATGCGATGGCATGAAGGACGGCAGCCCGTTTCCTCGAAGCGTGGAGTAGGTTTGCATTGTTTGGGGGCAGCTTGATTGTTTCTCGGCAGCGTTTGCCTTGATAGTAGAAATCAATCTGAATGCCCTTGCCGCTATGGGGGCGGACGCCTTCTAGCTTTCGATCCATTTCTGTATTGCCTCAATGTTGAAATGGAGGCGCCCGTCCGGAGCCTTCTTCCAGTGGACACCGCAAAGCCAAACGCCGTTTTTGATTTTGGATCGGATAGCGTCATCGGTATAGCCAATGAGCTCGACCACTTTGTTGATTAAAACCCACTTCACGACAGCCTCACTAAAGGAACTTGATGTTCCTATTCTGAGGGTGCGAAAAAGGAATGTCAAGTACCCCTAAAGGGAACTGATTGACCTTCTATCATCAATCTTGGTGTCACCGCTTACAGCCTTCCAGAAGTTGGAGAGCTTCTTGGCGATTAGATAGCCATTGCTGCGATCTGATGCAGGAGTGTCTTCAGGGAAAAGTTCTTTGGCGTTTATGCCAAGAATTTCCTCATATTTACGGAATGTTTTTTTGCTATGGATGATGGCGAGTGGTTTCCAGCCAATTTGAAAGCCCAGTCTGAGAAATCCATAGGCTGACTCAAGTTCATCCAAATTTCCATGGAATTTTGCTAGCGCGTGCAATTCGATTTCTTGAAGTTGCTTCAGTTTTTCTACAGATAGCGGCTTGAGGTTGGCTAGATTTTTTTTTATGCGCGCTTCTTCAGATATGGGCATATCTCACCTCCGTTGGAGGGGCAAACGATACCCTATTAAGGGTATTTCAACAACCCGTAACTAAATATGAACATATATCTAACTGTGATGAAAGAAACCAATGGGCGAAATAAACTGCACACCCATTGGTTATGCTTCCAACTTTAGGCAAGTCGCGAATACAGAGAAGTAATTTGATAGATCATTGAGTAGCAAGCTTTCGTTTTCCCCATGGTCTGAGGATTACTCTTTGCGATTTGTTGGTAGGCTTGCTTAGCAACTTTGACGATCTCATCGTCATTAAATCTCTCGGGTGGTAAGTATTTCCAGCTTTTACCAGATTTTTTCATAAATGCCGACAAGGAAGCCAAGATTGGAAAAATGATTCCATCTGGAATGTCGATTATTTCGCGACCATCTCGTTGGATTGACCATAAACGTGTGCCTTGGAATCCTTGATGGGACTTCCACTGGTGATAAAGATCATAGGCAGTTGGAGCCATGTCGAGAAAAAATTTATACAAAGCCAAGGCATCGGGGTCTTGTTGTTCGACTGCTTTAACATGTACATCTTGAAAAAATTTTAGACACTTGGTCTTTTGCGAATAGGCAAAGACCTTGTTTGGATCATCTTGTTCTGACTCATTTGGCCAAAGTTGCGGAGGAATTAATGAGATAAGTACCTGCAACAACTTTTCTGTGTCAATGTAATCGCCAGATAGCTGAGTTTCAGACATACGCAACTTAATATCTGGACGTTGTTTCTGGATGGCTTTTTCAAGTTCATCAAGCTGCCCCAGTCTTCCGATGATGGATATTGCCATAACATCATTTTGAAAGTTCCGAGCAATAGATGTTTCAGCGATTAGGTCATCGTCATCAGTAACGATCAACTCAAACTTGACGTGAATTGTAGGAACTGCCTCATTATTTTTTGCCAACTCACTGAGAAAACCCCGAACCACTCCTTGAGTCTGAGAACCATTGATGATGCTTGACTTAGTCAAAGTGACTGTAAATTCCTTGTCGTCAACTTTGGCGTCTCTTGCGACTATAACCAAGCCACTATTTAAAACGCTGAAGTTTTCTGGATCGTTACGCAGGGTATCTAAGATTGCACGGTGAACTTGGGTTGGGCGACGTCTTAACTTGCCCTCTGCTTCAAGCAAATATTCACGAACATTTTCGTTTGTAGGAATATCAACTATTGAAGTAATTGGAATTTGGCCTACTAAAACGCGACGGCCACAATGTGTATCTTCGGGGGAGCTAATATTGCGAATGCAAGAGTACTGAAGGGTAATAGCTTTATTTGAACGAACGTTCATGATGATGCTCCTATAGTTATCAGACTGTCTTGGCTTGGCCGATAGCACCCGCTATGGCAGGACATGTCCGAGCGGGATACTAACACATCTGGTATTTACCTGCTATGGGAATGTGTCCCTTATACAAGTATAGGACTCCGCTCCGGTCGGGCGTGCGGCTCCGCCGCACCGTCCGTCCTCGCTTGAGCCCCCAGACCTGTTTGCTTCTCCTCCAACGCAGCTAAGAATTGAAGAAAGCAACCCCACAAACCGTCTACTAGGAGCAAGTACGGAGGGTTTTAAGCCCGTTCTGCTCGCGGACGGCGTGATGCCACTGCGCTTCGTTGAAAAAGCCGCCATGCTTCGTTTGGAGGGATTTGAACGGTTAGAGCTAACCTGCTGCGAGCCAGTGAACATCTAGCGTTTCATCACGCCAACTTCGATGCATCTCAAAGCCGAAGGGAAGCTCTAACTCTTTGAAATGCTCCACCGCAGCGCACAACGCATCGTGATAAGTACGGAAGAGACGGACGAGACGAACAGGAGCGGCGATGTTTTGCGAAATCCAATAACTCTTTTTGTTGAACTCCACGCCAGAAAGATTTTTGGAAACGTACTTGTAAAGGTAGTTCGCCATTTGCGCTGGGGAGTAAGCCTTGCCTGTGCGTTTGTTGAAAGGGTTTGAGACATGAACGAACCCACGCCCTTGGCAGATGCGATGATGCCAAATTGAAACGAGGAGTTTGTAATCTTGGCGACCGCAGACAGCAAGATGAACATGGTGTGAGCCTCGTTTGCTCTCGCTGGTTTTTTCGCTGTCATGCTTCTCCGGCACGACTATGTAGTTGATCTTCCCGCCTGCTGCATCCCGTAAAAGTCGGATGAACTTCTCGACCAGCCGCTGGATCTCCTGCCGACTAAAATTATCTTTTGTGGTGAGCGTCACCATCCTGTCGAATTCGGCTGACTTGCAGGCGAAGCGGATTGCGCGCTTGGCACGTCTCGCGGAACGAATACGGCTGGCATTTTCATCACCTTCACCTCGAACACCTCTGGAAATTGGCTCTGGAATTTCGGAAGGCTCTGACCATGTTTCATAGGGATGAATGACGGCCTCTGAATGATTGCGACCTAAATCATTGGTGACGAGCCTGTACCAGTTCTGATGCCCATTCTTATGGAGCGCTTCTTCCTGATTGCTAAGAAAACAATCAGTGATGCGCATGATGCACATCCTTTAAGACAGCTAGGCAGAGTGGGGCGGGGCAGTGGTGAAAGTTGTGACCAAAACGTGACCAAACGAGGCCAAATTCAGACCATTCAGGACTAAAACGAGGGTAGAAAAAGAAACAGCCAAAACCTCTGAAAGGCTTGGCTGCATTGGTCTCCAGTAGTATCTGGAGATTCTTGTCTTGGTGCCGGGGGGGGGAATCGAACCCCCACGCCCTTTCAGGCACTGGATTTTGAGTCCAGCACGTCTACCAGTTCCATCACCCCGGCATGGGAAGGGCGCGAATTATCCATGAAACGCCCAGCTTCATCAACTACAATGCGCGACTTTATTTTTGCCGTCGTATTTGGCCTGTCATGCGTACCGAAGATTTTGACTTCGAACTGCCCGAGCGCTTGATCGCGCAGCATCCGCCCGCACAGCGGGGGGCAAGTCGTTTGTTGCTAATCGGCAAAGAGTCCGGGGAGGATCGCACGTTTGCAGAGTTGCCGCAGTTATTGCGCGAACATGATGTGCTGATATTGAACGACACCCGGGTGTTGAAAGCGCGGTTATTCGGAAAGAAAGATTCGGGTGGCCAAGTCGAAGTATTAATCGAGCGCGTGTTGGGAGAGCACGAAGTTCTGGCTCAAGTGCGTGCCAGCAAAACACCCAAAACGGGCAGTAGTTTTTGGCTGGCCGACGTGGTTCGCGCGACCGTTCTGGGGCGGCAAGACGAATTCTTCCATCTGCATTTTGAGGGCGAAGATGCCGTCGATGATGTGTTGGAGAAGTTTGGCAAATTGCCGTTGCCACCTTACATCACCCATAACGCCGAGGCGGAAGATGAAGAGCGTTACCAAACGGTCTTCGCCCGTGAGCAGGGAGCAGTCGCCGCACCCACGGCGGGTCTGCATTTCGATCAGCCGATGCTGGAAACCCTGCGCGCCAAAGGAGTGAACATCGCTTACGTCACGTTGCATGTCGGAGCGGGCACTTTCAAGCCGGTGCGTGCCGACAAGGTCGGTGAGCATGTCATGCACAGCGAACGGTATGACGTTCCGCAAGTCACCGTGGAGGCAATCAAACTCGCCAAAGCCAAAGGCGGGCGGGTTGTGGCCGTGGGCACGACAAGTTTGCGCGCGCTGGAAAGCGCGGCAGCAAACGGCGCGTTGATTGCCGGTTCGGGCGAGACACGTATCTTCATCACGCCCGGATACGACTTCAAAGTGATCGATGTATTGTTGACCAACTTCCACTTGCCGCGCTCCACCCTGCTGATGCTGGTGTGCGCCTTCGGCGGCATGGAAAAACTGCTCACCGCCTATCGGCATGCAGTGGCACAGGAATATCGCTTCTTCAGTTACGGCGACGCGATGTTGATCGAGAGAGAACAATGAAATTCACCTTACACAACACATCAGGGGCCGCCCGTCGCGGCACAGTAGAGCTGGCGCACGGCAAAGTCGAGACGCCTGCCTTCATGCCGGTGGGAACCTATGGCACCGTGAAGGCGATGTCGCCGCAGGAATTGAAGGACATCGGCGCGCACATCGTGCTCGGCAATACTTTTCACTTGTGGTTGCGTCCGGGCTTGGAAGTGATTGCGGCACACGGCGGACTGCATCGCTTCATGGGCTGGGAGGGGCCGATCCTTACCGATTCCGGCGGATTCCAAGTGTTCAGTCTGGGCGACTTGCGCAAGATCACCGGCGGCGGCGTGGAGTTCAGATCGCCAGTGAATGGCGACAAATGTTTCCTGTCGCCGGAAGAATCCATGCGCATCCAGCGCGTGCTCAATTCCGACATCGTGATGATTTTCGACGAATGCACACCCTATCCGGCAGACGAGCAGGTGGCAGGCGTTTCCATGCGCCTGTCGTTGGGTTGGGCAGAGCGCAGCAAAAAGGCACACGAGGGGAATCCGAATGCGCTTTTCGGTATCGTGCAGGGTGGCATGCACGAACAATTGCGCGATGAATCGCTGGCGGGTCTGACCAATATTGGCTTTGACGGTTATGCCATCGGCGGGCTTTCGGTGGGGGAACCCAAAGACGACATGTTGCGCATCCTCAAACACACCGCACCGCAATTGCCGCAGGACAAGCCGCGCTACCTGATGGGCGTGGGTACGCCGGAAGACTTGGTGGAAGCAGTGGCGCAGGGCATCGACATGTTCGACTGCGTGATGCCGACACGCAACGCGCGCAACGGCCATCTGTTCACCCGCTTTGGCGACGTGCGCATCAAGAATGCGCAATACCGTATGGATACCCGGCCTCTGGACGAACGCTGTACCTGCTACACCTGCAAGAATTTCACGCGCGGGTATCTGCACCACTTGCACCGCTTGGGCGAGATACTGGGCGCCCGTCTCAACACCCTGCACAACCTGCACTATTACCAGGAACTCATGCAGGACATCCGTGCCGCCATCGAGGCCGGTCGCTTCGCCGAATTTCAGGCCGAATTCCACCGCGCACGTGCCGGTTTGTGAGCTTGATCTGGCATGGCGGAGCGTAGCAAAACAGTCATGTCTTCCATGTTAGAATGCGCGCCTTTATTTTTTGTCACCCATCTTGGAGAGTAATCAAATGATTTCAATCAGCGAATTGTTTATCGGTAATGCCTACGCGGACGGTGCTGCGCCAGCCGCACAAGGCGGTGGTTTCCTGGAGTTTCTGCCCCTGATCGCCCTGTTGGCGGTTTTTTATTTCCTCATCCTGCGTCCGCAGCAAAAACGTGCCAAAGAACACAAGGCATTGGTCGAGTCACTGCAAAAGGGCGATGAAGTGGTCACCGCCGGTGGTGCGCTGGGTAAAGTGGAAAAAGTAAATGATGACTACGTGGCGATTGTGATCGCCGAGAACGTGGTCATCCAGGTACAGAAATTTGCTATCCAGACCGTATTGCCCAAAGGCACCATCAAGTCCATCTGATCGATCGAATCTTCTAACGTCGTAAGCAAGGTGCTGCAATGAACCGTTACCCGCTCTGGAAATACCTGCTGATCCTGTTCACACTCCTCATCGGTTTGGTTTACGCCTTGCCCAATCTGTACGGTGAAGCCCCCGCTGTGCAGGTGTTGCCCTTGAGATCGAATCTCAAGGCGGACACGGTTTTGTTGAGCCGGGTGGAAGAAGCCTTGCGGGCGGCACAGCTGACACCGGATGCCGTAACGCTCGATGCAACCAGCGTGAAAGCGCGTTTTGCCGATACCGATAGTCAGATCAAGGCCAAAGACGTGTTGCATGCCCAGTTGGGCGATGACTATGTGGTGGCGTTGAACCTGCTGTCGCGTTCTCCGGCGTGGTTGACCGGCCTGAATGCACTGCCCATGTACCTCGGTCTCGACTTGCGCGGCGGCGTCCACTTCCTGATGCAGGTGGATATGAAGGCGGCGTTGGACAAGGCACTTGAATCTTCCTCCAGCGATATTCGCAGCACCCTGCGTGAGGCCAATATTCCTTACGCCGGTGTGAGCCGTGACGGCAGCGAGATCACCACCAAATTCCGCGATGCGGATGCACGCTCCAAGGCAGAAGCTGAACTGAAGCAACGTTTTGCCGGCTTGGCATTTGTTGCGCGCGAAGTCGCCAGTGAATATCTGCTGGTGGCGACACTCAAACCGCAAGAACAGACACGCATCCAGGAATCCGCCGTGCAACAGAACTTGGTCACCTTGCGTAACCGGGTGAACGAATTGGGTGTGGCCGAGCCGGTCATCCAGCAACAGGGGGTGGATAGAGTGGTGGTGCAATTGCCCGGCGTGCAGGACACGGCGCGTGCCAAAGACATTCTGGGCCGCACCGCGACCTTGGAAGTGCGCCTGGTGGATGATGAACACCAAATCGGTTTTGGTTCGGTGGCCCCGTTCGGCACCGAGATCTTCAAAGAACGCGACGGTACGATGTTGCTGGTCAAGAAATCGGTATTGCTGACGGGCGAGCGTATCAACGATGCGCAGCCCGGCTTCGATAGCCGCAACAACGAACCGGCGGTGCACATCAATCTGGATGCGGTGGGCGCGCGCAAGTTCAAAGAAGCGACGCGTGAGAATGTCGGCAAACGCATGGCCATCATCCTGTTCGAAAAGGGACGCGGCGAAGTGGTCACCGCACCGGTGATCCGCGAGGAGATCGGCGGCGGACGTGTGCAGATCAGCGGCAGGATGGATACCACCGAAGCGCAGGACACCGCGCTGCTGTTGCGTGCCGGTGCCTTGGCTGCGCCGATGGAGATCATCGAAGAACGTACCGTCGGCCCCAGCTTGGGCGCGGACAACATCCAGCGCGGTTTTGATTCCACCAAGATCGGCTTCATCGCCATTGCCATCTTCATGATCGCCTATTACCTGTTGTTCGGCGGCGTGTCGGTGCTGGCGCTGGGTGCCAACTTGCTGTTGCTGGTGGCCTTGCTTTCCATGCTGCAAGCCACGCTGACCCTGCCCGGTATGGCGGGCATCGCGCTGACGCTGGGCATGGCGATTGACTCCAACGTGCTGATCAATGAACGGGTGCGGGAAGAGTTGCGCAACGGCGCGTCACCGCAGGCCGCCATTCACACGGGATACGAGCGGGCCTGGGCAACCATCCTGGATTCGAACATCACCACGCTGATTGCCGGTCTGGCCTTGCTGGCCTTCGGGTCGGGGCCGGTGCGGGGCTTTGCGGTGGTGCAGTGCCTGGGCATCCTGACTTCGATCTTCAGTGCGGTGCTGGTTTCACGCATGTTGGTCAACATGATCTACGGCAGCAAAGCGCGGCTGAACAAAGTCGCCATAGGTTAGAAATACTCGCAGAGCGCGACGTTCGTTCCCTCGCCCGCTGGCGGGAGAGGGTTAGGGTGAGGGAAACGAGTAGGGTTTCTCATGCTCGTTAGGTTAAGGGAAACGACAATGGAATTTTTCAAGATCAAAAAAGACATCCCCTTCATGAGTTATGGCCGTTACACCACGGCCATCTCACTGGTGACATTTCTGCTGGCAGTATTTTTCCTGGCAACTAAAGGATTGAACTTTGGCGTGGACTTCACCGGCGGTACGGTGATCGAAGTGCATTACGCGCAATCTGCCGATCTGAACAAGGTGCGCGACGAACTGTCACGCATTGGTTTGCATGATTCGCTGGTGCAAAACTTCGGCTCCAGCAAAGACGTGTTGATCCAGGTCCCGCTGAAACAGAACAAGGTCGGCGCCAAACTTTCCGAACAGGTGCTGGAGACATTGCGAGCACAGGATGCCAGCGTCGAATTGCGCCGGGTCGAGTTCGTCGGGCCGCAAGTCGGCAAGGATCTGGTGGAAAACGGCGCCATGGCCTTGTTGCTGGTTTCGCTGGGTATCGTCGGGTATCTGTGGATGCGCTTCGAATGGAAATTCGGCGTGGCGGCGATCATCGCCAACTTGCATGACGTGGTCATCATCTTGGGATTCTTCGCGTTCTTCCAGTGGGAATTTTCACTTTCAGTGTTGGCGGCAGTGCTCGCCGTTCTGGGTTATTCGGTGAACGAATCGGTGGTGGTGTTTGACAGGATCCGCGAGAATTTCCGCAAAATGCGCAAGACCGAGGTGAACGAGATCATCGACAACGCCATCACCCGTACCATGTCGCGCACTATCATCACCCACGGTTGCACCCAGATGATGGTGACTTCCATGTTGTTCTTGGGCGGCGAGACACTGCACTATTTTGCACTGGCGCTGACCATCGGCATCCTGTTCAGTATCTATTCCTCGGTGCTGGTCGCCAGTCCGTTGCTGATGATCTTCGGCGTTTCGCGCGAAGACTTCATCAAGCCGGAAAAGACCGAAGCCGAAGAAGTCCTGCCCTAAAGAACCGCCCCGCTAATTCCCTCTCCCACCGGGGGAGAGCTGGGGTGGGGGTGCGTACCGGAAATTTATCTTATGGAAATCATCACCGCGTTTTTCGACATCGTTCTGCATCTGGATGCGCACCTGTTGGCATTAGTGCAGGATTACGGCGTGTGGGTCTATGCGATCCTGTTCGTCATCATCTTCGCCGAGACCGGTTTGGTCATCGCGCCTTTCCTGCCGGGTGATTCGCTGCTGTTCGTGACAGGTGCGCTGTGCGGTATGGGTTCGCTGGAATTGAATATCCTGATGCCGCTGCTGATCCTGGCGGCCTTCAGCGGTGATAACACCAACTACTGGATCGGCCGCCTGCTCGGCTTGCGTTTGCTCAACCACGCGAGTCAGCGACTCATCAAACACGAACATCTGGAAAAGACCCATTTGTTCTTCGACAAACACGGCGGCAAGACCATCATCTTCGCGCGCTTCCTGCCCATCATCCGCACCTTCGCACCGTTCGTGGCGGGTATCGGTACCATGCAATATCGCTCGTTTCTGATGTTCAGTGCGATCGGCAGTTTTGCCTGGATCGGAAGCTTGACCGTGGCGGGATATTTCTTCGGCAACATCCCCATCATCAAGAACAATCTCACGCTGATGATCCTCGTCATCATCGTTGTTTCGTTCATTCCTGCCGTGTTGGAATTTATCAAGCACCGCAGGCAGGCGGCGAAATAGCGTATTCGACGTCAGGCGTGAATCGATTTCACGCCCTGTAATTTCTGGGCATCCCAATTCTGGATCGCCCAATCCAACACCGTACCAACATCCTTGTTCGCCAAGTTCTCGGGGGGCTGTTGTCTTAAGAAACCCAATACGCGGATCAACGTATTGACGGGGTTAGACACATCTACTGGGGCGGCCAGAGTCTGCTTGCTCAACTTCTCCCCGGCTTCGTTCACAGCAACAGGCAAGTGTTTGTAGGTTGGGCTGATCAAGCCCAACAAACGTTGCAGATGGATCTGGCGCGGAGTGGAATCGATCAGGTCGGCACCGCGCACGACATGCGTGATGTTTTGCGCCGCATCATCCACCACCACTGCAAGTTGGTAGGCGAACAATCCGTCTGCCCGTTTCACCACGAAATCACCGATCTCGAGTTCAAGGTGTTGGGTGATGTGACCTTGAAGCGCATCGTCAAAACAAACCATACCAACCGAACTTTGAGTTTCGTCATTCCCGCGTAGGCGGGAATCCAGCGGGGTTGAACAAAAGGCATTTTGAATAACTGGATTCCCGCCTACGCGGGAATGACGGAAGAGGTAATCCGTCCGTACCCGCCAAGCCCGTCCCTCACGCCCTGGCTGAAGCCCAACGCGGCAGGTTCCCGGATACACCGGCCCCTCGATGCCATGTAATGCCGAATCTCCAATCTCTTTGCGCGTGCAACAACAAGGATACACCGCGCCGTTAGCTTGTAGCGTGTGCAAGGCAGCGTCATACGCCGTCGTGCGCTGGCTTTGAACCATCACAGGCTCATCACTAACCAAACCAAACGTAGCGAGAGCGTGCAGGATATCTTCCGCCGCACCCGGCACGCAGCGCGGCGTATCGAGGTCTTCCATACGCACCAGCCAAGTACCGTGATGATGTTTCGCGTCGAGGTAACTGCCGACGGCAGCGACGAGTGAACCGAAGTGCAGGGGGCCGGTAGGTGAGGGGGCGAAGCGCCCGCGATAAACGGTTGAAGAGGTCATTCGCTTTTGTAGGGCGGAATAGCGCAGCGTATTCCGCCGGATGGTTTACATGCGGCGCAATGCAAGTTTGTTATTGCGCTATATGGTTGCTACATTCCTGAAGAAGGAAGCAATTTTCCACTTTGTATAAGTGATGGTAATTGTCCAGTTGCACCTAAAACTCCATAAATAGCGAGGAAAACAAGAAGCGAAGCTGTGCCGACAGCAATCCGTGAAATATCGGGGATTTTTTCAAATAGGTGTTGGCAAAGAACAAGTGAAACAAACCCTGAAGTTGTAGTCACGAAATAGAAAAAACCATCCGAAAATGCTAGAAGCAGAACTTTTCTGGTGGCACCCCACTTCACGAAGGGTTCATCCTTGCGAATCCATTGAAACATGAAGCCACGATACCCCTGATAGAGACCGATAATTAAGCCAAAGAAGAGAAAGTACTCTGATGTCTTTACAGAGAAGAACTCAGACAATTGCTTCCTCTTCCTCAAACTCCAGCACAACCTTGCCATCCTTCACATCCACCGTGACCTTGCCGCCGTTTGCCAATTTGCCGAACAGCAGTTCGTCAGCCAGCGCGGAACGGATGGTGTCCTGGATCAACCGTGCCATCGGGCGGGCGCCCATCAGCGGGTCGAAGCCATTTTGAGCGAGGTGATCTTTGAGTGCATCGGTGAAGATCGCATCCACCTTTTTCTCGTGCAATTGTTCTTCCAGTTGCATGAGGAATTTGTCCACCACGCGCAGGATGACTTCTTTGTCGAGAGCAGCGAACGAAACGATGGCGTCCAGACGGTTGCGGAACTCGGGCGTGAACATCTTCTTGATATCGACCATCTCATCACCCACCGATGACGAACCTTTAGTGAATCCGATTTGCGTCTTGTTCAGTGCTTCCGCACCCGCGTTGGTGGTCATGATGATGACGACATTGCGGAAGTCCGCCTTGCGTCCGTTGTTGTCGGTGAGCGTGCCGTGATCCATCACTTGCAGCAGGATGTTGAAAATGTCCGGATGCGCTTTTTCGATTTCGTCCAGCAACAACACGCAATGCGGTTGTTTGCTGATGGCTTCAGTGAGCAGGCCGCCCTGGTCGAATCCGACATAACCGGGCGGTGCGCCGATCAGGCGCGACACGGCATGGCGTTCCATGTATTCGGACATATCAAAACGGTGCAGCGGCATGCCCATGATGAAGCCGAGTTGGCGCGCGACTTCGGTCTTGCCCACCCCGGTGGGGCCGGAGAACAGGAAGCTGCCGATGGGTTTTTGCGGATTGCCGAGACCGCTGCGCGACATCTTGATGGCGCGCGCCAGCATGTCGATGGCTTTGTCCTGGCCGAACACCGTGGCTTTCAGATCACGGTCCAGATTCTTCAGCGCGTTGCGGTCGTCGTGCGACACGGTGCGCGTGGGGATGCGCGCGATCTTGGCGATGATCTCTTCGATCTCGTGTTTGCCCACGACTTTCTTTTGTTTGGACTTGGGCAGGATGCGTTGTGCCGCACCGGCTTCGTCCAGCACGTCGATGGCCTTGTCCGGCAGATGGCGGTCGTTGATGAAACGCGCGGAAAGTTCAGCCGCGCTGGTGATGGCGGCGGCGCTGAACTTGATGCTGTGGTGTTCTTCAAAACGCGACTTCAATCCTTTGAGGATCTCGATGGTCTGCTCAACCGAAGGCTCCGGCACATCGACCTTTTGGAAGCGGCGCGACAATGCGGAATCTTTTTCGAAGATGCCGCGATATTCCTGATAGGTGGTTGCGCCGATGCACTTCAACGCACCGCTGGAAAGCGCGGGTTTGAGCAAGTTGGAGGCGTCCATGGTGCCACCGGAGGCCGCGCCGGCGCCGATGAGTGTGTGGATCTCGTCGATGAACAACACTGCGTTTGGTGCATCTTTCAATTCTTTCAACACGGCTTTCAGGCGCTGTTCGAAATCGCCGCGATATTTGGTTCCGGCCAACAGCGAACCCATATCCAGCGAATAGACGTGGGCGTCTTTCAAGATATCCGGCACATTGTTTTCGGTGATACGGCGCGCCAACCCTTCCGCGATGGCAGTTTTGCCAACGCCGGCTTCGCCCACCAGTAGCGGGTTATTCTTGCGGCGACGGCACAACGTCTGGATAACGCGTTCCAACTCCAGTTCACGGCCGATCAAGGGGTCGACTTTGCCCGCCAGTGCATGCGCGTTGAGATCAAGCGTGTAGTTCTTGAGTGCGCTGTCGTTGCTTTGCTCCTGCTCCGCATCCGTTTCGTTCGCGGTCTTGTGCGGCGAGGGTTGCACATCGGCAGTCTTGTTGATGCCATGCGCGATGTAGTTCACCACGTCCAGCCGCGTGATGGCACGCTGGTTGAGGAAATACACCGAATGTGATTCTTTTTCGCCAAAGAGCGCGACCAGGATGTTTGCACCGGTCACTTCTTTCTTGTTGGTGGATTGCACGTGCAAGATTGCGCGTTGGATCACACGTTGAAAACCGACAGTGGGTTGGGTATCCACTTCGCCCGTGCCGGGCACGATGGGGGTGTGCGTCTCGATATGCTGCGTCAGTACGGAGCGTAATTCTTCGATGTCCGCACCACACGCGCGCAGCACATGCGCAGCGGAAGGATTGTCCAGCATCGCCAGCAGCAGGTGCTCGACGGTGATGAACTCGTGCCGTTTCTGGCGGGCTTCGACGAAGGCCAAGTGCAGGCTTACTTCCAGTTCTTGCGCGATCATTTAATTTTCCTCCATCAGGCATCTTAAGGGGTGACCACGTTGTGTTGCATACGCCGTTACCTGATTCACCTTGGTTTCCGCGATGTCTCTGGGGTACAAACCGCAAACCGCAGAGCCTTCGTTGTGTACTTTGAGCATGACGTGTGTGGCCTGTTCCTGACTCATCGAAAAAATACCCTGAAGCACTTCAATGACGAATTCCATCGTGGTGTAATCGTCGTTCAACAGCAGCACCTTGTAAAGTTTCGGTGGCTTGGTTTTGCTGCGTTCGAGCAGAGATACGTTTTCTTGCCTGGTTGCCATCGCGGTCATTGTTGCATTGCACTTGTTGGCATATTTGACGATTAGCGAACGTTTTTCAAGCCTGTTTTGAAAATAAATTCAATTAGCTCTTGACGCTGCCAGTTCCACTGGGGTAAAAAGCGCACTGGTGTTTGTATCAAAGTATCTGCAGTACTGGTTTCGCCATGTGCGGTCTTGGATATCAAACAGTTTGACGGGAATCCACCCGTTGTTTTTTTGTAAGGAAATACAGCATGGCAAACGGTACTGTTAAGTGGTTCAACGACGCAAAGGGTTTCGGTTTCATTACTCCCGATGACGGCAGCGAAGATCTTTTTGCGCACTTCTCCGCGATCAACATGAGCGGCTTCAAGTCACTCAAAGAAGGTCAGAAAGTGACTTTCGAAGTTGTTCAAGGTCCAAAGGGCAAGCAAGCCTCTAACATCCAAGCCGGTTAATCCTGTTTGAGTTGTGCAAAAAAGCCCGCCACGAAAGTGGCGGGCTTTTTGTTTTCTGCGGGAATGGTTTTGAGCAACCCAAGTGTGTATTTGTAATGCGAGACTTGGCATCAAGCGCCAGATATGTCAACCCTAATTGAAACCCAATACGGTGAAATTTAGTTGGATAGATTTTGCCGAGTTACATGGAAACTTAGTACGGAACGAATAGCGCGGGACTCACACCAAAAAAATTAGCCAATTTGCCCGCCAAGGTCGCGCTGATCTTTCGTTTACCAGACAAGATCGCGGACAAATTACTCTGTGGCACGATCTCGGATAACGCATCCTGCTTCAGACCGCGCGCCTCCATCAAAAAGCGAAGTGCATCCTTGGGTTCGGCGGGTTCAATTGCATGATGCGCCTGCTCATACTTGGCAACCATGTCGCTCACCAAATCCAGCAAGCTCGACAAGGGATGGTCTTCGTCGTCGCCCGCCGCGTCCAACAGTGAATTCATCAGTGCTGTCATGCGAAGGTAGCTCTTCTCGTCATTGATGGGACGCAGATGCGCCATCGTATCGAACTTCTGCCAGGAAGATTGAATGGCCTTAATATCAAATTGAACTTGTTTAAGAAGGAGCAAACCAGCCACGATTGCAGAGTAAGCCGCTTGATGGCCAACAGGTCGAACCGGCGCTGACAAAACCCGATTAAGTCCAAGGACTCAGAGTCCGAACGAACGATAGGGAGCCAGCGCGCGAATAGCCCATCAGGGTCCAGCACCTCAAAAGAGGATGCAGCAGTTAGAGACCGGATATACGTGAGCAGTCGAATCCAAAGTCAGAATACGGAATACTTGCAAACGAGGTGGAATCCATATACGGACATATTCAGAGCTCCCTTAACCCTGAAACAGATTCACCAACCCATCCAAACCGACGAAGCTGAGTGCATAACTTGCCTGTGTGCGTACCACGGGTTTGGCGTGGTAGGCGATGCTGACGCCGGCTTCCGCCATCATCTTCAGATCGTTCGCGCCATCGCCCATTGCGATGACCTGTTCCGGTTTCAGTTCCAGTTCCACCCGGATCCGGTTCAGCCAATCCGCTTTGCCTTGCGCATCCATGATCTTGCCGGACACTTCACCGGTGAGTTTGCCGTTGACGATCTCCAGTTCGTTCGCGTGCGCGAAGTCGAGGCCGAGACGCTCCTTTAATCGTTTGGTGAAGAATACGAAACCGCCGGAGACCAGCAACGTCTTGATGCCGTGCTGCTTCAATTGCGCCAGCATGAGTTCGGCCCCTGGGTTTAACTTCAGACGCTCGTCATAAACCCGTTGCAACGCGCGCTCATCCAGGCCTTTTAATAAAGCAACTCTGCGCCGCAAGCTCTCGGAAAAATCGATCTCCCCGTGCATCGCAGACTCGGTGATGGCGGCGACTTGCGGTTTCAGTCCCTGCATGTCGGCGATTTCGTCGATGCACTCAATGCTGATCAGCGTCGAATCCATGTCCATCACGACCAGTCCGAAATCGGAAATTCGTTTGCCTTGCGGGATAAAACCGAAATCAATTTGATGTTCGAAGCAATAAGCGGCGATGTCGGCATGTTGCAACGCACCGCGTAAACAATACAGATGTGCGCTGACGCGCTCGTGGTGTGTCGCCTTGGATAGTTTTGAGAGATGCTCGATCTGTGCGGAAGGGATGTCGTGCAGTGCTTGGAGGATGAGGTTCATGGTTTCAGTCGTCATTCCCGCGCAGGCGGGAATCCAGTCAATGTCGAAAACGGCGCATTTTAATTCAAGCCGAAGGAAATTCAGGGTGGGAAATTCTTGTGGGAAGGGAAATTATCGCTGGACAATTGCGAGCAGATTTGCTTTTTCTATTCGTTGGTTGATGTGGCTAAAGGAAGAAGTTGGTATGCACACAAATGCCCTTGGCCGACTTTCTTGGCGCTGATTGATCGTTTAAGGTTCAAGCCGCCCGAGCATGTTGGACGTCCAGCGGGTAAGCGCCATTGGCGCGTGCTTCCAGCAAGACCACCTCCACAGTTGAACCATCTTCCGCATAACTGATATGCGTGTTCCAATTTTGCGAAACTTCGCGGACGATCGGTTTTTCGGACAGACGGATGACGAGGATATCGTCCGCATCAAAATAAGTGGTGTGCATGGAAGCCTCCTACAAAACTGTGAAATGGTGCATGACCGTTTTAACGACCACACAATCTTCCAACACCAACACCGCGCACAACAAATTATCGTGCCGTGCTGGAAACTCTTTGAACGCCCACAAGTGGGTCGTGTCTTTGTAACGCGTCTCTCCCAAATCGATAACCTCCAGCAGAAGCGCATCGCTGATCTGGCGTTCGTGCATACGTATCCTCGCGTGGGCGGAGACGACAACAGTACGCTGGAATCGCTGGCTGAACATACAATTGACATTCTACTGATGAGATGACGGCGGTAATTTTAACGGATTATCCGAGACCGCAGTTTGTTGTGGAGTAGTGCGGTAAAGAGGTACGGGCATTATAAAATCGCCGGTAACACTATCAGGAGCGTGCTTTGACCATCGATTTCGACCAGGACATCCCGCGCGACGGCACGGATTCCCTCAAGCATGACGGACGCGCCGCTTATTTTGGTACGGCCGATGTGCTGCCGTTGTGGGTGGCGGACATGGATTTCGCCTCGCCCGAAGCAGTGACACTCGCATTGCAAGAACGTGCCGCGCATCCCGTGTATGGCTACACCCAATATCCGGAAAGTGCATACGCAGCACTTATCGACTGGTTGAAGAAGCGCCACGGCTGGGAAGTAAAGCGCGAGTGGATCGTTTTGGCACCCGGTGTCGTGCCTTCGTTGTTCGCCAGCGTTTTGGCTTTCGCCAAGGAGGGCGAGGGCGTCATCATCCAGCCGCCGGTATATTTCCCGTTCTTCTCGGCGGTGACCACCCACCATCGGCGACTCATCGAAAATCCGTTGCTTCTGGTGGGTGACCGTTACGAGATCGACTTCGAACATCTTGAACAGTGTGCCGCCGCCGGTGCGCGGCTCATGCTGTTGTGCTCGCCGCACAATCCGGTGGGGCGGGTTTGGAGCAGGGATGAACTCACCGAGCTATTGTGCATCGCCCGGCGTCACGACATTACCATCCTCGCGGACGAGATCCATGCCGACCTGGTTTATCCCGGCGAACACCATTTCGCCCTTGCCACGCTGACAGAAGAAAGCGATAAAGTCATCACCACGCTCGCGCCGAGCAAGACCTTCAACATCCCCGGCCTCGGACTTTCCTGCGTGATTGCGCCCCATGCCGACCAGCGTCATGCCATCCAACACACCTTCGAGACTTTGCATGTTAGCAACACAAACCCGTTTAGTATCGTCGCCTTCGAAGCCGCCTATCGCGGCGGTGAAGTCTGGCTGGAGAGTCTGCTGATCTATCTGCAAGGCAATCGAGATTTCGTCCACGACTTTCTGCAACAGCACCTACCCACCATCAAACTTATCCAGTCCCAAGGCACCTATCTGCTCTGGCTGGATTGCTCAGGACTGGGTTTGAGTGATGCGAAATTGCACGAGTTCTTTGTGCGTGAGGCAAGGGTAGGAATGAGTCCCGGCACAGTGTTCGGCAAGAATGGAAGCGGATTCATGCGGCTGAATATCGCCTCGCCAAGGCATGTGATTGCGCAGGCGCTGGAGAGGATCAAGGGTGCTAGCGATAAACTTGAAAACATCACGTCGCTTCCGTCTGACAAATAAGTATAGGAATCTGCCGTGACAGTTATGATGCCGAAAAATATGGATGCCACGAATAATGTGATGACCCAAACCACCGAAAAAAACAATTTGCATCCCCGCAACCTGCACCGTGGTCGTTACGACTTCGCGCAACTTATCGCGAGCAGCCCAGAGTTGAAGAACTTCGTTGCGGTGAATCAGCACGGTAACGAATCCATCAATTTCGTCGATCCGGCGGCCGTCAAAGCACTTAATCGCGCGCTGTTGAAGCACTTCTACAACATCAAAGAGTGGGACGTTCCCGCGTTATACCTGTGTCCGCCCATTCCCGGTCGCGCCGATTACATCCATTTCCTCGCCGACCTGCTCGCCGAGAATAATGGAGGCACCCTCCCGCGCGGCGACAAAGTGTGTGTTCTCGATATCGGCGTGGGGGCGAATTGCATCTACCCTATCCTCGGGCATCGCAGTTATGGTTGGCATTTTGTGGGTACGGATGTGGATGAGGTGGCGCTGAAAAACGCGCGCCATCTTTTGGATGCCAACCAACTGGGTGATGCCATTGAGTTGCGTTTCCAGGAATCACCGACGGCCATCTTCGAAGGTGTCACCTATGCCGATGAATATTTCGATCTGACACTATGCAACCCGCCGTTCCATGCTTCCTTGGCTGAAGCCAGACAAGGTGCGCAACGCAAATGGCAGAACCTCGGCAAAGAGAGCAACAAACACAAGAAGCCCGTGCTGAATTTTGGCGGGCAGAGTTTGGAATTGTGTTGCGAGGGCGGCGAAGAAGCCTTCGTCACCCGCATGATCGAAGAGAGTGCCTCGGGGCGCGACCACTGCTTGTGGTTCACCACCCTCATCTCCAAATCGTCCAGCCTGCCGCACATCTATCGCGTTATCAAGAACATCGGCGCGGTGGAAAACCGCACCTTTGAGATGTCGCAAGGGCAGAAAAAGAGCCGCTTCGTGGCTTGGACGTTTATGGATAAGGAGAAGAGAGGGGCGTGGAATGCGAAGAAAGCTTCAACCTAAACGCTTTTGCTGTGCCTTCATAATCTTGGGCAGATTGGTCTCGATCCAATCAATCAACGAATCGACCTGAGCACCGATTTCCTCCCCTAACGCCGTCAGCGAATACTCCACATGCGGTGGCACGACCGGATACGACATGCGGTTGATGAAGCCGTCCTTCTCCAGTTGCTGCAAGGTCTGCGCCAGCATCTTCTCGCTTACCCCGCCGATCTTGCGCCGCAGATCGCTGAAACGGTGCGTCCCTTCCATCAAGGCGACCAAGACCAACACGCCCCAACGACTGGTTACGTGATTGAGGATGTCGCGTGAAGGACAGGCGGTGGAGAACACTTCGCCACGGCGTTGGGCGATCCTGGATTTTTGTGTACTGACGTGTGGCATGACACTTACCTTTTTGTACGTACTTACGAAAAGTTATTGTAAAGGATATTCTGCGCATCCACAAATCAACAACCCGAAAAAGAAAGGAAGCATCATGATCGTCGTCACCGGAGCCACAGGACAACTGGGTCAACTCGTCATCAAAGCCTTGCTGAAGAAAGTCCCCGCAGCCAGCATCGCCGCCGCCGTGCGTAATGTCGATAAAGCCAAGGACATCGCAGCGCTAGGTGTTCAAGTGCGCCAAGCCGACTACAACCAACCCGCCAGCTGGGACAGCGCATTGCAAGGCGCAGACAAGGTACTGCTGATTTCTTCCAGCGAAGTCGGCCAGCGTGCCAAACAACACAAGGCCGTCATCGATGCCGCCAAACGTGCAGGTGTGAAACTGCTGGCCTACACCAGCGTATTGCGTGCCGACACCTCGCCGCTCGGCCTGGCCGCCGAACACCAAGAGACCGAGGAATATCTGCGCGCCTCCGGCGTGCCCTTTGCCCTGCTGCGCCACGGCTGGTACACCGAGAACTACACCGCAGGCATCCCCGCTGCACTGGCGCACAACGCGGTGTTCGGCTGCGCCGGTGATGGCCGTATCTCTTCCGCCACCCGTGCCGATTACGCCGAAGCGGATGCGACCGTACTCACCGCAAACAACCAAGCCGGAAAAATCTATGAACTCGCAGGCGACACGGCTTACACCCTGACCGAACTGGCCGCCGAGATCGCGCGCCAAACCGGCAAGCCCATCGGCTACGTCAACCTGCCGGAAGCGGAATACAAAAAAGCCCTGCTCGGCGCAGGCTTGCCGGAATTCCTCGCCGAACTGTTGGCGAACTCTGACACGGGTGTTTCAAAAGGGGGATTGTTCGATGAGGGCAAGCAACTAAGCAAACTCATCGGCAGACCGACGACAGCGTTGGCAGTTGCAGTGAAGGCGGCGTTGTAAGAAAAAAAGCGTTCCATCCTTGTCCTCAAAACAGCAACAGCCGTTGGTACTTAACGGCTGTTGCTTGTCTGATGTACCTCGGAATAGCTTTCGACAGAAATAGTGTTTGCCGTCGCGAACCAAAATTGGTACGCTTCATCCATGAGACAGCCAACCCTTGAAGTGCGCTTCTTTCAGACCGACTCCGGCAATGAGCCCGTTCGTGAATGGTTGCGCGGCCTCTCCGCAACAGACAAAAAAACCGTAGGTGAAGATGTAAAGACCGTGCAATTCGGTTGGCCGCTCGGCATGCCGCTGGTTGCGCATCTGGATGGTGATGTGTGGGAAGTGCGCATCAGGTTGGATACGCGCATCGCACGGATACTGTTCTCGCTGGAAGGCAACATCATGGTGCTGCTGCACGGATTCATCAAAAAACAACAAAAGACGCCGAAGCCTGAACTTGATCTGGCGAAAGAACGGTTGAAACAACTTAGGAGACGAACATGAGCAAAAAAAATATCGGTAGCAGCTTTGACGAATTCCTGACCGAGAACGCCACACTGGATGAAGCAACCGCAGTCGCCGTCAAGCGCGTCATCGCGTGGCAGATCGAGCAAGAAATGAAAGCGCAAAACCTGAACAAGACCACGATGGCGAAAAAGATGCACACCAGCCGCGCCGCATTGAATCGCCTGCTGGATGAGAACGACACCAGCCTTACGTTGACTACGTTGGCAAGTGCTGCTGCGGTGCTGGGAAAGAAGTTGAATGTTGAGTTGTTGGCAGCTTGAATATATTCCGCTACACGTCGCAGATTATTAGGAACGAAAAAACCATGAGCAAAGACAAGAAAACTCTACTTTCAGAATTGACTACCAAAAATTTGGTTATTTTGGGGTTGGTTCTGATTCTGTTGGGGAATGTGATTGATTTACAAATACTGCATGTGAAATTGCATGAAATACTGGCAAATATCGGGGCTTTGTTTTTATTCGTTGGAACGCTCCAGTGGGTTGTTGACGAGGATTCCCGTATTGAATTGGTGTCGAAGCTGACGGATGCAATTCGCAATTATTTGGAGCGCAGGGATCGTTTAACAGATGCAGGTATCTCAGATTGCATTTTGGATTCAAAAGCATTGGCAAATCATGAGGTCGATGAGGTACTAATCAAGTCTGCAAAATTTGCAATTGGGATTCAATATTCAGATGGGGCAATAGTTCGATTTGAAAAAGTTATTCGTGAGCGAATTGCAATTAATAAAACAACCCAAATAGCTCACTCCGATGTCAATGGAGTTGGCGCTCAGTACATTTCCAATAGCCTCACGCCCATAGTTGATTTGCCTAAACGAATCGAGCAGCTGCATCATGTGCTGAAAAGTAAATTTGGTGCGGACAACAAATTTATTCACACGATACCTCATGGAAGGGTGTTGCATTACTCGTTTGTGTATTCAGACTATTCGATCTGGATTATTTTCATGACGTGCACTGATGGGTATGTGCCACAGATACCTGCGTTGCGCATTTCAGCTGGGAGTCCACTTTTCGATTTCTTTAAGGAAGATATTCAGCGCTTGGGAGTTTCAGTATGAAGAATACAGAAATAAATGCACTCGTCGAAGCGCTGCTAAAGCAAGAGGGAAGTGCAAAAACAAAAAAATTATTGAAATCGTTCATTGAGGACTCAACTGAGCATGTGCTTACCATTATTGCAAATCAGTCAAGCCATAAAGTACCTGAAAAATATTTGAGGGGTGAAGTCTATGTCGCAAGCAAGGGCAACCTAGATTTTTCGAGAAAGCTGGTTGTAGAACGCCAATACAAGCAGCTATTGCATGCATTGTCGGCAAAGCTTGCGGAAAGGAATTGGAAGCGAATCTATCTCATACCGACTGGGCATGTAACCCTTTCGCTCCAAATTAAAATGGCGGTCTATCGAGTTACTCGCTTAAGTACTATCGATTTATTTTATTCAGAAGGTCGTTTTTTTGATATTTCAATTGAGCAACGTCGATTGATTGACGATAAAAAATCAACCTAAATATTGAGCAGCTTACTTCAGCTCCCCAAAGAAATTCTTAATCGCCAACACCCGCTGCCCCAAATCCCCATATTTCAACTCGATCCGTAGTTTGTCCTGCCCTGCCATTTTGATGTGGCGTTTGCTCTGGATCAGGGTGATGACTTTCATCGGGTCGATGGGCGGATTCGGCACGAACTGGATGACGATGGCTTCGGATGATGCATCCACTTTGCTGATACCGAGCGGCTTGGCGAGGATGCGCAGGCGGTGGCTGTCGAGCAAGGTCTGCGCGGGATCGGGCAGCAGGCCGAAGCGGTCAATCAGCTCTTGCTGCATGTCGTCCAGGTCTTCCTGCGTGTTGCAATGCGCGAGACGTTTGTAGATGACGAGGCGCTGGTGGATGTCGCCGCAGTAGTCATTCGGTAGTAGCGCGGGGGTGTGCAGGTTGATCTCGGTGGTCACGCCCAGCGGGTGTGCCATGTCCGGTTCTTTTCCTAGTTTGAGCGAGGTGATGGCGGCAGCGAGCATGTCGTTGTACAAACTGAAACCGATCTCCTGCATCTCGCCGCTTTGCGATTCGCCCAGCACTTCGCCCGCGCCGCGTATCTCCAGATCGTGCATGGCGAGATAAAAACCGCTGCCGAGTTGCTCCATCGCCTGGATCGCTTCCAGCCGTTTTTTCGCCTGTGTCGTGAGACCGTCCATGCTGTCCACCAGCAAATATGCATAAGCCTGGTGGTGTGAACGCCCGACACGCCCGCGCAATTGGTGCAACTGCGCGAGACCGAAACGGTCGGCGCGGTTCATGATGATGGTGTTTGCGGTAGGCACGTCGATGCCGGTCTCGATGATGGTGGAACACAGCAGCACGTTGAAGCGCTGGTGAGTGAAGTCGCGCATCACCGCTTCCAGATCACGTTCGCCCATCTGCCCGTGCGCCACGCGGATGCGCGCTTCCGGCAACAGCGTCTCCAGTTTTTCCAGCATGTTGTTGATGGTGTCGACTTCGTTGTGTAGGAAATAAACCTGCCCGCCGCGCTTGAGTTCGCGCAACACGGCTTCGCGGATGACGCCCTGGCTGAAACCGCTGACGAAGGTCTTGATGGAAAGGCGGCGCTGCGGCGCGGTGGCGATCACCGAGAAATCGCGCAGTCCTTCCAGCGACATCGCCAACGTGCGCGGGATGGGCGTGGCGGTGAGCGTTAATACATCCACCTCGGCGCGCAGCGCTTTCAGGCGTTCTTTCTGTTGCACACCGAAGCGATGCTCTTCATCCAAAATCACCAAGCCCAGATTGTGGAATTTCACATCTTTCTGGATCAGCTTGTGTGTGCCGATGACGATGTCGAGCTTGCCCTCCGCCAGATCCTTCAACGATTGCGTCACCTCTTTGGCCGAGCGGAAGCGCGACAACTCGGCGATCTTGATCGGCCAATCGGCGAAACGGGTGGAGAAATTCTGGAAGTGTTGTTCGGCCAGCAGCGTGGTGGGCACCAGCACCGCGACCTGTTTGCCGTCCATCACGGCGACGAAGGCGGCGCGCAACGCCACCTCGGTCTTGCCGAAACCCACGTCGCCACAGATCAGTCTGTCCATCGGTTTGCCGGATTGCAAATCGAGCAAAACGGCCTCGATGGCGGCGGCCTGATCGGGCGTTTCTTCAAAACCGAAGCCCTCGGAGAACGCTTCGTAGTCGTGATAAGTCAGCTTGAAGGCGTGGCCTTTGCGCGTGGCACGCTGGGCATAGATGTTGAGCAATTCGGCGGCGGTATCGCGCACTTGTTGCATGGCGCGGCGCTTGGCCTTGTCCCAGGTTCCGCTGCCCAGCTTGTGCAACGGTGCGGCTTCGGGCGAGCCGCCGCTGTATCGGCTGATGACATGTAATTGCGAGACGGGCACATACAGCTTGTCGCTGCCCGCGTATTCCAACAGCAAAAATTCGTTCTCGCCTTCACCGAGATCGAGATTCACCAAGCCCTGATAACGCGCGATACCGTGCTGTTCGTGTACCACCGGGTCGCCCGGTTTGAGCTCGGACAGGTCGCGCAACATGTGTTCGACGTTGCTCTTTTTCGCTGCCCGTGCGGAACGGCTGCGCGGTTGAGCAGCGTACAACTCGGTTTCGGTGACGATGGCGAACTTGTCATCCGGTAGCGCAAAGCCGATCTGGATCGGGCCGACGCCGAGCATGAACTTTTCTTTGCTGGCTAGAAACGATACGTAGTCTTCGCACACGGCGGGTGTGAGTCCGTATTCCTTCAAGTAGCCGGACATGATCTCGCGCCGGCCTAGACTTTCGGCGAGCAGTAAAGTGCGCCCTTTGTTGCCGCGCAGGAAATCCTCAAATTTTTGTGTGGGGACTTCGGCGCGGCGGTCCACGGCGATAGGGGGGATGGCGGCGGTGGGGCAGAGGGTTAGATTCTTGGGCTTAATCTCGGTTGTCGTCTCAGAAACAACTTCACGTAGGTCGGGATTTATACCGACGTCGTTGGTAGTCTGTCGGGATAAATCCCGACCTACGAAAACCTCTTGAGATTCATGGCTAGAAGAAAGGATGTCCACTCGAGCAAATTCTTTTACCCGAATAAAAAACTGTTCCCCGTCCAGAAACAACTCCTTCGTTTCCAGCAGCGGATGCTGCGGATCGCCGCGCAACAGGTTGTAGCGCGAAGCCGCATCCTTTCCGAAATTGGTGATCGCCTCATCCACATTGTGATGCAGGCACAACGTGGCATTTTTTGGCAGGTAATCGAACAGCGTGGCGGTCTTGTCGAAGAACAGCGGCAGGTAATATTCGATGCCCGCCGGGGCGATGCCTTTGCTCACATCCTTGTAGATACGGCATTTGGACGGATCACCCTCGAATCTATCCCGAAAATTCTGGCGGAAACGCGCCTGGCCTTTGTCGTCCATCGGGAATTCACGCGCGGGCAACAAACGGATTTCCGGCACGGGGTACAGCGTGCGTTGGGAGTCCACATCAAAGGTGGAAATGGTTTCGATCTCATCGTCGAACAGGTCAATGCGGTACGGCAATACGCTGCCCATCGCAAACAGGTCGATGATGCCGCCGCGCACGCAGTATTCGCCGGGGGTGAGCACCTGCTGTACATGGTTGTATCCGGCAAAGGTGAGCTGTTCGCGCAGTTGTCCGACATTCAGTTTTTCAGTGCGTTTGAGGAAAAAAGTATAAGCGGCCAGATGTTCCACCGGCGGCAGTGGATACAAGGCGGTTGTGATCGGCACGATGACAACATCGCAAGCCGAGGTTTGAAATTTGTCTTTCGATTCGTTTGCCCCCTCTCCCGCTTGCGGGGGA
>CAYROQ010000002.1:62368-133619 GCA_964425955.1 uncultured Sideroxydans sp.
CGGATTGATGCCCGATGCTGCGGATGTGGTGCAGCGTGGCAAGGCGTTCTGACACTAGGTCCTGATGCGGCGAAAAGTGGTCGTAAGGCAGCGTCTCCCAGTCCGGCAACAGATGCACACGCAACTTGGGATCGAAGAACGGGATCTCTTCCAGCAAGCGTTGTGCTTCCAGCGCATTGGCGGCGATGATCACCAGCGGCGAATGTAAAGTGGCGTATTGCGCCAAGGCCAAGGCGTCGGAAGATCCGCATAGATTTGTGTAGCGCGGGCGGGTATGTTTGGAAGAAAAAAGCACGGCAGACGGACTGAAACAAAGGCGCGCATTATAAGCCACGTCACCCGCTTTCCTGTTTTACAATTCGCCCATGTCTGAATTTTACGCACTCGTTCCCGCTGCCGGTTTTGGCGCCCGTATGGGCCATGAACTGCCCAAGCAATATCTCGATCTGGCCGGACGGCCGATGATCTGGCACGCGCTTTCCACGCTGTGTGCCAACACCAATATCAAGACGGTATTCGTGGTGCTGGCAGCGGACGACGACTATTTTGCGCGTTACGACTGGTCGCATTGCGCGGGCAAATTGGAGCCGCTTTATTGTGGTGGTGCGACACGCGCCGAGAGCGTGGCAAACGGTCTGCTGGCTTCAGAATTGGAGCCGGACGATTGGGTGCTGGTACACGATGCGGCGCGTCCCTGCCTGAGTGGACATCTGCTGGCACGCCTGATCAGCGAACTGCGCAACGATGCGGTGGGCGGCATCCTCGCCGTGCCGGTGGCGGACACCTTGAAGCGTGCCGACGGGCAACAACGTATCGCCAATACTGAACCGCGCGCAGGATTGTGGCAGGCACAGACACCGCAGATGTTCCGCGCGGGTTTGCTGGCGGAAGCCTTAAGACTTTGCAGCAACGTCACCGACGACGCGTCCGCCATCGAGGCAATGGGGTTGCAACCGAAACTGGTGGCGAGTGATAGCAGTAATTTCAAGGTGACGTATCCGCAGGACATCGAGTTGGCGGAGTTGTTGTTAAAAAAATCAACCTGATCGTCATTCCCGCGCAGGCGGGAATCCAGCGGTTTTTTATAATATGCTTTGAAAAATTGTCCCGCGTTGCGGAGAATTGTTTTATGACTGGATTCCCGCCTGCGCGGGAATGACAGGAAAGGGGTAACAATGCGTATCGGGCAAGGTTTTGATGTGCACCAATTGGTCGTTGGCCGCAAGCTCATCATCGGCGGCGTGGACATTCCGTATGAGAAAGGTCTGCTCGGTCATTCCGATGCGGATGTGTTGTTGCATGCCATTTGTGATGCGTTGTTGGGTGCGGCGGCGCTGGGTGACATCGGCCGTCACTTTGCCGATACCGATGCCCAATTCAAAGACATCGACAGCCGTATTCTGCTGCGCGACGTGTTGAGCAAGCTCACGTCACTGGGTTACCGCGTCGGCAACGTGGATGCCACCATCATCGCGCAAGCGCCCAAGATGGCACCGCATATTTCGCAGATGGTTGCCAACATCGCGGACGATCTTGGCATCGCCAAAAATGCGGTCAATGTGAAAGCGACCACCACCGAGCATTTGGGTTACACCGGGCGCGGTGAAGGTATCGCGGCGCAGGCGGTGGTTTTGTTGCTGGCCTGATGAAAATTCTCGCGTTAGAAACTTCCACTGAATATTGCTCGGTCGCGTTGTGGCAAGACGGAGTCGTGAGCGAGCGTTGTGAACGGGTCGGGCAAAAACATTCCGAAGTGTTGATGGCGATGATTGATGTGGTGCTCAAGGAAGCAGGCATCAAGGTCAAGCAGGTCGATGGCATCGCGTTTGGCAAAGGCCCCGGTTCCTTCACCGGTGTGCGTATCGCCTGTGGTGTGGCGCAGGGGCTGGCGCTGGGGGCGGATGTGAACGTGGTTGGAGTCTGCACGCTTGAGGCGCTGGCGCAGGCATGCGGATACGTCAAAATCATTGCGGCCATTGATGCGCGCATGGGTGAGATCTATTTTGCTGCGTATGAAAAACGTGATGGTGCATGGGTAACGCTGATTCAACCCTGCCTGTGCAAGGTCGACGACGCACCCTCGGTGGCGGGCGCTGGATGGTTCGGGGTGGGTAGCGGTTTCTCGGTGAGTGACGCTGCATTGCAGGCGCGCTACGAAAATCAGCTCTCCGGCGTGGATGCCAAGGCGATGCCACAAGCGAGCGCGGTAGTACAACTCGCCGCGATCGAATTCAACCAAGGCAATGCGCTGGACGCGGCTCTTGCACTGCCGCTTTATTTGCGTGACAAGGTGGCGCTGAAGACCCGCGAACGTGAATCTGCACGCTCCACTTCGACGAGTTCTGTACGAACGGAAGTTTGATGCTCTTGCGCGACATGACCGGGGCCGATCTGGATGTGGTGTTGCGTATTGAACGCGAGGTGCATGCCCATCCGTGGACGCCGGGGAATTTCAGCGATGCCTTACACAGCAAGTATCCGTGCAAGGTTTATGAAGACAATGGAGAGATACAAGGTTATGCCATTCTGATGCTGGCCGTGGACGAAGCGGAACTGCTGGATATTGCAATTGATGCGACGATGCAACGAAAGGGTCTGGGACGCAAATTGCTGGAAGAGATGCTGGCGCTGGCGCGACTTGCCGACATGCGGCGCATGCTGCTTGAAGTGCGCGCATCCAATACATCGGCAATCGCGCTGTATCGTAGTGCCGGATTCGAGCAGATCGGTTTGCGCCGCGCTTATTATCCGGCTGCAAATGGACGTGAAGATGCGTTGTTGATGGGACGGGTGTTGTGAATATTCGAGATGAAAATGTGTTGCGTGAATTCAACCTCTACCCGCTGTGGGTGCGGCGTGATGGGGCTGAACAAAAGGTAGGCGATCCCCTGTCTGCTGAAGCTGAAGTCGAATTGACACCGCCTGAAGTGACACCGACCATTGATCCTGAGTCGGTCGAAGGACGTGAATACACGCCAGTTGTATCCGCGCAGCCTTCAACAAGCCCAGCCCGAACGGACACACACGAATCTGCTGTAGTCATTTCAAAACTGTCACCTGAAAAACTTGACTGGCCCGAACTCAAACAACACGTCCATGACTGCACCGCCTGCAAACTGCGCGCCGGTTGCACGCAAACCGTGTTCGGCGTGGGGGATGAAAAAGCCGACTGGCTGTTCGTCGGCGAAGGTCCGGGTGCGGACGAAGATGTGCAGGGTGAACCATTCGTGGGACAAGCCGGCAAGTTGCTGGACAACATGCTGGCCGCCATCAAACTCAAGCGCGGCAACAACGTTTACATCGCCAACATCGTCAAATGCCGGCCGCCCAATAACCGCACACCGGAGGCGGACGAGATTGCCACCTGTCTGCCTTATCTGCAACGGCAGATCGCGCTGATCCAGCCCAAACTCATTGTGGCGCTGGGCAAAACGGCGGCCACGGCGCTGCTGGGTCGCGATGCAACATTGGGTTCCTTGCGCGGCCAGTTGCACGATTTTCACGGACATCCCCTCATCGTCACCTACCACCCGGCTTATTTGTTACGCAGCCCGGGTGAAAAAGCCAAAGCCTGGCACGACTTGTGTTTTGCCGTCCGCCAGTTTGGCTGAGTACTGACTTGCATTTTCCCCCGTTTATTCGGCGCTTACCTTTTGTCTTTTTGGTAGATAATCGCGCGGATTCTCATTCAGGTAAACATACGAAATGAGGACGTGGATAAAGAAAGCGGGAGCGTTTATGAAGAGCCAGTTTTGCCGCTTTCAATGGGGCAGCGTCGTCACGCTTCAATTCGTTTTGCTGGCACTGCTGCTGTCGGCTTGTTTGCCACATCCGTCCGAATCTCTGCGTATCGCCAGCAGTCCCTGGCCGGGATATGAGCCGTTATATCTGGCTCGGGAGATTGGTTATCTGCCCGGCAACCAGGCGAACATCTTCGAGCTACCTTCCTCGGACATCACGCTCCAATCTTTCATCAACCGTTCGGCCGACATGGCAACGCTGACCCTGGATGAGACCATGGAGTTGTTGCACAGCGGGGTCAAGCTGCGCATTCTGGTCGTGATGGATGCGTCCAACGGCGCGGATGCCGTGATGGTGTCACCCAAGATTAAACAGTTGTCAGACCTGAAGGGCAAACGTATCGCGATCGAGAATATCCCGCTTGGGGCCTACATGTTGAGCAGGTTACTTGACGCGGCAAAGCTGACACGTGCGGATGTCCGGGTCATCCACAGCCCGGAAAGTAAACACGCGGAGTTGTACCAGCAGAACAAAGCCGATGCTTTCATCACGTTTGAACCGTTCAAGACCCATCTTGCCGCGCTGGGGGCACACGACATTTTCAACAGCAGTGACATTCCCAACGAGATTTTCGACCTGTTGGTGGTGCATGAAGATGTGTATCTGCAACGGCGTAAGGAAGTGTGTTTTGTCGCCCGGCAATGGTTCAAAACTCTCGAATTTATGCGGCAATCTCCGGATCAAGCGGCCGCTTCCATCAGCACACGGCTGGGCGTGACCACTGCGGAATACCACGCCATGGTGAATGGCATCAACACGCCATCGTTGCAGGAGAATCATCGGCTGCTCACGGGCGAACATCCGGAAATCATCAAGCCGGCGAACATGCTGAACGCGGTGATGATGAAAGAAGGCCAACTGACCCATGCTGTCGACATTGTTGCCGGATTGGATCCCGCCTTGAAATCCTGCCTCGCTAACTGATCCGGCCCGCATGAAATCCCGCCTCTCATTCCTGATACCGCTGATCCTGGTGCTCGTATCGGTTGCCAGCTCGATCCTCATTTATTTTCAGGAAACGCGCGAAACCAAACAACACATCGAACACATGCAAAAGCGCGAGATCGGGTTGGTCATGGCGCAATTACAAAGCAGCTTGTACAACCGTTTGACCGAAGCCGACGAGGCGGATGCGTTGCTGAGTCTGTCACTTGCCGCGATGCGTTCCGAGATTCGCGCGTTGATACTCGCGGATGACCGGCATCGGGTGATGCTGTCGAATCGGTACAGTTGGAAAGGCGAATCGGTGGCCAAGCATGCTGCCTACTCCGAGGCGGTGGCGTTGCGGGTGGCGCAAACTGGTGTGAGCGAATTGTCCTTCAGTCCCGATGAGGCTTCGCTGTTGCAAGGTTATTACCCGTTGGTGGTTTCGTATTTGCACGGTGGCCAGCAAAAGAAGGTCGGGGTGTTGTACGTCGAAGCCGATCTCGGCAAGTTGTTACAGAGCGCTCGCAGGGAGTCACTGGAAAAATCGTTAGGCTATTCCGCGATTACGCTGTTGGCGGCACTGCTGATCGCATTGATGTTGCACCGTTTGGTCAGTCGGCGTGTCAACGAGTTGGCAAAAGCAGCAGAGCGTATCGCCGGGGGCAATTATTCTGTGCGCTCGAATTTGCGGGGCAATGACGAACTGGCCGCATTGAGCCGGAGCTTTGACCTGATGGCACTCAGCGTGGCGGACAATATCCATCTGCGCGAGAAAGCCACGCTTGACCAGAATCGCGTTCTGGAAACCATGGTGGACGGGTATTGGTTGTTGGACGGCGAGGGTTGTTTGCGCGAGGTGAACGAAGCTTACGCAGCCATGTCGGGCTACAGTCGCGAAGAGTTGTTGACTATGTGCATCCCGATGTTGGAGGCCAAGGAAGTGACTCCGGGAGCGGTGCGGGCGCACATGGACGCTATTATCGTGCGGGGCGCGGAACGGTTCGAGACGATCCATCGCCGCAAAGACGGTAGTTTGTTCGATGTTGAGATCGCCGCCCACTATTGGCAGGACACCGACCAATTCTTTGTGTTCTTGCGTGATATCAGCGAACGCAAACGGGTGCAACTCGAATTGATGCGGGAACACGAGCGATTGACGGAAGCACAGAAGATCGGTCGGTTCGGCAGTTGGGAGTTGAACCTGGTATCCAACGAACTGGTTTGGTCTGACGAGATTTTTCAGTTGTTCGAAATCGACCCGGCGCAATTCGCTGCCACCTATGAGGCATTCCTGAATGCCATCCATCCGGATGACCGTGAGTCCGTGAATCAGGCCTACACCCGATCATTGGTTGACAGGCTGCCATATCAGATCACGCACCGTTTGCTCATGCCCGACGGACGAATAAAATGGGTAGAAGAGCGCTGCAGCACGACATTTGATGAAACTGGAAAGGCACTCCGCTCATTGGGTACCGTGCAGGATGTGTCCGAGCGAGAGGCAATTGAGGAAGATTTGCGTATCGCTGCGGTAGCCTTCAATACCCAGGAGGCGATCATCGTGACCGATAAATTCGCCAACATCATCAGGGTCAATCACGCGTTCGAACGTATCACGGGCTTTTCCGAAACGGAAGTTCTGGGTAAGAATCCCAGAATACTCAGTTCCGGTTTACACAATGCGGCGTTCTACAAAGAAATGTGGGACGCCATCAACACATCGGGGCGCTGGTCGGGCGAGGTCTGGGATAGGCGCAAAGATGGCGCGATCTACCCAAAATGGCTAACCATCACCGCTGTGGAGCATCAGGGTGAAGCGACACACTACGTGGCGGTATTCGTCGATATAACAGAACGAAAAAAGGCCGAAGAGGAAATCAAGAATCTGGCCTACTTTGATCCGCTGACACATATGCCCAACCGCAGAATGTTGTTGGATCACCTGAAACTGGCATTGGGGCAAAGCGCGCGTAGCAAGAACCATGGCGCGTTGATGTTCCTGGATATCGATCACTTCAAAGTACTCAACGACACCAAAGGACATGAATTCGGAGACCGGTTGCTGATCGAAGTAGCACGGCGCATGAACTCGTGTTTGCGCGATATCGACAGCGTTGCGCGTTTCGGCGGGGACGAGTTCGTGGTGTTGCTGGAAGGGCTCAGCCCAAACAGCCGGGAGGCGGCCATCCAGACAGGGCAGGTTGCGGAAAAGATCCGGAAAGAATTGGCGCTCCCCTACCATTTGGAGGATATGGTTCACCAGAGTTCATCCAGCATCGGCGTGGTGTTGTTCCAGGGCGATGACGTCCTGATGGATGAGCTGCTGAAGCAGGCCGATTTGGCGATGTATCAGGCGAAAGCCGGTGGACGCAACTTGGTGCGATTCTTCGAGCCGGCGATGCAGGCTGAGCTTGAGTCGCGCACGATTATGGAAAGAGCTTTGCGCCACGCCTTGCCAAGGGGAGAGCTGGAACTGCACTATCAGTTGCAAACCAACAACTCACGCAAGTTACTCGGTGCTGAAGTGCTGTTGCGCTGGAATAGTGCCGAATTGGGGATTGTTTCACCCGTGCAATTCATCCCGGTTGCCGAGCAGAGCCGGTTGATCCTGCCGATCGGCCATTGGGTTCTGGAGACCGCCTGCCGGCAACTCAAGGTTTGGGAGCGACACCCGGTGCTGGGAACGATCCACCTGGCCGTGAACGTCAGCCCGGTGCAGTTTCATCAGGAAGATTTTGTGGAGCAGGTCAAAGCAGTGCTGGCTGCAACGGGAGCCAATCCGCATCGTTTGGAATTGGAGTTGACGGAAAATCTGGTGCTGGAAGATGTTAATGAGGCGACCAGCAAGATGGTCGAGTTGCGCGCGATCGGTGTGCGCTTTTCAATGGACGATTTCGGTACCGGTTACTCGTCGCTGCAATACATCAAACGGTTGCCTATCGACCAGCTCAAGATCGACCGAGCTTTTGTGCGCGATATACTGACCGATCCCGGTGATGCGGTGATGGTGCAGACCATCTCCGACCTGGCGCGCAACTTTGGTTTTAAAGTAATCGCGGAAGGGGTGGAGACGGAAGACCAGTTGCCCTCGCTCACCAATCTGGGCTGCTCGACCTTCCAGGGCTATCTGTTCAGCAAGCCGGTAGGCCTGGCAGATTTTGAACATCTGGTCGCGAATTGGAATTCTGTATGAACAGAGCAAATGCAATAAAACTCAAGAAATGAACCCGATGAAGACAAATAACAAATCAATAAAGATTCTGGTAGTGGAGGACAGCAAGGTCACGCTTAAAGTGCTGGGGAATTATCTGGCCAGCATGGAAGTCGTGCGGCCTCTTTTCGCCGAGACCGGTACTGAGGCATTGGAATCGTTCAAGAAAGAGCGGCCCGACATCGTGCTGCTGGATGCAAAATTACCGGACATCGACGGTTTCGAGGTGGCACGCAGGATCCGCGGTATGGAGCTGGCGGAAGAATGGACGGCGATCATCTTCCTCACGGCTTTGAACAAAGACGAGGATCTGGCGCAGGGCATCGCTGCCGGCGGGGACGATTATCTGGTGAAGCCGGTCAGCGAGACGGTGTTTCATGCCAAAGTGCGTGCCATGCAGCGGCTGGTCGAGATGCAGCGCAAACTGGTCGATCTGACACGCAAGCTGGATTCGGCGAACGCGGAACTGTTGCGGCTTTCCACCACCGATGCCTTGACGGGTATCGCCAATCGCCGCGCATTGGATGATTTTCTGTCGCGCGAATGGCGCCGTTGTATCCGCAAGAAAAAAACGCTCGCGCTGGTCATGCTGGACATCGACTACTTCAAACTGTTCAATGATAAATACGGGCATCATTCAGGCGACGATTGCCTGAAGCTGGTGGCATTGCAGATCGCCCGCGCCGCGCCACGTGCCAGTGATCTGGCAGCACGTTACGGCGGCGAAGAGTTCATGCTGGTGCTGGGCGAGACCGATGAGGACGGCGCGATGTGGATGGCCGAACGTGTGCGCCAGATGATCGCCGACTTGAAAATTCCGCATTACGCGACCGAGAGCAAACATGTGTCGGTCAGTTGCGGTGTGGTCTCGGTGATGCCGGACGACCAACTCTCGCTGGAGACGCTCTTGCTTGCTGCCGATGCCGCGCTGTATCAGGCTAAACGCGACGGGCGTGACAGAGTGGTCGCCGGGAAATATGGCCAGCTCTGAGGTAGGGTGGGTGCGTTTTAAGCACGTGCGGATAACGAATTCCAAGACAGGCAAGACGGGTACGTATCATTTTGTCCCTGTTGCGGGCGCGCAGCGGTTATTTTTCCCCGGGCATTTGTTGGCTTCCGGGACGGTGCAACAAACGCTGAGGCGGTAAATCGTTGTCCATTCTCAAAGGGTATGCCATGATTCCGGCGGGGTAGTTTTTCTGAACTGATTCTTTCAAGCGTGACCTGCAAATTTTGCAGAATCGAAAGGAAATCGCTGTGGCGGGACTTATTGCCGGCTTCAAGCAACTCACCCTGGGGCGATTGCTGATCGTGATTTCGATCTTTGCGCTGCTGATAGCTTTTCTGCTCATCTTCTTTTTTTCCCGTGTCGTGCGTGACCGAGCCATCCACCAGTTGGCGCGCGAAGACGCGCAACAAACTTCCAGGATCGTATTTCAAGGCTTGTACTCCGCGATGCGCAAAGGCTGGAACAAGGCCGAAATCAACGATTCCATTGCGCGCCTGAATGAATCGATGCCGGATTTGAAAATCCATGTTTATCGGGGAGAGGCGGTCGAGCGGCAATTCGGCGTGATGGCCGGGGAGCACGCGAAAATCGGGCGCGATGACGCATTGCGTTCGGCACTGGCAAACGGCCGGGATGCCACGTTATTTCCAGGCACGGATTCCATTCGCTATCTGTTTCCGATCCTTGCGCAGCAAGAATGTCTGGTCTGCCACACGCAGTCGCATGTGGGGGCGGTGCACGGCGTCATTGATATTGTGTATCCGATCAATTCGCTAAAAGTGTCCTTTGCCGAAGTGATCAACTCCATCGTGGCGTATACCTTGGCCGTGATTGCCGCCGTGTTCACTATTCTGTATCTGAAACTGCGCTTCATGGTCGTGTTACCCATCTCCAATCTGGTCGGCGTGATGCGTATGGTGACGCAGGACATGAATCTCAGCAGGCGGGTGAAGTCTTCCAACAATTTGTTGGAGCTGAAACACTTGGCCGAATATTTCAACCATCTGTTACAGACCATTCAGGAATACAGCAGCAGGCTGGAAAAGATGTCGGCCTGCGACCCGCTCACCGGGTTGTTCAACCGGCGCAAATTCGAGGAATTTCTGCACCACGAAATTTTGCGTGCGAACCGCCATCAGCGAGGGTTCTCGGTGATCATGGTCGACTTGGATAATTTCAAATACATCAACGACACCTTTGGTCATCCGGTCGGTGATCTGGTACTCAAAGAGCTGGCAATAATGTTGTCGGAGGGGTTGCGCAGCGGTGACGTGCTGGCGCGTCTGGGGGGTGATGAATTCGCGATCATACTGCCGGAAACTCCGGCGGTGAACGGTCTGCAAGTCGCCACCAAGCTGCACAAAACATTGGCAGAGCGGGAATTCGAATTGACTGTCGGCAAGATTCGCTCCACGGCCAGTTTCAGTTTGGTGAGTTTCCCGGAGGATGGCAAGACCGAGGAGGAGATCTATTCGGCGATGGATGTGGTGTTATACAAAGCCAAGAAACACGGCAAGAACCAGGTGATGACCGCGCAGGGAGAAGAAGACCGCAACATGATGGCGATCTTCAAACAGGGCGATTTCTTGCGGAATGCGCTGCGCGAAGATCGTATCGAGGCCTTTTTGCAACCCATTGTGAAAGTGTCGACCCGGGAAGTCATCGCCTTTGAAGTTTTGGTGCGTATTCGCGACGGGGAACGGGTGATCCCGGCGGGTGACTTCATTGATGTCGCCGAAGAGTTGGGCATGGCGCAGGAACTGGACCGCGCGGTGTTCCGCAAAGGTTTGGCGCATTACGCCGTCATTGCCAGGAAAAATCCGCAAGCCCTGATGTTCTTCAATCTGTTCCCGCGCAGTTTCAACGATATGGACTGGGTGCGCGGCATCCCGGAATTGGTGATTGCGGCGGGTGTGCCCTGCGAGAACATCGTGCTCGAAATCACCGAGCGCGAGGCGCTGCCAAATCTGACACAAGTGCGTGCGGTGATCGAAGAATTGCGCAGCAGCAAGATCACGGTTGCGCTGGACGACTTCGGCAGCGGATTCTCTTCGTTCCTGTATTTGAAATATCTCGATATCGACTACGTGAAGATCGAAGGCAGCTTCGTGCAGCAGATCGTTGCCGACGAACGGGATCGCATCATGGTTGCGCACATCAACGGCATGGCACATGAATTTGGCCTGAAGACAGTGGCTGAATTCGTCGAGGATGAAGCGACGGCCGACGCCCTCGCTGCACTCGGGGTGGATTATGCACAAGGCTATTTCTTTGGCAGACCGGCGCTGCCGGAATGAGGGCACCTCCAATAATTCAAAGTTCTAAGCAACGCAGTATTGCGACAAAACGAAGTTTCAGTGAAGACTAACCTTTAGGTTATGTCGTAACTAAAATTTGGACTATTAGAGGTGCCCATAAGCGGCGGGTGGTTGTTTTGTGGGTGGGAGCAAAGGCTATAATGCGTCCTTTCATCAACTCCGCAACTTGCCCGTGAATCCCCGCTCCGCCTCACATTCATCGACACTCCCCCCCGCTTCGCGCAGTGATTTCCAGGTCATCCGCAGCCTGTTGCCGTATCTGCTCGAATTCAAAGGCCGCGTGATCGCGGTGATCGTGTTGCTGGTATTGGCCAAACTTGCCAATGTGACCGTGCCGCTGATCTTCAAAGAGATCGTGGATGCGATGGGCAAGCCGCAGGCGATGTTGTCCATCCCGGTTTTTCTCATCCTCGCCTACGGTTTGCTGCGTTTATTCAGCACACTATTTGGCGAGTTGCGCGACGCGTTGTTCGCCAAGGTGACGCAGCGCGCGATCCGCCGTGTGGCGCTGCAAGTGTTCGAACATCTGCACAACCTGAGTCTGCGTTTTCATCTGGAACGCCAGACCGGCGGTGTATCGCGCGACATCGAGCGCGGTACGCGCGGCATCAGTTTCCTGTTGACCTTTCTGCTGTTCAACATCCTGCCGACGCTGCTGGAGATCGGGCTGGTGGCGGCCATCCTGTTCATCAAATACAACCCGTGGTTCGGCATCATCACGTTTGCCACGCTGGTGCTGTATATCGCGTTTACGCTGATCATCACCGAGTGGCGCATGGTGTTCCGGCGCACCATGAACGATATGGATTCCAAAGCCAACACGCGCGCCATCGACAGTCTGATCAATTACGAGACGGTGAAGTATTTTGGCAACGAGCGCTACGAAGTGCAGCGTTACGACGATCAGATGCAGCGCTGGGAAGTGTCGGCCGTGCGCAACCAGACCTCGCTGGCGACACTCAACGCGGGGCAAAGCATCATCATCGCCATCGGCGTGACGTTGCTCATGTTGCTGGCGGCGGATGAGGTGGTGAAAGGCAACATGACCATCGGTGATCTGGTGCTGGTCAACGTGTTCATGCTGCAACTTTATATGCCGCTGCATTTTTTGGGCTTCGTCTATCGCGAGATCAAGAATGCGTTGGCCGATATGGAAAAGATGTTCAGCCTGTTGAATGTGAACCGCGAGATCCAGGACGCCCCAAGTGCGTTGCCGCTGCGGCTGAATCAAGGTGCCGTGCATTTTAATGGAGTGAATTTTTCCTACGACGGCACGCGCCCGATCTTGCATGACGTGAGTTTCGATATCCCCAGCGGGCATACCGTGGCGGTGGTGGGCGCGAGCGGGGCGGGTAAATCAACGCTGTCGCGGCTGCTGTTCCGTTTCTATGATGTGAATGAAGGCGCCATTTCGATCGACGGGCAGGATATCCGCAGCGTGTCGCAAAGCAGTTTGCGCGCGGCCATCGGCATCGTGCCGCAGGATACTGTTCTGTTCAACGATACGATCTATTACAACATCGCTTATGGTCGTCCCGATGCCACGCGCGAGGAGATCATTGCGGCGGCTCAATCGGCCCACATCCACCACTTTATCGAATCGCTGCCACAGGGCTACCAATCCATGGTGGGCGAGCGCGGATTGAAACTTTCCGGTGGTGAGAAACAACGTGTGGCGATCGCGCGCGCCATCCTGAAGAATCCCGCGATCCTTATTTTTGACGAGGCGACATCGGCGCTGGATTCCAAGTCGGAAAAAGCCATCCAGGATGAATTGCACAGCATCGCGCAGAACCGCACCACACTGGTTATCGCCCACCGTTTGTCCACCGTGGTGGATGCACAACAGATTCTAGTGATGGACAAAGGCCGCATCATCGAACGCGGCACCCATCGGGAATTGCTGGCGCAACAGGGTGTGTACGCGCAGATGTGGGCTTTGCAGCAGCAGGAAGAAGATTAGCGATTTCATAATAATCGTTGATTATTCTGGTTTTTTTGGGTTATCCTGCGCCCCGTTCGGACGTCGCTTCCAGGGGATTACATGCGTAATACATTTATTGCAGTTCTATTGTCGAGTTTTGCGCTGTTTGCGCAGGCGCAAGGCAATGAACAAATCGCCGCATTTAATGAGGCAGACGAACTCGCGACATTCAACAAAATGGTTACCCCAAAACTGGGGTCATCCATCGCGATGATCTTCGATGAACAATCGCAACGTCCGTTGCTCAGCAAGAATGCCGACAACGTGGTGCCCATCGCCTCCATCACCAAGCTGATGACGGCGATGGTGGTACTGGACGCGCGTTTGCCCATGGATGAACTGATCACCATTTCTTCGCTGGATCGGGACCACTTCAAGGGCACCCGTTCGCGTATGCGCAACGGCATGGCAGTGTCACGCGGCGACTTGCTGAAACTGGCTTTGATGGCGTCGGAGAACACCGCCGCTGCCGCGCTGGCCCGGACCTACCCGGGCGGAACCGAGGTGATGTTGTCGAAGATGAACGCCAAGGCGCGCGAATTGGGAATGACCTCAACCTATTTCGAAGACCCCACCGGATTGCACAGCACCAATGTCTCCACCGCGCAGGATCTGGTGCGCATGGTGCAGGCGGCTCGCGGTTATGCGGATATCCAGCGCTACACCACCACCAGCTCGCATAACATCAAAGTCTCGTCCCGCCATACCCTGCGCTTCAACAATACCAATCCTCTGGTAAGGAACACCGCGTGGGAGATTGGTTTGAGCAAAACGGGTTACATCAGCGAAGCCGGGCGTTGCCTGGTGATGCAGGCGAAGATATCCAACCGGCCAGTGGTCATCGTGCTGCTGGATTCCTGGGGTAAACGCACCCGCGTGGGCGATGCCAATCGCATCAAACGCTGGATGGAAGGATCGAACACACGGCCTATCCGGCAAAGCCGTCGCGGCTAGAATCGCGATTGTGTGCGAAACGAAACAGGAGGCTGCGGCCTCCTGTTTTATTTGCGCGGCGGACGCAGCGCGATGACGACAATCGCCACCACCACGATCAGGATGCCGAGTTCAATGAACATGGCATCGTTGCTTGCGTTTGATTTTCATGTTGTGCTCCCTGAAACGGTATCGATACAGATTCTGCGGGCATGCTACCACGGACGTTTTCAATTTAATGTTTCGCTGTTTTCTCTCGCACCTTGTACAGCTTCTCTCGCATCGGGCATCACAATTCCATACAATCACCCCATGTGTTCCTTCGTCAATTCGTGTCGTGTTAATTAATAAATCATTGGCTGTTGTCGCGAGTGAATTTTCATTCATGGCAAGGGTGCGTTTTTTCGCGAAACAAATGGCGTGTTGTGGGCGGAACGGGGCGCGAAGTTTTTGCGCCGGGCTAACGATTGTGGCGGCACTGTGGATGTTGAATCCGGTGGTGTCCCATGCAAAAGGCGGCAGCATTCCCCCGGTCAATCTGATTGCGCCGAAGGAAGTGCGCGAGGTGATTGCGGAATATTTTGTGTTACCCGAAGAGTTGCTCAGAAAAGAAAATGACCGGGTGACTTTCGTGCGCCGTGCCCAGCGCGAGATCCCGGAGATATTGGTGACGGAAGGCTATTTTTCCAGCAAGGTGGCTCTGCGCTCGGTATCACGCGCGGGAGTGGTGGAGATCGAGGTGATTCCCGGTCCGCGAACACTGGTCACCGAAGTGAACGTCGAGTTTCGCGGCGATTTGGCTTTGCCCGACACACAACGCAGCGAACGCATCCGCCACCTGCGCGAATCCTGGACCCTGAAGCCGGGTTCCGCCTTTCGCGCACCCGCGTGGGATGACGCCAAATCATTGTTGCTGGCACAGGTGGCGCGCAAGGATTACGCCGCTGCGCGCCTGGTGGAAACTTCGGCGCAGGTGGATGCGTCGAAAAACAGCGCGCGTTTGCACATCGTGGTGGATTCGGGTGCGCGCTACACTTTCGGCGATATAACTGTGCGCGGTCTTGAACGTTATGCTCCGGCTCTGGTTCAGCGGCATGCGGATTTCAAGCGCGGGCAACCTTACGAACGCGAGCTGTTGATGGCGTTTCAGAACCGCTTGCAGAATCTGCCGCAATTCAATTCCGTGATCGTCAGCCTGGATACGGCAAACACGGAAAATCAGCAGGACGCGGGCAACGGCGGGATCAGTGCGCCGGTTAATGTGAAGATCGTCGAAGCGCTTTCGCGCAAGGTCTCGGTGGGGGTCGGTTACAGCACCAACAACGGGGTGCGCAACGAAGTCAATTTCCAAAGTTTTAATTTCATGGATCAGGCTTGGATGCTGAACAGCGCCTTGGTGGTGGAAAAGAATCGCCAGTCGGTTTCGGCCGGACTGGATACACCGCCCAATCCGCAGGGCTTCCGTTTGTCGTGGAAAGGCAGCGGTGAAAAGACGCAGATCCAGGGGTTGGAGACGCAACGCGACAAGTTCGGTGTGACGCGCAGCAGTACCCAGTTCGGTATCGAGACCGGCATCGGTCTCAACTGGCAACAGGAGCGGCGTATCCCGCTGGGCGGTATCCGCGAAACCGATCAGGCACTGGTGCTGGATTGGCATTGGTATCGCCGCGTGGTGGATGATCCGCTTGCCCCGATGGTGGGACAGTTGACCGAGGTGCGCGTGGGTGGCGCGAGCAAATCGTTGTTATCGGACCAGGATTTTCTGCGCACGTATCTGCGCCATCAGTCGTGGATTCCGCTGGGTGAGCGCGATGTGATCTCGCTGCGTATCGAGGGCGGATACACCGCCTCGACCACGCGTCTGGGTATTCCGCAGGAATATCTGTTCCGTGTCGGCGGTACGCAAACGGTGCGCGGATTTGCCTACCAGAGCCTGGGCTATCAGGAAGGCAACGCGGTGGTGGGCGGCCGCGCGATGGCCACGGCAAGCGCCGAGTACACCCATTGGTTCAACGGCTTGGGGGCGGCATTGTTTTGTGATGCGGGTGATGCCGCCGACACCGCACCGGCGCTGAAACTCTCGGTGGGTTACGGCACCGGTCTGCGCTGGCGCAGTCCGGTCGGGCCGCTGGCGCTGGATTTTGCACGCGCCAAAGGCCAGCCGGATACGCGTATGCATTTTTCCATCGCGGTGGCGTTCTGATGGAACAGGAAGCCCAATTTCTTTCACGCCGCAACAAATGGCTGCTCGGCGTTGTGGCGCCGGTTACGTTGCTGCTGGCGGTAACCGTGTGGCTGCTGGCGACCACCTCCGGATTGTTGTGGATGCTGGGCGTGAGCGAACGCCATAGCCGGGGCAATATTCAGGCGCAAGGCGTCAACGGTTCGCTGCTTGAGCCGATCGGGATACAACAGCTCGTGTTGCGTGGCGAGGGCTGGCGCGTGACGTTGAACGGAGTGTTATTGGAATGGCATCCGACTTCGTTATTGCAAGGCACGTTGAACGTGCAGAATCTGCATGTACACAAAGTTGACGTGCTGGTTTTGCCGTCGGATAAACCGGCCACCTTGCCGCTCAGTCTGCGTTTGCCGCTGGAAGTACGCGCGGCGCAAATCGGCATTGATACGCTGAATATGTACAGCCGCGAAGGTGCCACAGCGGATTTTTCGGCGAGTGCGATCCGCACCGGTTTCGAAAGTGATGGCAAAGGCCTGTATTTGCAGAAATTACATGCGCAGCTTGCCTATGGTGACCTTAATGCTTCAGCCGAGATTTTGCCGGACACCCCTTTTGCACTCCAGGCACACACGTCGCTCGATACGCCTGTGCAACTCTCCGGGCGCCCGGAATACACGCATTTTGAAGCCGATGCCCGTGGTGACCTGCAACAGTTGATCGTCGAGTTACACGGTACGGGCGCCGGGGTGAGTGTCACGGGATCGGCGCAACTGGCACCGTTCTCCGCGATTGCGGTGAGTCGTTTGCAGGCGTCTTTCAGCGGCTTGGAATTGCAGCGATTTGTGGCGGACGCACCGGCTGCCGGGGTCTCGGGAAGTATTGAATTGTCCGGCGCCCCTGGCGGGATTTTGCAAGGCACAATGCAGTTGCGCAATGCGCACGCCGCGCCGCTTGACCGCAAGGGTTTGCCGCTGCTCGGGATCAATTCACACGTGCGTCTGTCGCCCTCGAATTGGAGACTGGAGCGGATCGATGCGCGTTTGCAGAATGACGGCCACATCACGGGTGACCTGACGTGGGAGGTGAAACAGGGCAAAGGGATCGCGCAGTTGAAAGTGCTGGATCTGGACACGAGTGTGCTGGACACACGCCTGCCGAAATCGAATTTGCACGGCGACATCCTTGTGGACAGCGCGGGGAACAACCAGCATGCGGTGGCGGTACTCGGCGACGGCAAGTTGGCGTTGGTTGCCGATCTTAAACGGCAGGCAGATTTAATCGAGCTGACCGATTTTCGCCTGACACGCGGCGAGACCGTGCTTGCCGGGCACGGTCAATTGACGCTGGATCGCCGGCGCACATTTCGCATCAGCAGCAAGCTGCGCAAATTGAATTTGTCCGAATTCGCCGCCACCCCCGCGACCGAATTGAACGCGGATTTGGACGTGTCCGGTTTCGTGTTGCCTGAAGTGGAAGGCACGCTGCAATTCGATCTGACCGACAGCCATTTTGCGCAATACAACATCAGCGGCAACGGCCATCTTGAGTTCGCCGGATTACAGCATGTGACCGGTGATGCGGCCGTGTTGCTGGGGGATAACCGGGTCAATATGAATGTGCTGCTGGGGACGGCTGCGGATCGTATCCAGCTCACTCTGGATGCGCCGAAACTGGAACAACTCGGCAACGGGCTGGGTGGCCAACTTGCGGGACAGGCGACCCTGTCGGGCAGTGTCGACCTGCCACGGCTGCAATTCAACATTCATGCAAAACAGCTCGTTTTTGCCGATGCGCATCATATCGACACACTGGATGCCACGGGCGATCTGGCTGAAGCGGCGTTGCAGATGAAGTTGGACATTCAGGGATTTCACAACAAGGCATCGCTGCAAATTCCGCAAGCCAGTTTCGAATTGCAAGGCAGCGGAAAACACCACACAGCGCAACTGGCCGCACAACTGGCGCAGGGTGCAGAGGTGCTGGAAGAGCTCAGGCTGACGGCCAGCGGCGGGCTGGACACCACGGGGCAATCGGCAAGTCCCGGCTTATGGAGCGGTTCGCTGGATTCACTGGCCGCGAGCGGTGTGTTGCCCTTCAATCTGCTGGCACCGACAGCGCTGAAATTTGATCGTGAGTCCGTGGTGCTGGGTAAAGCACCGGTGTCTATCAGCGGCGGGCAGGTCAATTTCGCCGAGACCTCCTGGACGCCGCAACGTTGGCACAGCGCGGGAAATTTCAGCGGTATCAACCTGCGTGCCGTGAACATGCAGCACGAAGAGCCGATCCCGCAAGCAGTCGAAACGATGCGTTTCGGCGGCGATTGGTCGGTGACAGAGGACGAACATTGGCAGGGGCATTTGCAAGTACAACGTGAAAGCGGCGACTGGGTGGTCGAGGGCAACACTGGACTCAAGTTGGGCCTGCAGGAGATGCGGTTGTCGCTGGACGCCGAACAGGACCGGTTGCATGCAAAACTGCAAGCCAGCGGGGAACGCTTGGGCACGGTGGATGCGCGCGCCCTGTTGCCGCTGACCCGCACGGCAACGGGGTGGACGATCTTGCCGGACACTGCGTTAACCGGCCAGCTTAAAATTCAATCGGATGATGTGTCGTGGCTGGGGCCGATGCTGGACAGCAATGTACAAAGTGGTGGCCGTTTGAAACTGGATGCCGATCTCGCGGGGACGTTCCTGGCACCGCGTTTGCGCGGCAGGGCGCAGGGCGATAGTTTGGTGTTCGGTTTGCTGGATCAGGGTGTCCGCCTGGAACAGGGTGCGCTGGATATCCGCTTCGAACCCGCCACGGTGTTTGTCGATCATTTGGCCTTCACTGCGCCACTCCAAGCGGTCCCGCGCGACAATCTGTTGCGCGACTACAAATTATCCGTTGCTTCCGGAACGGTCAGTGCAGGCGGCCGCTTCGATCTGGACGGCGGCGCGGGTGAAGTGCAAATTCAGGCACAACATCTGCCGCTGGCGCAGCGTACCGACCGCTGGATCATCGCTTCCGGCACCGGGCACGCGCGTTACGACCGGCAACGTTTGATTTTCGACGGCAACATTCGCGCCGATGCCGGGCTCATCAATCAACCGGTCAACAATCGTCCACGCTGGGCAGACGATGTGTTGATGGTCGGGCTGGAGCCGCCCGAGCAAACCGGCCCGTCGAATTCGGTGCGCGCCACGTTGGATCTGGGCGATCATTTCTATATTCGCGCCTCCGGTCTCGAAGCACGTTTGGCGGGACAGCTCAATGTGCGCAGTGAAGACGGAGAAGCGTTGAGTGTGACCGGCATCATCGCGGCACAAGATGCGCTGTTTGACGCATTCGGACAGCGTTTGCAGGTGGATCGCGGCATGGTGAATTTTCAGGGGCCGCTGGATGATCCGGGTTTGAATATTTTGGCTTTGCGCAAAGGTCTGAGTGTCGAAGCAGGGGTTGAGGTGACCGGCACCGTGCGCCACCCGATCGTGCATCTGGTCTCCACACCCAACGTGCCGGATGCGGAAAAACTGTCCTGGATCGTGCTGGGTCGCGTGCCCGACAGCAGTGGCATCGACACCACTTTGCTGATCGCCGCCGCCGGCAATATTCTGGGCGGGCAATCGGTGGGGCAATTGGGCAGGGCGCTGGGTGTGGACGAACTCTCGCTGAAACAACAAGCCGGCGGCGATCCGTTACTGAGCCAGAAAGTGACCGTGGGCAAGCGGCTTTCTTCGCGCGCTTTCATCAGTTACGAGCAAGGGTTGTCCGATGTCGGCGGTGTGACCAAATTCACCTACACGCTCAGTCCGCGCATCACCATCATCACGCGCACCGGCACCGAGGATGCGCTGGAGCTGTTCTACTCGTTCCGATTTTACTGATCCCAACGGGTGTTTTCCCCGGTTCTTGCGCGGCAGTAAATTTTCTGTTTTAATTTCCGCCGTCGTTTTAATAATTGTTTAACAATGGAAACATAAAATGATGAAACCTGCACAAGTCGTAAAGGCATTGGCGGCACTGGCACAGCCCACGCGTTTGTCGATTTACCGCTTGCTGGTGAGCAGCGGGCCGGACGGATTGGCGGCGGGGCAGATCGCCGAAAAACTCAAAGTGTCCCCGGCAACGATGTCGTTCCATTTCAAGACGCTCAGCCATGCCGGTTTGGTGGAGAGCCGGCAGGATGGCCGTTTCATTTACTACGCGGCGAATTTCAGCGTGATGAACGGCATGGTGGACTATTTGACCGAGAACTGTTGTGGCGGAAATGCGGACACCTGCAAGGTACCGAGCAAGAAATGTTGATAACTTTAAAAGGAAAATAGAAATGGGCGAAAAAACATACAACGTGCTGGTGCTTTGTACAGGCAATTCTGCACGCAGCATTCTGGGCGAGGTGCTGTTCAATGTCCTGGGTAAAGGCAAGTTCAAGGCTTACAGCGCGGGCAGCAAGCCGGCTGGCAAGGTCAATCCCGGTGCACTCGAATGGTTGCAAGCGCACGGACACAGCACTGAAGGGCTGCGCAGCAAAAGCTGGGACGAATTCTCCAGAGCCGACGCGCCGGAATTCGATTTCATCTTCACCGTGTGCGACAACGCGGCGGGTGAAGTTTGCCCGCTGTGGCTGGGGCATCCTGCCACGGCGCATTGGGGCATTCCCGATCCGGCGCATATCGAAGGGGAGGAAGCGCGCCGTGCCGCATTCAACAAAGCGGCAGAGCAATTGGCGCGCCGTATCCATTTGTTCCTGAGCCTGCCCATCGAAAAGCTGGACAAACTGGTATTGAAAGAGAAGCTCGCCGAGATCGGGCGCATCCGGGATTAAGGAGAACGTGATGGGCAAACTGCAAATATTTGATCCGGCATTGTGTTGCAGCACGGGCGTATGCGGAGCCGAGGTTGACCAGGCGTTGGTGGGTTTCAGTGCCGATGTGGATTGGTTGAAATCTTCCGGTGGGGAGATCGAGCGTTTCAATCTCGCGCAACAACCGCTGACCTTTGCAGAAAATGCAGTGGTGAAAGCTTTTCTGGAACGATCGGGGGCGGAAGGTTTGCCGCTGGTATTGGTGGATGGCGAAATCGCACTCGCGGGGCGTTATCCGACACGCAAAGAATTGGCGCGATTCGCCGGTATTGCCGGTGTGGAAAATGAGTTCGCCGCAACGGAAAGCAAAGCGGAGGGCGGCTGTTGCTCCGGCAGCACGTGCTGCTAAGTAAACGCCCGATTCGAATTAATGAAATTGCTCAACGAACTGCCGCGCTTCCTGTTTTTCACCGGCAAGGGCGGGGTCGGCAAAACCTCGCTGGCGTGTGCCACTGCTGTGCGTCTGGCCGATGACGGCAAGCGCGTGTTGCTGGTCAGCACGGATCCTGCTTCCAATGTCGGGCAGGTTTTCGGCGTCAACATCGGCAACCGCATCACTCCGATTCCCGAGGTGCCTGAATTATTCGCGTTGGAAATCGATCCCCAGGCCGCTGCCCGGGCTTACCGGGACCGTATCGTCGGTCCCGTGCGCGGGCTCTTGCCTGACGCCGTGGTCAGGGGGATAGAAGAGCAACTGTCCGGAGCGTGTACAACAGAAATTGCGGCGTTCGACGAGTTCACCGCGTTGCTGATCGACACGGCGCTAACTGAAAACTACAACCACATCATTTTCGATACCGCGCCGACGGGCCACACGATTCGACTGCTGCAACTTCCGGGAGCTTGGAGCGGCTTTCTGGAGGCGGGGAAGGGCGATGCTTCTTGTCTCGGTCCCTTGGCGGGGTTGGAACAGCAACGCCAGCGCTACAGCGATGCCGTTGCGGTACTTGCAGATTCACGCCGCACGCGCCTGATTTTGGTTGCGCGCGCACAGCGTTCCGCTTTGCAGGAAGCCGCGCGTACCAGCGCGGAGTTGGCACACATCGGTTTTGCCAACCAGTCACTGGTCTTGAACGGGTGCATGCCGGAAAGCGAGACCGGCGATCCGGTCGCGCTGGCCGTCTATCGGCGCGAACAGATTGCCCTGGATGCCATGCCCGGGGTGTTGCGTGATCTGACCACCGATGTGCGCAGCCTGTTGCCCTTCAATTTGGTCGGCGTGGACGCTTTGCGTGCGCTACTGGGCAACCATCCTGTCAAAACGTACACTGCGATTCCGCACCAGGAAGACGCCTTGCCCCATCTTGCCGGCTTGATTGATGAGATTGAGAAAACCGGTCATGGGCTGATCATGCTGATGGGTAAAGGCGGTGTGGGTAAAACCACGTTGGCTGCCGCGATTGCGCTTGAACTGGCCGCGCGTGGACATGCTGTAAATCTCACCACCTCCGATCCCGCCGCACATCTTGCGGAAACCTTGCAGGGCGAAACGGCGAACTTGACCGTGAGCCGCATTGACCCTCACGCGGAAACCGAACGTTATCGCCAAAATGTACTGGCCACCAAAGGCAAGGATTTGGACGCGCAAGGCCGTGCATTGCTGGAAGAGGATTTGCGCTCTCCGTGCACTGAAGAGATTGCCGTGTTTCAAGCCTTCTCACGCGCCATCCGCGACGCAAATCACACCTTCGTGGTGATGGATACCGCACCCACCGGCCATACACTCTTATTGCTTGATGCAACCGGCGCATACCATCGCGAGGTGGCGCGCAACATCAAAGACCAAACGCACTTCACGACCCCGATGATGCAACTCCGGAATCAGGAGCACACGCGCATTCTGATTGTCACGTTGGCGGAAACGACGCCCGTGTTGGAAGCTGCCGGCTTGCAGCAAGACTTGCGTCGTGCGGGTATCGAACCGTGGGCGTGGATCGTCAATCAGAGTCTTGCGGCGGCACATCCCGTTTCACAGTTGTTGACGCGGCGCGCCGAGCATGAATGGACGCAACTCGAAGCTGTGCAACACCGCTATTCCAAACGCATCGCTGTCATTCCGGTGCAGGCGGAAGAACCCGTTGGGATTGCTGCGTTGCGTATGTTGGTTAAACCAGAATTAGTAATGGAAGGGATTCAAGCATGAGCATATTCGAGCGTTACCTGACCCTGTGGGTGTTTCTGTGCATCCTCGTCGGTGTGGTGCTGGGACAAACCATCCCCGCACCGTTCCATTGGCTGGGCACGTTGCAGATCGCCAAGGTCAATATCCCCGTCGGCCTGCTGATCTGGGTGATGATTATCCCCATGTTGTTGCGCATCGACTTCGGCGCTTTGCACGAGGTACGCCAACACTGGCGCGGCATCGGCGTCACGCTGTTTATCAACTGGGCGGTCAAACCGTTTTCAATGGCGCTGCTGGGCTGGTTGTTCATCCGCCATTTCTTCGCCCCCTACCTTCCGGCGGAGCAAATCGACAGCTACATCGCCGGACTTATTCTGCTCGCCGCCGCCCCCTGCACCGCGATGGTGTTCGTGTGGAGCCGGCTGGTGAACGGTGAACCGCTGTTCACACTGAGCCAGGTTGCCCTTAACGACGCCATCATGGTGTTTGCTTTCGCGCCGCTGGTGGCGCTGCTGCTGGGTATCTCGTCCATCATCGTGCCGTGGGATACGTTGCTGGTATCGGTGCTGTTGTACATCGTGTTGCCGGTGCTGCTGGCGCAGCTGTGGCGCAAGTGGTTACTGGGGCGCGGTGCAGAAACGTTGGAGCGTACCTTGACCGCACTCCACCCGGTCTCCATCTCCGCGCTGTTACTGACGCTGGTCTTGTTGTTCGCCTTCCAGGGCAAAGCCATCGTCGAGCAACCGCTTATCATCGCCATGCTCGCCGTACCCATCACCCTCCAGGTGTACTTCACCTCGGGGCTGGCCTATTGGTTGAACCGCCGCGTGGGCGAAGTTCATTGCGTGGCGGGGCCGTCGGCCCTGATCGGCGCCAGTAACTTTTTCGAATTGGCGGTTGCTGCCGCTATCAGCCTGTTCGGTTTTGAATCCGGTGCGGCGCTCGCCACCGTGGTCGGTGTATTGATCGAGGTTCCGGTGATGTTGAGCGTGGTGTATCTGGTCAATCGTAGCTCGGGGTGGTACGAGTCAGGGCGCAGGGAAAATTAGGCCAAGTTGGGAATTTTGCACTCACCGCGTGGGCACCCAAACGTGCCCACCCTACCCAAAAGCCGTTCAAAGTAGGGTGGGTAAACGGGTTCATCGTTTGCCCGTGCAGGATTTAGCGCGAATAATCCGCCCAGTTATTGGGTGTTTCGAACAGTCGCACGCGTTCCAGTCGCAGGTGGTTGCCGTAGGTATCGCGGTAGGCATCTGCCAATAGCTCGAAGGCGACTTTCGCCAGATTTTCGGCGGTCGGGATGACATCCAGTACCACGGTCTTGTGGTTCGGCATCGTGTTCAGAAAATCCAGCACCACCTTGTCACCGCGATAGACAATAAAAGCGTGATCCCATACATCGACAACACGCTCCTTGGCGATGCGTTTCACATCCGAAAAATCCATCACCATACCCTGTTCCGAAACACCCTCGGTCGTGATGATGTCGCCTGCCAAAGTGATCTCGATGGCGTAGCGGTGGCCGTGCAGATGTTTGCACTGGCTGTTGTGATTGGGGATGCGGTGACCGGCATCGAACTCCAGGCGGCGGGTGATTTGCATGGTTGCTGATCTAGTGAATGTCACATGCCTCGATACTTTTCCGTTCGTCCCGAGTGTCGCGATTTATGCGACGTATCGAAGGGGGAACGGAAAACACTCGGCACGAACGGTATGTTTAATATCCAACGGATACATTTTAAGTGGCGCGGATTATAGCTTGAACATCCTGACGGCATCCTTGAATGCGCGCCGTGATGCCTCATCCTGTTGGTTGCCGTAGCGCAAGGCAACGTAGCGCGCCGTGATGTCGGCGATCAAAGCAGCGTGTTGCGGATGGATTTTCGCGGCACGTTGGGCGAAGTCCTGTGCTCCTTCATGCGCCGCGCGCAGCGTGCCGTGTTTTTCCAGCTTGCGGCAGAATTTAAGATAGCCGGCTTGTATCGCATCGGTTTGCCGCGTGACCAAACGCCGCAGCATGACCAGAGTAAATATACCCACTAGCAGTGAAACACCCGCCAGCATGTTGATTGCCAGCTTCTGCCAGGTGATATCTTCCATGCCCAAGCGCGTGAGGAACGCGAATTGGCGTTCCGTGTTGTAACCCAGAACCCATTGGTTCCACTGGTTGTTCAGTGCATCCAGGTTGAAGCGTAGTTTGAGCAAGAACTGGGACTGGGTGCGGGCGAAGAAGGGCAGCGCCGCATTGTCCGACAAGGAGGAATTCAGCCCGTTCTGGATACGACCCGGCGCAATGGCGGCGGTGGGGTCGATACGCACCCAGCCCAAATCGCGCAACCAAACTTCCGCCCAGGCGTGTGCATCGTATTGGCGCAGGATGTAGTAGTCGCCGAGCTCGTTATATTCGCCCCCCTGATAGCCGGTCACCACACGCGCCGGAACACCCGCTGCACGCATCAGGAACACGAAGCTTCCGGCGTAGTGTTCGCAGAATCCTTTTTTGCTGGTGAACAGAAAATCATCCACGCTGTTCGAGCCGAGCAGCGGCGGCTCCAGTGTGTATTCGAAACCGCCGCGATTAAAGTAGGCCAGGGCGGTGCTGACGAGGGTCTTGTCGTTGTTGTTCTGTGCCCGCCACGTCGCCGCAAGCTGAAGCGACCGGGGGTTGTAGCCGCGCGGCAAAACCAGTGCGCGTTGCATTTGCTGCGGCGGTTCATTCAGATTGGCGCGATAGGTCAGGTGCGAACGCGCGCTGTAACGCAAGCGGGCATTCACCGGCCGCCTGCTTAACAATTGGAAATCGGGAGCGAAGTCGGCGGGGATGGAAAGTTGTGTCGCCATTTCCAGTGTGAACAACCAGGGTTTGTTGTGCGGTTCCAGCGTCACGCTGTAGTCCACCGGCTGAGCCGCATTGTCCAGCTGCGGGCTGCGCAAAGTGGCATTGCGTCCGCGCGTCCATGTGGTGCCGTCAAAATCCCACAACACCGGCCCGCGCCAATACATCTGTTCGCGTAGCGGCACTTTGTCGTTGAACGTAACACGGAAGGCAACAGCATCGGAAAGCGACAACTTGCTCATGCTGCCCGGAGACATGCTGTCGGACAAACCGCTGGTGGCGTACGCATCCTGCGGCATGCCCCACAACGGACCCTGCACACGCGGAAATAACACGAAGATGAGGAGCGTCAGCGGGATAGCTTGCAACAGCATTATTCCGGCGATACGCAAACGCGGTTTGAGCGCGAGTGAACCCGTTTGCAGATGCACCCAGCTTGCCAGAATGACAATCAAAGTTGCCAGCATGAATAACGCGGTGGGGATGCTCTGTGAATAAAAGAAATTGGTGATGATGATGAAGCAGGAAAGATAGATCACTACCGTGGCATCACGCACGGCCCGCAGTTCCAGCAACTTGAGTGAGGCCAGCAGGATGAGCAGGGTGACGCCGACCTCGCGTCCGAACAGCGTGCGGTAGGTGATGGCGATGGCGAGCACGCAGGCAACGGAAATTCCGAGCAACAACCAGCGCGCAGGCAGTGTATTGCCGCTATAGGTAAGGTAAACGCGCCATGCCAGCAGTGCCACGCAAACTGTGCTGACCCACAGCGGAAGATGATCCGTATGCGGCGCACTCACCAGCAGGATGCAGGCGATGAGGCTGTAGATTAGCGTTCTATTCATGGAGCTTCCCCCTCCCTCAGTCCCTCCCCCGATGGGAGAGGGAAGACAGACGAGCCCTTCTCCCCCCGGGGGAAGGGTGGGGAAGGGGGGACACCCCCGGCATGTTCACTCATCCCAAATAACGCCAACCGTCGCAAACACTCGGCTCGATGTGCAGGATTGTGCTGCGGCGCAACTTCACCGTCGGGCAGTCGCAGTCCATACAGCAAACCTTGTCCATCCGCATCCAGTACCCAGCGCGTGAGCAATTCCAATTTTCGTTCTTGAGCGATATCCGGCAATTGCGACCAGTCCAACCACAACGATTGCCCCTGCGGTGCGGAGAACAGTTTGACTTGCAATCCCTGTTCGCGCGCCAGTGCCTTCCATGCGATACGCGGCATCGCATCGCCTGCCACATAGTTGCGCAGACCGGAAAAATCCTCATCACCCGCCACCATCATTTTGCCCGTACCGTCCATCACAGAAACGTAGGGCAGCGGTTGGGGCGCAGCAGGTTTGGGATAGACCAGACAACGCACATCAAAATGGAGGTACGTCCAGGCGTGGAACAGGCCGAGCGGGAATTCGGTGTACAGCGACAGGCGGCCGCTATCCAGCCAGCCGCGTTGTGTCGCCGGTATGGCCAGTTCAACCGGTGTTGAAAGACGGGCAGGAAGGTCAAAAACGTTTTGGTGCCCGTCGTCGTCATGCAGATGTAACCGATAACGCACCAGCGAACCCGGGTTGTGGAAATGGAATACGAAGTGCGCCTGTTCACCCGCGAACACCGGCTCGATATGTCCCGCATGGATAGCCAGTTGAGCCATGTTGCGGAAGGCGTACAACATGCTCAATCCGGCTGTGGTGGCGAGCAGAAAGGTCAGCACATAACCCAGGCTCAGGTTGTAGTTGATATCGCCCAGCAACATTAGCGTCAGCACCAGGGCGAAGCCGAATCCTTGTCTGGACGGGATGATGTAGATGCGGCGCTGGTTAAGCACCACCGTGCCGGTTTCGACGGTGCGGCGGAATGCCCAGTTGCGGAATTTTTGTTTTAAGAAACGCAGCACGTCAGGGAATGGCGACCGCCTCGATCAGTTCGCGTGCCAATTTTTCGCCGTCCGAAGTTTGTGTGTCCAACACGGATTGCAGACGGTGGCTGGCAACGCCGGGCAACACGGCCTGGATATCTTCTGGGATAACGGCAGTACGTCCGTCGAGCAAAGCCCAGGCACGCGCGGCGGCCAGCAATGACAGTCCGGCGCGCGGCGATAATCCATGCACATACCGGGCAGATTCACGGCTATGCCGAATGATGGCCTGCACATAATCGAGCAAGGCGGACGAGACGAACACTTGCCGCGCCTGCTGTTGCATCGCCATCAATTCGGCGGTCTCCATCTGCGGGGTGAGCTTGGCGACGATGTCGCGCCTGTCCACGCCGGAGAGTAGTCCGCGTTCCGCTTGGGCGTCCGGATAACCCAGGCGGATACGCATCAGGAAGCGGTCAAGTTGTGACTCGGGCAACGGGAACGTACCGATCTGGTTGGTTGGGTTCTGGGTGGCGATGACGAAGAAAGGCACGGGTAGCGGACGTGTCGCGCCTTCGCTGGTGACCTGCTGTTCCTCCATCGCCTCCAGCAATGCGCTTTGTGTCTTGGGGGTGGCGCGGTTGACTTCATCGGCCAGGATCATCTGCGCGAAAATCGGCCCCGCATGGAATTTGAACTCACCGCTGTCGCGCTGGAAAATCGCGACGCCGAGAATGTCGGCGGGCAACATGTCGCTGGTGAACTGGATGCGTTGGAAATGCAAGCCGAGAGTTTTTGCCAATACGTGCGCCAGCGTGGTCTTGCCCACGCCGGGTAAATCCTCGATGAGCAGATGCCCGCGCGCCAGCAGGCAGGTGAGCGCCAACCTGATTTGGTGAGGTTTGCCGAGGATGACTTGTTCGGTCTGGGTGATGACTTTTTGCAGGGATGGGTTCATACGTTCCTCTTAAAGCAACACCGCCGCGACCACTTTACGGTCTTCGGCGACGAGGATGTTGTACGTGCGGCACGCGGCGGGGGTATCCATGAATTCAACACTGATACGGGCGCGGATGAGTTCGCGGTAAAGGTCAGGGTGAGCGAATTGCTGGCGCGCGCCGGTGCCCAGCAGCAAGACTTCCGGTTTTAGTTCGAGAAAATAGTCGAAATGGGCCGCATTCAACGAGGCGAAATCGGTGGCCGGCCAGTCGGTGCGGACTTCTTCGGGTAGAACCACCAGCGGTTGTTGGAAGTGCTGCCCGTTGACGGCAACATACCCCACGCCGTGTCCAGTGAAGGTTTTCAGGTGGGTGTTCTTGAGTAAATGTAATGCCAAAACTTTCTCCAATAGTTTGCCGCAGCGGGGGCGGCGCGGTTAAAATCCCGCCCCTTGCGGAAGTCACACGTACATGCCGGATTCTACCATCGGGCGCGCGGGCGATATCCCTGACAACTGAGCGAGTTATTGTGAAACCTATTTCAAAATCAACCAAGCTTTCCAACGTGTGCTACGACATTCGCGGTCCGGTGATGGAACGCGCCAAGCAGATGGAAGAAGAAGGCCAGCGCATCATCAAACTGAACATTGGAAATCTGGCACCGTTCGGATTCGAAGCGCCGGAAGAGATCCAGCAGGATGTGATCCTGAATCTGCCGAATTCGTCCGGCTATTCCGATTCCAAAGGCATGTTCGCGCCGCGCAAAGCCATCATGCATTATTGCCAGTCGAAGAAAATCATGGGTGTCGGTCTGGACGATATCTACATCGGCAACGGTGCGTCCGAACTGATCGTGATGGCGATGCAGGGTTTGCTCAACACCGGCGATGAAGTGCTGGTTCCCGCGCCCGACTATCCGCTGTGGACGGCGGCGGTGACGCTGGCGGGCGGCACACCGCACCATTACCTGTGCGACGAAGCCAACGCATGGAATCCCGATTTGGCCGATATTCGCAGCAAGATTACGCCGAACACGCGCGCCATCGTGGTCATCAACCCGAACAATCCGACCGGCGCGTTGTACTCGGACGAGATTCTCAAAGAGATCATCCAGGTCGCGCGCGAGAACGAGTTGATCGTCTTCGCCGACGAGATCTACGACAAGATGTTGTACGACGGTGCGACCCACACGTCGATGGCCTCGCTGGCGGACGATGTGTTGTTCGTCACCCTGAACGGCCTGTCGAAAAACTATCGCGCCTGCGGTTATCGCGCGGGCTGGATGGTGCTCTCCGGCGAAAAGAAACACGCGCAAGATTACATCAACGGCCTGACCATTCTGGCTTCCATGCGCCTGTGTTCCAACGTGCCGGGGCAGTTTGCCATCCAGACCGCGCTGGGCGGTTATCAAAGTATCATCGACCTGGTCGCGCCCACCGGACGCTTGTGCAAGCAACGCGATCTCGCCTACAAATTGCTCACCGCGATTCCCGGTGTCACCTGCGTCAAACCCAAGGCGGCGTTGTATCTGTTCCCGCGCTTCGATCCCAAAATCTATCCGATCAAGGACGACCAGAAATTCATTCTGGAATTACTGGAAACGGAAAAAGTGCTGGTGGTGCAGGGCAGCGGTTTCAACTGGATGCACCCCGATCACATCCGCGTGGTGTTCCTGCCGAATGCCGACGATCTGACCGACGCCATCGGGCGCATCGCGCGCTTCCTGGAAAACTATCGCAAGAAACACGGCACCAATTAATTAGGTAGGGTGGGCACGTTTTTGTGCCCACGCGGATAAACGGTGAACTTGTAGGTCGGGATTTATCCCGACGCTACCTTGTCGGGATAAATCCCGACCTATGAAAAACAATCAGGAGTTGTAGAAATGAAAGCAATCAACGTAGGACTTCTCGGAATCGGCACCGTCGGCGGCGGCACCTTCACCGTATTGCAACGCAACGCGGAAGAGATTACGCGCCGTGCCGGTCGTCCCATCCGCATCACCGTGGTGGCGGACAAGAATGTGGAACTGGCGAAGAAGGTTACCGGCGGTGCCTGCCGCGTAACGGACGACGCGTTCTCGGTGGTGAGTGATCCGGAGGTGGACATCGTCATCGAATTGATCGGCGGCTACGGCGTGGCAAAAGAGTTGGTGCTGAAAGCCATCGCCAACGGCAAACACGTGGTCACCGCCAACAAGGCTTTGCTGGCGACACACGGCAACGAGATTTTCAAAGCGGCACAGGACAAGGGCGTGATGGTCGCGTTCGAGGCGGCGGTGGCGGGTGGTATCCCCATCATCAAGGCCGTGCGTGAAGGACTCACCGCGAACCGTATCGAATGGATCGCCGGCATCATCAACGGCACAACGAATTTTATTTTATCCGAGATGCGCGACAAGGGTCTGAGCTTCGATACCGTGTTGAAAGAAGCACAGCGTCTGGGCTACGCCGAAGCCGACCCCACCTTCGACATCGAAGGCGTGGACGCGGCGCACAAGATCACCATCCTTTCCGCGCTGGCGTTCGGCATTCCGATGCAGTTCGACAAAGCGCATATCGAAGGTATCTCCAAACTGGATGCGGTGGATATCAAATACGCCGAACAACTCGGCTATCGCATCAAATTATTGGGCATCACCAAACGCACGGCGGAAGGCGTCGAACTACGCGTACATCCCACACTGATCCCGTCCAAGCGACTCATCGCAAATGTCGAAGGCGCGATGAACGCGGTGCTGGTGCACGGCGACGCCGTGGGCGCAACGTTGTATTACGGCAAGGGCGCCGGCGCCGAACCCACTGCCAGCGCGGTGATCGCCGATCTGGTAGACGTGACGCGCATGCACACCGCCGATCCGGAGAACCGCGTACCGCATCTCGCCTTCCAACCGAACGCGATGGCCGACCTGAAAATACTACCGATGGACGAAGTGCAGACCAGCTACTACCTGCGCCTGCGCGTGCTGGATAAGCCGGGTGTGCTGGCAGACATTACGCGTATCCTGGCGGACGAACAAATCTCCATTGATGCCGTGATTCAGAAAGAACCGGAAGAAGGTGAAGAAGAGACCGACCTCATCATGCTCACACATTTGACGCGCGAAAAAAGGGTCAACGCCGCAATCCTGAAGATTCAAGCGTTGGGCGTCGTGGCGGGCAAGGTTACCAAGCTGCGGTTGGAAGAACTCGGAAAATAAGATGGAGCAATATCGAATCCAGTTTGATAAGTTGGAGTGGCAGGATGGGATTCGTGGCGCTCGTTTCAAAGTTTTTCGTAGCGGCAATAAACAGCTTCGCCTACTTGAGTTCACTTCCGAATTCATCGAGCCGGATTGGTGCGAAAAAGGGCATGTCGGCTTTGTCGTTCATGGAGAGCTGGAAATCGATTTTCGGGGAAGTGTGCTGAGTTATCCGCAGGGTTCGGCTCTTTTCATCCCCACCAGTTTTGCAAGTGGGCACAAGGCACGTTCCATTGCGGCAGTGACACAACTTTTTCTGGTTGAAGATATTTAGAAATCGTAGGGTGCAATAAGCGTAGCGCATTGCACCAAAAACATCCGGCGCAATGCGCGTTGCTTATTGCGCCCTACTGTTGAGGAAATTTGAGAATGAAATACATCTCCACACGCGGCAACGCACCCGCCAAAACTTTCACCGAGATCCTGCTAGCTGGTCTCGCTCCCGATGGTGGCTTGTATCTGCCGGAACACTATCCGCAGGTGACTCGCAAAGAATTGGATGTCTGGCGCAATCTGTCCTACGCCGATCTTGCCTTTGCCGTGTTGTCCAAGTTCGCCACCGACATTCCTGCCGCCGATCTCAAAGCTATCATAGCCAAGACCTATACCGCCGGGGTGTACAGCAACGGCCGTGAAGATAGCGATGCGAAACAGATCACGCCTTTGCGAAAATTGAGCGAGGGTGTGTATCTGCAAGAGCTCTCCAACGGTCCGACGCTGGCGTTCAAAGACATGGCGATGCAGTTGCTGGGCAATCTGTTCGAATACGCGCTGGCAAAGGACCATGCCGAGTTGAACATCCTCGGCGCGACTTCGGGCGATACCGGTTCCGCAGCCGAATACGCGATGCGCGGCAAGCGCGGTATCCGCGTGTTCATGTTGTCGCCGAACGGCAAGATGTCGTCGTTCCAGCGCGCGCAGATGTATTCGCTGCAAGACCCGAACATCTTCAACATCGCCGTCAACGGCATGTTCGACGATGCGCAGGACATGGTGAAGGCGGTGTCCAACGATCACGCTTACAAAGCCGCGCACAAGATCGGCACGGTGAACTCCATCAACTGGGGGCGCGTGTCGGCGCAGATCGTGTATTACTTTAAAGGCTATTTCGCCGCGACGAAATCCAACGACGAGCAAGTCGCGTTCTCGGTGCCCTCCGGCAACTTCGGCAACATCTGCGCCGGACACATCGCGCGCATGATGGGCTTGCCAATCGGTCAGTTGATTTTGGCGACAAACGAGAATGATGTGCTGGACGAATTCTTCCGCACCGGCGTGTATCGCCCGCGCGGCACGGCACACACTTACGAGACCAGCAGCCCGTCGATGGATATTTCCAAGGCGAGTAACTTCGAGCGTTTTGTGTTCGATCTGGTCGGTCGTGACGGCGCCAAGGTGCGCGAATTCTGGAGCAAGGTGGATGCGGGTAGCGCACCCGACGCGGCGGCATTCGACATCAAGGGCACGCCCTATTGGGATACGCTGAATAAATTCGGCATCGTCTCCGGCAAAAGCACCCACCAAAACCGCCTCAACACCATCCGCGAAGTGTGGGAGGAATACGGCGTGATGATCGACACGCACACCGCCGACGGCTTGAAAGTGGGACTGGAACAACGCCGTCCCAGCTTGCCGCTGGTCTGCCTGGAGACCGCATTGCCCGCCAAATTCGCCGACACGATCCAGGAGGCGTTGGGTCGCCAGCCGGAACGTCCCGCCGCACTGGAAGGTATCGAAGATCTGCCGCAACGCTGCGAAGTGATGGAGGCGGATGTGGTGAAGCTGAAGGCGTTCATTTCGGCTAAGCTTGGAGTGCGGTGGCATGACACCGCCAGTTAAAGAGTACAGCGGGCCGGAGTGTAGTGGCATGACGCTGCAGGTTTTGCTTTGCCGTGTGGAGTGCGCAGACACGTCTGCGCATTGCAGCGTCGTGCCGCTGCACTCCGACCAACGCGGCGACATCCAGTCGCGCTTTGCATAGTTCTCGCACCATGGTGCGGTCGATAAATAAACACGCGCCGCCCCATCTGTTGTTCGAGCCCGGGATTTATATGGTGACGGCGGGTACTTATCTGAAAGTGCCGTATTGGAACACACCGGAGCGACTGGATTATTTTCTGGAGGCTCTGTTCGCACGTGCTGCTGAATTTGATTGGCAATTGCAAGCGTGGGCGGTGTTGGCGAATCATTATCATTTTGTCGCCACATCGCCCAAGGACCCCGCTACATTGCGCACGTTTTTGTCCAAGCTGCACATGAACACCGCCAAGCAGTTAAACGAGTGGGATGCAGCGCAAGGGCGAAAAGTTTGGTATCAGTATTGGGATAGCCAAATCAAGTTGGAAGACGATTATTTAGCACGTTTAAATTACGTCAATCACAATCCGGCGCATCACGGTGTAGTGGCAGATTCGGCGAGTTATCGCTGGTGTTCGGCAAGCAAGCTTGCTGAAAATACTACTGCATCAGTGCGAGAAAAAATGGCGAGTTACATGATGAGCATGCGGGGAATTGATGATGACTTTTGAGTGCTTGAGCGCAGCGTGTCGGAGTGCAGCGTGTCGGAGTGCAGCGGCATGACGCTGCAAAATAACGCTTGCAGAAGCAAGATACAGCAACGTGCAGACGTGTCTGCGCACTCCACACTACAATTCAAAACCTGCAGCGTCATGCCGCTGCACTCCAGCCAACGCAGCGTCGTGCCGCTGCACTCCGGCTTAGAGCATTAATTGAACAATCTTCTCCTGCTCATCCTCTGTTTTATCGCTGGCATGTTGTTGCGGCGTTTCAAACGTATGCCGGACAACGCGCCGGCGACGCTTAACAGTTTCATCATCCACGTTTCGTTGCCCGCGCTGACGCTGCTGTATATCCACCAGCTCAAACTTTCCGGCGATGTGTTACTTACCGGGATGATGGCGTGGCTGGTGTTCGCTTTGTCCGTGGGATTTTTCTGGCTGGTCGGGCGCTGGTTGAAATTGTCGCGTGCCACGACCGGCGCGCTGATGCTGGTCGGCGGCTTGGGCAACACTTCATTTTTTGGCTTGCCGATGGTTGAGGCGTTTTATGGCAAAGAAGGTTTGTCCACGGCGATCATCGCCGATCAGCTGGGATCGTTCTTCGCGTTGTCGGTGTTGGGCATCACGGTGGCGGGCATCTATTCCTCCGGCAGACCAACCGCCATTGAGATTCTCAAACGTATCTCATTATTTCCGCCGTTCATCTCGCTGCTGATCGCGTTGCTGCTGATCCCGCTGGAATACGCGGACTGGTTTTCGCAATTACTGAAACGGCTGGGCGACACCTTGGCGCCGATGGCATTACTTTCGGTCGGGATGCAATTGAAGCTGGGCCATGTGGCCGAACACCGGCGCAATCTGGCATTGGGTCTGGGTTTCAAACTTTTCCTCGCACCACTGACAATTTATTTGCTGTATGTGCAATTGCTCGGCGCACACGGGATGAGCATGCAGGTCACGCTGTTCGAAGCGGCGATGCCGCCGATGATCACTGCCGCCATCGTGGCGACGGAACATGATCTTGATCCGCCTCTGGCCAACGCCATGGTGGCCGTCGGTTTGCTGCTGTCGTTTTTTACTTTGAGTGCTTGGTGGTGGTTCTTTTCAGGGATTTAAGGAAGCGCTGAATATATCGGTTTTGTCGTTCCCGCGAAGGCGGGAACCCAGTTAAATCTACAAACTGGATCCCCGCCTTCGCGGGGATGACGAATAAATCAGCGATTCTTTATCACGTCAGAATTAACCCCGAAATGTTTCGGGAATTCAGTTCTCCAGTCACTCCGAAAAACCTAATTCAGTCGATTGACTTAATCGGCCAAGTGCAATATTGTGCGCCTCCTTTTCATCCACCCGCTTTCCAATGGTCGCCAAGAAAGAAACCAGTTGTCTGCTGCTGCAAACTGCACAGCGCCTGCTGGGTCATCAGCCGAGTGCGCAGGAGGACACGCGCTGGCGTTTGTTGCAGGCGGCAACCGAGGTGTTCGCCGAGGTGGGCTATCACGCCGCGACGACGCGCGAAATTTGCCGCCGCGCCGGGGTCAATCTGGCTTCCATCCACTATTACCACGGCGACAAGGCCGCGTTGTACCGCGAGGTGTTCCGTCTGCCTTTCCTCAGCGAGTGCAATGTGTTCGCCACGCTAGACATCGCTCAAGTGTCGCTGGCGGAAGCTTTGCAGTGTTTCTACGGTTGGCTGTTCCCCCCCACCTCGGATGACGATCCGATGCTGCAGCTGTTCATGCGTTTGCATGCGCGCGAGGAAGCCGAACCCAGCGGCGTGTTGGACGATGCCATGGTGCAGGCCTTCCGCCCTAACCACGAAAAATTACTGGCCTTGTTGTGCCGCGAATTCGGATTGAAAAAGCCCGATGCCGAAGTGGATCGCTTGAGTTTCAGTCTGGTCGGTTTGGCCACGGTGTATTTCCACAACCGCGCAGCCGTCAACCATTTCGCCCCGCATCTGATCAAAGGCAAGCAAGCCAAAGAGACGATGGCGCAGCGCCTGGTGGGCTACGCGGTGGCGCTGATCGAGGCTGAACGTGCGCGCCGCGCAACGTTTGCTACTGGAAAAAAATGAAATGCCTTTCAACAATTTCAGGAAACTGTTTCCCCACTTTGCAAAGGGGGGCAGGGGGGATTTGCAGCGTGCTAAATCCCCCTCAATCCCCCTTTTTCAAAGTGGGAGGAGATGTGCTGCACTGGCGCTGATCGAGGCCGAACGCATTCACCGCGCAATGCTTGCAAGCAAAAAAAATAACTAACATTCAAGAGCACTAAGGAAAATGAAAATGAACATTCGTCACAACAGATCCATCGTCAAGTTCGTCCTGCCCGTCGTGGCTGTGGCCGGAGTGGCCGCTTGGTTGCTCGCCAACAGTCATGCCGAGCAGCCTGCGGCCCCGGTTGTTTCGGCCGTCAGCCGACCCGCGCTGACCGTGCGCACCACTAACCTGCGCGAGGACAAATGGGCGCGTTCATTGGCCGCTAACGGCAGCATCCTTCCCTGGCAAGAGGCGGTCATCAGCGCGCAAGTGCAGGGTCTGCGCATCGCCGAGGTAAAGGTCAGTATCGGCGATCATGTGCAGCAGGGCGATGTGCTGGTGACACTGGACAATTTCGCGCGCGCCAGTGGCGACGAGTCCGAACGTTCAACGCAGGCACGCATCGTGGCACCGGATTCCGGCGTCATCTCGGTGGCCAACGCCAATGTGGGTTCCCTGTCGCAACCCGGAGTGGAACTGTTCCGCCTGATCCGCAAAGGCCGTCTGGAATGGCGCGCCGATCTGACGGCGGATGAACTGATGTTGCTACGCAAAGGCATGAAAGCGGAAGTTTCGGTGGGCGAAGGACGTGTGTTCAAAGGCACGGTGCGCGCGATCTCGCCATCGGTGAACGCGCAGACGCGTTACGGCTACGCATTGGTGACGCTGTCCGGCAACGACGGCATCATCGCCGGTGCATTTGCGCGCGGCACCTTCGATATCAGCGGCGGCAAAAAGATGCTGCAATCGTTGCCGCAATCCGCCGTGATGCAACGCGGCAGCACCACCTACGTGCTGATCGTCGGTGAAGACAACCATGTGCATGAGCGTCCGGTTGTCGTGGGACAACGCATCGGCGACCGCATCCAGATCAAACACGGTCTGTACAAGGACGAACCCGTGGTCGAAAGCGGCGGTCCGTTCCTGACCGAAGGTGATGTCGTGCAGGTGGTGGCGCAATGAACGTCTCAGCCTGGTCGATCCGCAATCCTATCCCGGCGGTGCTGGGTTTTGTGATGCTCACCTTCCTGGGCATCATGGCGTTCAAGGCCATGAAGATCCAGTTGTTCCCCGATATCGACCTGCCGATGATCACAGTCACGGCCACCATTCCGGGCGCCTCGCCCGACCAGATGGAAGTCGAGGTGGCGCGCAAGATCGAAAATGCGCTGGCCAGCGCGCAAGGACTGAAACATATTTACACCCAGGTCAAAGACGGCACGGCGATGATCTCGGCCGAATTCCGTCTGGAGCGCGATTCGCGCGAAGCCCTGGAAGATGTGCGTTCCACCGTGTCGCGCATCCGTGGCGATCTGCCGCGCGAGATGCTCGACCCAACCATCAACAAGGTGGAGCTGAGCGGTAAACCCATCCTCACTTACACCATCGCTTCGCCCAACATGAGCGAGGAAGATCTGTCGTGGTTTGTGGATAACAACATCTCCAAACTGTTGCTCGGTGTGAAGGGAGTAGGCGCGGTCAATCGTGTTGGCGGGGTGACGCGGCAAGTGCGGGTCGAGCTCGATCCGACCAAGATGCTGGCGCTGAATCTGACCGCCTCCGAAATCTCCAGCCAGTTAAAACAAATCCAGCAGGAAGCGCCCGGCGGCCGCACCGACCTCGGTGGCATGGAACAGTCCGTGCGCACCGTGGCCACGGTGCAGACCGCCGCCCAGTTGGGGCAGATGGAACTGGCGATGCGCGATGGCCGACGCATCCGTCTTGACCAGGTGGCGAACGTCAGCGACTCCATCGCCGAACGCAGATCGGCGGCGCTGCACAACGGCAAACAAGTGGTGGGCTTCGAGATCGTGCGCTCGCTGGGCGCGGGGGATGTGGCGGTGGCCAACGGCGTGGCCGAAGCACTCGACGAGTTCAAGAAATCCCATCCCGAGATCGTCACCGAAAAAGTGTTCAATACCGTCGATCAGGTCTACGAGACGTACAAAGGCTCGATGGAAATGATCTTCGAGGGTTCGCTGCTGGCGGTGATCGTGGTGATCTTTTTCCTGCGCAACACACGCGCCACCATCGTGGCGGCGACAGCCTTGCCGCTGGCGGTGATCCCCACTTTTGCGCTGATGTACCTGTTCGGATTCAGTATCAACCTGGTCACCTTGCTGGCGCTGTCGCTGGTGGTGGGGGTGCTGGTGGACGATGCCATCGTCGAGATCGAGAACATCATGCGCCACCTGGAGATGGGTAAATCGCCCTATCAGGCCGCGATGGAAGCCGCCGACGAGATCGGCATGGCGGTGATCGCGACCACCTTCACGCTGGTCGCGGTGTTTTTGCCGACCGCCTTCATGAGCGGCATTCCGGGCAAATTCTTCGTGCAGTTCGGCTGGACGGCGGCGGTGGCGGTGCTGTTCTCGCTGGTCGTGGCACGTCTGCTGACGCCGATGATGTCGGCCTATTTCCTGCAACCGCGCGTGGCGCATGCCACACCGGGCTGGATCGAGATCTATCTCAAATGGGCGCAATGGTGTCTGCATCACCGCAAGACCACGATGTTGGTCACGGCAGTGTTTTTCTTCGGCTCGTTCGGGCTGGCGGGGACATTGGAGTCGGCTTTCCAACCCAAAGACAACCAGTCGCAAACCCAGGTGACTATCACCCTGCCGCCGGGCAGCAAGTTCGAGCAAACCTACGCCATGGCGGAACAGGCACGCGCCATCGTCAATCAGAATCCGTATGTGACGCTGGTGTACACCGCGATCGGCGGCGGTGCGTCGGGTGGCAATGCGTTCGAGCCGACCGGAGCGGCCGAGGCACGCAAAGCGACTTTGTCGATCCAGCTCAAACCGCGTGACGACCGGCCCAGGAAGCAGATCATCGAGACCGAATTGCGCGACGCGTTGATGGTCTTGCCCGGCATTCGCATCAAGGTCGGGCTGGGGTCGTCCGCGGATAAATACCAACTGGTGTTGACCAGCGAAAACGGCAAGCTGCTGAACGAACAGGCGCTGAAGGTCGGCCAGGAATTACGCACCATTCAAGGCATCGGCAACGTGGTGTCCAACTCCAGCATCTTGCGTCCCGAGGTGGTGGTGCGGCCTGATTTTGCCAAGGCGGCCGATCTGGGTGTGACCTCGGCGGCCATTGCCGAGACCCTGCGTGTGGCGACCAACGGCGATTACGACCAATCATTGGCCAAGCTGAACCTACCGGATCGTCAGCTACCCATCGTGGTCAAGTTGCAGGATGAATCGCGGCAGAACATCGAGTTGTTGTCGCGGCTGGTGGTGCCCGGATCGCGCGGGCCGGTGATGCTGGGCAATGTGGCAACACTGAGCATCGAAAGCGGCCCGGCACAGATCGACCGTTACGACCGCCAGCGCAATATCACCTTCGATGTGGAGTTAGCCGGACAACCGATGGGCAAAGTGCAGAAGGAAGTATTGGCATTGCCCTCGATCAAGAATATGCCTGAAGGGGTGCAGATTGCGCCCATCGGCGATGCCGAAGCGATGCAGGAATTGTTCGCGAGCTTCGGTCTGGCCATGTTCACCGGGGTGATGTGTATCTACATCGTGCTGGTGTTGCTGTTCAAAGACTTCATGCAACCCGCCACCATCCTGTGGGCGCTGATCCTGTCCATCCCCGGCGCGTTCCTCGCCTTGTTCCTGACCAAGAGCGCGATCTCCATGCCGTCGATGATCGGCATCATCATGCTGATGGGCATCGCCACCAAGAACTCCATCCTGCTGGTGGAATACGCCATCGTGTCGCGCCGTGATCGCGGCATGAACCGCGCCGAGGCGCTGCTCGATGCCTGCAAAAAACGCGTGCGCCCCATCGTGATGACCACCCTGGCGATGGCGGCCGGCATGATGCCGGTGGCCATGGATATCGGACTGGGCGACGGCAGCTTCCGCTCGCCGATGGCCATCGTGGTGATCGGCGGCTTGATCACTTCCACCTTCCTCAGCCTGCTGGTGATCCCGGTGGTGTACACCTATGTGGATGACGGCATCGAGTGGATGCGCCGCATCGTCAAAAGATTACGTTCTGCCCATGGCTAATATCTGGGACGAGCGATATTCGGGCGCAGATTATTTTTACGGTACCGAGCCGAACGCTTTTTTACAGTCGCAAAAAGAGCACTTACAACCGGGAAAAAGTTGCCTCGCCGTCGCCGACGGCGAGGGCCGCAACGGCGTGTGGCTGGCGCAGCAGGGGCTGGACGTGCTGTCGGTGGATGCGTCACCCGTGGCACAAGCCAAAGCGCAACAACTCGCCCGCGCGCGCCACGTGAACATGTCATTCGAACAGGTTGACCTGATGTCCTGGCGCTGGGGAGAGCATCACTACGACGTGGTCGTCGCCATCTTCATCCAGTTCGCCCCGCCCGGCATGAGAGAACAACTGTTCGAACGCATCAAACAAAGTATCAAACCCGGTGGCCTGTTATTGCTGCAAGGCTACACCCCGCGCCAATTGGCATACGGCACCGGCGGGCCGTCGCAAGCCGAAAATCTGTACTCCGAAAAGATGCTGCGTGAGGTGTTCGCCGACATGCACATCCTGCACCTATGCGAACACGACGACATCATCCGCGAAGGCACGGGACACAACGGCATGTCGGCGCTGATCGATGTGGTGGCGAGGAAAAACTAGACACTTACCTGTGAGAAGTTCGTATTTTGTTAGCACAAACCTGCGTGTGGCACGATCCGCCGCATTTTGAATTTACCTATCAGTTGAGCGGTGTTTTGAACATACAAGGGTGGGCAAGAATTGCCCACGCGGTGATTCAATGAATGTTCGGAGGGCCGTCGAAAGAAAGGTTCACATTCATTTTTAGACCCACAAAAAACCCGCCGAAGCGGGTTTATGTTTTTCCGGTTTTTCAGAAAACACATCAAGCACTCGCATACCGTCTGACATCAATTTCGACACCCACTTTTGCGGCTAGATCAGCTTGCTCCAGCAGCGACTTTGTCACCTTTGCGTCGTGGTACACCTCGCCGCAGTTATCGCAGATTTCCGCAGGTACGGACTTAAACATCACCGTTGAAGTGCCGCGCTCAAGCGTGATGCTGGCAACGCCTGCATGGGTGTTTCCGTGCTTGCAAATAGGGCATTTCATAACGTCCTCCTAGTTCTTAAATCGTCATTCCAAATGTTCAAATCAGGCTCGTAAACCGTAATGATGATGCGTATCCCATTTGCAACATGGTCGGCATAGACCACATGAATCGACTTCTCGTTAGCTTATCCAAACAGCGGGGACGTAGGGCGCAACACCCACAGGGTGCAAGAACCTCTGCGAGGTAACCAACGTGTATTGCGCCGTATGTGTGCATTCAAAACATCCGGTGCAATGCGCTGCGCTTATTGCACCCTACGCGGGCTAATGCGCCAACCTTTTACGCAGCTTTTTGTGTCTTCGGTCGCCCACCTTTCGCACCATTGGCGCGGGCGGCGGCGGACTTGGCAGGGGTAGATGCTGCACCGCCGCGACGCGCGATCTCGCGCATCCAAGTGTGGCTGCCGAAGATGCCCACCACCAGCGACGCGATGCTGAGATCGGCATTCAGTTTTTCCCAATGCAGCCCCGTGCCTTTGCCCAATATCGTGACTGCGGCCAAATCTTTGTTCGATGCACCGGCAAGCCCTTGCGCTTTATCCACCGGAAAAATAAACGAACAGCCGTTGGTTAGCTCAACAATGATCTGGCGGCGCGTCGGGCTATAACGCGCGGATTGTGCGCGTGGCTCATTCTTGAGTGCCGCAGCTCCTGCGGCTTTGGCGCGGTCAATCTGGCTGTCCAAATCGCTGGTGCTGATTTTCCAGTTAGCCATGAATCTTCTCCCATGCGTCGATTAATTTTTCCTGATGTTCGGCGACGATGCCCCAGATAAATTTTGCCTCGCGTTTTGTCAGTCCATTGAGGGTGACAAAAACGGGCGCTTGTTCGTCGTTGCCGATGCGTACCTTTGCCTCGCCATCGCCTTTGAATACGTGAACATGTGGCGGCTCATGGTCATCCGGCCAAATGATGAATTGAAAGCCGTTGATGAAAATGATGGTGGCATGCGGCGGATTGTACCTGTCCGCTTGGGTTATTCAATTGGCATTCAGTGAACAAAAAGGCAATGCGAACACGACCTCTTTAAATATGTTGTCACTTTAACGAGGCTTGGCACTCAGGAAATGTGCGGTAAATATTCCCCGTCTTAGGGGAAATGAACACACCGTAATCCTTGTTGTAGTTTCTTTGGTGAGCATTCCCGGGAACAACGGTCACGCAGCCAAAATACAGCACGGCATATAGCTCGTTATTGATATTCGAGTTGTGAAAACCGACGACCGTGTTTGATCCGCCAACATCCTTGATGCCTATTTGAAGAACCTTCCCAAATCTGTACGTGCAATAACGCCCGTTGTTGGGAATCTCTTCGCACTTTGTAGCCTCAATCGCTCGTTGAAACAGGCGATCTTGTAGCGACTGTTGCGCAAAGGCTGGTTCAGTGGTGATCAACAAAACAAGCGTAGAGGCAAAAACGCACAGGATGAATTTGATGTTCATGAGGATGTTCCCGTTTAGTGAGAAGTGATGTGAGATGCCCAACGTGAAGGCAACCTGACCGTAGGGTTGAGCGTCATTGCTGAGACCGCGGTTGGCGCAATCGACGAGCCTCGGCTAATAGTCTACCAAGCCCGCGCGGCCCGAAAGCAAGCATTTGTTCGATTTCTCCGTCTGTGAATTTGGGTTCATCGCCGAGCGGATCAGGTGTATTTTCAGGCCAACGAACAAAGCGATATAGAAACGCCAAGGACTTCTCCGACAACGGGTCTCGCACGTCCCCTGAGTGGGCGATCATGTGTTCTGGATTTTCTGCGTAGAACGAACTCGGCAGACCTTCAATCGATGGACAAATGAGTTCGTATAGTCTGGTTCTCCAATATTCCTTTTTTTCCCGATATATCAGTTGGTGGCTGGGTTCAGTGATGCACTTTCCCAGCGATTCCGCTGTGATGATCAATCGAGCAGAGGAAAGCCACGCAAGGCGACGATTCGAAAGTTGAGGCGAGTTATCTTCCGGCGCCAATTTTTTATATGCCTTTTCCAGCAAATCCGTCGCAGCCTCCAATAGATCTTCGGATCTTGACCGACACAGATTAACAAGAAATGTTACGAGAGCGATCAAGACGCCCGCAGCAACGAGCAGTGGGCCAAAATCAAGGATTGAAAACGTGTCAGGCGTCCGAACGAGTCGCAATATGAGTACGCCGGCAACAAGTCCGGTGTCAAGTGCCAACGCAATTACAACAGCATTCAGCAATGTACTCATAGGCTCCTATGATGCCCAATGTAACAGTAAGGAGCTGCGCGATTTTGCACAGTCCCTCTTGACTGCCGGGTTAGCCCTCTTATGGCTCTGCACTATCCTCTCGCTTCGCGACCTGGCTCATCTTCGATAACGCGCCAGCGCCAGTACCGATCAGGTTTTACCCAAACGACGGTTGCCTCGGTTATTGCCTTGAACGCATCGAGTACAGCGCGACCTACGACTAAGTTTCCATCGCTGTTCTCTCGCAGCAATTCCTCAGAGTCGGCCCTGACTAAGTAATCAACAACGTCGTCTTGGTAGATGCAGCCATGCATCTCAACTTGAGTAAGCATCCAGCCTGCAACTGCTTTGGCGTCCATTACTGCTTTTCAGCTTTCACCAGTTCAAGTGAGTCAGCCGGAAAGCGACCAGCTTCAAGCTTCTTGCCAGCGAACCACTGACAGTCGTAATGCGTAGCAGGTGGATCAGGCAGTGTTCGGACTGTCATGTCCGGCCCACCTGACTTTAATCTCACAATATTGCCGACTGCGAACTTAACTGGGTTTGCCATGATTTTTCCTTGGTTGATTAGCGGTTGATGAAGAGCTAACTGATAGGGTCTAACGTGAAGTAGACACCGAATTCTGTGCATATCCTGTCAAAACGAAAAGAAAGTTCGTAGTCATTTCGAACCTACCCGCACGCCCCAATCGCCCCACAACTCGTACAAAACTCGCACCCATCCTTCTTGATCAGTGTGGCATTGCCGCATTCCTTGCACACTTTGCCGGTCAACGTTTTGACGGTGGTAGGTTTGATCTGTCCTTCGGGAATTTCCAGCACGCCCATCTGCTGCACCGGGTAGCCGCTCTCGTCCAAAATGCCGAGCATGGCGTAGCGGTGGATGATGAGTTTGGCGACGTAGGAAACCGTCGAAGGATAACTTTCCATCTTCGCGCCGCCCGGCACACGCGCCATGAAGTCGCCCAGCGGTTCGCCGAAGTTGAGCAGCTTGCGCAGCTTCATGCCGATCCAGGCCGGGTCGATCACGCGCATATCCAGGCTCAACACTTTGCACAGTCCGTCCAGTGCGCGCGGATACACGCCGGATAGCCACATCGAATAAGGACGGCGTTGTCCGTCCGGTAACACCAGTTCTTTCAAACCCAACACGAAGTCGTCTCCGCTGCCGCCGTTTGAAATATCCACCGTCCAACTCATGGTGCCGTCGGTGCCGGTCTTGGGTTCTTTACGGGCGAACAGCGCGTCCATCATCGGCGTGGTCATGCCATCGCTGATCTCCAGTGCGCCCAATTCTTCGATGCGATATTTCAGCAGATGCGCGAATGCGGCGACCAGACTCGGCATGCGCATCACTTCGCCATTGGGCGGCATCGGCATGTCGAAGGCATCGTCGCCGGCGGTCTTCATCAGCATTTCCAGCTTCATGCGTATCCACACCGGATCGCGTGTGCGCATATCCATCGACAGCGATTTTGCCAACGCGCCCAGACCGCGCGGTTGTTCCGAGCCGTTCACCCACACTTCGAACGGATGGTTGCAGCCATTTTTGGTGTGCGATACGAACGCCACGAAACTGCCCAGCGGATGCTTCACCACTTGCGACACCCAGCCTTCACTGCCTGCGGTGAGTGCGGGGCGACCCGGCCAACGCAACGAGGCGAGCGCAGGCTTGGGTGCGGCTTCGAGCACGATGCGTCTATCCTGATCGAACACGAAATCCTGCGGCTGTTCTTCAGCTTTCTTTTCCGGCGTAACTGAAAGTACCGAGCCCAACACACTGTTCGGGCGATACGTCGCCAGCCCTTTCAGACCGGCCTTCCACGCTTCGGTGTAAAGGTCTTTGAAATCCTCATACGGATAATCGGCGGGCACGTTCACCGTCTTGCTGATCGAGGTGTCGATGTAGGGCGCTACAGCGGCGACCATCTTCATGTGATCGATGGCGCTGATCTCCAGTGCGGTGACGAAAGCGGGCGGCAGATTATCCATGTCGCCACCCATTTGCTTGTACAAGCGCCAGGCGTGATCTTCCACCGAGTAATCTTTGGATGTCCCATCCATCATGCGTTTCTTGCGCGTGTAGAACCACGAGAAAGCCGGCTCGATGCCGTTGGAAGCATTGTCGGCGAAGGCCAGCGAGATGGTGCCGGTGGGCGCAATGGAGAGCAGGTGACTGTTGCGGATGCCGTGCTGGCGGATGTTGTTTTTCAGTTCGTCCGGCAGGCGCGAAGCGAAACGGGGTTCGGCCAGATATTGATTGGCATCCAGCAGCGGAAACGCGCCGCGTTCCTTAGCCAAGTCTGCCGAAGCCTGATACGCCTCGTCGCGCATGATGCGCGAAATGTCGGCGGAGAAATTGCGCGCCTCGTCGGTGTCGTAACGCTTGCCCAACATCACCAGCGCATCGCCCAGCCCGGTGAATCCCAACCCGATGCGGCGCTTGTTCTGCGCTTCCTGTTGTTGTTCCGGCAGCGGCCACGCGGTCACGTCCAGCACGTTGTCCAACATACGCACCGCGACACGCACCAGTTGTTTGAACGGCTCGTAGTCAAAACCGGAGTGATTGGAGAATGGATTTTTTACCAAACGCGACAGATCGATGGAACCGAGACAGCAGCAGCCGTAAGGGGGAAGTGGCTGCTCAGCACAGTTGTGGACATACAAACCATTGGCGTCGAAAGCATGCACATCGGCAACCGTCACGTCATACACATCTTCCACACCGTCATCTTCCAGCGACATCACGGTGGCGACGAAACGTTCCGCGTCGACCTGATGCTCGCGTAGCGAGACCGCGTCCCTCTCGCCCGCTTGCGGGAGAGAGTTAGGAGTGAGGGAGCGGGCATGCCCGCTGGGCTTGCGCTGGTAATCGGCGAGCAAGCCATTCAACTTGTCCATCTTGTCACTGTCGGCAAAGCCGATCAGCGAGGCGAAACGCACGAGGTTCTCGCCGCTGATGATGAGTTCGTGCAGGGCTTGGCAGTCGTATTCTTTGCTGCCGCATTTGCCGTCAGGTAAAGATTTCAATCCGGCGGGGCGTCGATTTTTATAAATCGTGGAGATGATGCCGAGACGTTGCAGCATGCGCTGCACGGCCTCCAGGTTGCCGAGGTCGATCTGCGTCAAGCGAACACTGATGCCTTTTTCCTGTGAGCCCTGTACCGAACCATCTGCATCGAACATGCCACGCAATACGCCGCGATAAAAATCGGACGAGCCGGTTTCCATCGCCGCCGTGAAGCGTTTGTTGCCGGGAGTCAGACCCAGCTCCAAGGCCAGCGTGCGTAACGCACCGGTCGCCAGACGATATTCACCGCGACCTGTTATTGGTTTTTGCCAGCCGTTGAAATCCGCGCGATGCGGCAACGAGCGCGCAGCTTGTTCGGCAGCGACCATCACACCGGCAACACCGGCGGAAGGAAGCATGTCCCCGCCGTTGGCGATTTTTAACGCCGCCGCATCCCAGACGCTCAGCACCGCTTTGTCGGTTTTGAGTGTGCCATCGCCGATCAACAAGCCGATCAGGTAGCCTTCACTTTCAGTGTGTGCGCCGCCCCATTGCTGCAGGGTGCGATGATCGTGCAATACGATTTGATCGTCGGCACAAAGCTCACCCGCTTTGACCCATTCTGTCTCGCGGATGTAACGCGACATTTTGGAAACACGCAGCACCTGATGGTCAGCGGTCAGACGCAATGAATGCCCTTCGGCCGTTTTCAAGCGCAGCACCGGCTTGGTGCCGGTGAAGAAAAAGCCCTGTGATTCGGTTGGGTAGGACTTGCCGTCAATCATCGCGGCGAAAGGTTTGCCAATCAGGTTATGCACTTGTTGCGCGCCCGTGTCGGTCATCACCCAAGTGTCGGCAGTGACACACGGATTCGTAGCCTCGATCACTTCGCAATAAGACAGGTTGTTGTCGCGGTTCATCAGGTCGATGAACAGCACGCCCGGCTCCGCATGGTCGTAGGTGCTGGCGATGATTTGCTTCCACAAATCGGTGGCGCGCACTTTGCGATATACCCATTTGCAATCCGCACGCTGTGTCGCGCCCGCCGCTTTGATGGCAGCGGAAGGTTCGGCGATATGCACCAGTTCGAATTCCTCATCGGCTTCCACTGCGCGCATCAACACATCGGTCACACCGACCGAGATATTGAAGTTGCGCAAATCGCCTTTGTCCTTGGCACTGATGAATTTTTCGATGTCGGGATGGTCGCAACGCAACACGCCCATTTGTGCACCGCGCCGCGCACCGGCTGATTCCACCGTCTCGCAGGAGCGGTCAAACACGCGCATGTAGGAGATGGGGCCGCTGGCGCGCGAGTTGGTGCCTTTGACGTGTGCGCCTTCGGGGCGGATGGAGGAAAAATCGTAACCGACACCGCCGCCGCGCCGCATGGTTTCTGCGGCTTGTTGCAAGGCGTCGTAGATACCCGGCTTGCCATCGACGGTGCCGGAGATGGCATCACCCACCGGTTGCACAAAACAATTGATGAGCGTTGCTTGTATCTTCAATCCGGCGGCGGAGTTGATGCGCCCGGCGGGTACGAAACCGTTTTCCTGCGCGAGGAAAAATGCTTCTTCCCATTTCGCGCGCTGCTCGGGTTGTTCGGCTTGCGCCAGACCGCGCGCCACACGGCGGCGCACATCCTGCACCGATGTTTCATCCGCTTCCGCGTATTTTTCCAACAGGACTTCGGTGCTGATCTCTTGCGTCATCGCGATGGTTCCTCCAAATGCTGATTCACCTGCCAAGCGTTTGGTGATGTTGGTGAGAAGTTCTTGTTCGGCCATGGAAATCTTTGAAGCATCACCGGACTCGGGCCGATGCACAGACTCCGCGTGTGAGTGGGCCGTGTGACTGTCGGTAGCACTACTGGTTGAGACGCTGGAATCGGAATGGTTACGGTCGGCTGTTGCAGGCAAAACACTTTCTGTATCGAACACGATGCTACCCCCTTGAGTGCGCAGGCCGCTTCAGCCCAAAAGTAAAAACCACTAGATGTAGTGGTTGGTCACTGAATATTCACTAATTGTAGGGTGGCGATAGTTTTTTGCAAGTGAAATTTGGGGCTAAATAAATTGGCTTGGATAACCAGAAGGTTAGCGAGACGCACCAAAAAAGTGCTTGCTACTTGTTAGATAGTGTCGTAACAAGATTGCTGCCCACAAGGCGATGAATCGAATATGGACAGCCGCAAGGAACGACGAAAAGCGTTTCGCATAGCGGGTCGCAATCCCCCTCCATCGCTTGAGATGCAAAAAGGCGTTTTCCACCAAGTGCCGTAGTTTGTAGAGTTCTTCGTCATAGCCCCGTTGCTCTTTCCTGATTTTTTTCGATGTGGAATCTGTGCCTTCATGCATTGTTCGACGGCGTGTTCAATAATCGCGTCGCTGTCGTACCCCTTGTTCGCCAACAAATTCTCCGCCGTCAGCCCCCCGATGAGTTTGCCAGCTTGTGTGCAAGCTGCTGTGGTACCTGCTGTGACAAGTACTCGGATCGGCATGCCATGCGCATCCACGGCCAAGTGCAGCTTTGTGTTGAGCCCCCTTTTGTACGCCCCATATCCTGATTACCTCCTTTTGCACCTGCCGCGTGAGGATGCACCTTGATATGGCTGGCATCAATCATCAGACATTCGTAATCAACATCGGTCACCAATTGTTCCAGCAGCTTTTCCCAGATGCGCGCGTCACGCCAGCGGATAAACCGCCTATGGGTATTCTGGCCAATGGAGCTGAGGTGTGATTGCAAGACTTGACCCCCGTGCTTCGTATTGATAGACAAAGCACCGCTCGTCGCAATCGGGATACAGGAAGAATTCGACAGCCAACTGTCCGTACTGGAAAAGTTTCCAACCCCCTTGGGTTGCATGCTGGTGTAACATATTTTTTCGTGAAAACCTTTGGAGCATCCCATGAGTGTTACCACTCTTGAAATCCGGCCAGAATTGAAAATGCAGCTCGACCATCTAGCGGAAGAAATCCACCGCAGCGAAAGCGATCTGGCAAACGAGGCGGTGACGCTGTACCTGGCGCAGCAGCACCGCATCATCGGGCGCATTCAGGAAGGACTGGCACAGGCGCAACGCGGCGAGTTTGTGACGGACGAAGAGATGGAGGCGTTCTTCGCGCGCTACACTGAACCCCAAGCATCCTGATATACGCACATGAAACTGCGCTACACCCCGCGAGCCAAACTGGACCTTGCGATTACATCGCACAAGAAAATCCGCAAGCAGCAAGGCGCGTCATCCTGCTCATCCGCAAAGCGGCCGAAACGCTACCGCAAAATTCTCAAATCGGCAGGTTGGGTCGAATCGCCGGAACCCGCGATTAACCGTTGGCCGCTTCCCGTTCATGCTTGCTTATCGCATCGAATCGGAAGAGATACAGGTTTTGGCGGTAGTGCATACAGCCAGATTGTGGCCGGAAAATTTCTGATCCTTATTAGGCGTATCCGTATCCCCTATTTTTCGGATTGGAAATCATCAATCCTTGGGGCTAGGGGTTTCGAGTGAGTTTCCACGAATTTAATCCGCCCGGAATTTAATCCGAACTTAGTCTCCTTTAATTGTTCGATTGCAGTTTTACTGATTTTCTGCAAAACTGCAAAGCATGAAAACTACTCTGACTATCACCGAGCGTGGAGTAATCACACTCCCAACCCAATTTCGCAAAGCACTCGGCATCTCTGCGGCAGATCAACTGATCGCGGAAACGACACCCGAGGGCATCTTGTTGCGACCTGCCGTTACCCTGCCCATCGAGTTATATAGCGATGCGCGCCTGCGTGAATTTGCAGAGGCTGAGGCCGAGCTGGCCGCCGTGCTGGACAAGCAAACCAAGTCGCACTAACGCAGTGCGGATATTTCTGGATGCAAACATCCTTTTTTCGGCAGCCCGGGCTGATGGCGCGGTAAGAAAACTGCTCGCTCTCACCGAGGCCGCTGGACATGAGCTTTGGGCAGATGCTTATGTATTCGAGGAGGCGCGGCGTAATCTGGCCGCAAAAACACCGAGCGGTCTTCCCGTGCTGAATGCGATGTCTGACCGGATCAAAATCGGTGGCATGAGTGCCGGCAATTCGCTGCTGCCGGATACGGTGAATCTGCCAGAAAAGGACAGGCCGGTACTTGCTGCCGCCATCCACCACCACTGCGACATACTGGTCACCGGCGACCGCACTCATTTCGGCCAGCTCTACGGGAAAACAATTCAGGGTGTTTCTGTTTTATCACCGGCGATGCTGGCGGAAACTGTATTGGGTTAAGAAAAGCAATTTGAACGACCCCATTGATACGCAGATCAAACATCTGCTTAAAGAAATCAAGTAATCGGCACCGCTGGGTTCAAAGGCAATTCGCCAAAATGCAATTCGTCTCCGACACCAATGGAGCTGATGCGTGATTGCAAGACTTGACCCCCGCGACCCGTGAATTTGTCTATATCGAGACTGACCCTAATTGTTTTTAAACCCGTCGAATAATTGACGAAAGAGGTGAGTTTCCTCTAGTTTTTGTTTTTGGGTGAAGTGTGCAAAAGATATGGCACCACCTATCAATCCCAACAAAATCTCTGGCGAAATGATTTCGCACAGAGATAGCCATATTGCAGCAGTAACCACCGCCAAAGCTAGCCAACCATAGTAAGCAAACAATAACTCTTTCCCTTTTGACATAGACACTCCCAGTTGCGTGAACAAAGTTTTGGATACAGAAAGCGCTGACACCGGTACAAGCGAAAAAGACTATTGCCTAACAATCAGGAAAATAATTAGAGAGCTATGACTTGCCGGGAGTGAACGTTCTAAACATTATTTTGGCCCTTCAACGAACAGCGATTTGCAAGAACAATAACACTCCGTGAGGTGCATCGCCCCTTGTCCTACCTGTAACTCAGACAAGGGACGTTGCATCTAACGTGGCATAAAACGCTAACGGATCAGAGCGCGGGTGTGGGTTTCTGTTTGGGTTTTTTGACTTCTTTGTTCTTGCGTTGTTGTCCTTTGGCCATGATCGTTCTCCTTGTGTAGTCGAAGCGGATAAATACTCGCGGGTTATTTTCAAGCGGTGGTGCGGCACAAATTCTGTTCGACTATCGCAATGAATGCAAGCCGATCATATTGCCTTCGGTGTCAAAGACCAGCGCGATGAAGCCGTATTCTCCAATGGCAAATTTTTCTTTCTGGATGCCGCCACCGGCGGGCACGACGCGTTTGGCTTCGACCGCGCAATCTTCGCAACTGAAATAGACCAGTGTGCTGTTTCCACCCGAGGGAAATCCCGGCATTCTGACCAGGGCGCCGCTGGCACCCCACTGCTGCATGTCCATCGGAAAACTCCACATCTCCGGATCGTCGTTGAGTAGTCTTTCCAATTTGGTTTGGAAGACGGATTCGTAAAACTGTTTCGCACGATTCATGTCCTGCACGTAGATCTCGAACCATCCAACGGGATTGCTTTTCATGGTCTGCCTCCTTAACAAGTTGATGCCTTCAATACGGCACTTCCAACGCTCCACACAAAAACTTCATAAAGGGAACCGACTCGGTGAATCGCTTTCCGGCCAGTTTGACCAAGCCGGCCGAGGTGACTTCGCTGATCGACAACGGGGCGAGGGCGACGAAATCTTTGCGCTTGATATCTTCGATAGCGGGATGGGCCACGTCGTATCCGCGCGGGGGCCGCGTCAGTTTGTCGCCCCAAAGTTGCCACTGTGACGCGAACTTTTTGTCGTCGCGCGCGGCGCACCAAGCATCCGGTTTCTGTGCAATGCGGTCGCGCAACTTTCCCAATTCATCCGCTTCCGGATGCCAGCAGCCGACTCCAAGAAAACATTCGTCGGTGGCGATGTGAACATAGAAGCCGGGCGCGTGAATGTCTTTGCCCAACTCGTGACGGAACTGGATGCCGATGTTGGTTTTGTAGGGCGTCTTGTCGCGCGAAAAACGTGTGTCGCGAAACACCCGCATGAGCGAGCCGCCGACCTTGCGCGGCTCCGCCCGGAAGCGGGGCGCGAATTTGGCGAGTGAGGGTTCCATCGCTTCGATGAATTCAAACGCAGGTTCACGCACCAGCGATTCGTAACGCGCCTTGTTGGCCTCGAACCAGGCTCTGTTGTTATTGGCGGCCAGTTCGTCGAGAAAAGTGAATGTCGATTGGGTGAACATGTTTTGCCTTTATCTCAAGAAAATTTATTTGATGAAATCCTGCCCGTTTAACGCAAATAACCCATTAGAACCTAACCCCCTCCAACTCCCCCTTGTCAGGGGGAGAGCCGGGCCAGCTCCTCCCCTGACAAGGGGAGGTTGGGAGGGGTTTGAGCCTAAGGGACAATCTGGGTTTAATCATTCAGTTCAAACCCCGGGTTCCAAACCACTTCCCACAAGTGCCCGTCCGGGTCCTGAAAATATCCGGCGTAGCCGCCCCAGAAGGTAGGCTGCGCAGGCTTGACGACCACCGCACCCGCTTGCCTTGCCTGCTCCATGACAACATCTACTTCCTCCATCGAAGACACATTATGTCCCAGTGTGAATTCGGTTTGGCTTGATGAACCCAAGGGCAAATTGGTGTCGCGCGCGATGCTGCTGCGCGGCCAGATGGCCAGTATCACGCCTGCATTCAAATTGAAGAATGCGACAGCGCCATATTCAAACTCCGTGCCGAATATTCCATTAGTCGGCAGCCCCAACCCGTCGCGGTAAAACGCGAGTGACCTTTCCAGATCATCGACGCCGAGGGTGATCACTGTGATGCGCGGCTTCATTTCTTTTTTCCGGCAACGGGGTGATTGTTTGAATGCTCCGCCAGAATTGCTTTTCCTTGTGCCGTGAATTTCCACCAGGGGATGGCCTCGCCACTCTGCAAAAATTGCCGCGCGGCCAGCAGCGTGTAAAACACGCAGGGATCATGGCGGCGACCCATACTATCGGCCAGGGACAAATAGGTTTGCAGCGGGTCGCGCGTGGCGAGTGCTTCCGGCGTATGGATCCCCAGCGAGTGCAGATCACCCGCGATGGATTTGCCGATGTTGGGGATGTCTTCGAGTTTCATGGTTAGTCGGGGGGATTCAGCTCACCTGCGTCCACGGATTGTAATTGCCGACACTCCACAGATGTCCTTCCACATCGCGGCAAGTGAAGCCGCGACCTTCCTCGCTATCTTTTAGTGTTATTTCAATTTTGGCGCGGGCGGCGATGGCACGCGCATATACGGCATCCACATCTGTCACAACGATGTAGCTGGACTGTGTAGAAAAACCACCCACTTCATCCGGCTGTTTAAGGAGCTTGGAAAACTCTCCCGTATTATTGTTCGAAGAGAGCATCACCATGCCTGCGCCCAGTATTAATTCTGCATGCGCGATCGTGCCGTCTGCATTGGCAAACACCTGATGCCGCGCGAAGCCAAATACCTCACACAACCACGTGATGGCGGCGGGTGCATCGCGGTAACGCAAAACAGTGACGAGTGGGCTGTGTTGCATTTCATCCTCCTTTGATTTTGTAAATTTTGCGCTGTTTGAGTGCGCCTGTTTTTTCATATATTTTCCATTCGCCGACCTTCTTGCCGTTTGCGAATTCGCCTTCGTCCCACAATTGCCCGTTGTCGTAATAACGCACCCACATACCAACCTGAATACCCTGCGCAAACGAGCCTGCTTGCAGCGGCTCACCGTTTTCGCGCCACCATTCCCAATAGCCATCCAGCTCGCCGTTAACGTATTTGCCAACTGCCTTGATACCGCCATTCTTGAAATAGAACGTCCACTTACCATGACGTTTGCCCGCTTTCAATTTGCCCGCACCCGATACCGAACCATCAGCGAAAAACTCTTTGGCGGCCACACTGGCGGTGCGCGCTTTGGCGGGCGAGGCGATATTTTCAGCCACCCTGTATTTCACGATTTTAGTGATGAGGGCAAGCGGTAAAGGTGTATCCAGCGGAAACTGAATCGCGCCCTTCGAAGTCTTGTATTGCTTCAACTCGGCTTCAAATGCGACGATGGCGCTGGGTGTCGGATAGAAGCCAATATGGTTTGCGTAAGCCGCGAAATGCACAAGGTTGCCGTTGAGATAATAAGTCGGCATCTGGTAGCTGATCTTTTCGGTCGCATCGGGTGCGGCATCACGTATTGTCTGCCGCAACTTTTCGAGCATCGCTTGAACTTCTTGCGGAAAGCCGGCGATGTAATCGCTGATTGTTGAGGGGGCGATGGGTGAGGATTTCATGGTTGTCTTTTCGCGCTTAGGAAGGTCTGATTAAGGCCGTTCGTGGTGAGTGTTTTCCGTTCGCTCCCTCGATACACCGCGCAAGCGCGGCACTCGGGACGAACGGAAAACGTATCGAACCATAGCGTTCGGACTTAATCATATCTTCCCTTACTCAATGTTGCGGAAAACGATCTGCGATGAGTTTCAAGTTGATGTTGTGTTCCAGCCAAGCTTTTGCACCTGCCAGTACCAGCACAAATCCTTCTTGCGTGTCGGCAGCTTGCTTGACGATTTCATCACCGCTTCCAGCAAAGCCGGCATTCACAACGCTCACCCACGTGCTGTCGTCGGAGTGGGGGACAAATGCCCATTCAACCAAGGTGAGTGTGCCGTAGGAATCCCACTCAATGAGGATGCGTTCGTTCTTCTCAATCGCCTTCACGGTGATGAGCTCGGAGTGATTAAACATCTCCCATTCCCAACGAATCTGCTTGCCGATTTCGAGCCTCCCGCTGCCTTGGGTGAACCAGAATTTCGCGGTGATTTCGGGGTTCACGAACGCTTCAAAAACTTCAGCGACGGGTCTGCGTATCAACATCGCGGTCGTTGCAATCGGTGCAGTTTTTATTTCCATGATGGATGCTCCTTGACGAAGGCGGTCGTTCACATCGTTTTTGAATAGGCGACCAGTTGGTCGAGCGCCGCGCCCCAGCCTTGTTCAAAGCCCATCGCCGCATGTTGATTGCGTCCTGCCTCATCTGCATGGCGCGCAATGGCGGTGTAGCGCGTGCCTTTGCCGTGAGCTTCCAGTTGGATGGTGGCACTGAATTTGAAATCGACGGAGGCGTCCGCTTGCGCTAGCGCAGGGGCGGGACGGAAACCGGGCAACAGCGCATTCGTCCAGGTCAGCCGCTCGTTCTCGATCACTTCGAGGTAGCAACCTTCGTTGGGAAATTGCTGGCCTTCAGGCGACTGCATCACCGTGTAGAAGCGGCCACCTGGGCGCAGGTCAATTTCGCACTCAATGGTCTTCCATGGTAGCGGACAGAACCACGGCATCAGATGCTGCGGTTGCGTCCAGACTTTCCAGATGAGTTCTTTCGGCACATCCACGATGCGTTCGAATGTGAGATCGAGTTTGGGGTCTAGTACGGTCATGACAATCTCCCTTCAATCCTTGCTGTTGCAGTTGAACATCCATAACGTGCCGAATTTGTCGCTGAGACTGCCGAAATACGCGCCCCAGAACATGTCCGTCAAAGGCATCTCGACTTTGCCGCCTTCGGCTAACGCTTTGAACAAGCGTTCGGTCTCCGCGCGGGTGTCGGGCTCAAGGTTGATGTAGACGTTGTTGCCCTGGTTGAGCTTGAAGCCCAAGGTTTCCGGGGCATCCGTGCCCATCAATACATGGCCGCCGAGAATCGGTAGAGCAACGTGCATAACGAGATTTTGGTCGGCCTCGGAAAGTGCGGGCTGCCCCGGTTGTGCGGGGACATCTTTGAAGCGTCCGATGGGTACGCTGTATTCCGTGCGGAACACTGATTTGTAGAAATCGAAAGCGGCTTCGGTGCTGCGCGGAAAATTAAGGTAGGTGGTGGTGCGGGCCATGATGTTTTACTCCTGTGAAAATAGAATGAATTACAAAATTTCTGATGAAGTTCGAATGAATGTCCCACTCAGCTCCAGCTTACTTATTTTGGTTGCCCTTTCAGCAATGCCACAATCGCCATCGCGTGACCATGACCCAATTCAAAATCCTGTTTGAGCCAAGCCACGATCTCACCCGCCTTGATGTCTTTGCGCAGCGTTCCATTTTCGGTGTAGCCTTTTTTGGCCGCGAGTTTTTTGAAGTCGTCCGGGCTTTTGCCCGTCTTGGTTTGAATGTTGTCGAGGTAGGCTTGGAATGTCATGGTGGGTATCCTTTCAGGCGTGTTCGCAAATCGTCTTGAGCTTCGCTAATGCTTTGGGCCATGCGGCGTTCAAATAGTCCGCCCACTCGGCGGGCACGCCGCTGATGACTACCTGCAAGGTCGTGATGCCATTGACTTCGTTGTAAGTGTAATTCTCGAATGCGTCATGCCATTGGCGCGGGGCATCCGTTACACCGTCTCGCACCTCATTCAGCATTTCGATGGACACGAATTCAGCAGGTCTGTGTTCGGCGATGCGCGCGTTCATACCGCAACCTTGGGGATCAAGAAATATGATCTGCGCGCCTTTGTCCCAGGAACCACGGTAATACGACCCTTGCGCGAATTCGTCCGTCCATTCGCGGTAGGTCTGGTCCGCCAGCATGAGCTGATGAACGCGCGCCTTGGGTGCGTGGATGGTGATGGAAAAATGCAGTGAGTTCATGGTGAGCCTCCTTATCGGGCGAGTTTGCCTTGGCGCATCGCGTTGTAGTCGAAGATATGCAGAGCTGATTTCTTCAGCCAGCCATGCAACACATCCACATCGATTGTTGATGCTGTTTTGAATTGAACTTGTGCCGCTTTGAATTTGCCCACTGTTTTGAGGCCGGGTTCATCGAATAATTGACCGCTCCAAAACAGCAGATTGACGGCTTGCTTCGCGGTGATGTTGTAGCCCACGATGGGCGCATCGCCAATGAACCAAACGGGATTGGCGTACCAAATTTTGCACGCAGAGCCTGGCAATACCGCGTCTATCTCCCGGCGCAAGGTGTTGCAGATCGCGGCATGTTCCGGAGACAGTGCCGCGTTGTAGCGGGTGATGGAATCAGCCGCTGCAAGTTGGGAAGAGCTGTGTTGCGCATTTGCTTTTGTCATGGCGACTTGCCTGGCTTAGCGCTGCTCCGGCGACGGTTGCCTTGCATAACTGACCGTCAACATTTCCCACCGGTGGCCATCCGGCTCATCCCAATAGATGTTTCCATATTGTGTGTTGACTTGCCTATCCATAGGCCCGCTTACCGTGCTGCGATACTGGATTCCGGCCGCTTTGATGCGCGCGAGAATGGCATTGAATTCATCCGGACTGACACGGAAGCAAAAGTGATAGATGGGAAACTGCTCATCAGTATCTTGAAAGTCGAGTGTCAATCCGTCATTCACATACACCGGAGAAAAAGGTCCTGCTCCTGTTTCAGACCAGGGAACACCGAGCAACTCTGCCAGGAGTTTCGCCGAGGCGATCTGGTGGCGCGAAGGCACGATGGTGTGATCGAGTTGAATGGTCATGGTTTTCTCGATGTTGGCCGCTCAGAACGACCCCGTTTTGACTTCTCCCGCGCGCCCAAATTTTGCGGCTATCACGCCCGAGGGCGTGGTTTTTGATTCAAGCAAGGTAAAGGCGGCTGGCAGAGTGCCCTTGTCAAACAAGCGTTTCCCTGCGCCCAGTGTCACTGGAAATATCTTGAGCCAGAACTCATCAACCAGATCGTGTGCCAACAGGGTTTGAATGAAATTGGCACTGCCGTGTACTTGCAGCTCCGGTCCTTCCTGCTGTTTGAGTTTTCTGATTTCATCCACAACATTGCCGTTTAGAAAGGTGGTGTTTTTCCAATCGTGCCGGGTGAGCGTATTTGAAGCGACATATTTTTTTGCATTGTTGATGGCTGCACCTTCCTCCGGATGGTGTGGCCAATAGGAGGCAAAAATCTCGAAGGTCTTTCTGCCCAACAGCAGATCAAACGGATGTCCCATTTGTTCTGCCATTATCTGACCGCCCATCTCGTCGAAATGCGGCACAGTCCAGCCGCCGAATTTGAACCCGCCACTCACATCTTCGTCAGGGCCGCCCGGGGCTTGCATCACGCCATCGAGGCTGACAAAAGTCAAAACGATTATTTTTCTCATGACAGACTCCGTGCGTAACTGGTGTAGGGATTCATCAAGGATTTCTAAGCCGAATTCGCGGCACGCTGCAATTTGGCAATATCCAATTTCTTCATGGTGAGCATCACTTCGATGACGCGCGCCAGTTTTTTCTTGTCTGCGTTCTTTTGCATCTCGTACATGACCGTCGGCACGATCTGCCAGGTCACGCCGAACTTATCCACCAGCCAGCCGCATTCGCCCGCATCGGGATCGGCGGAGAGCTGTTCCCAGTAATAATCAATTTCCTGCTGGGTGTCGCAATTCACCACGAAAGAAATCGCCCCGTTGATTTTTTGAAATGGTCCCGCACTCATCATTTGATAGTGCTGTCCGAACAATTCGATGGTGACAATCTCCACCGTACCCGACGGTGTATTTTCGATAAATGTGGTGTCGATGATTTTGGCATCTTTGAAGATCGACACATAAAACCGCGCCGCCTCGGCAGCCTGAGTGTCGAACCATAAGAACGGAATGATTTTTTGCATTTTGTTCTCTTCGAATCTATTCAGGGTTGACGTGTTACTTCGTAATGCAAACACACCACACCCGAGGCCAAGGTTTTACTCGTTATTAGCTTGAGCTTGGTTCTTTTCTTGATGTTTTTGAATAAGGGAATGCCTTGCCCAAGTAACACGGGATGAATAAATATCCAATACGCGTCGATGAGATTTTCGGCCATCAGCGCATGAGTGGCGGAGGGGCTGCCGAATACTAAAATTTCGCTTCCCGCAGATTGCTTTAAGCGGGTGATTTCATCGCTTAGATGGTCGCGGATGATTTTTGTGTTGGCCTCATTATTATCGGCCAACGTTTTCGATAGCACCACTTTGCGGGCGGTTTTGTACCAACGGGAATGTTCATGGTCATGCTTGCTGGCGTTGGGTTGTGCAGCGGCAGTTGGCCAATACGCTTCCATCATCTGGTAAGTGACGCGGCCGTAAAGCGCGGTGTCCGTTTGTTGGATGCGCTGCTCAACATGATCAAACAATTCTTCGGTAAGGCTTATCCAGTCCAAGCCGCCCTCCGCAGAGGCCACGAATCCATCAAGTGACAAATGTACAAACGAAACGATATTTCTCATGATTCCTCCGCAACGTAAAAAAGTTAAGTCTGCTTGCGTGTGTACAAATAGCCGCCCAGCCAAGCGTAAGGCAGGGTCAAGATAATGAGCGACAGCGGATACCACAGATGACCCAAGTCCCACATGGCGATCGCGCCCAGGGTGGACAACACCACGCCGATGCCACCCAAAATCAGGGCGTGCCGCATCGGATTGGCAGGGGCAAGCCGCGCTGTGATGTAACAGCCCAAGATCGAAAAGATCGCGCGGTAAGCGGATGCCCACAGTAGCCCCGCATCGGTCAACGGTTCGCCGTGTTTGGGCATCCAGCCCATGGATTCAAACAAAACATCCGTGCCGGTGTGGGTGACGAAAATAAAAATCAATCCTGCCAATACCGCCAAAACACTGCGCTTCATGTTGTTCGTCCTTTGACTTATTGTCGTTCGGCGACGGTCTTTAAGTTGGCAAGGCTGGCCTCGAAGTCTTTGCCGATCATCTTGTCCATGCTGATGAACACACTAAACAGCTTGGAGATGAAAGGAGAGGGGCCATACATTGCCCACGTGACAAGTGTGCTGTTGCCCTGTGGCTGTAGCGTGATGTCCGCCATATTGTGCGCCTCGAACGGAGTGATGAAATCAAGTTGGATGACGACCTTGGAGGTGGTGACGGATTCGGCGATGGTCATGCGGCCATGGCCGACCTTCTTGTTGCCTTCCCATTCATAGGTTGCACCTTGGCCGACGCTGTTTGTGCTGTAGGTCTTCTTCATCTGCGAGTCCATTCTTTCCCACGTTGACCATGCGGCCCAGTTGCGCAGGTCATTGATATGGGGGAAGAGCTTATCCGGTGTGGCTTGGATCAGTGCACTGCGCTCCACTCGGAAAACATCCGGTTTGAACGCCGCGTAAATGAGGATCGCGGCGATGACGACAACGACAGCGATGAGTATGATTTTGAGCATGGCGAGCTTCCTTGTCGGTTTGTAAAAATGAAATTATTGGTGCGGAGAAAGCGCCGCCGAGGGGGTTGGTTGATGTACCCGCGCGTGTGTTTATCCGGTCGTCAAATTATGGCAACCGACTATTTCTGTCAAGTAATTTTGAAGTCAAAATTGGGAACATTCAGGTAGCCAACAAACAGGCTGTGCCGACCCTCATTTTTTCAATTTTCGATATAGCGTTTGACGGCTGATGCCGAGATGTCTTGACGCTTGCGAGATGTTGCCATGACTGTTCTTAAGAGCAAGATTGAAAGAAGAAGTATGTGTCCTGTGACACTAGGCTCTATCCAAAGTTAGCATTCAAGGTCAGGTGTGCATTGCTCGTCATAAATGATTCGGGGCGTACCGTGTAAGTTGTTCGTTAGACATTCCGTCCCACTGCCATTAGACTTGCGCACTTTTTTTCACAGTCCAGCATCATGTCCGACGATTTAGAACAGACCATTAAAGAACCCGCTGCCGTGCCGCGCGATTTGATTTCGCGCGAGGTGGCGCGCCGCCGCACCTTCGGCATCATCTCGCACCCGGATGCGGGCAAAACCACACTTACCGAAAAACTGTTGCTGTTCTCCGGCGCGATCCAGATGGCGGGTGCGGTGAAGGCACGCAAGAGCGGGCGTCATGCGACCTCGGACTTTTTGGAGATTGAAAAGCAGCGCGGTATTTCGGTCGCCAGTTCGGTGATGCAGTTTGAGTATCGCGACCATGTGGTGAATCTGCTCGACACGCCCGGCCACCAGGATTTCTCCGAAGATACCTATCGCGTGCTCACGGCGGTGGACTCGGCGCTGATGGTGATCGACGCGGCCAAGGGCGTGGAAGCGCAGACCATCAAGCTGCTGGAGGTGTGCCGTATGCGCGACACGCCCATCATCACGTTCATGAACAAGATGGACCGCGAGGTGCGTGATTCACTGGAATTATTGGACGAGGTCGAATCGGTACTGAAGATTCAGTGCGCGCCGGTGACTTGGCCGCTCGGCATGGGCAAGTCCTTCCGTGGCGTGTATCACCTGATGCGCGACGAGATTCTGCTGTTCACCCCCGGCGAAGAAAAAGCCAATGGCGAGGTGGAGGTCATCAAGGGCATCGACAATCCCGTGCTGGCCGAGCGTTTCCCGCTGGAGATCGAACAGTTGAAGATGGAAGTGGAGCTGGTGCACGGCGCCTCGCATCCTTTCGATCTGCAACGTTTCCTCGACGGCAAGCAGACGCCGGTCTTTTTCGGTTCCGCCATCAACAATTTCGGCGTGCGCGAGATTCTGAATGCGCTGCTGGACTGGGCGCCGCCGCCGATCGAGCGGGATGCGACCGTGCGCAGCGTGAATCCGAATGAGCAAGCTTTCTCCGGCTTCGTGTTCAAGATTCAGGCCAATATGGATGCCAATCACCGCGACCGTATTGCCTTTCTGCGCGTGTGTTCCGGCCACTTCGAGCGCGGTATGAAGATCAAACATCTGCGCATCAACCGCGAGATACGCGTGTCCAATGTGGTCACCTTCATGGCCTCGTCGCGCGAGCAAGTGGAGGAAGCGTATGCGGGCGACATCATCGGCTTGCCCAATCACGGTAACATGCAGATCGGCGACAGTTTTTCCGAAGGCGAGTTGTTGCAGTTCACCGGTATTCCCTATTTCGCGCCGGACTTTTTCCGCTCGGTGCGTATCCGCAACCCGATCAAGGTGAAGCAGTTGCATAAAGGTTTGCAACAGTTGGGCGAAGAGGGCGCAGTGCAGGTGTTCAAACCCATAGACGGTGGTGATCTGATTTTGGGCGCGGTCGGTATGTTGCAGTTCGACGTGGTGGCCAGTCGTTTGCAGGGCGAATACGGTGTGGATGCGATGTTCGAAAGCACCAGCACCACCAGTGCGCGTTGGGTGACGTGCGATGACAAAAAGATCCTCGCGGATTTCGAGAAAGCGTTGTCGCACAATCTCGCCATCGACGCGGCGGGGAATCTTGCCTACCTTGCACCGAACAACGTGAATCTAAGACTCACGCAAGAGCGTTGGCCGAAAGTGGTGTTTCATACGACGCGTGAACACGCGGTGAAACTCTGATGAGCTTTCCCTATAATGCAAGCCATCAAATAACCATGAGCGGGGTTCAAAATGGAACAGATCATTAATCTGCACATCGAGCATTTGCCGGAAGGCTTGTACCTTGCAACTTCCGATGAAGTGCAAGGATTGGTCGCGCAAGGTCGTACGCTTACCGAAACAATTGAAATTGCGCGTGATGTTGCAAAAAAATTGCTGGAAGCACAACAAGAACGCACGGGTTCAAACAACTTCACCGCTATACGCGAAGTTTTTGATTACCCCATGATCGTGGCGCTCTGATGGGTCGGCTTGCCGGTTTCAAATACCGGGAGATTATGAAACGACTCAGGCAGTTCGGTTTTGAGTTTGATCGTCAAGCCGCAGGCTCTCACGAAATTTGGCATAACCCAATTTCACTGCGTTCTACTACCATTCCCAATCACCCCGGCGATATGCCGGAAGGCACGTTGCGCGCCATACTCAAACAAGCCGGCATCGATCCGGATGATTTCCTGAAAGGCTGATGTGCAACAACTCGAATTCCAACTACGCGGCGAGTTTGTCGAACTGAACCAACTGCTCAAGTTGGCCGGTGTGTGCGACAGCGGCGGTGCGGGTAAGGCCTTGGTGGCAGAAGGAGCGGTATCCGTCGATGGGCAGGTGGAATTGCGCAAGACCGCCAAGATACGTGTTGGGCAGGTGGTGACGTTGGGCGATGTGCGAATTACGGTATTGAATTGATGAAAGCGCTACACCGCATAAGCAGTGGTTGGGTGGGCACGTTGTTAATGCCCATGCTGAAATGTTTATTGCGATCCGCGTGGGCGCAAAAACGTGCCCACCTTACGGCGTAGCCCATGTTGTACATCGCCCACAATATCGTCATAGCAGACAGCGAGATCGAGATGACGGCCGTGCGCGCGCAGGGTGCGGGCGGGCAGAACGTGAACAAGGTGTCGAGCGCGGTGCATCTGCGTTTCGACATCGGGACATCCTCATTGCCGCCGGATTTCAAACAGCGTTTGCTACAACTCAACGATCAGCGCATCACCAAAGACGGCGTGGTCATCATCAAGGCGCAGGAATTTCGCAATCAGGAACAGAATCGAAACGAGGCGTTGCGGCGTTTGAAAGCGATTCTGCAATCGGTGGCGGAACTCCCCAAGAGGCGCGTCGCCACCAAGCCGACACGCAGTTCCCAGAAGAAACGTTTGGAGTCCAAAACCAGGCATGCCACGACCAAGTCGATGCGCGGCAGGGTAACCGAATAACTTATTTGTTGAAGCCGAACTCGGCTGAGACGATGTGATGATCGGACGACAACGTGGGTGCCACGGCGTGTTGGAGAAGCAACAACTGGCGGTCAAAGAATATATGGTCGAGCACATAGGGCATACGCCGCCAAGTGATCTCTTTCGTCTGTACCGTTCGATAGCCTTCCAAGGCAAACTGTTCTACCAACGCAGTGTGATTGCTGACATTGAAGTCACCGCCAAGCAAGGTGGGGATACGCGATTTTTTCAGTTGTTCGAGCACCAATCGCCGTTGTTCAGAATGCTCGCTGCTGGACGCTTTCAGCATGAAGAACGCCAGAAGGTGGGTGTTATACAACTGCACTTCGTGTCCTGCGATGGTTGTCTTGGCACCGATGAGCAGACGGTCGGTCGGTGTTTTTGTCTCTCCGAGGAATTGAAATTCCAGCCGCGGTGACGGTAGCTCAAGTCGGAAAGGATCGTACAACGGAGTCTTGGACAGGATGGCCAAGCCGATCCCGAAGGGGAGTTCTCGCTCGTCTATTCTGGGGTAAGAAAAAAACCCTTGGTAGCCGGGAAGTGCTTGGCAGAGTTTGGTGTAATTGACCGGAGGTTCGATCTGTTTGCCGTTGGGTAAAGCCTTCTCGACCTCTTGCAGTAACACGATATCCGCATCGTGGTGTTTGATCTCGGCAATGGTTTGATCCAGATCGATGGGCGCACCATCCGGGTCGGCTTCATCCCACACTTGGCCGAATTGCATATTGAATTGAATGACTTTAAATCGATTCATTTTTTGCGAGCTGGGTTTTTTTATCGTTAGTGCCGCCGGGATTTTTCGCAACTGTATAGAAACAGTCCGCAAGAATCAAGAACACGAATGCATTTGTCGCAAATCAGATTGTTCCCTGCAGATACTGCTTCCGCAGCGGCTCTGGAAATCTTTCGATGGCATATCTAAGCATCGTTCGGGGCATTTCGCGATAGTGAAGTCGCAGGAAATCTGCTTCTTTGGTGTTATCGCGTTTGCCCACTTCACGCAACATCCAGCCCACTGCCTTGTGCATCAGATCGTGATCGTCGTGCAATAGAATTTCTGCAACACGTAGCGTGTCGTTGAATTCGTTCAGGCGAATGAAATAGAAGGTGGCGATAATTGCGATGCGTCTTTCCCAGAGATTCGCGGACCGCGCCAGTTCGTACAGAATGTCACGCGTGCGTTGCGCAAGATGTTTGCCCACGATATGCGGTGCGCTGATATCCACCAGATCCCAATTATTGATATGCCGCGTGTTGTCCAGATACAACGTGTAAGCGGCATCTTGTTCATCAGCGCTCCCCTTTGCATAAAATTGCATCAGTAAAAGCAATGCGAACAAGCGTTCCTCGTGATAGCGGGATTTCAGCAGGGCACCAATGGCATCGAGTTTTGTATCACGACACTGTTTTGCCAGTGATCGCAAGTGCGGCACCTTGATGCCCAGGAATATGTCTCCCTCGCCATATTGGCCTTTACCCGTCTTGAAGAAGCGTTGCGAAACGGACGCGGTTTTGGGTGAAGCGAGGGCGCGTATTTGCGCAGAGATTTCAATAACTGAGGTCACAGACTATCCGGTTTCGTTTCAATACTGAATCTAGTCCGCCACTATCCAAATGAAAATGGCGGCTTCACCCGGACGGAAAAATTTCATCCCGCTCACAAAATGTCACTACAAAAAAGCTGTCGGAACTATCGGCGACGACTGCCACTTCCCAGTAATGACCCCATCAAACCCCGCACCAATTGGCGACCGACTTCCGCACCCACAGTGCGAACCACGCTCTTCATCAAAGCCTCACCGGTGCTTTGACGACGGGTTGCTGTTCCACTATTTCCGTTGCCAAAAATGCCTCCCAGAATTCCACCCATTCCATTGTCGCCGCCGGTTTCGCCTTTTTCGGCAGCCGTGTCAGTCTGTTTCGAAACCGCGCGCCCTTTGATTTTTTCGTAGGCAGACTCGCGATCGATGGCTTGTTCATAGTGTCCCGCCAAAACAGACGACTGAATGATGGCGTTGCGTTCCTGCTCGGTGATCGGGCCGATGTGTGCCCGGGGTGGCACGATGAAGGCGCGTTCGACGATGGTCGGAGTGCCTTTCTCATTGAGCAGGGAGATTAGCGCTTCACCCACCCCCAGTTCGGTGATGGTGGCTTGCTCGTCCAGTTCGGGGTTGTCGCGCATGGTCTCGGCAGCGGCACGCACGGCTTTTTGGTCGCGTACGGAGAATGCACGCAGCGCATGCTGCACACGGTTTCCGAGTTGGCTCAAGATTTTATCGGGGACATCCGCCGGATTCTGCGTGACGAAATACACGCCCACCCCTTTTGATCTTATGAGGCGAACCACTTGTTCGATCTTGTCGACCAGCGCGGCAGGCGCATCGTTAAATAACAAATGTGCTTCATCGAAAAAGAATACCAGCTTGGGTTTTTCCAGATCACCGGCTTCGGGCAAATTCTCGAACAATTCAGAAAGCAGCCACAGCAACAGGGTCGAATACACCTTGGGGGCTTGCATCAGTTTATCCGCCGCTAATATGTTGACGATACCCGGGCCTTTGGAGTCGGTCTGCATCAGGTCGTCGATGTTCAGCATCGGTTCACCGAAAAACTTTTCTGCTCCTTGATTTTCCAGTTCCAGCAGACCGCGCTGGATAGCACCGATACTTGCGGTCGAGATGTTGCCGTATTCTGTGGTGAAATCTTTTGCGTTTTCACCGACATGTTGCACCATCGCGCGAAGATCCTTGAAATCGAGCAACATCATCCCGCTGTCATCGGCGATCTTGAAAACCAGCGTGAGGACACCCTGTTGTACATCGTTCAAGTTAAGCATGCGTCCCAAAAGCAAAGGCCCCATATCCGAGACGGTGGCTCGTACCGGGTGGCCCATTTCGCCGAAAACGTCCCAAAAAGTCACAGGGAACGCCCGATTTGCGAATTCTTCCAGTTTTAATTGCTCCACGCGCGCCATCACTTTTGCGTTGCCGCCGCCCGTCTTGGAGATACCCGAAAGATCGCCTTTGATGTCGGAAAGGAATACCGGTACGCCGATTCGGCTGAAGGATTCAGCAAGTGATTGCAGGGTGACCGTTTTGCCCGTGCCCGTTGCGCCGGTTATCAATCCGTGGCGATTCGCCATTTGCGGCAGCAAGACGAGTTCGTGTTTTTCGTTTTTGGCGATCAGTAAAGGAGCGGTCATTTAGATAATCCAATATCGTTGCAAGAGTTGTTCGTTCATCGGGTGTATTTGCCGGTAAGCAAGTGCTGAAAAATCCTGTTGAGTTGAGTCGGCTGGATGGCCGATGATTATAAGTGTATCAACAGGGAGTCATCAATCGGCAATGTGGAGCCGCAGCTAAATTACAAACAATGGACGAGGTAACTCTGATTAAGTCCTGAGATATTCCGTTTCAAACTGCCAGAAGTGAAGATTGAACAAACGGATAGGGAAGACGAAACAAATGGCACTCTCTGCGGGAAACTTTGATCACTACCTCACGCCTCTGTGCCGTGTTTATGTCAGCACCAATTCGCATCCGGCTGCGGAATAATAGTCTGTCGCGACACGTCAATCACTCATGCTTTCCTTACCGCTCAACGCAACGTCGATTTTGAAATCGCGATGCCCGGATTCACCTCTCTGCGCAAAATTTTTCCATTTTTTGTGCGCGGGAAATCTTGGGCGAGGTAGAGGGTTTTGGGTGCTTTGTAGGCGGCCAGATGTTCGCGGCCAAAGGTGAGCAGGTCATCCGCAGTTGCGGTGCTGCCGGGTTGTAGGATGACGTAGGCGACGACCAGCACTTTGTCCTTTTCGATCTCTGGGCGTCCCAAGAACCTGGGCGGTCCAGCTACTCCCCGTACATTCCATGATGAAAGCACAGTCCGCTATTCGGGTGTCGAGGTGGATGATGTCTTGGAGATGGCTGAACAGACCGAGGTATAGATAAATAGCAGGAAAGATATAGGCCTATGTCTATATCTTTTGGCCTATATCTTTTGATGCAAATATTGGGTATTTTGCCAACTTCAAAAAAACGTATTGATGCAAATTAAACAGCAGGATGTGATTGGAATGTATTTCTGGGGGGATTATGAAAAGGCTAGGCAACGTACTCACGATATTGTTTGTTCTCACTTTAGTTCTCTCAGGTTGTGGCGGCGGATCAAGCACTCAAGCTTCAACACCTATACCGGACACTTATTCACTTCAAGGTCAGATACAAAAAGGACCATTCGCAATTGGTTCTCAAATATCAGTCAATGAGCTGGACAGCAATCTGAATCCAGTCGGAAATGTCTACAACATCCAAACTGTCGATGATCTTGGTAATTTCTCGGTGGGTACCAAAATCCATTCTCGCTATGTAGAAATCATCGGGGATGGTTTTTATATGGATGAGTTAACAGGGCAGTTATCTTCATCCAGGACCCAGCTAAGGGCGATTGCGGATTTGAAGACCGGAACGAAAGTATCGGTCAATATTCTGACGGCAATCCAAGCACTGCGACTGAAAAAACTGGTTAGTCAAGGTACTACTTTTGCTGAGGCCAGTACCCGATCACAAAATGAAGTCTTGTCCGCGTTGGGTGTTGATCCAACCAAGGTTACAGGCCTGTCAAATCTCATCACGATGAAGATCAACGGGACGAATGATTCCGATTCAGTGCTCTTGGCATTGTCATCAATCCTCTCCAAGATGGCATCCAATCAAGCCACATCTAAAGCAACATCACAACCAACCGAGCTTTCAAGTTACATAAACACTATCGCATCACAGATACAGAACACGGGCATCCTATCTTCAACCACGATTTCCAACGCAAGAAGCCTTGCAACAACCCAGATTGACCTCGCCGCCGTGCGTGCCAATGTTGAGACCTATTATGCTGACCGTGGAGTCACTATCGTCGCGCCAAAGTTTGAAGAATGGGTCGATAAAGAAGCATTGGGAGTTTTGCCCAGAAGATTGGTGCCGGTGACAGGACTTGCCTTCACCAATGCCGCCGAAGTAGAACCGAATCAATTAGTCACCAGCAATACCATCATTGTTGCCGGACTCGGTTCAGGCGTAGCTGCAACCATTTCAGTGAATTCCGGCACAACCATTATTAAAAATGGGGCAGCCGTTACGGGCACTATTTCTACCGTAGTTAATGGTGACACCATCGCGCTTCAACTGACATCACCAGGTTATGGACTAACCCATACCGCAACTATTTCAGCCGGAATTTCTTCTGCGATCTGGCAAGTCACGAGCAAGCAACTGAGTGTGAGTAACATTGCGTTCAACTACACCGATGTCGCCGAAGTAGAACCGAATCAATTAATCACCAGCAATACCATCATTGTTGCCGGACTCGGTTCTGGCGTAACTGCAACAATTGCAGTGAATTCCGGCGCGACCATTATCAAAAATGGGGCAGCCGTCTCGGACACTTTTGCTACAGTAGTTGATGGTGACACCCTCGCTCTTCAAGTGACATCGCTTGGCTATGGACTAACCCATACCGCAACTATTTATACCGCAGATATTCAAGGTGGAATAGCTCCAGGTGGAATATCGACCTGGCAAGTCACGAGCAAGCAATTAAGTGCGAGTGGCACTGTGTTCAACTACACAGGTGCTAACCAAATCTTTACGGTTCCAGCCGGGGTTACTTTGCTTCGTGTTGAAATGTGGGGTGGCGGTGGTGGCGGTGGCGGAAAATTGAATGTGACCGATATCCCAGGTACAGGTGGCGGGGGTGCATACGCGATGTCTGAGATTGCAGTTGCCCCTGGGGAGCTACTCACAGTGAAGGTTGGTGGTGGAGGGGGCGGCGGAATTAACGGTTCAATGATGATATTCGATCCAATGACGATACCGTTTACCCAAGCAATTATTTTAGGCGGTTTAGGGGGCTGGCCTGGTGGTGGAAATGGCGGTGCTATGACCTCGTTTGGTTGGCTTGGCGCTTCTGGCGGGGGTGGTGGTGGGTATTCCGCCCTGTTAAGAAATTCCACAACTTTAGTTATATCCGGTGGCGGTGGTGGTGGTGGCGGAGCAACCTATAACGCAGGAACGGCGAACATTCCCAATGGAGGGGCTGCTGGAAGTACGGGTATCGCAGGATCCGGACAAGCAACTCCAGCAAACGGAGGTGGAGGTGGCAACGCGTTTGCAGGTGGCAACGCTGGCGTCGGTGTAGTTACTGGGCAAGCCGGTTCTAGCCTATTGGGTGGCAATGGCCAAGAAGGTTCTGGGAATGGGCGTCCCGCCGGTGGTGGTGGTGGCGGCGGATATTTTGGTGGTGGTTCAGGCTCGAGCGGAAACTCAAGTTACGACTCAGGTGGTGGTGGCGGTGGTAGCAGCTTTGGCACAGGCACGACGATATTTACCTCTGGGAATGGGGCAGTTCCGGGCAGTTCGAATAGCCCAAACAACGGTGGAGCTGGCTACGGTGGTGGAAATGGTAGCGTTGGATCAAACGGGAAAGTAGTGATTTCGTACTGAGCATTGTTTT
>CAYROQ010000002.1:133629-165525 GCA_964425955.1 uncultured Sideroxydans sp.
CATTGTTTTGGCAACGCTAAGGAAGGTCTGATTAAGTCCGAGAACCATGGTTCTCGGACTTAATCAGACCTTCCCCAATTTATTGCGCCATTTCTTATGCGCCATCTCTGGGTGGTTGTGAAAACTAAGGCCCCCGGCTCGCGGTATAAAAAGTGGCCGCTTAACGTATCGACATTGATAAGTTAATTCCGCTGGGGGCGTCTCTATTAATTCCGCTTGCATATTTAACGCTCAACGCAGCGTCGATTTAGAAATCGCGATGCCCGGATTCACTTCTCTGCGCAATATCTTGCCATTTTTGGTGCGAGGAAAGTCTTTGGCGAGGTAGAGGGTTTTTGGGGCTTTGTAGGCGGCAAGATGTTCGCGGCCAAAGGCGAGCAAGTCATCTGCCGTTGCGGTGCTGCCGGGTTGCAGGATGACGTAGGCGACGACCAGCACTTTGTCTTTTTCGATCTCCTCGCCGACGGAGGCGCAATCGGCCACGGCGGGGTGTGATTTCAATACACGTTCGATCTCGTACGGGGAAACGCGGTAGCCGAAACTCTTGATGATGTCGTCGCGGCGGCCGAGGAACCAGATGTAACCGTCTGCGTCGTAGCGCGCGTAGTCGCCGGTGAAGAACCAGCCGTCATGGCGTAATTTGGCCGTCTCTTCCGGCAGGTTCCAATAATTCAGGAACAGGCCGGGGTCATCGTCCGGCACGCAAATCATGCCTTCTTCGCCCATCGCCACGGGGTGCAGCGTCTCCGGATTCAGCAGTTGGATGTTGTGACCGGGTTGCGGAAAGCCGGCAGAGCCGGGGCGTATCGGCCGTGATTTGGTCTGGCTCAGGTAGTAAGAAAATTCCGACATGCCGACGGCTTCGTAGATGTCCACACCAAAGCGTTCGCGCCACTGGGTCAACACTTCATCCGACAGATGTTCGCCCGCACTCATGCAGTGGCGCAATGAAGGCACATCCGCTTTCGTGAAGTCGCTCTTCTGCACGATCTGCCGGTAGATGGTTGGCACGCCGACGAAGATGGTGGCCGAATGTTTTTTGATCAGACGCGGCCAGGTGTTGGAGTCGTTCTTGCCTTCATGCACGATCACCGTCTTGCCCAGATACAGCGGATCCATCAGCCCCGAACCCAACACGTACGTCCAGTTGAATTTGCCGGAATGCATGATGCGGTCGCCGTCTGCGGCGAAGTCATACCAATAGGTGGAAGCAGGCGTGCGTCCGATCATGGCGCGGTGCGCGTGCAACACACCTTTGGGGTAACCGGTGGTGCCGGAGGTGTACACCAGATACGCCGGCTCGTCTGATTTCGACTGATGCGGCGGCTCCCATTGCTGAATCTCGGACAGCGCCGAATCCAGATCCAACACATTTAATCCGGCGCTAAGCAGCACTTCACCCGGACCGGATAACAACACGTGGCGCAGATTGACCGCGCCGTGTAGCTGATCTTTCAGGATCGCCCAAGCTGCCTTGTCGGTGACCAACACCGATGCCCCGGAATCCTGCGCCAGATACACCACTTCTTCGGCAGTCAGCAGGGTGGAGGTCGGCACGGCAATGGCGCCACGCTTCATCGCGCCCAAAAATGCGCTTGGATAATCCAGCGAGTTGGGTAGCCGGATCAACACACGCTCACCCAAGCCCACCCCCAGATTTCTCAATAACTGGGCGAAGCGGCTGGTGCGCTCGGCCAATTGCGCGAAGGTGATTTGCGACGTGCCGAGTTTGTCGTCTTCCACGATCATGGCGATGTTGTTTGCGGCAGGTTTGCCCAGATGGGCATCGGTGCAAGCGACGCCGATATTGAAATACTCGGGCACGTGCCATACCCAGGGGGCGAACGGTTTGAAATTTGACATGTTGTCTCCTACAAGATGACGCCGTACGGCCAGTTTTCGCGGATAACTTGGGCGGGCATCAACTGCAGCACGCGCAAGGCGAATTCGGTATCCACCGGGGTGAGGGCGCGCAGGGCATGCGCCCGCAACAGGGTTTGCAACGCTTTGCCGAACATGGGGGGATCGAGCATTTCGCCCTCGAATTTGATGGCGCCGCCCAACAGCGCATCGGCGTCGATGGCGGCCTGCAAGATGCGAATCTTTTGCGAGACTTCGGTGGGTGACGGGGTGTAGGCCACTTTGCACAAATGGATGTGCGCCGGATGGATAACTTGTTTTCCGGTCAGCCCGTTCGCCGCTTCCTGACAGGCATGTTTGTACACGATGTGCGATTCATTTTCGCCGTGCAAATCCAGCCAGCGCCGCACATCATGCGGTTCGACAAAATTCTCCGGCATGCTGCTGGAACCGATCAAGGTCTCCACACCGCCGATCACACCTTTGCCGGCGATACGTGCCTCGAACATGATCTGGTTGAGGAAATATTTGAGCTCCTCCGTCCAGTGTTCCGGGGTGATCTGGATGCCCATCGCTTTGGAAAAATCGTGGATGCCGAACACCACATGTTTGACCGTGCTGTATTGCATCAGGTCGGGTGCGATCTTCAGCGATTTGGGGTGCTCGATGATGGGCTGGATGGTGATCGGATGATTCAGACCCGCCAGAAAATTCGACAGGTCGCGTACTTCGGGTGCGCCATAAGCCTCGCCGGCTTTGGCTAGCATAACCACATCGATATGGTCGGCCAGATCTTTGACCAATTTCATGTCGAGTTCGTATTCTTCGGTGCGGAAAGGATTCACCCGAATGGCGATGGCAACTTCGTGCCTGCGCTTGAATTTCGGCAACTCCTGCCGGAGCAAAGTCCGGCTCAATTCTTTCTGGCGGCAGCCGTCTTCCAGGTCAAAGATCAGGGTATGGGCATTCGTCATGTGCGCGTGTTTTTTCATGCGCGCCGCTGCCGCTTCCAGGTCTTCATAAATGCCCAGCGAGGGCGCGTATTTGACCGGCGGGTAGTAGAGCTGGATGCCCGGCCAATAGCCGCCCAACACGCTGGCGTCGGCACTCGCCGTGCGACCCTGGCCGGTGCTGTGTTTATCTTGGTGTTTATCAGGTGCGTTCATGATTCCCTCCCGCTTTTATTCCAATATTTGATACTGAACGATTTGTCGGGTTGACACCCGACCTACAAAAACGGTGTACCTCTGACTGCTTTCGATAGCCAATACCATTTGGACTCACTCAAGATGATTCAGGTAATGATGGTCGTCCGTCAGGCACAGTCCAAGACGCCATTCCATCGGCTTGTCGCCATAGGTGTACGACACACGCTCGATGCTCAACAGCGGTGTGCCGACCTTGAGGCGCAAGGCGGCGGCGGTTTCCGTATCCGCGCCCACGGCGGTGAGGCGTTCTTCGGAACGCACCATGTGGATGCCCAGCAGGGTTTCGTACATGCGGTACATCGAGCCGTTGTATGCCTCGATACGCTCGGCCGTTACACCTTTAAACGAAGCGGCCGGAAGAATGATGCGATCCAGGATCTGCGGTTTGTTCGCGAACAACAACAGACGTCTGATCTCGATCACGGTGCTGCCGGTTTTAATCGCCAGCAGGCGGGCGATCTCGGCGGAAGCTTTGGAGCGTTCGCAACCCAGCAGTTTGTTATCCAGCAATTCCTTGCTGCCGTCGGCCGCCACCAGGCGCAGGAAGCGGAGTTTCACTTTTTCCTCGGAATGGGTCGCCACATACGTGCCTTTGCCCTGGCGGCGCACCACGATATTTTCCGCCGCCAATTCGTCGATGGCTTTCCTGACCGTGCCCTGGCTGACGCCGTAACGCGCCGCCAATTCCATCTCGCTGGGGATGGCCGTTCCGGCACTCCATTCGCCGGAGATCAGGCTCTTCGTGAGGAGAGCCTTGATCTGCCGGTACAGCGGTTGAAAAATCGGGGATCCCATAGCGGCCTTCCTGTCGGTGAAATCATCGGTGCGAATTGCGTGGCCGGAATTTAGCACGCCGATTTTCCTAAATCAAGTGTTATACATCTTATATAAGACATAAGAATTTATTGACAGGGAATTTTGCCGCCGCTAGAATTCGCCGGCAGTTTGCGGAAAGCCAAGCGGATGGAACATGACACTTCAACAGGGGAAACCATGAACAAGTATTTTCGGCCTCGCCGCTCCATGCTGTATGTACCCGGCTGCAACACGCGTTATCTGGAAAAGGCGCGCGGCTTGCCGGCCGATTCGGTGATCCTCGATCTGGGCGACCCGATCCTGTTCGCCGCCAAAGAAATCTCGCGTCAAAATGTGGTGAATGCCGTGAAGCAGGGCGGGTATGGCGCGAAAGAAGTGGTGATCCGCATCAACGATCTCGACTCGCCGTGGGGGCCGGACGACATCAAAGCCGTGGCCGGCATCGGTGCCGACGCCATCCTGTTCACCAATATCGAAAGCCGCGACGACGTGCTGGCCGCACTGGAAGCGCTGGATCAGGCGGGCGGAAAAAACACCCCGGTGATGGTCATGATCGAAAGCCCGCTGGCCGTGTTGCACGCCGAAGAGATTGCCAGCGCATCGGACCGCATTGCCTGCATGATCATGGCCACGTCCGATCTGATCTCGCAGATGCACGCCCACACTACCAAAGACCGCTTCCCCTTGCTGGCCAGTCTGTCCATGGTGATCCTGGCGGCACGCGCCTATAACCGGGGCGTGGTGGACGGCATCAACAGTCACATCAAAAACATGGAGGCATTCGAATATGCCTGTCGGCTCGGGCGGGACATGGGTTTCGACGGCAAGTCGCTGGTGCATCCGCTGCAATTGGCGTACGCCAACGATGCCTTCACCCCCAAACCGGCCGAGGTGAACACGGCCAAGGAGATCATCAGTGCATTGTCTGCGGCTAACGCGGCCGGTCGCGGCACGGTGGTGGTGAACGACCGGCTGGTTGAGCATCACCATGTGAAGGCGGCCAAGCGTTTGTTGCACTTGAGCGAGATGATCGAGAAACTGGAAAGTTCCTATGTCTAAACCAAAACACGAAACGCAACCCGGTCGCGGCAATTATTTTGAGGACTTTGCCGTCGGCCAGGTATTTCAACACGCTACGCCGCGCACCATCAGCGAAGGCGATTGTGCGTTTTATATCGCACTCACCGGCAGCCGCCATATCCTGCACTGCGCGCAACCGGTGGCGCACGCGCTGGGATATCGCGACCGCACCGTGGACGACTTGCTGGCATTCCATATCGCCTTCGGCAAAACCGTGCCCGACATTTCAGTTAATGCGGTGGCCAATCTGGGGTATGCCGATGTGCGTTTTCTGTTGCCCGTGTATCCCGGCGATACCCTGAGCACGACGTCAACGGTTATCGGACTCAAGCAGAATTCCAGTGGCACTAGCGGTGTGGTGTATGTGCATTCGGTCGCGCATAACCAGGGTCGGCAAGCCGTGCTGGAATGGAAACGCTGGGTCATGGTGCATAAACACGATCTTTCCCGCCCGGCTCCGGCCACGGTGATTCCCGAGTTGCCCACCGTGGTGCCGGTCGAGCGTCTGGATGTGCCGGATTTTGTGGACGGGCTGCAGTTCGAAACTGCACTGACCGGGGGGCAAAAATTATGGGATGACTATGCCGTGGGCGAACGCATCAACCATCCGGCGGGCATGACGGTGGACGAGAGCGACCACACGCTGGCGACCAAGCTCTACCAGAACAATGCGCGCTTACATTTCGATGCGCTGATGATGCAAGGCACCTCGTTCGGCCGGCGTCTCATGTATGGCGGCCATGTCATCTCGGTGTGTCGCGCGCTGTCTTACGATGGTTTGGAAAACGCGTTGAGTATCGCCGCCATCAATGCCGGCACACACAGCAATCCCGCTTTCGGCGGCGACACCTTGTATACCTGGACGGAAGTGCTGGAACGCTGGGAGTTTCCGACACGGAACGATCTGGGGGCGTTGCGCCTGCGTATGGTCGGTTTGAAAAACATGCCGGCCGACACGTTACAAAACACGCATATCGAACAAAACGGCAAGCGCGTGTATCACCCCAACGTCGTGCTTGATCTCGACTACACCGTCATCATGCCGCGCAGATAAGGAAACCCAAATGACATTTGCTATCCATCCCAATCAGGCACTTTTCGGCGGAGAAAAACCGTTCCCCGTCATCCCCAGTTGCGAGCATTTCGCGGGCAGCGAAAAACTCATCCTCAAAGCACTTGCACTACAAGACACACTCGGACCGATCTTCGACATCACCTGCGATTGTGAAGACGGCGCAGCGGCGGGACAAGAACGCGAGCACGCCGGGATGATCGTCCGTGTGTTGAATTCCGACGCCAACAAACATCACATGGCGGGTGCGCGTATCCACGATTACACCCACGCCGCGTGGCGGCTGGATGTGGACATTCTGGTGGCGGGCGCGGGAAAGGTGTTGTCCTACCTCACAATTCCCAAGTGCACGCGTGTATCGCAGGCGGCAGAGATGATCGCCTACATACAACAAACCGCGATTGCCAACGGCATCACCCGCGAGATTCCCATCCATGTGCTGATCGAGACGCATGGTGCCCTGCATGATGCCTATGCACTCGCCGCGTTGCCTTGGCTGCAAGTGCTGGATTTCGGCCTGATGGATTTTGTCAGCGGCCACCACGGCGCCATTCCCGCCAGTGCCATGCGCAGCCCCGGTCAGTTCGAACACCGCTTGCTGGCACGCGCCAAAGCCGAAGTGGTCGCCGCCGCACTGGCGCACGGCGTGGTGCCGGCACACAACGTCACGCTGGATCTGAAAAATGCCGAGACCACCTTTGCCGATGCCAGCCGCGCCCGCAACGAATTCGGCTTCATGCGCATGTGGAGCATCTACCCGACACAGATTCCCGCGATCGTGGATGCGATGAAACCGAACTACAACGAAGTGACAGACGCCGCCAACATCCTGTTAGCCGCCCAAGCCGCCGAATGGGGACCGATACAATACGACGGTGAATTGCACGACCGCGCCACGTACCGTTATTTTTGGGAAATACTTCAAAAAGCCAAACTCACCAAAGTGGAAATACCGGCAGAGGCGGAGCGCGCGTTTTTTAGTTGAACCCCATTTCGCGCTTTTGTAGGTCGGGATAAATCCCGACCTACGGGCAAAAAATAGATTTGGTATGAATGCGAATTTCTGAAATCCCGATACGCGTGATCAGTTATTAGATAGTCGTGTTGGAGGGGGGATTCTTGCTAAACCGCGCGAAGCGCAACCCATAAATGACGCCCCCTTGTGGGGCTTCATTTATGGGTTGTAGCTCCCTCTCTCACACCGGATGAACTACACTCAGTGTTCCTGTCGCCAGTGTTCCTGTCGCGTTGTAGCTCCCTCTCTCACACCGGATGAACTACACTAACGGTGACGGTGTTTAATAGCCTTGGTGTGTTGTAGCTCCCTCTCTCACACCGGATGAACTACACTAGAAGTAACGAAGCGCGTGCGGGAGGAGTGGTTGTAGCTCCCTCTCTCACACCGGATGAACTACACTAACAGAACCTACACAGTGGGATGGATTGGAGTTGTAGCTCCCTCTCTCACACCGGATGAACTACACTCTATCGACCGTCAGTATGACGATTCATTCGGTTGTAGCTCCCTCTCTCACACCGGATGAACTACACTATAATCTGTGCAGTCGCGCCTTTCTTCATCGTTGTAGCTCCCTCTCTCACACCGGATGAACTACACTGCAAAATCCGGTTGAAAGTCTCGACGGATTGTTGTAGCTCCCTCTCTCACACCGGATGAACTACACTCTCTGAAACACGGGAAAAGCTTTTGCGGGCGTTGTAGCTCCCTCTCTCACACCGGATGAACTACACTAGCGGGCTTACGGATACTGCACCAACAACCGTTGTAGCTCCCTCTCTCACACCGGATGAACTACACTGGTTTGCGATGCCTTGAGTTGTGTCCAATGGTTGTAGCTCCCTCTCTCACACCGGATGAACTACACTCACTAAGGAAGCCGCATCTTGCATAGGAGCGTTGTAGCTCCCTCTCTCACACCGGATGAACTACACTGTGGTTGAGTTGTAATCGTTGCTTTGCATGGTTGTAGCTCCCTCTCTCACACCGGATGAACTACACTCCTGTCCGATTATTTGAACGCTGCCCGTTGGTTGTAGCTCCCTCTCTCACACCGGATGAACTACACTTTTCTTAAACATGATATTACCTTTCAAAAAGTTGTAGCTCCCTCTCTCACACCGGATGAACTACACTGCCTACGTTCACATAGTAGGAACCATCAGGGTTGTAGCTCCCTCTCTCACACCGGATGAACTACACTATTCGCGGGTGAGTTCATCGGCTTTTTTTGGTTGTAGCTCCCTCTCTCACACCGGATGAACTACACTTCACAGCGAGTATCGAGGCATTTATCGCCAGTTGTAGCTCCCTCTCTCACACCGGATGAACTACACTGATCATTGCACTAGATATGGTACCGGCGTTGTTGTAGCTCCCTCTCTCACACCGGATGAACTACACTGGTGATCGGCAACGGGTCGCAGGGATTCAGGTTGTAGCTCCCTCTCTCACACCGGATGAACTACACTCGTGTTCCACACTGGCACAATGACCGGCGCGTTGTAGCTCCCTCTCTCACACCGGATGAACTACACTCAAGAGACGAGAGGGGCGAGGATTGCAAGCGTTGTAGCTCCCTCTCTCACACCGGATGAACTACACTCTGTATCAAGTTGTGCAAGCATTGAACGCAGTTGTAGCTCCCTCTCTCACACCGGATGAACTACACTCGAGATACCAGAGAGAGGTTATATCCATGTGTTGTAGCTCCCTCTCTCACACCGGATGAACTACACTCTGTCCGGCGCTTGCGCGGGCAATCAAGCAGTTGTAGCTCCCTCTCTCACACCGGATGAACTACACTTATTTCGTGAGGTATCCGGCCAGCTTGTTGGTTGTAGCTCCCTCTCTCACACCGGATGAACTACACTTGTGACACCATCGGCGACAGGTGTAACAGTGTTGTAGCTCCCTCTCTCACACCGGATGAACTACACTTAGACGTGCATTGTTGAGAGTACAAATGCCGTTGTAGCTCCCTCTCTCACACCGGATGAACTACACTAAGCGCAGGATTGCACCGGCGTTGTTTGCGGTTGTAGCTCCCTCTCTCACACCGGATGAACTACACTAGACCTCACGCAAACGCCCGCCCAGCTTAGGCTGGACGGGCGTTCTGCTTGAAAAATCTGGTCTTAGAACAGCAACATTTGGTTGACCTTGAGCGCTTTTTCTTGAAAAAGCGGCAGGCCAACCAAGAGTTTCATGCTGGCGTATTGCTTTTCAGTAACGGTCAGACAACGCACTGAACCTTCGGGTGGCAGGCTGTTCACCAAGCGTTTCATGTGTTTTTCAAGGGCATCATTGCCATTTACGATGCGGCCATACACTGAGAATTGAATCATGTCGTAGCCGTCGTTTAGCAGAAAGCGGCGGAACAAGGTGTAGGCGCGGCGCTCTGCCTTGGTGACAACAGGTAGATCGAAGAGCACAAGTAGGCGCATGAACCTTCGTGTCTCCTCTCCCATAGTTACCCCGTCATTCCGGGCTTGACCCGGAATCCAGCGGTTTTATTAAGATTGGATTTCCGCTGGCGCGGGAATGACAAAGCAGGGTTTTTAGTTGTGGTTTTCATTACTCAACATTCCAGCCGATGTTGTTGCAGCGGTATGAGGGTAGGTAATTCAAGCAGCGATTCGCTTCCACCATCATAGATGCGCGCCAAGCTTTCTATGGTGTGCTCGATAGCAGAAAGCACGGACATCTTGCCGCGTGGCATGTCCACATCCACGTTTAACAGCGCGACTAACGAAGCCTTGTCTTGCGGGTTTAACTCCATGCCCGCTAAAGACATATGCTTTGACACGAACAAATCTACCACGGGGCGGAAAGGCTCAATCACATCATCGGCAAGATTAAAAGCATTCTGTTCGCTGGAGTGAAAGATGCCGAGTGAAGGTAACAGGCCGTGCGCCACCAAGCCGCGCGCAATCGTGCCGCGTAACACGGCGTATCCATAATCCATTGCGGCATTGGCAAAGCGAGCATCTTCGCGGCGGAAGCCTTTGCCAAATAACTGCACGAAATAAAACGCCGCCGCTTGGCCTTCCAGATTCCCGACATCACCGGAGCGTATACGCCGCACGTAAGTGTCCAATCTGTCTACGCCTTCTCGCTTATTAAGTTGCAGGCAAATCGCTTGATTGGCGATTTTCCGCTTAACGATGGATGCCCATGTCTGCTTGGCAACAGGTCGCGGCAAATCAAGTTGCAAGCGCATCCATCGTGTGGCACGTGAGTGAGATAGGAAAGGCAGGAACACTCCGCTGGGGTGATGCGTTTCGCCCGTGGCGAACAGGCTGATGCCGTATTCGCCGCAAGCCGAAAGCACAGGATGGGTGAGGGTGACATCGCGGTGATTGAGTACGATCACCGCGATATCCTCGAACGGAACAAAGGCGGTTTGCTCTTGCTCGATGGCAAGGCGGAACTGCTCGCGCCGTAGCTTGGCTGGGCGCGAAATGACGACGCTACGCCAAGTCACGACGATTCTCCGACGGGGCGGGGTAGCGGTTGCCGAGGACATCAACGTTGAATTTTTCGATGCTCAATGCGGTTTTAACGCCGATGCCCTCAACCATCCCATCTTTACCAACTTGCAGACTACGGTCATGTGCCCAAAGATTGATATTTCCTGTGCCACGGTGGCAGCTTGAGTAATATCCGAGGATTGCTGGTTTGCCTTTCTGCTGTACTTTCACCAAATCATTTGGATATAAGGAAAAGCAGAATCCATAGCTATCGTCGATGAGTGTCCACTCATCTTCATCTTTGAACGCCACAATCGCCCGATCCGGCAACTCTTTCGCAACAGCGTGATTCACATACACAGGCACAAGATGAAATTTCCCTGCTTTGGTGAATACATCCACGCGAACCATGCTGTCGTTCTTGGCGATGCCGCCGCGAATCGGAATGCCTGAAAGTTTGTCGATAACCATCGTTACCCCTCGCACAATCGGTCCCGTTGGGTTGCCCGCAATGTCCGGCTTGCGTAGAGGATTGCTGGCGGGGAATGCCTTATCGCCTTTGCCGCCGTGTTGTTCCAGACGTGCGCGAATAGCAGCGTAAAGTTTTTCATTTCGGTGCGGGTCAACCAGTTTTTCCATATCTTTCAAAGTCAGGCTGGTAAGTGCGATTTTCTGCGTTACGCCGCCTTGTGCTTTCAGCCTTTCGGGTTGTGCATAGATGGTGTCTTTGTGTGCCGCGCCACTGTTGCGTCGTTGTGGTGCGCGTGACACGAACAGCGGGCGCACAGTTTGCAACGCCTCTTCCGAATAAGTGCCAAGCCTCTGCATTTCCTCACGCAACATTGCAGGGTCATCCAGTCTGAGGCGCGCTTCAACTTCATTGCGGAAGAGAGGCCACGGGTTGGGGAAATGTTTTTCAATCTGATCGAACATTGCTGGGTTAAGAATTTCGCCAGTGTCGATATCGACGAAGCCTTCACGCACTTGTTCCAACTCTTTGCGGCGAGAGTAATCGGATAATCGTTTCACCATGCTGTGACTACACGCGGCGACCACGGCGGCATCGAGTGCGTGGTGGCGATCGTTATCGCCGCGCACTTTGACCAACCCCCAACGGGCGCGTAGGAAGGAGGTCATCTGTCCGCTCAGAACTACGCATCGTTTAACTTCGCTGTCCACATGCAGTTTCAGATATTGCTCGACGTAGTTCTTGAAGAATTTGCAGATGTAGCGCGTGTCGTTGAGATTGCGTTCGCGGAATTCTTTAGATTCTTTCTCACCGAAATCTTTGCGCAATAAACGGCTGCGCTTGGCAAGGCGGTAGGCTTTGTTCGATTCGACGAAAGCTACGAACTGCCGCCAGCGTTCGCTGTTGTCCTTGCCGCCGAGATATTCAAAAGGTGTACGGTTGCCTTTATCACGGTTTTCTTTTGCTAGTACCAATACGCGGTTGTTCTTGCTGTCATCGAAACTGCGCGAGTAGGGCAGGGCGTGGTCTATCTCGACATAACCTGTTTCAAACAAACGATGCAGGTCAATCGGTCCAATGGAATAGGCGCACTTGCCCTGTTGCTCACGGTAGAGCTGGTATTTCTCAAATTCTTTACCTTTGACTGCACCGACGATATTGAAAGTGCTGGCAAACTCGGCTTTGTGTTTTTCGTTGTTGTCGCGGAATTCTTTTTGCAGCTTTTCTACTTCACGTCGTTCATCAAGCGGCCTCGATAAATCCCTAGCCATCTCGATATGCACTTCATGCGGTGAGCCATATTCCTTGATGAGTGCGTTCACCACCTTGCGCGCCTGATTGAGTGCCCGAAGCACTACCGGATTGCGCGGGATGTCCATGTCTTCGTTGAATACCATGCGCCCGTCTTTGTCGCGCCCTGAATAAAACGGTGGCAGGTATTTGTGTTCACCCGCGCCTATTGTGTGCAACTGACTGTGATGGCCATATTCAGGAATATTGGCAACGGTTTCGTCGTAACGCTGGCCTCGTTCCATCAGTGGCACGATTTTGCGAAGTGCCTTGAGCGATAGATTGCTGAACTTATCGAAACGAATGTCCAGCAATGCATCTACCAGTTTGTCCGCATTGGGCAAGGCCAGCTTGCGCAGTTGCGCTTCCACCTCGGCATCATCTTTATAGACGCTCAACACCCAAGCGATGTCATCGAACAGTTTGGGGTTGCCATCCAGTGCTTCGGTGGAGATCTTCCGCCACTCGTCGGCTAACTCCTTTTTCTCCAGTGTTTTGCGCAATTCGTGCCAAGCTGGAATTTTTACCAGTGTTGCGCTTTCTGGGTCTTTGGTTTTTTCATCAGTCTTTAGTCCTGATGGGTAGGCCACTCCAGTGAATTTGAAAGAATCAGGCAAATAGCCCGCCTTGGTGAGTGCAGTACGCAGTTGTTTGTAGGTTAAGTCGCTTGCTTGCTTGTAGGGCATGGGCAGGGCTACGCGGCGTTCAACTTCTGTGAGTGAGCGGGTCGTGCCATCTACCACGATGCGCAGGTTATTCAATCGAGTGAGCCAGACATGGCGTTCGGCGGTAAAGCTGGCTTTGGGGGCGCGGTATTCGTCTTTCTCAAACGTGCAGTGACCGAGCATTTCCAATAAATCGTTGCCAGCCAGTGCGGGGTTTTGCGCCCAAAACAAGCCGCTTTTTTTGTCGCCCGTGCCGAGTATCTCCTCTTGCAATGCTGCTCTGGCATGTGGGTTGCCTAACTCCCGTTGAAGCTGGAACAGCAACACGAATTCATCATTGAGCAACACGCGTGAGAGTGCTTTGCTGTAGTCGCCTTGTTTGTTGCGGGCTGCCCCGTCCAGAATGGGCTCCCCAGTATTCTTTGTTAGTGCAGGCTTACCATCTTCATCTATGCGTAGCGTGAAAAATTCTTTCATTATCATTTCGGCCGCGGTGCGATAGTTCTTTTCTGCCATCAGTTTTTTAGTGCCAGCCAAACCTTGCTTAACTCTGCCGCCTTCACTCTTGCTATCACCCTCGGCTGCTTTTTCCTCTGCACGACTGACCCAATGGAAGCCGCGATGCTTGCACAGGTGATAGATCACTCGCGCCCATTCTTCGGCAGTCAGTTGGCGATCAAGCGCATCAACACGTAACTGCCAAGATGATTTGGGAGCGGGTGAGTTATTCTCGATTTTGTTTTTGAAGAGATTGGCATCCGCAATCAGACCCTCGCGCTTGAGCAAGCGTGCCAGCTTGGTGAGTCGCCATGCCCTGCGCCGCAAACGACGGCGCAACAGCCGAGCCGAGCGTCGGGCAAGGTTGAGTGATTCGCCTTCTTTGGCGGTTTCGGCTTTATCGAAGCAACGCACCCCAAGGTCAACAATGCGGTTTTCGCCCAGCACCGCCCAGCCAACCGAGGCAATGCCAATGTCTAATCCAATAGTCAGTGGGCCGAGATTTTCATGCTTGCTTGCCATTGCGTTCTCCGTGATAATGGAACCGTTGTAGTAGTTCATCCGGGGTGAGAGCCGTTGCTACAATAAAGATAAAGCCGAAAGGCTGAATCTGTATCCGAAAGCCCAGCAGGGAAACCCGCTGGGCTTTCTCTTTTCTGCAAAAAATTTGGAATTGAATCGTTGAAGCCAGGCATCGCGCGTGAGCGGCTGCGGGCATTCGCCCGTGCGTCATAGGATTGATGAATGGAGGCCTGCATTGTTATCCCCTAATAACAAATCCGCCGTGAGCGGTTTCCCCCACTCCAACCCTCCCCCGGTGGGAGAGGGAGTTGATGCAGAGGAATTTTGCGTCAGCCTCCTATGCTGATTTCCGCCGATTCCTTCCCGTGCGTTGCGGGGAGGTATGGTGCGGCGGTTGCGCGAGTGGGGTGAACTTTATGAGTTGAACGCGGGCATGTCAACGAGGGGGTGTTCAATGCCCGGCGATCTGCTGAAACAACTTCAAGCGCCGCACGTCGATCTTTCCTTCATGTGTGGCTTTTAGGATCGCGCAATTCGGTTCGTGCGAGTGGCTGCAATTGGCGAAGCGGCACAAGCCGAGGTAGGGGCGGAACTCGGGGAAGTTTCTTTCGATCGCGGCAAAATCCAGATGATGTAATCCGAACAGTTGCACGCCGGGGCAGTCGATGAGGTGGCTGTTGTAGTTTAGGTGATACAACTTGGCGTGGGTGGTGGTGTGTTTGCCGGAATCCAGCACGGTGGAGATCTCGCGTGTGGCGGCTTGTGCTGCGGGGATGAGCGCGTTGATGAGGGTGGATTTGCCCATGCCGGATTGTCCGACGAAGACGCTGGTGTGGCCTTGCAGATAAGGTTGCAAAGGCGTGATGTCCTGTTTGGCGGAGAGTTCCAACACGCGGTAGCCGATGGCGCGATACGGCGCGAGTTGCGCGCGTGCCGCTGCGATATGCGGCAGGTCGCATTTGTTCAGCACGATGAGGATGCTCAGATTTTGATCGTGTGCGGCGAGCAGGCAGCGTGCCAATAATTCGTCGTTGAACGAAGGCTCGGTGGCAACCACGACGATGATCTGTGTGACGTTGGCGGCGATAATTTTTTGTTTGAAGGCGTCGGAGCGGTAGAGCAGGGTGGTGCGCGGTGCGATGCTGTTGATCACGCCCTGGTCAGTGCCGGTGCGGGCGATCTCGACGTGGTCACCGCAGGCGACTTCACTCTTCTTGCCGCGCGGGACACATTGCAGAATTTCACCATCGGGCAGTTCCGCCAGATAGTGGCGGCCGAAGGCGGCAATGATTTGGCCGGTGAGTTTCAATTCGGATTTTCCAATAGCCCGTCATTCTCGCGCAGGCGGGAATCCAGCAAAACAACCATACCGCGCAGTGGACAGAATCGGTTTTGCCCCGCTTTCGCGGGAGGCTTTATCAATTGACTGGATTCCCGCCTACGCGGGAATGACGGGTTGTTGAAACTCTCATTCAAAGCTTGAACAACGCGTCCACTTTCGCGGCGCAGATGAAGTCGTTCTCGGAAAGGCCGCCGATGGCATGGGTGGAATAATCCACACGGCATTTGTTATAGCCCACGGACATGTCGGGATGGTGGTCTTCGCGGTGTGTCATCCAGGCCACGGCATTGACGAATGCGAGCACCTGATAATAATTCTTGAACTCGAAGGTCTTGCTGATGTGATTGTCTTTCAGCTCCCACGTATCAAGTTCCTTGAGCAGCTCAAGCGATTCGCTATGAGTTAGCGGGGGAATGCCGCCTTCGCAGGGTTTGCAGTTTTTGTTGCTCAGATCACAGACGTTGTTCATGTCAGCCTCACTTGAAGTGGTAATAGGTTTGATTGAGGTGTGCGGCCAGATCCAGTTTTTCTTGTGGGGTGAGTTGCTTGCCGATCGCACCGGAGCATTGTTCCATGCGGTCGATGAGCGTGTCGGCACTTTTCACGATGCGATTGGGACGGGTGAAGATGGCGCTCCCATCGCCGCCCATCTTGCCTTCGTGGCAACTGCTGCATTCATATTTGGCGAACAATTTCTTGCCGGTTTCTGCATTGCCGTTGGCGAAAGGGGCGGCTTGCACGGACGCGGCAGTCATCAATAACAGGTAGAGAAATAGCTTCATTTTGCGACTCCTAGTTTTTGCAGGTGGGCGATGCGAATCGGTGCGGGCGGATGCGATTCGTAGAAGGTAGCGTACAACGGATCGGGGGTCAGTGTCTTGGCATTGTCCTGATATAACTTGACCAGCGCATTCACCAACTCGTTGGCATCGGTCTGCTGTGCAGCGTAGGCATCGGCTTCGAATTCATGCTTGCGCGAATACGCGGACGTGATCGGATGTAACAGGAAAGTGAATACCGGCAGCACCATGAAGAACATCAACAGGGCGAGCGCGGTGGATTCGCTGCTCACGCCAAGGCCTTGATAGAACCACCCGGCGTGTTGCAACTGCGCCAGCAGCCACAAAAATCCGAGGCTGACGACAAAGGTGAGGGCGATGCGTTTCAGCACGTGGCGATGTTTGAAATGGCCCAGTTCGTGCGACAGCACGGCGTCGATCTCGTTCGGGGTGAGGCGTTGCAACAGCGTGTCGAAAAACACGATGCGCTTGGTTTTGCCGAAGCCGGTGAAATAGGCATTGCCGTGTGTGCTGCGTTTGCTGCCATCCATCACGAACAATCCGCTGGCACTGAAACCGCATTTATTGAGCAACGCTTCGATGCGCGATTTCTGCGACTCGTCCTGCATCGGCTCAAAGTCGTTGAACAATGGCGCGATGTAAGTCGGGTAGATAAACAACAGCAGCAGATTGAATGTCACCCAAACGCCCCATACATACAGCCACCACAGATCGCCCATGCGCGTCATCAACCACAATACGCCGAGCAGAAGCGGCAGGCCGAGCACAACGCCGAGCAGCACACCTTTGAGGCCGTCGATCACATAGAGCTTGAGCGTCATCTTGTTGAAGCCGAAACGCGCTTCGATATTGAATGTGCGATACAGGTCGAAAGGCATATCCAGAACCGATTGCAACACCAGCACAGAAACGATGATGACCGTGCCTTGAACCAGCATGCCGTCAAAATTGGCAGTGGACCAATCGCTCAGCCACTGGATGCCACCACCCAAAGTGAAGGCCAGCAAAATGACCGTCTCGTACACCGTTCCGAGCACGCCGAATCGCACCAGCGTTGTGGTGTAGTCGGCCGCTTTGTGATGGGCATCGAGGCCGATCTGGCCGCTGAATGCGGGCGGTACGTGTTCGCGATGTGTCGCCACGTGACGTAGTTGGCGAAACGCCAGCCAGAATTTGACCAGCGTGCAGAGCAGTAATGCGGACAGGAACACGGTTGTGAATAAAGCGGCAGTCATCGTCAGTTTGAAATTTGAATATGGATTGATCCAAGATAATCCATCAGGCCAATTATCCCCTCCCCCATGCAGGGGGAGGGTTAGGGAGGGGGTGGAAACACTGCTCTCCCACCGAGCTAACCCCCATCCTAGCCTTCCCCCTGAGAGGGGGAAGGGACTGTTCGATTCTGATGAACTGTTTGGGTTTATGGAAGTGGCCGTTGGGCTGTGCCACAATGCGCGCCTCAATCATTTTAAAGCGTGACGAATTATGGCACAAAACGAAAATTACCTAGTCTGGCTCGACATGGAAATGACCGGACTGCTTCCCGAAACAGACCGCATTATCGAAGTGGCCATGGTGGTCACCGACAGTGATCTCAACACCGTGGCCGAAGCGCCGGTGCTGGTGGTACACCAGTCGGACTTGGTGCTCGACGGCATGGACAACTGGAACAAATCCACACACGGCAAATCCGGCCTGATCGACAAAGTGAAGGCCTCCACGTTGGACGAAGCGACAGTCGAAGACCAGTTCCTCGAATTCCTCAAACAATATGTACCCGCGCGCACTTCACCCATTTGCGGCAATTCCATCTGCCAGGACAGAAGATTTATGGCGCGCTGGATGCCCAAGCTGGAAGATTATTTCCACTATCGAAATCTCGACGTGAGCACCCTCAAGGAACTGGCTAAACGCTGGAAGCCGGAAGTGGCGAGCAGCATGAAAAAACACGGCAAACACGAAGCGCTCGCGGATATCTATGAATCCATCGCCGAGATGCGGCATTACCGGGACAACTTCCTGAAGCTTTAATTTGTTTGAATGTCCGTTCCTGGCGAGTAGGCTGAAAGCCGTACCGAACCATCCGGCGAGACGGATGCCGGTATCCATCGATACAACGCGCTTTGCGCGTCACTCGGGACGAACGGTAAGTTGTGAGCGAGGATGAACCGCCATGCCGCATCTACTCGTTGACATCTCCGCGCACGGCTTCGGCCACATCGCGCAGACCGCGCCGGTTATCAACGAACTGGTGCGGCGTATCCCCGACTTGCGCATCACACTCCGTTCCGCCGCGCCAACTGCCTATTTGAATCAACGCTTCACTTGTCCATTCCGGCACATTCAAACCGCGCTGGATTTCGGTATGGCCATGTTCAACGCGGTGGAGGTTGATGTCCCGCGCAGTCTCGCGACCTATCGCGAATACCATGCCGATTGGGATGACAAGGTGACGCGTGCAGCGGATGAAATGTTTGCATTAAAACCCGACCTGTTGTTCGCCAATGTCCCCTATCTTTCACTGGCTGCGGCACAGGCAGTCAGCGTCCCCAGTGTTGCGATGTGTTGTTTGAATTGGGCCGACATCTATCGCTTTTACGCACCGCACGATGCCGAGAGTCAGGCCATCCATGCGCAGATGCTGGACGCCTACAACAGCGCAAAAGTATTCCTGAAGGTGCAACCAACCATGCCCATGCCGGGTCTGCGTAATGCAGTCGAGATCGCACCCATCGCGCAACTGGGTAACAAAAATAAAGCAGATGTTTTGCGACGACTCTCTTCTTCGCCGGGCGAGGCTAGGCCTGTCCTGAGCTTGTCGAAGGAGAGAGGGGGAAGCACTCAGAAATTGATCCTCGTCGCGATGGGCGGAATCGACTATCGCCTGCCAATGGAAAATTGGCCGCGAATTCAGAGTGTGCGCTGGCTGATCCCGCAAGCTTGGAATATTCAGCGCGACGACATGACCGCTTTGGAATCATTGGATATGAGCTTCAGCGACCTGCTGGCTTCGGCGGATGCGGTGCTGACCAAACCGGGTTACGGCACCTTTGCCGAAGCCGCCGCTGCGGGAGTGCCGGTGTTGTATGTGTCGCGCGGTGAGTGGCCGGAACAGCCGTATCTGGTGCAGTGGTTGCAACAGAATGGGGCTTGCCGCGAAGTCAGCAATGAACAACTCAGAACTGGCGAACTGTCCGATGCGCTGGAACAACTTTGTGCTCAAGTCAAACCTGAATTGCCGCAAGCGAAAGGCGCAATTGCAGCAGCGGAGTATCTGGCTGAAATGTTGGAAGTGTAGAAGTGTGGGTTGGGTTGAGCTTGCGTAGGTTGGGTTGAATGAAATGAAGCCCAACGTCTTGGATGGAGTATGTTTGTTGGGCTTCGCTGCGCTCAACCCAACCTACATTTTGGGATGGGTGGTTTGTTGGGCTTCGCGATGCTCAACCCAACCTACAATTGATTCTTGAAATTCTCATGTTTCAATATACCCATGCGCTATCGTCGTGCCGATGTCCAAGGTGGTTGTTATTTTTTCACGCTGGTGCTGGCGGATCGGCAATCGGCTTTGCTGGTGGAACACATCGATGTGTTGCGCAATGTGATGCGGGTAGTGAGGCAACGGCATCCGTTTGAAATCGTGGCGATGGTGGTGATGCCGGAACATTTGCATGCCGTGTGGCAATTGCCGCCGGGCGATGCGGATTATGCGACGCGCTGGGCACTGGTGAAATCGGCTTTTTCGCGCGCCCTTCCCAAACTCGAAACCATTCACGCCAGCCGAGCCAGCAAGCGCGAGCGCGGTATTTGGCAGAGGCGATATTGGGAACATTTGATCCGCGACGATGCGGATTTGGAACGGCACGTGGATTACATCCATTTCAATCCGGTGAAACACGGTTTGGTGCCACACGCCGTGGATTGGCCGTATTCCTCGTTGCATTGTTATATCCGGTCCGGCATGTTGCCCGCCGATTGGGGATGTGGCGAAATCGAAGGCGAGTTCGGTGAAATATAAAAATGTAGGTTGGGTTGAGAATGTAGGTTGGGTTGAGCGCAGCGAAGCCCAACATCGAGAGAAGGCGGCTTGGATTGTTGGGCTTCGCTACGCTCAACCCAACCTACAACCTACCGTTTCGCGCCCATCGCCAGCGCGCTTAATTTTCCTTGTTCCAGTTCCACCGCATTCGGCTCGATCAGCCATCCCTGCAAGTTGTCCATCACCAGATCGGTCAGCGCATGCATCCAGTCGTTGCGGTCGTTGAGGCAGGGGATGTAGTTGTATTCGCCGCCGCCCGCGTGCTGGAATTCTTCCTTGCCTTCCATCGCAATCTCTTCCAGTGTCTCCAGACAATCGGCGACGAAACCCGGGCACACCACATCCACGCGTTTGGTTTTGTGCCTGCCTAATTCGTGCAGCGTGGCTGTTGTATAGGGCTTGATCCATTCCGCTTTGCCGAAACGCGATTGGAAGCTCACGACATATTGTTCCGGTCTCAATCCCAATGCCTGGGCCAACAAACGGCCGGTCTTGTGACATTCGCAATGATAGGGATCGCCTTTTTCCAACGTGTATTTGGGTACACCGTGGAAGCTCATCACCAGTTTTTCCGGGTGTCCGTTCTTCATCCAATATTCGTTGATGTTGTTGGCCAATGATTTTATGTAGCCGGGATCATCGTGGAAATGTTTGAGAGTGCGGATGGCCGGGGTGTTGCGCATGGTTTGCACGGCGCTGAACACCCGGTCGAACACGGTGGCGGTGGAGCTGGCCGCGTATTGCGGATACATCGGTACGATCAAAATACGCTGGCAATTTTGTTCTTTCAATTTCTGCAACACGCTGGCGATGGAAGGATTGCCGTAACTCATGGCGTACTCGACCACAAACGGGGCTTTGGTGCGTTCGCCCAGATAGCCCTGCAACAAGGTTGCCTGTTTCGCTGTATAGACGCGCAACGGCGAGCCTTCGGGCAACCAGATGCTGGCATATTTCGCGGCGGATTTTTTCGGGCGCACGTTAAGGATGACGCCGTTGAGGATAGGCCACCAGACCGCCGGGGGAATCTCCACCACACGCGGATCACTTAGAAATTCTTTGAGATAGGGGCGCACCGCTTCGGCGGTGGGTGCATCGGGGGTGCCGAGGTTGACCAGCAAGATGCCGGTCTTTTCGGGTGTGCCGTGGGTGAAAGCGGGTTCAGTTTGGAAGGTCATTTTTGCTTTCAGAATTGCGTCAAGGCATTGCTCAGTAACTTGGCGGTGATGTCCACGATCGGCACGATGCGTTCATAGTCCATCCGTTTGGGGCCGACCACGGCGAGTGTGCCGATGATCTGACCGTCGGACGTGTAGGGCGCGCTCACCACGCTGCATTCATTCAATCCGGCCAAACCGGATTCGTTGCCGACGAAGATATGCACGCCCTGCGCGTGACGGCTGGCATCCAGCAATTGCAGCAGGTCGGTCTTCTGCTCGAACACATTAAACAGGTTGCGCAACTGGCTCATGTTGGCGGAGAGGTCGTTGATGTGGACCAGATTGCGTTCACCGCTGATGACGTAATCCTCGCTCTTGCGCGCGATGACTTCATCACTGGCAGCCATCGCGGCGGACATCAGGGCGGTCATGTCGTGCTGCAATTGGCGCAGTTCGTTTTGCACCCGCTGGTGCATGTCACCGAAGGCGAGGTCGGCGTAATGCTGGCTCAAAAAATTGCCCGCTTCGGTGAGTTGCGATTGGCTGTAATCCTTGTGTGTCACCAGCACGCGATTTTCCACTTCGCCGTCGGGCATCACCACAATGAGCAACACGCGCCGCTCGGACAAACGCAGGAACTCGATTTGACGCACGGTCATACTGGCGCGTTTGGGTGTGGCGACGACGCCGGCGAAATGGGTCAGTTCGGAAAGCAGGTTGGAGGCCTGCGTCAACAGGCGCGAGGGATTGTCCGGTTGCAGTTGGTTCTCAAGTTGCAGCACCCGCGCCTCGGAAAGCGGCTGCACCACCATCAGCGTGTCGATGAACAAACGATACCCCAGTGCGGTGGGTACGCGTCCGGCTGAAGTGTGCGGGCTGGCGACCAGACCCATCACTTCCAGATCGGCCATCACATTGCGGATGGTGGCGGGGCTGACTTCCAGGCCGGAGAATTGTTGCAGGGCACGCGAACCGACCGGCTGGCCATCGCTGATATAGCGTTCCACCAGGGTCTTGAGCAGGATTTGTGCGCGGTCGTTCAACATGGCGCGCATTCTAGCATTGCCGCTTTGTCATTAAATCGCGCCTATGGTTTAATCGCGCACTATGAAATTTCCATTCCAAACCATCGCCATTATTGGCAAACACAAGTCGCCAGACATGGCCATTCCCATTTTGTGCCTGGGCGATTTTCTGGCCGAGCGCGGCGTGCATGTGGTGGTTGACGGCCTTTCCGCCGAACACATCAAAGGCCATCCGTTTACCGCGCTGAGTCTGGATGAGATCGCCAAAACGGTCGACATGGCCATTGTCATTGGCGGCGACGGGACGTTGCTCAACATTGCGCGCGCACTTGCGCCATACGGTGTGCCGATCGCGGGCGTGAATCAGGGACGCATCGGATTTTTGACCGATCTGTCGATGGGTACCATGCAGGACGGCATCGCAGCCATGCTGGACGGGATATTTGTCACGGAGCAGCGGCTGTTGTTGACGGCCCGTGTGATCCGCGACGGCGCGGAGATCTTCAGCGGGCTGGCGTTGAACGAAGTGGTGGTACACCGCAGCAACATCAGCAGCATGGTCGAATTCGAAGTACGCATCGACGGCGAATATCTGTACAACCAGCGCGCCGACGGTTTGATCATTTCCACCCCGACCGGCTCGACCGCGTATGCGATGTCCGCCGGCGGCCCCATCATCCATCCCGGGCTGGATGTGTTGCAGTTGGTGCCGGTGTGCCCCCATTCACTCAGCAACCGGCCGATCATCGTCAAGGGCTCTTCAGAATTGGAATTGCTCATGCATCGCACCGGAGACATCTGTGTGCGTTACGACAGCCACACGACATTCGAGATGCAATTGCACGACAAACTCATCGTGAAGAAATTCGCTCAACCTGTCTTCCTGATGCACCCGGCTGGCCACAGTTATTACCATACCCTGCGCGAAAAACTGCTGTGGAACCAAACGCTGTGAACAAACAAAATATTTCCTTGGACATTTGTTTCACCACAAAGTGGTATTCCCCCGTTGTAAAAGGGGGAAGCAGGTTGGATTTTCTTTTGGTTTCTCCGAAATGACGCAGGTTTAGTAATTCATGCTCAAGTTTCTTAGTATCCGCGATTTCGTTATCGTCGAATCCCTCGAACTCGATTTCTCTTCCGGCTTCACCGCGCTGACCGGAGAGACCGGCGCGGGCAAGTCTATTCTGATCGATGCGCTGACTCTGGCGTTGGGTGAACGCGGGGATGGAGGCATGGTTAGAAGCGGCTGCGAACGAGCCGAGGTCTGCGCGGAATTTGAAATATCGGATAGTCCCCAACTGCAAGACTGGTTGCGCGAACAGGAGTTGCTGGGCGACGAGGGTGTTTGCCTGATGCGGCGCATACTGGATGCCGGCGGGCGCTCGCGCGGTTTTATCAATGGCAGCAGCGCGACGCTGCAACAGATGCGCGAAGCCGGAATCCATCTGTTGGATATTCATGGACAACATGCACACCAGTCTTTGTTGCGCGCCGATGCGCAACGCGAATTGCTGGATAGCCATGCGGGACTGGGCAAGGAGTGCGCGCGGGTCGCGGAGAGTTTCAAGGCTTGGCAGGTCTTGCATCGCCGGCGTACCCAGCTGGAGCAAAATGCCGAGGCCGTGGCAGCCGAGCGTGAATTGCTGGCCTTTCAAAGACGCGAATTGGAAACGCTGAAATTCACGGCGGAGGAATGGGAGACTTTGCAGGCCGACCATTCGCGTTTGTCGCATGCGGCGAGTCTGCTGGAGACGGCTCAGTTCGGGGTGGAAATATTGAGCGAGGCGGACAGCGCCTGTCTGGCGCAACTGAATGCCCTGGTGACGCGCCTGCGGGCCGGACTGGAATTCGATAGCGCCCTGCTCGACACGCTGACCATTCTGGAAAGTGCGCAAAACGAATTGCAGGAAGCGGTCTATGCCTTGCGCCATTATCAGGAAAAGCTCGATGCCGATCCGCAACAGTTGTTGCAACAGGAGCAGCGCATCGCCGCCGTGATGGAAGCCTCGCGCAAATACCGCGCCAAGCCGGAGCAACTCTTGCAAGTATTGGAAACCGTCGTGACGCGTCTGGACGAACTGGGCGGCAACGCCGATCTGGCGGAACTGGCCAAACAGGAAACGGCAGCGCGCAACGACTATCTGGCGGCGGCCAAAAAATTGAGTGTCGCACGCGCCAAAGCCGCCAGCACACTTTCAGCCGAAATCACACACGCCATGCAGACACTGGCGATGCAGGGCGGGCAGTTCGCGGTGGCTTTGTTACCGTTGGTCGAGGGCGGTGTGAACGGTTTGGAAAGTGTGGAGTTGCAGGTCGCAGCCAATCCGGGATCGCCTCTGCGCAGTATGGCCAAGGTCGCTTCCGGCGGCGAATTGTCGCGTATCAGTCTGGCGATCCAGGTCGCGGCCAGTCGCGCCGCGAGTGTGCCGACGCTGATCTTCGATGAAGTGGACAGTGGCATCGGCGGGCGCGTGGCGGAGATCGTCGGCAGTCTGCTCAAGCAACTGGGCAAGCAGCATCAAGTGTTGTGTGTCACCCATCTGCCGCAAGTGGCGGCGCAGGCGAATCAGCAGTGGCAAGTGAGCAAGGCCGTGGAGCAGGGCGTGACCCTGAGCCATATCCAGGTACTGGGCGGCGAGCAACGAATAAACGAGATCGCGCGGATGTTGGGTGGCGCAAAGATCACCGAGACCACGCGCAAACACGCGGCGGAAATGCTGGGTAGTGTGACTTAGTCCGACCTTCCTTCGGGCGGGTTGGGGAGGGGGCGGGACTTGAGGTATCATGCCGCCCGTTTTGTAACAGCCAAATCGAGTAAAAATCCATGCGCATCCTGATCCTTTCTGCTTCGCTATTGCTGGCCTCGTGCAGCAACTTCAGTTCCTATCTGCCCACTTTTACCCCGCACAAGATCGAGATCCGCCAGGGCAATCTCATCACCCAGGAAATGCGGGCAAAGGTCCGTGTTGGTATGAGCCAGACCCAGGTTAAAACTGCCCTTGGCGCACCGCTCATCAACGATATCTACCATCCCGAGCGCTGGGATTATCTTTATGTGCTGGAGCAACAGGGCAAAGTGGTGGAGAGCCAACGCCTGACTTTGTATTTTGAGCAAGGTCTATTGGCGCGCATCGACGACGCCACGCCGCTCCAGCCGACTGCCGCCCAAGTTCAAGCCCAAGGAGCAAAATAATGGTCAGAACCAAGATCGCGATTGCCGGATGCGGCGGGCGTATGGGCAAGGTGTTGCTGGATTGCGTCGCGCAAGCCGACGATCTTGAATTGCATGCCGCGCTGGAACACGGCGGCAGTGAACTTCTGGGTAATGTGGTCGTAGGCAATATCAAAATCACGGCGGATGTTGAATCGGCGTTACAAGGCGCGGACGTTCTGATTGATTTCACCCGACCCGAAGGAACGTTGCGTCATCTGGAGATTTGCCGCAGGCACGGTGTGAACATGGTGGTGGGCACGACGGGACTGGATGCGCAGCAAAAAGCCAAATTGGGAGCAGGTGCACAAGACATCGGTATCGTGTTCGCCCCCAACATGAGTGTCGGCGTGAATCTGGTGTTCAAATTGCTGGAGACCGCCTCGCGTGTGTTGAGCGAAGGTTACGACATCGAAATCATCGAGGCACATCACCGCCACAAAGTCGATGCGCCTTCGGGTACTGCGCTGGGAATGGGGGAAGTCGTTGCCAGAACGCTGGGACGCGACCTGAAACAATGCGCTGTTTATGGGCGCGAAGGTGTCACCGGTGAACGCGATCCTTCCACAATTGGTTTTGCCACCGTGCGCGGGGGTGACATCGTCGGTGATCACACCGTGTTGTATGCAGGCACCGGCGAACGTATCGAGATCAACCATAAAGCCAGCAGCCGTGCCACTTTCGCCCTAGGTGCGTTACGTGCCGCGCGTTTTTTGCAACACAATCCGTACGGACTTTATGACATGCAGGATGTGCTGGGGTTGAAGTGATTTGGAATTGAGTATTGCTTGAGCCGGTAACATCCGGCGGATATTCAGCCAAAGCTGCAACGGTTATTCCGCGTGAAACCTCATTTGGATTCTGGAACCGCTTCCACGACAATTTTTTCTTTTGGTTTTAACGGCCGCACTTCGATCCTGGCGCTGTTGCTGTATTCGAACTCGGGATTTCCCTGTGCAATCGAAATCGCTTCGGTCATGTCCATCGCGCGAATGTGATGGTAGGCGACGATGATCTCTTTGGATTGATGGAACGAGGCTTCCTTCCAGGCCCCGTGCGACAGCGAGATACTTTTGCCGTCGGTGAGCAACGGGTGGGAATCGATCAGCTTTTCCTCCTTGCTCAGATAACGCAGATAGTCTCTGACCTTGTCGGCATATTGCCTGTTCTTTTCGGGCGAGAACATCGCCTGATGGTTGATTTCGTTGTAAATAATCAGCACGTATTCTTTCACGATATTTCCCCAAAACCGATTGATAACTGACGCACCTATTTGCTCAATTTGACGCGGATACTACGCGCATCAGATGCGCCCTGTATCTTGGTCGTGGCCGTGTTTCTTGTACAGCAGCGTCATGATCCCCGACAATAATAAACCAAACACCAGGATGATGGCGTTGATGGAGAAGTCGATTTTAACCATCAACGCATAAAGTCCCAGCATCAAAAAGATGCTGATGTTCTCGTTAAAATTCTGCACCGCGATGGAACGTCCGGCCCCCATCAGCAGGTGGCCGCGATGTTGCAGCAGCGCGTTCATCGGTACCACAAAGAATCCGCCCATCGCGCCGATGGCGATCAGCAGCATGATGGCGAGCAGGGGGTGCGATACAGGTATCATGGCCAGCACCACCAATCCCATGGCGATTCCCACGGGGATCACCTTCACCGCATGTTCCAGCTTGACCAAGCCCGCCGCGAGGATTGAGCCGATGGCGATACCGACTGCGACCCAGGCCGTCAGTTTTGCGGCTTCACCGATGCTGTAATGCAAAGCGACTGCCGCCCAGGCCAGCACGATCAAACGCAGCGTTGCACCCGCCCCCCAGAATAAAGTGGTGACCGCCAGCGAGACTTGACCCAGCGGGTCTTTCCACAACAGATGGAAGCAATGCGCAAAATCCTTGATGAGGAAGATTGGATTGCGGCTGAGCGGTTTGTGCTCGATGGGCACCAGCGGGATGTAGAGATTGAATAACGCCGCGATCAGATAAATAAAGAAGATGACGAAAATAGCCAGCTCGGCAGCGGAAACAAAAGACGGAACGTTCAGGTACTGCATGATCGAATTGGAGATGCTCGGGGTGATCAACATCCCGCCGACCACCGCGCCGAGAATGATGGCTGCCACAGTCAGACCTTCCATCCAACTGTTCGCCCACACCAGTCTTTCTGGCGGCAGGTATTCGGTGAGGATGCCGTATTTGGCCGGAGAATAGGCCGCCGCGCCGAAGCCGGCGAGGCCGTAAGCCAGGAGGGGATTGATCCCCGATAACATGGCGAGGCAGCCGACCATCTTGATCGCGTTACTGATGAACATCACCCGGCCCTTGGGCAGCGAGTCGGCGAACGCCCCGACGAAGGGCGCGAGCAAAATGAACGAGACAATGAACGATTGCTGCAGAATGGGGGTGTGCCAGCTCGGGGCGTGAACCTGTTTGAGTAGCGCGATCGCGGCGAACAGCAGAGCGTTGTCGGCAAGTGCCGAAAAGAACTGGGCCGCTAAAATTATGTAGAAGCCTTTTTTCATGTTCTTCCGGCGAAGGCTAATGCGCGCAGCGCGTTAAAGTCTGCATTGCGGACTGGGCAAAGCCAAAAGAATTGCGCCGAAAGGATGATGTGGAAGCCGCGTTTCACGTTATAGGATGTTTTTGTACACAGCGTTTTATATCATGAAAATATGAGGCCTGCTATCATTCGCGGCACATTAATTGGCGCTGTCTTTTTATCCATGTCCCGCCCCATCCAAGCCCGTATCGACCTTTCAGCACTCAAGCACAATCTCGGCATCGTGCGCCGCGCCACGGCATCCCGGGTGATGGCTGTCATCAAAGCAAATGCCTATGGTCACGGACTGTTGCGTATCGCCCAGGCTTTGCAGGATGCCGAGGGACTGGCGCTGCTGGATGTGCGCGATGCGATCCTCTTGCGCGATGCGGGTATCCGCCAAACCATCCTGCTGCTGGAAGGCTGCTTCCTGCAACAGGACATGCCGCTACTCGCCGAATACGAATTGACTACCGTCATCCACAATCACCAACAGATCGCCTGGCTGGATGCGTACCCGCGCAAGAACGGCCTGTCGGTGTGGATCAAGGTCAACACGGGCATGAACCGGCTTGGGTTCATGCCCGCAGAAATTCCCGCCGTAATGGAAAAAATCAAGTCTCATCGCGGCGTGCGCGACGTCACGCTGATGACACACTTCGCACGGGCGGATGAAGCGGCGGGGATATCGACACAACTCGACACCTTCAACCAACTGGCCGCCCCTTATCGTGCGCAACGTTCACTGGCCAACTCTGCGGCCATCCTGCGATATCCGCAAACGCACGGCGATTGGGTGCGTCCGGGCATCATGCTTTACGGCAGCTCGCCGTTCGCCGATGCCAGCGCGCAGCAGCTTGGCCTGCGGCCGGTGAAGACGTTGAGCAGTCAGCTGATCTCGGTGCAATCGCTCAAGTCAGGTGATGCAGTCGGATACGGTGCGACATTCCGCGCCGACCGGGCCATGCGGGTTGGCATCGTCGCCTGCGGTTACGCCGATGGTTATCCGCGCCATGCGCCTACCGGTACGCCTATTCTGGTCGGGGAAAAACGCACAACGATTCTGGGACGGGTCTCGATGGACATGCTGGCGGTGGACCTGAGCGGACTGCCCGATGCGCAGGTCGGTAGCCGTGTGGTGTTGTGGGGCGAAGGCATGCCGGTGGATGAAGTGGCGCGCGCCGCCGGGACGATCAGTTATGAGTTGTTGTGCGCGCTGACGCAACGGGTGCCGATAAGCGTCTGATAACTGCGCGTGTCGTTTTTCCGTTGTTAATTAATACTAATTTGACCGTGCCTATGAACATGCTGTTTTGAATGAAAATTTGAATCAGCATTTCTCTTGGCGATTTCCAAGCAAAGATTTGGCGGCAGTTTGCATTGCATCAGACGACAAATCATCCAGCGATAGTTTTTCAGCCTGCTCCAGCCGGGTGTAGTGTTTGCCCAAGGCGCGCAGATAACTCGGGTCGTAATGTAGTTCCAATAGTTGACTTACCAGCGTGCCGAATTTTCCCGCGCGGATCAACTCGTTCCAGTTTTCGATCTGCTTGCCCCCGTGAAATTGATGCAACACTTGCAACTGTTTGATGAGTGTTTCCGGTTCGTCTACAAAGTGTTGATAGTCCTCCAGCAGTAGTCTGATACGCGCCTCCGGCACCGTTTCCAACACGATACATTCACTAACATGCAGGGCGTCGTTCAAGGCGGGAGGCAACACCAGCCGTCCGATCTTGTTGCTTTCCGCTTCCACATAAACGGGTAGAGCGGGGTCGAAGCGTTGCAGTGTTTGTAGCAGCGACGTATCAAACCCTTTTTGGGATGGCTGGGTCTGATGCGGCAAGTTGCCGAGTACCGAGCCGCGGTGTTGAGCCAGTGTTTCGAGATCGAGCACTTGTGCGCCACAGGTTTCGAGAGCGGCAAGCAAACGGCTTTTGCCCGAACCGGTCGCGCCGCAGATGACGCGAAATTGAAATGCGCCGGGAAGTGTCTCCAGCTTATCCAGCACATCGCGGCGATAGACTTTGTACCCGCCTTCCAGTTTGTGCGCCGCCCAACCCACCTGCGCCAGGATGATGCTCATGGCGCCGCTGCGTTGCCCGCCGCGCCAGCAATAGACTAGGGGTTTCCAGGATTTTGGATGGTCATGAAAGCGCGTCTCCAGATGCTGCGCGATGTTCTTTGCCACCAGTGCCGCCCCCACCTTGCGTGCCGCGAACGGTGAGACTTGTTTGTACAGCGTGCCCACGGTGATGCGCTCCGCGTCGGATAACACCGGGCAATTTATCGCGCCGGGAATGTGGTCTTCGGCGAATTCCGCCGGCGTGCGCACGTCGATGATTTCGTCAAAATCAGTCAGCTGTGATAGGTTCGCGGTTCTGAAAAGCATAGTGAATGGAGTGAAGATGTCCGAAGTGAAATTGACCCGATTGTCGCACGGTGGCGGATGCGGCTGCAAAATAGCCCCCGCACTTTTGCAAGAGATATTGGGCGCAGCCAAAGAGAAATTACCTTTCCCGGACTTGATGGTGGGCACCGAGACCAGCGACGATGCGGCCGTGTACCGCCTCAACGATCAGCAGGCGATCATCGCCACCACCGACTTTTTCATGCCCATCGTGGACGATCCGTTCGATTTCGGGCGCATCGCGGCCACTAATGCCCTCTCGGATATTTACGCCATGGGCGGTACACCGATCATGGCGCTGGCCATCGTCGGCATGCCCATCGACAAATTGTCTCCCGAGACCATCCGCAAGATATTGCAAGGCGGGGAAGCGGTGTGTCGCGACGCCGGCATTCCGATTGCGGGCGGACACTCCATCGATTCGCAAGAACCGATCTACGGTTTGGTCGCGTTGGGCCTCGTGCATCCCGATCAGGTAAAAAAGAACAGCGCGGCACAAGCCGGTGATGTGCTCATCCTCGGCAAAGGCTTGGGTGTCGGGGTGTTGGCGGCCGCGCTGAAAAAAGAAATGTTGTCCGATGCGGGCTATAAACAACTCATTTCGACCACAACCAAACTGAACAAGGTCGGCAGCGAACTGGCAAAGATTCACGGTGTGCATGCACTGACGGATGTGACCGGTTTCGGTTTGCTTGGACATCTGCTCGAGATATGCCGGGGTTCGGCTCTGGGCGCCGAAGTGATATTCGATCAAGTGCCGGTGTTGTCGGAGGCGTTGCCGTTGGCGCAGCAGGGTATCGGCCCCGGTGCCATTGGTCGCAATCTTGCAAGTTACGGCCGGGATGTGGATTTCGCACCACAACTGGAAGAGTGGAAGCAACGCTTGCTGGCAGATGCACAAACCAGCGGAGGCTTGTTGGCCGCCGTTGCGCCCGATGCGGTCGATGACGTATTAGTCGGATTCCGTGAGGCTGGTTTTTCTCAAGTCGCCGTCATTGGAAATATGCAGCAGGGTTCACCGCGCGTGACAGTTGGGTAGTTCTTTCCGACCCGCTCAGTCGAACATCGGGCTTGAGCGGGATCCATCATGCCGTTTGGCACGATACATAACACAATCGCTCAACTATATTGAATCCTTTGAGAAATTACAGAGAGGTAAGCCTTGTTTATGAAATTTGAGAATATTAGAATATTCTTAATTATTCAGGGGTTGCAGTGGTAATTGTCGGCCACCCAAAAATCAGTTTCAGGTCTATCGGAGGTAAATGAAATGTTAAAAATCATCGGTGGTTTTTTTGCGGGTTTGATTGTGGTCGGGGTGCTTGCTTATACCTTCGCGGGTAGCCTCATGTTCAGAGAGATCGAAAGCCCGTTCGGGGTCGAAGAGACCGTCG
>CAYROQ010000003.1:0-53849 GCA_964425955.1 uncultured Sideroxydans sp.
AGACCATCATCGCCATGACCGAAGCCATGGGGCTGAACGTCATTGCCGAAGGGGTGGAGACCGCGGAACAGCAAGAGTTCCTCGACCTGCGCGGGTGCCACGCTTTCCAGGGTTATCTGTTTGGTAAACCGGTGCCGCTTGAGCAATTCGAAAATTTGTTGCGGCGGGATGCACTCCCGGTGGAGACGAAACGACAGGGCGCGATCGTCACACCAATCAAACAGGGAAGGAAATGACATGAACAACAAGATGCGCTATCTGCCCAAGGTGGAAGCGGCCGTAGTGGATGCGATATTGGCCGAATGGCAGGCAAGTTTTCCTCAGCTGGGACTTTGTGCGTTTCTGCCGGAAGCCAACAAAGAGGATGTGGCCGTGTTGCAAGCGTCTTGTGTCCAAAAACAAATTCCCCTGGTGGGCGGGATATTTCCGGCGTTGGTCCAACAGGGCCAATTTCATACCAACGGCGTGTGGCTGCTGCGTTTTGACGTGATGCCTTTTTACGCTTTGTTTGAGGACCTGCCGACGGAGGCCTCGGGCGCAGAACTCAAATCGAAAGAGATCGCCGAACAGATTGTCAAGCACCTCAAGCGTGGTGAAGAAGCCACGCTGATGCTGTTATTCGATGCCATGGTGCCCAACATCAGCACGTTGCTTGACCACCTATATCTGAATCTGGCCAACCGCGTGCATTATGCCGGTGCCAATGCGGGCAGCGAAACGTTCCAGCCCATGCCCTGCCTGTTCGATAGCCAAAGGATCGTACAGAACGGCGTGCTGGTGATGGTGTTGCCCAAACACAAGGGCGCCATTCTGGAGCATGGCTACCGCGCACCCGAGCAGGTCGTGTACGCAACCTCTACCGAAGGCAACCGCATCGCGCAGATCGACTGGCGACCGGCGTTCGAGGTGTATCAGGAATTGGTGCGCAAACAATACGGTGTTGAGATCACGCGCGAGAATTTTTACCAGCACGCCGTGCATTTTCCGTTCGGTATCGTGCGCGCCAATCACCATGTGGTGGTGCGAATCCCGGTGGCGTTGAATGAGGATGGCTCATTGTTCTGTGTGGGCGAGGTGCCGGCCAACGCGGTGCTGACGCTGCTGGAAAGACCGTCGGTCGATAGCCGGGAAACCATGCGCGTGTTGAACGCGGGGTTGAGCGCGATGAACGGAAGCAGTACGGATAGCGAGTTGCTGTTGTTTTATTGTGCCGGGCGACGCATGCACCTCGGTGTGGAAACCGCGACACAAGAGTTGCAGGAATTCAACCGCTGCACCGGTGCAGCCCAAGTCGCCGGGGCTCTGTCACTGGGCGAGATCGGCGGCTCCACGCTGCACGGCTATCCGTTGTTTCACAATGCGACACTGGTGGCGGCACGCTGGCAGGGATAGGTCATGCAACACCCGGATATCCTGCCTGTTCTGTATGACTTGTCGGTGACGATAGGCGGGGAGATCAAGCTCAAATCGCTGCTCACCCGCACGTTGCAGCGCTTGCTGTACCACACTTCCTATTCGGCAGGATTCATCTGTCTGGAAATACCCTCTTGCAGTTCGCGCGAGGAACAAGCCGCGGTGGTCATTGACGCGGCGGTGGGGGATTTCGAACTCATCGGCATGATAGGCAAGCGGGTCACGCTTCCGTGTGAACTGCTGTGTGGCGATGCCAAGCGCGAATGTGCGCAGCGTTCGTGGCTGGAAAAAATGGCCGGGATTCATGCGCAGTATCGTTGTTATCTCAGGTTGCCCATTAATAACCAGAGCGTCATCGTGCTTCTGGCGCCCCAAACACCGGACACCGATCTGCCCCTGACGCAGATGTTGCAGCCGATGCTGGCGCAATTGGCCAAAGCGATTGTGTTGTGCCGCAGCAACGACGCCCAGACCGCCGCCGCGTTGGTTCAGCAGGAGCAGATCCAGCATTCACTTGCCCAGACCGAGAGCCACTACCGCGCGTTGTTTGAACTCAGCCCGATCGGTGTGGCTTTTTCCAGTGACGAGATCCTGTTGGATGGAAACTTGGTGTTCATGGGGATGTTCGGTTACGCGGATATTGACGAGTTGCGCAACCACTCCCTGACCGAACTCTTCGCTCCCCAGCAGCGCAACAAAATTCAAGAGCGTATCAAATTTCGTGCGCTCGGCCAGCCTCCCGAGAACAATTATGAAACGCAGGGCTTGCGCAAGGACGGTTCGCAATTTCCGATTTTGGTATCCGCCAAACGTGTGGATACACAAGAAGGCGCGCGCACCTTCACTTACTTTGTCGATCTGACGGAGCAAAAACGCAATGAGCAGGCTTTGCGCACTTCCAACGAGATGCTGAAAACCGTGCTGGAGACCGCACCGTTGCGCATCTTCTGGAAAGACACGGCATTGCGCTACCTGGGTTGCAACGCGGCCTTCGCGCGGGATGCGGGCATGAACCGTGCGGAAGAACTGATCGGCAACGACGACTTCCAGATGGGGTGGAAAGAGCAGGCGGAACTGTATCGTGAGGATGATCGCCGGGTGATGTTCGCCGACAAACCGAAGCTGAACTATGAAGAACCGCAAACCACGCCCGACGGACAGCAGATCTGGTTGCGCACCTCCAAGGTTCCCTTGCATGACGCCACGGGCGGCGTGATCGGTTTGTTGGGAATCTACGACGACATTACCGAACAAAAACGCGCCGAAGCGCAGATACACCAGCTTGCCTACTTTGACGCGCTCACGACATTGCCCAACCGCCGTTTGTTGCAGGACCGGTTGCAACAAGCCTTGGTGGCCAGTGCGCGCAGTCGTCATTGCGGCGCTGTGCTGTTTCTCGATCTGGATGATTTTAAAATATTGAATGACACCAAAGGACATGCCATCGGCGACAAATTGTTGATCGAGGTGGGAGTCAGGCTGAATTCCTGTGTGCGGGATGGCGATACCGTTGCACGACTGGGCGGCGACGAATTTGTGGTGATCCTGGAAAATCTGAGTGTTGTCGCCACCGAAGCGGCGACCCAGGCAGAACTGGTTGCGGAGAAGATTCGTAGCGCTTTGAGCGAACGGTATGTGTTGGAGGAATTGGAAATCAGAACCACACCCAGTATTGGCATCGTCCTGTTCCAGGACCATTACGACACGCTGGATGCATTGCTCAAACATGCCGATACGGCGATGTACCAGGCGAAACAGGCCGGGCGTAACACCCTCCGTTTCTATGATCCCAAGATGCAGGCCGAGTTGGAAGCACGGCTCACCCTGATGGACGACCTCAGAGTCGCGATCGAACGGGAGCAACTGCAACTCCATTACCAGAAGCAGGTGGATAGCGCGGGGCGCACTCTGGGGGCGGAAGTGTTGCTGCGTTGGATGCATCCGGTACGCGGCATGGTGGCGCCGGGACAGTTCATTGTGTTGGCGGAAGAGACCGGCATTATTATTCCGATCGGGTTATGGGTTTTGCGCTCAGCCTGCACGCAGCTGCAACGTTGGCAAAGTCTGACGGTATTGCGCGAGCTGACGCTGGCCGTCAATGTCAGTGCCAAACAGTTCCGCAAAACCGACTTTGTCGAACAAGTGCGCAGGGTGTTGTTGGAGACCGGTGCCAAACCTTCGCACCTCAAACTCGAACTCACCGAGAGCACGGTGCTGGAAAACGTCGAAGATACCATCGCCAAGATGCGCGAACTGAAACTGCTCGGCATCAGTTTTTCCATGGACGATTTCGGCACCGGTTATTCCTCGCTGCAATATCTCAAACGTCTGCCGCTGGACCAGATCAAGATCGACCAGAGTTTTGTGCGCGACATCACCACTGACATCAACGATGCCGCCATCGTGCAGACCATCATCGCCATGACCGAAGCCATGGGGCTGAACGTCATCGCCGAAGGGGTGGAGACCAAAGCGCAGCAGGATTTTCTGGAGTTGCGAGGTTGCCATGTCTTCCAGGGTTATTACTTTGGCAGACCGGTACCATTGGCGCAGTTCGAGGCGGATTTCCGCAGGGGCGAATGATGCCCGTCCCGGGTTTCTTGCAGTGGAACCTCAAGTGTCGCGGAACGACACTGGCACGTTACTGTTTTTCGGCTTTGCTCGTGTGGAGTGTGCTGGTTGGCCTGTCGTTGTGGACAACTCTGCGTAATCTGGAGCACTCCACGCAGGAGGTGGCAGCCACCCAGGGCAGGGAGGTTTTTCGCCTGATGGAGGCCATACGCGTGTGGAACGCCGAGCACGGCGGTATCTACGTGATCCAGACTGCGCGCGATCCGCCCAATCCGTATTTGAGCGAAGCATTACGCGCCACCACTACCCTCGACGGCAAACCGCTCACTCTGCTTAATCCTGCATACATGACACGTCAAATATCCGGCGTGATCGAACGCGAGGCGGGCATCCGCCTGCACCTCACCAGCCTGCTTCCCATAAATCCCGGTAACCAGCCGACCCTCTGGGAGGCCGAAGCATTGCGTGCGTTCGAGCGCGGCAAGGCAACGGAGAAGATCGTTATCAACGATATTGATGGTAAAGCGGTGGGACGGTATATCGCGCCTTTGTACGTGAAAAAACCGTGTCTGACTTGTCACAATCAACAGGGTTACCAACTGGGTGACGTGCGCGGAGGACTGAGTGTGGAATGGTCAGTGGCACCGCTGGTGAGCGCGATGCACACCACACGCGATCACGCCCTTCTCATCCACGGTTCGGTATGGCTGCTGGTGGGCGGACTGTTGTTTTTGGCGATTCGCCAATTGCTGGGCAACCTGAACACCATCCAGGAAACTGAACATGCGCTGGTCAAAGCCAATCTTGAATTGGAGACTACCGTCGAGGCGCGTACCAAACAACTTCAGGAATCGATGCAGACGCTGCGTTCGGTGAGCGATCTGGCGCCGGGCGTCATCTATTAATATCGTTTGTTTCCCGATGGACGCACCTGCATCCCGTATGCCAGCGAGCGTTTCTTTGATCTGTTTGGTGTGCACCCCGCCGAGGTGCGCGACGATGCGTCGAATGCTTTTGCCCGTGTACATGCCGATGATGTGGCCGGCATCGCGGCTTCGATCAAGGTATCCGCGTCGGAGTTGTCCCGCTGGCATCACGAGTTTCGTGTGTGTTGTCCGTATGGCACGCAACGCTGGGTGTTGGGCGATACCTCGCCGGTGCGCGAGGAAAGCGGCTCCATCCTGTGGAACGGTTTTCTAACGGACATCACCGAGCGCAAGCGAAATGAAGCCGCGCTGGAAAGAAGCGAGGAGCGCCTGCGCTTATTGTTCGAGAATATTCTGCACGGGGTGTTGTTCCAGAATGAACGCGGAGAGATCACGGGTTGCAATCCGATGGCGGAAAAAATACTGGGTATATCGCTCGACCGCATGTTGGGGCACACGTCGCTCGATCCCAACTGGCATGCCATTCATGCAGATGGCAGCCCGCTTCCGGGGGAAGATCATCCGCCCATGCGGGCGCTCCAGAGCGGGAAGGCCGTGTGTGATGTGGTGATGGGGGTGTTCAATCCCAAGTTGAGCCAAATCCGCTGGTTGCTTGTTTCAGCCGTGCCGCAATTCAGAGCCGGACAAACTGCCCCGTTCGAAGTGTTCTCGACCTTTTCCGACATCACGGAACGCAAGTTGTCCGAAGAGATTCTTAAACGCCACAAAATCATCGTTGAAACCGCACAAGACGGATTTTGGATGACGGATGCCCTGGGCCACATTCATGAAGTGAACCAGGCCTATGCCGCGATGACCGGTTATTCCGTCGAGGAATTATTGAAGATGCAAATGAGTGACCTGGAGGTCGGAGAACAAGGCGCGGATGTGCGTGGGCGTATCGAAAAAATCATCGCACAGGGATATGACCAATTCGAAACGCGTCACCGGCACAAGGACGGCCACGAAATTGACATGGAGGTGTCCGCCACCTACATGCCGGAATCACGTGAATTCTTTGTGTTTTGCCGCGATATCAGCGAACGCAAAATAGTCGAGAGAACCATCCGCGATCTTGCTTACCGCGACGCGCTGACCGGGTTGCCCAATCGCCGCATGATGAGTGACCGCCTGGCGCAGGCGATGGCGGCCAGCAAACGCAATGGCAGTTATGGCGCGTTTATGTTTCTAGACTTGGATAACTTCAAGCCGCTCAACGATCAACACGGGCATGAACTGGGTGATGCGCTGTTGATCGAGGCGGCTCGACGCATCAAATTATGCGTGCGCGAAGCCGATACGGTCGCGCGTTTTGGCGGGGACGAATTCGTGGTCATGGTCACTGATCTGGATGCGCAGAGAGCACCGGCGCTTCAACAAGCCAGACTGGTGGCCGAAAAAATTCGCCTGACACTCGGCGCGAGTTATCTTCTGAGCAAGGATCAACACGGTTCTCACGCGGGCGAAGTGGAACATCGATGTACGGTCAGTATTGGCGTGGTGATGTTCGTGAACCATGAGGCCAGCGAACAAGAGTTGTTGAATTGGGCGGATCAGGCGATGTACCAGGCCAAGCAATCTGGACGCAACCAGATTTGCTTTTTCAGTGATCTTAAATGACGATAAATGGGATGAAAGGGATTTGTGGTGCGCGGAAACCTGACATATAAACCTGCAAACGGCAATTGATTTTGCGGAGATGCGGAGAACGTGGGGAAATTCAAAGCGCGATGACCCATGCAATGTATACCCAATGGGTGAAGCTCCATTTTTATGCAACAGGTTGATTTTAATCGTCTCCGCATGAGGCTGCTTTTTTCAGGATAATCCGTGTTGTCCGGTCATAATGGCTGTGAGTTGAGTTCCGGCAAAACCACCAGGGAAAAATAATGAAACTCAGTACCCGATTCCTGTTGCTTCGCGCGATCGTCTTCCTGGCGTTTGCGTTGATCATCTGGCTGGCTTTTGCCCAAATGGTCAAAGTGATCAACCAGCAGTGGGGAAGCCAGTTCACCGAACGCCAGGTGTTGTTTGACAAATACCGCACGTTGTCGCCGCTGATTCGCGAGATCAAACTGGCACGGCGCATGGCCGAAGAGCCCGCCCTGATCGAAATGGCTTTGCACGAAGCGGACGGAGCTATCAAACGGCTTGGAATCAGTGTGCTGGAAAAATATCGCTTTCAATTTCGCGACCACAGTTATTTCGCGGCTTTTACCCAATCCGGTCACTATTATTTCAACGATGCTGCCGGACAGTATTCGGGCAAACAGCTGCGTTACACACTTTCACCCCAATCAAACGATGACAAATGGTTCTACGCCACACTCAAGAGCAATGAAGAGTACCAAGTTAATGTCGATCCGGATGTCAATCTTAAAGTGGTCAAAATCTGGATCAATGTGTTGCTCCGGCACGGCGGAAAAGTGGTGGGTGTGATCGGAACGGGTATTGATCTGACAGACTTTCTCAAGGAGAGCGTGGATATCGATCAGCCCGGCGTCGACAATTTTTTCGTCGACAAGAACATGGCAATACAGTTGTCCTCCAATTACCAGATGATCGACTTTGCCAGCATCGCCAAGAACGAGGACGAACGTATCACCATCGACCGGCTTTTTACCAATCCGCAGGACGTTATGCAGATTTTCAAGACAGCCAAATACCTTGAAAAAAACAGCGGGGAAGTTGCAACCTTATGGGTCGAGTACTTGGGGAATGACCACTTGCTCGGCATCTCCTATTTGCCGGAGGTGGGCTGGTATGACCTGACGTTGATGCACGACAAGAGTTTGAGGGTGCTGGACGGTTATTCTTGGTTGCCGCTGGTATTCGGGCTGATATTTTTTATCGCGCTGCTTGTATTGAATATATTTTTGAATCACTGGGTGCTGGATCCGATCAGCAAACTTCAGGTTGCCACCGAACAGGTGGAACGCGGCAACTACGAGATCGAACTGCCGCTTGTGGGAAAAGGCGAGATCGGCGCACTGGCCAAGTCCTTCCGTCATATGGTGGCGGTGGTGCGCCAGACCAATCAGGAATTGGAACAAAAGGTCAAAGACCGCACGGAAGATTTGCAAAGGCTGACCGAGATCGATCCGCTCACCGGCCTGCTAAACCGGCGCGGCATGATGGACCGGTTCGAAAAGGAGAATGCACGCCAGGCGCGCCAAGGCGGCTCTATGGGATTGCTGCTGCTCGATCTGGATAACTTCAAGCAGGTGAACGATACCTACGGACATGCGGCGGGGGACGTTGCGTTGTGTTCCACGGCGAATATTCTGCAATCCATGAAGCGCAGTTACGATCATGCCGCCCGCTGGGGCGGCGAGGAATTCCTGATCCTGCTGCCGGAATGTTCCGAACAGGATCTGCTGGTCATTGCGCATCGTATCCGTGAAGCGGTGCAGTCGTTGCGTATCGAGACCGTCACCGGTGATTTCTCATTCACGGTCAGTATCGGGGCGCACCACCCCAAGACCCTCCAGACGCCGGATGCGATGTTGAGCCAGGTGGACAAGGCGCTATACCAAGCCAAGGAAGCAGGTCGCAACTGCGTGTTCTTGTCGAATCAGCCGGTATGAAATCGCGACGGATATTGCAGTCGGGTGCGAGGCGTGGCGTGGTGTAATTAAGATAGAATTTGAACCGTGGTTGAAGTGTGTTGTGCACAAGAGGTCAGGCCAATTGAAACGAATCAGGTGCAATACCACGCAGTTCATAATCGCCATGTTGCTGATGGTGGCAGTTCAATTTGCACAGGCGGCCAACCGCGAAATTCGCGTGGGTGTACTGGCATTCCGCCCTCTCGAACAAACCTTGTTGCAATGGCAACCCACTGCGGAATATCTGAACCAGCACGTTCCCGGATATCACTTCAAAATTATTCCGTTGTTTTACAAAGAGCTCGATCTGGCGGCGAACCGGCACGAGTTTGATTTTGTGCTGACCAATCCCGAGCACTACATCACCATTCGTTCGGATCACAGTCTTTCCGCGATTGTCACACTGATGCCGATGGCGGAAGGGCATCCGGTGACCCAATTCGGCGGGGTGATTCTGTCGCGTGCCGACCATCCCGACATCCGAACACTGGACGACATCCGTGGCAAGGTGGTTGCGTCCCCCGCAGAACAATCTTTGGGTGGTTACCTGATGCAGCGCTGGGAGCTGTACAAACGGGGCATCGGCATCAGCGAAGTGGCGATGTTGCGCTTCACCGGGATGCCGCACGACAAGGTGGTGATGGAAGTGTTGCAAGGAAAGGCCGATGTGGGGTTTGTCCGCACCGGGATTCTTGAGAGCATGGCGCGCGAAGGCAAAATCGACATTACCCGGCTGACTATATTGAACCGCCCGGCTGACGCAAAATTCCCCCAGCGTTTATCGACCGATCTCTATCCGGAGTGGCCGTTCGCGGCCATGCCGGAAGTGCCCGAAGGATTGGTCAAGCAGGTAACGCTGGCATTGCTGGGTATTCATCCCGGGGACAAGGCGGCACAAAGCGGGAACTATTTTGGTTTTTCCCCGCCGGGAAACTATTCCCAAGTTGAAGCCATTATGGCGCGTTTGAAGGTCAACCCCGAGCGGGCGCATGAATTCGACCTGCGCGATGTGTCCAGAAAATATGTCATCGAACTGGTCGGCGGCGGGACGCTGATTTTATTCATATTGGTCGCCTTCGCCGTGAACTTGACGCGCACCAACCGCCAATTGAGAGCCAGTTACAGCGCACGCGACCAGTTGGATGAAGCGCTGAAATTAGCCAATTCGTCGCTGGAACAAAAGGTGGTTTTGCGCACGCGGGAGTTGCAGCAAAGCGAATCGCGTTTCAGGGAGATGTTCGAGGGACACACTTCCCCCATGCTGCTGGTGGAGCCACTGAGTGGCAACATCGTCAATGCAAACCATGCGGCAGGCACGTTTTACGGCTATCCGGTCGATCAATTAAGAACGATGAATATCGCGCTGATCAATGTGCAGTCGCAGCAGGAACGCGCCGAGGAGAAATTACTGGCACAGCGCGAGGAACGCAATTATTGCGTGTTCCCGCACCGTCTCGCCAATGGCGAAGTGAGGACGGTGGAGGTCTACTCGTCGCCGGTCGAGGTGGATTCCAGAGTCTTGCTGTTCTCCATCATCCACGACATCACCCAGCGCAAGCAACTTGAGTTGCAGATGCACGATATGGCTTTTTACGATCCGCTGACCAAGCTGCCCAATCGGAGATTATTGATCGACAGGCTGAACAAGGCGCTGGTGTCGTGCGGTCGCAATCGGCGGCATGGCGCGCTGATGTTCCTCGATCTGGATTTTTTCAAGACGCTGAATGATTTGCACGGCCACGATACCGGTGACCAGTTGTTAATCGAGGTTTCGAACCGCATCCTGGGCTGTATCCGCGAACAGGACAGTGCGGCTCGTTTTGGAGGTGACGAGTTCGTGGTGATGCTGGAAGGGTTGTCGGATAACCTGAGTGAAGCCGTCAAGCAGGCGGACAATGTGGCCGAGAAGATCCGCATCGCGTTGTCCCAGCCTTACGCACTCAAACGCGATGAGGAAAACATCCTGCATTTCTGCTCATCCAGCATCGGGGTGACGCTGTTCGGCGAGCATGATGAAAATTTGGAACAGCTTCTCAAATGGACCGATATGGCCATGTATAACGCCAAAGAGGCCGGTCGAAACCTGATTCGTTTTTTCGATCCGGAGATGCAGACCTCCATCGAAACCCGCGCCGCCCTGGAGTCCGATCTGCACATCGCACTGGAGCAGCAACAATTCAGGCTCTTTTATCAGGTACAGGTGAATACCCTGGGTAAACCGCAGGGGGCGGAGGCATTGCTGCGTTGGCAACACCCGCAGCGCGGTCTGGTTTCTCCCGCACAATTCATCCCGCTGGCGGAAGAAACGGGTTTGATCATTCCCATAGGCGCATGGGTCCTGCATACCGCTTGTGCCCAGATCAAACAGTGGGACAGCCAGTCGGCATTTCGCAATCTGGTGGTGGGTGTGAATGTGAGTGCGAAACAATTCCGCCAGGCTGACTTTGTCAATCAGGTTCAAACAGCGGTGTTGCAACACGGCATCAATCCGATGTCGCTGAAGTTGGAGCTGACGGAAAGTCTGGTGTTGGACAACGTCGAGGACACCATCATCAAAATGAAAGCGCTGAAAGAATTTGGCGTGGGATTCTCGATGGATGATTTTGGAACGGGATATTCCTCATTGTCATATTTGAAACGTTTGCCGCTCGACCAGCTCAAAATCGACCAGTCTTTTGTGCGCGATATCACCACCGACCATGGCGACATGGTGATGGTGATGACCATCGTCGATCTGGGAATGAACTTCGAGGTGGATGTGATCGCCGAGGGGGTGGAGACCGAGGCGCAAATGAAGATGTTGCACCGCTACGGCTGCGCCAACTTCCAGGGTTATCTGTTCAGCAAGCCGGTGCCGGTTGCTCAGTTTGAAGAGTGGATATTGGAAAAAATACTCAACTAGACTGGAACCAATTTGCACCCGGCAGGTCGCAGCCTGCGCCCACCCCGACGTACTCGAATACCTGCAACTTGTAAAGTTTACAAAATTGATTTTGTCGATAGAATCGCGCCCGATTTTTTTATGAATCATGAGATGAAAAATAATATCGAACACGTGAAGGTCTGGGATTTGCCGGTGCGGCTGTTCCATTGGTTCCTGGTGCTGGGCTTTGTGTTGGCCTACCTGACCGCCGAAGTGCATATCCTGGATGTGCATGTGTTGATCGGGTACGGGTTGATCGGGTTGCTGGTTTTCAGGGTGTTCTGGGGATTTGCCGGTAACCGCTATGCGCAATTCAAGTCATTTTTATTTTCTCCGCAGGAAACACGGTTGTATGTGAGTTCGCTGCGTAAGGGGCATCCGGCGCACTATTACGGGCATAATCCGGCGGGCGCGCTGATGGTGTTCGGACTACTGGCAGTTCTGTTTGCAATATTAATTTCAGGGCTGGTGACCTTGGCGGTGATCGATTATGAAGGGCCACTCTTGTTCCTCGCCAACCGGGTCAGTGATGACACCAGCTACTTTTTCCGTTACGCGCATGACTTCTTTGTGGATATTGCCTTGTTGATGATTCCGTTGCATCTGCTGGGAGTGCTTGCAGGCAGTTTGCAACACAAAGAGAACCTGGTCAGGGCGATGGTGACGGGCATGAAAAAAACCGTGGCAGCGGAATAAGCGGCATCAGTTAAGACTCATTTTTTCGAAGCGGAGGGGGATGTAATGCAAGTGAAGCAAAGTGTAGTGAGCCTGACGGCGGGTGCTGTGATGTTGGCCTGGTCAAGCGGCGGGATGGCGCAACAGGAAACACCCGATTTGTCGTCTCCGGCTCAGGCATACGTTCAGCAAGCGGGAGTTTTGGTGCTGGCCGCAAATGAAACGGATACGGTTGCAAAAAACAACAGCAATGCGGTCTCAGTCAAGAAAGTAAATACGGAATTCGAGCCTGAATTGTGGTCCGGCAGCAACGCGCATATGTATCTGGGTCTGGCCACTATCGTGGCGGCAGGATTGACAGCCGTAACAGCTCCCGAAGATGGATGTGAGCACGGCTGCACAGGTCCCCAACCTCCGCGCGAACTAAATGGCGCGCATGCCAAATTCGCCAAGGCGACTGTCGGGCTGGCGGCTGCCACCATAGCGACCGGCCTGTTGGTGCATTGGGATGATTTTTATCTTGAGGATGGCTGGTCCGACCCGGACAACCTTCATGTGTTATTGGGTATGACGGGTGCCGCACTCATGGCGTATGCAGTCAACAAATCGGCGGCCTCAACCGTTCCTGTCAGTCATGCGGGTCTGGCCGAATTGGGCGCGCTGGGTATGGTCGTCGCAATAAAACTAACTTGGTAAACAAGGAAAACTCATGAAAAAAATTATCTCTCTGTTCTGTGTCGTTGCGTTGCTGGTGTCAACTTCCGTTTTGGCAACGCCTGCCAGCGATGCTTTATTGGCGAAGTACAAAACTGAAGGTGTGACCAAGTCCGATGCTGACAAGGCCAAGAAAGACTGGGTCAAAGAAGCCAAAGGTGAGGATGGTGAAGTGCTGTCTTGCTCGTCGTGCCATACCACCGATTTCAGCAAGTCGGGCAAACATCACAAGACCGGCAAGGTGATCGAGCCGATGTCGACGCGGGTGAATGCCGAACGTTATACCGATGAGAAGAAGATCGAAAAATGGTTCAAACGCAACTGCAAAGACACGTGGGCGCGCGAGTGCACGGCACAAGAGAAGTCCGATTTTCTGACTTTCATGCTGGCTCAATAATTCAGGAGAAACACGATGCAAATGAAATCGATAATTGCTCTATCACTTACTACGCTGATGTTGCTGGGCGGGAATGCGGTTGCGGAAGATGACTTGCTGAACGCGGTGGTCACGCCATTCCGTCAAAAGGAAGTGAACCCCGTCAACAACAAGCAGTACAAGGAGGAATGCGGTTCCTGCCATTTCGCTTATCAACCCGGGCTGTTGACAACCCGTTCCTGGGAAAAACTGCTGACTGAAAAAGCCCTCGCCGACCACTTTGGCGAAAACGCCGAGTTGGACAGTGATGTGCTGGCTTCAATCTACAAATATGTGATGGAGAATGCCGCCGACAAGTCGTATTACAAACGTGCGCGCAAGATCACTAACTCCAGCGAAGGTGTCGAGGCGCCGTTGCGTATCACCGAAGTGCGTTACATCAAACGCAAGCACCACGAGATTCCCGACAAGATGATCAAGGGTAACAAGGATGTGAAGTCGCTGAGTTATTGTGATGCGTGCCATACCCAAGCCGACAAAGGATCGTTCGATGAAGACGCAGTGAAGATCCCCAATTATCCGGATTGGGAAGATTGATTTTCAGCGTTGAATGGTGAAAACAAGGGCGGCTGAGGCTGCCCTTTTTCGTGGACGTTGTTTTTGATCGGCAGTTTGGTAGGGGGGCACGTCTGTGTGCCCACGCGGAACTTGCCAATATATTCTTTCGAAGCGATGGCAGTTATAGTGCGCGGGGAATACATTTTTCGACAGGAAGCAGGGCATGCACCATGCAAACACAACCCCAAGAACAGTCCTTTGAATTCACCGCTGACGGATGGGAATATTTCAGGATATGGATCGTCAATCTGTTGCTGACCCTCCTCACGCTGGGCATCTATAGCGCATGGGCAAAAGTTCGCCGCCTGCAATATTTCTACCGCAACACCCGGCTGGCAGGGGCGAGTTTCGAATATCACGGCACACCGGTGTCTATCCTTAAAGGACGTTTGATCGCATTTGCCTTGCTGGTCGTGTACACCGTGGCGAGCGGGATCAGTTCCCTGCTGGGCATCGTGATCGCGTTACTGATCGGTGCAGTGATGCCGTGGCTCATCGTGCGTTCGTTGCGGTTCAAATTGCACAACAGCAGTTATCGCGGCTTGAGATTCGGCTTTGCCGGCAGTGATGGGGCGGCGTATACCGTGTTCCTGTTGTTTCCGATCCTGACCGCGCTTTCCCTCTACCTGTTGGCGCCGTTCACCCATCAAAGGATCAAACAATATCAGCATCGCAACAGCCGCTTCGGCGACACCTTTTTTAACTTTGAAGCTTCGGTGGGCAGTTTCTGCGGCATCTATCTCAAACTGCTGGGCATGGTGCTGGGGCTGGCGTTCCTCGCCGGTCTGCTGTCTGCGCTCGGACTTCCATTGATGCTGATCCTGTTTCCCGTCGCCTTGTTATTCGTCGCGGGTTATTACGCCGTGCGTCTGCCCAACCTGATCTGGAATTCAACCGGACTCGGCGAACACACTTTCTTCAGCCGCTTGGAAATATCTCCCTATGTGTGGATCAGCTTCACCAATCTGCTTGGGATCGTGTTCACCCTCGGTTTGTTTGTGCCCTTCGCCACGGTGCGGATGATGCGATACAAACTTGAGCACATGGGATTATTGGTCCAAGGCGATCTGGCTGAATTCGTGGCCGGTCAATCGCCGACGAGCAACGCGACCGGTGAAGAGACGGCCGAGATGTTTGACGTGGATATTTCTCTCTAACGTGGAGCTGACAGCACGTTATTTCGATGGCAAGACCGCTTCCGCGCAGGACGTGAACATCACGCTTGAAGCGGGAGCGTGGGTGTTGCATGGCGCAACGTTCGAAGTCCGTTGGCCGCTGGCCGACGTGCAGATCTCGGAACGTTTGGGCAACACGCCGCGCTTGTTGAGTTATGCCGCAGGTGGTCAGTGCGAAGTGACCGACCTTGCGGCGTTGGAGGCGTTACTGGTTAGACTGGAGCGTCAGCCAACGTTGACCGACACCATGCAGCACAGTCTGGCTTGGGCGGTGTTCGCCGCATTTCTGATTATCTTGGTTTTCCTTGCCGCCTACCGCTATGTGTTGCCCTGGGGGGCGCAAGTCCTCGCTGAACGTGTGCCGGGGGAGGTATTGCAACAGATGGGTGATTCCACGCTGGAGACGCTGGACCGCTTCGTGTTACATCCGAGCAAACTGGGTGTGGCACGCCAAAAAGAATTGAGCGAATCGTATGCCGGACTCAAATCGTTACCCGAAACAAAACTGCACTACCGCATCGTATTCCGCAGTTCGCCGCAAATGGGGGCGAATGCATTCGCGCTTCCGGATGGCACGATTGTGTTGCTGGATGAGTTGGTCGAACTGGCCGGCGATGACAACGAGATATTCGCCGTGTTGGCGCACGAGCGCGGCCACGTTGAAAGTCGGCATGCCCTGCGTATGCTGTTGCAAAGTTCCGTCGTGGGATTGGTGATGACCTGGTATATGGGTGATGTCAGCACGTGGTTGGCAACACTGCCGGCTATGGTGGTGCAAGCGAAATATTCCCGCGACATGGAGCAGGAAGCGGACGATTATGCGCAACGTATTTTGCAACTCAATGCACTTTCCCCCTGCCTGCTGTCGACCATGCTGGACAAGTTGGAAGTCGCGCACCGCGTAAATCTTCCGGCGGCACAAACCGAATCCGCACCGGAAAATCAATTTGAAATTTCGGATTATCTGTCCAGCCATCCCGCCACCACAGAACGCAAACGCGCAATATGCCCGACGCAATAGCTTATAAATCCAAGACAAGGATTCGTACTTTTTCCGTTTGCCCCGAGTGCCTTGCGTGGCAAGGTGTATCAAGGAGGGCGATGTCGTCGCGTGGTATCATCGCGCGCCATGAAAAACACCACCGATTCCCTGCGACGTTTCCTGTTTGAACATGCCCCGATACGCGGCGAGATCGTGATTCTCGATGCCGTCTGGCAATCTGTCATCGAACGCCACGATTACCCGCCCGTGCTGCGCGACCTGATGGGCGAGCTGTGTGCCGCCGCCGTGTTGTTGGCGGCGACACTCAAATTGAAAGGCTCCATGGTGTTGCAGGTCCACGGCAAAGGGGCGGTCAAACTCTTGGTGGTGGAATGCTCGGGCGATCTGGAATTGCGCGCCACCGCGAAGTGGGAAGGTGATTTGTCACACGGCACGTTGCAAGACCTGGTGGGTGACGGCCGCTTCGTCATCACCCTTGATCCCAAAGACGGCAATCAGGCCTATCAGGGTATCGTCGCGCTGGAAGGCGAGAGCATCGCCGAGATCTTGCAAAACTACATGACACGTTCCGAACAATTGGAAACGCGATTGTGGCTGGCGGCAGACGGGAAGCGCGCCGGCGGAATGCTGCTGCAAAAGCTGCCCGAACAAGGCGAAGTACCGGATGTGGAGCCGTGGGAGAACGCGGTGCAGATCGCCCACACGCTCAAGCCGGAAGAATTACTCAACGTGCCTTCGGCCGAACTGGTGCACCTGCTGTATCACGAAGAAGACATCCGCCTGTTCGATACACAAGCTGTAGTGTTTCGTTGCACCTGCTCACGCGACAACGTGGCGCGTATGTTGCGCATGCTGGGTCGGGCAGAAGTGGATGCCATCCTTGCCGAACGCGGCGAAGTGGAAGTGCACTGCGAATTCTGCAATCAGCGTTACGTGTTTGATCGCGTGGATGCCGACGCGGTGTTTGCCGACATCATGGCGCTGGCGGCAAATAAAACGCTGCATTGAGAGTAGGGTGGGCACGTTTTTTGTGCCCACGCGGGTCAGCGAAAGACTGGTAGGTTGGGTTGAACAACGTGAAGCCCAACAAACTTTCCCAATCGTTGGACTTCATTTCATTCAGCCACAACCTATAGATTTCGTAGGGTGCAATAAGCGAAGCGCATTGCACCATTGAGCGATAAAAATCCGGTGCAATGCGCTTCGCTTATTGCACCCTACACTTGCTTCAGCATATCCAGCGCCACCGCCTCCGCCACTTCAATCCCGTCTACCGCCGCAGACAGTATCCCGCCCGCATAACCCGCTCCTTCACCGGCCGGATACAGCCCTTTGATATTGATGCTCTGAAAATTTTCACCGCGTTTGATGCGCACCGGTGACGAGGTGCGCGTCTCCACACCGGTGAGTACCGCGTCTTCCATGGCAAAACCTTTGATCTGTTTGTCGAACGCGGGCAAGGCCTCGCGGATGGCGGCGATGGCGTAGTCGGGCAGGGCTGTTGCAAGATCGGTCGGTGTCACACCGGGCGTGTAGGAAGGTGCAACTTCGCCGAGCGCTGTTGATGCACGTCCGGCCAGAAAGTCGCCGACACGTTGTGCGGGCGCCGCATAACTTCTGCCGCCCAGTTCGAATGCGCGTGATTCCCATTTGCGCTGGAACTCGATTCCCGCCAACACATCGCCCGGATAATCGTCGGGCGTGATTCCCACCACGATGCCGCTGTTGGCGTTGCGCTCATTGCGTGAATATTGGCTCATGCCGTTGGTCACCACGCGCCCTTCCTCGGAAGTCGCCGCCACCACCGTACCGCCGGGGCACATGCAAAAGCTGTACACCGAGCGCCCGTTGCTGGCGTGATGTACCAGTTTGTAATCCGCCGCGCCGAGTTGCGGATTGCCCGCATTGGCACCCAAACGCGCGCGGTCGATGACCGATTGCGGATGCTCGATGCGGAAGCCGATGGAGAAAGGTTTGGCTTCCATGTACACGCCGCGCTGATGCAGTATCTCGAAAGTGTCGCGCGCACTGTGGCCGACGGCGAGCACGATATGTCGAGTCGCGATACGTTCGCCATCTGCCAGCACCAGGCCACACACCTTTTCGTTCTCGATCTCGATATCGGCCACGCGGCTCTGAAACCGAAATTCGCCGCCCAGCGCTTCGATGCTGTGGCGCATTTCCTCCACCACGCCAACCAGGCGGAACGTGCCGATGTGCGGCTTGCTCACATACATGATCTCCGGGGGGGCGCCCGCCTTGACGAATTCGGTGAGCACTTTGCGTCCATAGAATTTCGGGTCTTTGATCTGGCTGTGCAGCTTGCCGTCGGAGAACGTGCCCGCGCCGCCTTCGCCGAATTGAACATTGGATTCAGGATCGAGTTTGCCCTGGCGCCACAGACCCCAAGTGTCCTTGGTCCTTTCACGCACCGACTTGCCGCGCTCCAGAATGAGGGGACGAAAGCCCATTTGCGCGAGTAACAATCCGGCGAAGAGGCCGCACGGCCCGGTCCCGATGACGATGGGGCGTTCACTCAACGCGGTTGGCGCGTGCGCGACGACTTTGTAGCTGGTGTCCGGTGCTTTGGCTACATGCGTGATGTTTTTTGCAAGCAGTGCTGCCTCATTTTGTACTTCCACATCCACGGTATAAACCAGCACGATGGCATTCTTTTTGCGCGCGTCAAAGCCGCGCCGGAAGATGGAGAAATCGAGCACTTCGGACTCAACGATCCCCAACCGCTTGAGAATCGCGGCTTTGAGATGTGTTTCGGGATGGGCTAACGGGAGCTTGATTTCAGTCAGACGTAACATGGCCGGCATTCTACTACGGAGGTTCGCACCTTCCCCCAGTCTGTATTATTTCCACAGAGTTACCGGGGGAAATTGGTGGTAGATTACGCGCGTGTTTCAAAATATTCCCGTTCGTTTGAACTCAGTGCCGAATCTCAAACCAGACTAACCGGGTAAATCCAAAAACTAGGGGTGCATTTTGTCATTGATCTGGAATATGCCGCTGGTATTGCTGTCATTGCTGGTCGCAATGATCGGCTCGTTTACGGCACTGACCCACGCCCAGCGCATGCGCGAGAGCAGCGGGATTGCAGCGAAAGTGTGGATGGTTGCCGGCGGCCTCACGCTGGGATTGGCAGTCTGGTCCATGCATTTCATCGGTATGTTGGCGTTCCATCTGCCTATTCCGCTGGGCTTTGAACTTACCTCGGCGTTACTCTCGGCATTACCGGCGATTGCGTCTGCGATGCTCGGTTTTTCCCTGTTGCGTGCGGCAAAAATCAGCAGATTGCGACTGTTTTTCGGCGGCTTGAGCATGGGGCTGGGTTTCAGTCTCATGCACTATTGCGGCATGGCGACCCTGCAATTGTCCCCGGCTATCCATTTTGCGCCGCAGATTTTTGTAGTGTCCGTCGCACTTGCCGTCATCGCTGCGTGGGCCGCACTGTTGCTGGTGTATGCAGAGGAGACTATGCGCTGCCAGCTGTGCCGCTTTGTAGCGGGAAGCGTGATCATGGGCGTGGCGATTTCCGGCATGTACTACACGCTGATGTACGGCGCGCAAATCCATCCGTCGAGTATCAGTCTGAGCCATATCCCGCAGGGACGTGATCTTCCGACCATGATGGTGGCGGTCGTTTCAATCATTTCTGTGATCTGGTTCGGCGGCGGAATTGTCGCTGTGATGTTCGACCAGCGTTTGGCTCGGCGCAATGTATTGGCTTTGGAGCAACTGGAGCAAACCCATAAGCAGGCATTGCGTGAGTTGGAGTATCAAAAGTATGCGCTGGACCAGCACTCGATTGTCGCGATGACCGATGTGCGCGGCACCATCACTTACGTGAACGACAAATTCTGCGCGATTAGCCAGTATTCACGCGAGGAGTTGCTCGGGCAGAATCATCGCTTGCTGAATTCCGGCACCCACCCGAAAGAATTTTTCCAAGACATGTATCACACCATTGCATCGGGGAAAGTTTGGCATGCGGAAATCTGCAATTGCGCCAAAGACGGCCATCTGTATTGGGTGGACACCACCATCGTTCCCAACCTGGGCGGTGACGGCAAACCGTTTCAATACGTCGCAATTCGTACCGACATCACCGAACGCAAGTTGGCCGAGGAGAGGATCCACCAGTTGGCTTTTTATGATGCGCTAACGGGTTTGCCCAACCGCCGTCTGCTGATGGATAGGCTGAATAAAGCGCAAATTGCCAGCGCGCGTAATGCGCAGTTCGGCGCAGTGATGTTTCTGGACATGGACAACTTCAAAACGCTCAACGATACCCGGGGACATGACGCGGGTGACATGCTGCTGATTGAAGTCGCCAAACGACTGCAGGATTGCGTGCGCGAAATGGACAGTGTGGCGCGATGGGGTGGCGATGAATTTCTCGTGGTGCTGGAAACTTTGGGCGGCAACGAGGGCGCAGCGGCCCTTGATGCCGAATTGGTCGCCGACAAGATACGCGCCGCGTTGAGCCAACCCTATCTGTTGTATGAGAGCGAATACCGCACCACCGCCAGCGTCGGGGTGAGTTTGTTTTTCGGCAACCAGCAAAGTGTTGATGAGCTGCTCAAGTGCGCTGACAGAGCGATGTACCAAGTCAAGATGGCGGGTCGCGGTTCCTCCCGTTAATATCTCGTTACCGGAGAGGTACGGAATCACGCGTTTTCAAATTTCAAGGCATTGCCCTGCATCGGGGTGACGAACAAACAGGGCAATCATGGCCAAAGTAAAAACAATTTATTCCTGCACCGAATGCGGAGGGCAATCCCCCAAATGGCAGGGACAGTGCCCGCATTGCGGCGAATGGAACACGCTGGTGGAATCGGTGGCGGAAGCGGCACCCGCAGCGGGCAAGAACCGCTACAGCGCCTTGGCCTCATCGGGAAAGTTGCAGCAGCTGGCTGATGTTGAAGCCAGTGAAGTATCGCGCACACCGACTGGCATCTCAGAGTTCGACCGCGTGTTGGGGGGCGGGCTGGTGGAAGGCGGGGTGGTGTTGATCGGCGGTGATCCCGGAATCGGCAAATCCACGCTGTTGTTGCAGGCGCTGGCGCATCTCTCGGCGACCCAAAAAGTGCTGTACGTCAGCGGCGAGGAATCGGCGCAGCAGATCGCGTTGCGCGCCAAACGTTTGGCTTTGGACGCACATGCGGTCAACCTGTTACCCGAGATTCAACTGGAAAAAATTCAAGCCACTATCACCCACGAAAAGCCGGATGTGGTGGTGATCGACTCCATCCAGACTGTGTATTCCGAACAACTGACTTCCGCGCCCGGCTCGGTGGCGCAGGTGCGCGAATGCGCGGCGCAACTCACACGGCTGGCGAAAAGCAGCGGCGTAACTATCATCCTCGTCGGCCATGTCACCAAGGAAGGCGCGCTGGCCGGGCCGCGTGTGTTGGAGCACATCGTCGATACCGTGTTGTATTTCGAGGGCGACACCCATTCCAGCTTTCGCCTCATCCGCGCATTCAAAAATCGTTTTGGTGCGGTGAACGAACTCGGCGTGTTTGCCATGACCGAAAAAGGCCTGCGCGAAGTGAGCAACCCGTCCGCGCTGTTTCTGTCACAACATGGCGCACAAGTGGCCGGCTCGTGTGTGATGGTTACGCAGGAAGGCACGCGACCGCTGCTGGTGGAAATCCAGGCGTTGCTTGATGAAGCGCATTCGCCCAGCCCGCGACGTTTATCCTTGGGTTTGGAACAGAACCGCTTGGCGATGTTGCTCGCCGTGTTGCATCGCCACGCGGGCATCGCCTGCTTCGATCAGGACGTGTTTATCAATGCCGTGGGCGGGGTGAAGATCACCGAGCCGGGTGCCGATCTCGCCGTGCTGCTCGCCATCGTTTCTTCGTTACGCAACAAACCGCTGCCGGAAAAAATGGTGGTGTTCGGCGAAGTCGGTCTTGCAGGCGAAATACGTCCGGTGCAACGCGGACAAGAACGTTTGAAAGAAGCCGCCAAACTCGGCTTCACCAGCGCCATCATCCCCAAAGCCAATGCGCCCAAACACAAGATCGAGGGCATGTTGATCATCGCGGTGGAGAGGGTGGAGGAGGCGGTGGAGAAGATGCGCTAACGTGCAGTTTTTGGCTTTAGCGAAACAAACCACCTATCCATTTAACAAGTAACTTTGCTGGTGCAAGAACCGTCGAAAGCATTTCATTGAAAACAGATATGTCTGCTACAGGCGTGATACGCCGGGTGGTATTTTCCCTGTTCAGCGCAACCTCAGAACCTTCACCGGCATTCAAGGCCGAGTCTGCTTCATCAACACCCGCGTCTGGCTGCTGCGCTACTTGAAGGGCGAGTTCGTTGGCTGTTGCGGAGAGCGTTTCCGCAAGTGCGGGGTCGATATAAAGCTCACGCCATTCGCTGTCGTTTATGGCTTCAAAGGTATGTTCGGCGATCCCGAAATTCGGTAGCAGTTTTTCGGCGAGATTAACCAGCCTGACCAACGGATTGCCGAGCGCGACATTGCCGATGTCGGGTGAATGATGCAGCCCCACCACCTCGATAATTTCCTTGGGGAGCTGCCAATGCTGCACCAGTAGCGCACCAATATGTGCATGAGTGATGCCAAATAACTCCATTTCAAGCTCATCTATCGGGCGTTTGGGCTGTAGTCTCAGTTGGCGGTGCAATTCCTCGCTCGCTTCAAGATCGAGAAAGTGCAACGCCATCAGACCGATGTCGTGCAGTAATCCCGCGAGAAAAATCTGATTCTCGTCGGGCTGTATCCGTTTTGGCATTTCCTGCGAGATTGCATTCATCACGATGGCAACAGTCATGCTGTGCGACCATAAGTCATGCGGATCAAAATCTTTCGTCGCCGGTTGATTGAGCATTTTCGACATAGTTGCAATGCCGATAGTCACCGCCTTAAGCCGTTTCATACCCAGCAGCATCGCCGCACTCTTGATGTCGTTTATTTTGCGCACGGCCCCCGTTGCAGAGGAATTGGCCAGACCGATGATCCTTCCAAAAAGTTGGGGATCTTGTTCAATCAAGGCAAGCATCTGCGCCTCACCCGCCTCGGTGTCCAGTTTCAGCGCCAGCAACTTTTGTGCAACGGCAGGTATGGCGGGGAGCGCCGCAAGATTGGCAAGTGCTGCTTTTAGCTTGCTGCCAAAAGCAGTGCCGGAGGCTGGGTTGGATTTTTCCATTGCTTAAGTGAATGCCTTGCAGGTGAACCTGCGTTAGTTTGGACAATGCAACAAGGGGACGAAGTAGAACGCATCCGGTGATTTTTCGTCAAGCGCCGACTGTCGTATTCCCCGCATTATTTCAGGCATCCCTGAATTGCCCCCGAAAGAACCGGCGGGCATCCGATTTTCCTAAGCCGGCAGTTGAGCGATGTACTCCCCCTTCGGCCAGGCTCAAGACAGGCTTTGATACGCCCGCTTCCCTCGATACGGCGCTGTGCGCCTACTCGGGACGAACAGTTTGTGCTGCCGCACGCATTGAATACAGCGACGATGAAGCCTGTCTGGTTGGACATATCGCGGGAATACGCGATGTGTTTGGATTTCATGCCGACAATGTGCCGGAATTAAGAGCGGCGCTTGAAGAGGCCGTTGACGATTATCTGGCGGCTTGTGCAAAAACTGGTAGGACTCCCCAAAAGCCGGCCAGCGGATGCTTGATGTTGCGCGTACCGCCGGAAGTGCATTCTTGCCGCACTGGTGGCGGCACAGGTTAGCGGGCTAAGGAAGGTCTGATTAAGTCTTATCCATCGTCATTCCCGCGAAAGCGGGAATCCAGCTAAAAATATATCTCCTTGCGCAGCAAGGACAAAGCCTATTTGATAAAAGCACTGGATTCCCGCTTTCGCGGGAATAACGACTTAATCAGAGATTCCCTAAGTCTCAATCAATGGGCTACGCAGGCATTGCAACGGGCCGCGACGTAATTTTGAATACGTCAGCGTCCCGTCAAAGCCCATGCTGCACCTGAATGTAAAAGGCGCGACCGGCAAGCGGCAGATCGGAAGGAATACGCGCTGATGAAAAAGTCGGTTCCCACGCATCGCGATTAAACAGATTGGTCACTGCGGCGCGAGCATCCCAACCACCGGCGAATTTCTCGCGGCGCAAAGTCAAGTCCACTGTGGTGTAGTCCGGGATTTTTGCACGGGTATCGCCCGGCTCGCGCATGCGGTCTTCCAAATGGTTGAGCGTGGTGCCGAACTGCCACAGCGGTGCGAAGCGCCAGTCGGCCCGTGCGAACAAACGACGATGCGGTGCCATGCCCGCATCCTTGCCAGTGGCCTGATCATAGGAATCCTGCAAAGTGAAATTGCCGGTCAAGTGCACGTTGCGAGTGACTTCCAGTGTGGCATCCAATTCCATTCCATGTCCGTTCTGGTTTCCGGCATTCTGCATCTTCGTGGCGACCAGCTGGATAATGTTGTGCATGCGGTATTGGAAGAAATTCAGATTGGTTTTTAGTCTATCTACCGGTTGCCATGAGAATGCAAGTTCATCGGTGGTGATGGTCTCCGGCTTGATATCGGGGCTGCCGGTTTGCACCGGATTGTTGATGGCATATTGTTCGGCGAAAGTGGGGGCACGAAAAGCCCCGCCATGCATGGCCTTGACCACGACGTTGTAGGACGCATCCCACACCAGCGCGACGCGGGGATTGGTAGTGCTGCCGAAGTCGGAATAACGGTCATGCCGTATGCCTGCGGTCAGTGTCCAGTCCTTGGCGAAGTTCCATTCATCCTGGGCGAACACATAGGACAGGTGGCGCTTGTGCGGCAGCATAGAGACCAGTGCCGGATTGCCGGTTGCGTCCGTCAAGCCGGGCAAAGGGGCGAAATTCGCGTCGAAATTCTTTGTTTCCAGAAATTCGTACATATCGCTCTGACGCAGCCCCGTGCCGACACGGATACGATGCTGGTCAAAGCCGGTATAGAAGGCGGAAATACTGGCATGGGTGTGTCGCTCGGAGTGGCCGGGATTGCCGATCATGCCGTTGGGGAAACCGGGAATGACTCCGGCGGGAAACAGCGTATAGGCCGGATCGGCCTGCTTTTGCTTGATATCGTAGTAACCGACAACCCCGGACACATCCCAGTTTGGCACCCAGTTGGCTTGTTCATAGCCCAAGTCCAGATACATTCTGTTTTCAGATGTGCGCGCGTTGGGATCCAGAACTCCTGCCAAGCCTGTGCTGACCCCTATTTTGCGTTGCTGATAAGCCGCCCGGAAGCGCCATGCTGCATAGGATAGGTCGGCGCGCGCATCCAGCGACTTGCGTTCTTCGCTCACCGGGCCGGATGCGTTTATCGCATCAGGTTGGATGATGCCTTTGTGTCCGTCGCTATTCCCTGCTCCAAGATAGAAGGCTGCATCCAGCCCCCCTAGTTTGCCGCCGTGTTGCAGCCAAGCGTCGCGGCTATTGAAGCTGCCGACACGCGCACCGTATTCGGTGCCGTTGATGTCTGCCGCCGTTTTGGTGATGATATTGATCACACCGGAAAAAGCATCCGCGCCATACAGTGCCGATCCCGGGCCACGAATCACTTCGATGCGCGCCACATTTTCCAGCGGCATACCGCCCCATACTTGACTGCGGTCTCCCTGGAACACATTGGTGATCGGGATGCCATTGACCAGCATCAGGACTTGCGAATTCTGGAAAGTATGAATGCCACGGAAGCTGTAGATCGGTTTTGAGCCGACATGCGACTTGGAAACATGCAGCCCCGGTACGCCTTCCAGCACCTGATCCAAATCGGCTGCCCCCATCGCTTCGATGTCGCGGGAGGTGATGACGGTTGCTACGGAAGGCGCGCGATTGACGGGTTGTGAACTGCCGGTGGCGATGCTGATGGTGGATTTGTCGCCGTAGACCAGCGCCAGCTCATCCTCCTCGGAAGTTTGGGCGGTTGCCGTACCGGCATAGGCAATGATCAGAAAAACAAAAAACCACTGGCCTTTTATTAGGATATGCATGTGAGCTCTCCTTCATGATCTTAAATTATCGCAACTTCGATATTTCGACATGCTCAACCGTGTTTGCGCATGATTGTACTTGCTGTGGTAAAAAAAACACTCACTCGCTATCAATTTTTTTCACTGAATTTTCAAGGCACAGGTCGCGCTGATTTGCCAGTGTATTCGACATCGGTGCAACGCAAGGGCAGGAACGCATCCGGTGCCTTGTCGCGTGTGTCCACATAACAGGCGGTGACGCCGCTGGTGACCACCATGGCAAAGATTCGATAGATTTCTTCAGCGGTATAGCCCATGTCGGAGAGGAAGGCCGATCCGTAGCCGTTGATGTTCATACTCTCGTTGAAGTTTCTCAACAGGCTGCTTTCGATTTGAAGTGCAAGTTGCAAATGCTCGCCAACTGTAAACCCCAGCATCTTTTGAACACGTTCCATCGCGACAACCCGCTCATCTCCTTTGGCGAGGGGACGCGCGTAGCCCGTGATTTTAGGTTTGCCGCGATGCTTGGCGCACTCATTGCGGATGATCTCTTCGGCACTCAGGCCACGTTTAAAATCAAGTAGTGCTGCCTGAATAAAACGTACGCCTTGAAGCAGGGGTTTGGAGCCGTACGTCTTTGCATCTGCCGCCAGCACACCTGCCGTGGTCGACGCCACCACAGATGTATGCATCGCGCCGCCAAGTGCACCGATCTGGTTGCACCAGATACGCGGATCCGGCCAACTCATGCAGATGTAAATCGCCTCAAACCAGTCAGCCAGCTCGCGCTTCGGCAAGCGCCCCGTGGCATTGAGTACCAGTACTTGCATGTAAGAAACCTTGCCAACCAAGTCGTCCATCATGGAATATCCATGATTGAAAATCCCTTTGCCGATTATCCATCCACCCTTTCTGCTTTGAATCTTGCCACGGCGTTCGTCCCAAAGACGGTAGGCGCTGTTATTCATACTTGATGACATAATTTTCATCCTTTACAAATGGCATTGCGGTCACGGGTTTATTGGACATCTCCACACCGTGCGCTAACAGGCCAGGTGCGCCCAGCAATTGGAATAATCCCGCCCCGGCACGCGGGCTGAAACCAAGATCGGTAAAAACTGCGGCGGCGATAGCCGGAGTTAACCAGCCGAGGGAACGTTCATTCAGGGCGTCGGCAAATGTACAGCCCCACAACAGGGCTTCATGTTTTCCCGGCAGGCCTGCTAGATGGTTAGCAATCTTTGCAGGCAGAGTATCCACCCCGCCAAAACGACTGCCAAACCCCGGGGCTATGTGCCAATCTCCCTCTTGGGGCGGGATGCCGTTTGTTATCAATTCGTGAGCCAGTTGCCGAGGATCGTGTTTACGCTGCTTACGCAGAAAATCCATGGCTGGCTCAACCTCGCCAGCTCCCAAATGGCTGCCACCATAAATGGACAAGGCAATAGGCAGGATATGTTCGCGGTCGGTGCTGCCGACACCGGCATTCATTGCCGCCCGCGTAGCCGGATGGCGCGGGCCGGGATTGATCAGCGAAATCATCAAGTGCTCCAGCAATCTCGTTTCGTCGGCATCAGGCAATTCACCGCGAAACAACAGGTAGAGCACTTCAACGAAACTGCGTTTTTGCGTCAATTCCAGCAGCTCATATCCGTGGCAGAGGCATGTGTCTGCGAGATAGGGGTTGTCCGGGCTTTCGATCTCTTGCCATATTCTCGTGGCGGTATGCTCCACAAATACATCGTTACGACTTTCGACTTTTCTATTTTCTGTGGCCATCAACAATCCTTTTTAATCACGGAGCTGCCTTTGTAGTTAATGCGCATCACTCGAGACACGCGCCCTGTCATTCATTTCAAAGTTCCCAGTGTTTTCATGCGCAGCACCATGGGTGGCACTTCCTCGCTGTCGATGCGCACGTCGAGCAGCGTCGGACCTTTGCGTTGCAGGATCGCGTCGAAGTCGAGGGCATCCAGCTCTTGCGGCGAGTGGATGACATGACCGGGAATGCCCATGGCTTGCGCGAGCTTGCAGTAATCGACTTGGGGCAATTCGTAGCCGATGGGTTCGGCATGAGCCAGCCGCTGGCCGTGTTTGACCATGCCCAAAGCTCCGTCGTTGAGTATGACGAAAACAACGGTGAGTTTCTCCATCGCGGCCACGGTGATTTCCTGTCCACTCATCAGAAAAGCACCGTCGCCAGTTATGCAGACCACCGGACACAGCGGATTGCCCCGTGCGATGCCGACCGACGCCCCGATGGCCCAGCCCATCGGGCAAAAATCCATCATCACGCGCAACCAATTGGCCGTTCCTGAGCGTTGTTGTGATGTTTGCCAATCGACATGACGGGGCGGCCGTTCAATTCGCCGATTGAGCGGCTGCAGATAATGCACCGTCCACACCATGCTGTTGCCGGAGTCGGCGAGGAAGCGCGTGTTGGGCGGGCAGCGCTCGGACAACACTTTCATAAGGCGCTGCGGTTTGATCGGGGTGGCTTCAGAGTTGTAGCTTTCGGGTGACTGAAAAGTTACGTTAACGTGAAACTTGCGCAGCGATTCGTTTGCCCCCTCGCCCGCTTGCGGGAGAGGGTTGGGGTGAGGGAAACGGGCATGGCAAGTTTCATCATCAGAGGTTGCGCACTTGTTATGCCCGTTAGCCTGGTGCCGGTATGTGTTGTCCAAGTGTTTGGTGTCAAAATGGGCATCGGCTTTAAGCAGCTCAATCAGGCGTTCACATACCGAGCGGATGTGGCCGCGTACATGGAGCATGGCCATCGGCGAACGCATCAGGTTGTCCTCGGAATTATCAATGTGTACCAAGCGGTTGTTGAGCAGGGAATCGCACCAGCCACCGCTGACAAACTCACTAAAGCCGGTGCCGAATGCCAGCACGATATCCGGTGCACTGCTCAACAGCTCGGCAGCGTTGTCGTGGCCACCGAAGCCGAATACGCCGCAATAAGCCGGGTGGCGGGGGTTGATGTAGCCTTTGGCATCGGGGGTGGTGATGAATAATGCTTTGGTCAATTCGACCAGTTCCAAAATCGCTTCGATTGCATCAATGCAGGAAGCGCCGATCACGAACACGACGCGCGGGGATTGCCGCAGCTCGTCACGGAGTCGCTGTATCGCGCGTTCATCGATCAAGACAGGCTCCTGCTTGAACAAGGCGGCCAGATTGTAGGAAGGGGTGGCGCTCGGTATCGCGCCGCGCAGGATGTCCAGCGGAATCGCCAAGTGTGCAGGACCACCGGGGGCTTGGTGCGCCGTCATCAGAGCGTTGGTCAGCTTGCGTTCGAACTGGCTGGGGTGGGACACCATGGCGTTGTAACGGGTGCAGTGATGGAACATCGCAAAGGCATTGACTCCGGTGCAGGACGATTCCTGCAAGGCGCCTCTACCGAACGAAGGCAAAGCAGGGAGCCCGCTGATCGCCAGCAGCGGAACGTTGTTGTCGTGGGCGCATGCCACGCCGGTAATCAAATTGGTCGAGCCGGGGCCGGAAGTGGCGCAGCACACACCCAAGCGTCCGGTCTCGCGGGCATAGCCATCTGCCATGAACGCCGCCCCCGCTTCGTGCCGCGCCACTATCGGCCGCAGTCCGCCGCGTTTTTGGCTGCGTGCCATGGCGTTGAACAGCGGTTCGATCGCGCCTCCGGGAATACCGAACACGTACTCGACGCCGATCTGTTCCAGATAGGCCACCAGCAAATCGGCGACTTCCAGTGTTTGAGCCGGAATGATTTTTGAGTTTTCGCAAACCGTTTTGATAGGGTTGTCGACCTGCGAAATGTTAGTGCCCATGGACTCTCCTCCTCGTGATGTTTAACCGTCTCATTATTATTGTTTGCCGATGAATGTCGGTGCAGCCAGTCCGGGCCGGTTATTTTTGCAGGGAAAGCATGCTACCGAAATTTTTGGCAAAGCCTGTTTTTTTAACCCAAAAAAATCCATATCAGCCCGTCATTCCCGCGCAGGCGGGAATCCAGTAAATTAAACAAGCTCTGTGTAGCGTGACAAAACCCAACTGCATATTGAATAACTGCACTGGATTCCCGCCTGCGCGGGAATGACGGGCTGAGGGAGTATTTAGGTTTAACGATGAGTGCTCATCTCCTCTCAACAGAATAAAAAACTGGTAGCATCACCCAACTTTGTGCAGGACGAATTACCAAGATGAACTGATAGCCTTACTTGAGCGACTGCTAAGAAAATAATCATGGGCATGTTCAAAATACTTTCATCGTTCGTTGACGCTCCTTTTGCCGCCCGGCGGGTTGGCTTGGGTGTCTGCTGGCTCGCGTCCGCCTTGCTGATCACTGTCGTTGCTCCGGCAGGGGCGATCCCCAATGATGGAGTCGGACTGCCGCGCAAGCACGTAGCCCCGCCGGACGATTACACCAGTGTGGTGCGCGCTATCGAGGTGCATCCGGAAGTGGTGGTTTTCCCCATTTTGGTCGCCGGTCCTGCGGTTGCCTCCACAACCAAAAACCTTGCCAATAAAGTCGCGCAGGCGGCGGGAACAGAAGCAGATTCTATTGCGGTGATTTACCCGGATATCGGCGAACCTTACCGCAGTGTATTCACGCAGATCATTGAGGGCATTGAGTCACATGCCAAAGGGCGCGTGAGTAATTTTGCGGTGGGGTCAAACGCGGATGCCGGTGAGCTGAATAATTCTTTGCGCCGTCAGGATACCCGGGTGGTGATTGCCTTGGGACGACAGGGCGTGAAGGTCGCCTCCGCGCTGGATAAGAACATCGGTGTGGTGGTGGGCGGCGTGTTGTCGGTAGCAGAGAATGACGTGCTCAACCATCAGGTGAACAGTCTGTCGCCGGATCCGGCGTTGCTGTTCTCGCGCTTGAAGGGAATGATGCCCAAGGTGCGGCGCATATTCACCGTGTATGACCCGCGCCAGAACGCGTGGATGATGCATCTGGCAAAAGAAGCTGCCCGCGCGCAGGGGCTGGAGCTTACGGTCTACGAAGCACAGGACTTGCGTAGCGCGATGAACGCTTATCAAGAGATACTCGCCGCCGCCGACAGTAGTCGGGATGCGTTATGGCTGCCGCAGGATTCCACCACGGTGGAAGAAAGCACGGTGCTGCCGCTGGTGTTGCAGGAATCCTGGGGACGTAACTTGGCGGTGTTTTCCAGCAGCTTCGGCCATGTCAAGCGCGGCGTGCTGTTCTCGTTGTATCCCAACAATGTCGAGCTGGGTCGTCAGCTTGCCGGTTCCGCGCTCGGCTTGCTGGCTTCCGGCACAAACGAGTCGTCCGGCATGGTGCCGTTGCGCGCCGTGCTGATGGCGATCAACCTGCGTACAGCCAAGCACTTGGGGCTGAATACCAGCCGCCCGCAAAGTTTTGATATGACGTTCCCCGAGCAATAGGCGCGGCGCTTATGAATCCATTATTCCCAAAGGAGGTTCTACCCCCCCCCGAAAAAGGCTGGGGTAAATACGGCTATGGGATTTTTGGAATGAAAAATTTTTTCGCGGCATTTTTCCGCAAGCTCACGTTCTCGCGCCAACTCGGCCTGACCATTACGCTCGGCATTCTCTGCCTGGCGTTGTTGGCTTCCGTTGTGGGTTCATGGCAAGGCAATAAGCGGGTACGCGATGGCTTGCTCGAGCAAGGCAAGCAGATCACCGAGAGTCTGGCGCGCCAAAGTGCGTTGGCGCTGATCTATTTTTCTGCCGACAACGCCAACGAGGCGGTGAATGTCACCCTGGCTTTCCCCGGAGTGGTCGGTGTGGAAATACGTAATAACAAAGGGCAGGTATTGTTGACGCGCGGCGAGGTCAACCTCGCCGAATTTCTCGTTCAGCCCAAGCACAGCGAGGGCTTGCAAGCTGCCGCCATGTTGAGCACCGAAAGTTCAAGCTCGTGGCGCTTTACCGCGCCGGTGTATTCGCGCTCAGCCGAGGAAACGCCGTTTAGCGAGGCGGCAACCCAGGAGTTTCTCGGCAATGTTTCGGTCGTGATGAGCAAGGCGGAACTGTCCAAGCGGACGGCCGACATCTTTAAAATCAATCTATTTATCTCGTTCTTCTTTGCCTTGTTGTTCCTGTTGCTACTGCGCAAATTGACTCGAAGTGTGGCACATCCTTTAGAGCAGTTGTCGACCAGTATGGAGCGCGCCCAAATGGGTGAATCAGGAGTGCGTGCCGTGCCCGGCGGGCCGAGGGACATTGCCGATATGGCGCATGTGTTCAACAGCATGATGTCGGAGCTGGAACAACGTGAGGCCGCTTTGCGTATTGCGGCGACGGCCTTTGAGGTGGAAGAGGGCGTGTTTGTGACCGATGAAAAAACGCTGATCGTTCAGGTCAATCAGGCGTTCACCCGGCTGACCGGCTACCGTGCCGACGAGGCCATCGGCAACACGCCCGCCCTGCTCAAGTCCGGTCGTCAGAACGCGGAGTTCTACCAGAGTATGTGGAGCACCATCCAGCGCGACCGGAACTGGAAAGGTGAAATTTGGAACAAGCGCAAGAACGGCGAGATTTATCCGGAGTGGTTGAGCATTACCGCCGTAGTTGACCAGGACGGCAGGGTCACGAATTACGTGGGCGCATTTGTCGACATCACCGAACGTAAACAGGCCGCAAACGATTTACACCAACTGGCTTTTTACGACCCCCTCAGCCAGCTGCCCAACCGTCGTATGTTGCTTGATCGTTTGCGCCATGCGGTCGCCACCGGCGCCCGCAACCGCACCAGCGGGGCATTGCTGTTCATCGACCTGGATAACTTCAAGACACTGAACGACACCAAAGGGCATGGCGTCGGGGACATGCTGCTGGTTGAGGTGGCCAGGCGCTTGCTGGCAAGTATGCGCGAGTGCGACACCGTCTCCCGCTTCGGCGGTGATGAGTTCGTGGTATTGCTGGAGGGCTTGAGCGAAGAGGCAGAGCAAGCCGCTACGCAAGCGCAGGAGGTGGGTGAAAAGGTGCTGCAAGTGCTCAGCCAGACCTATCTTCTCGAAGGAAACGAGTTCTATAGTTCATCGAGCATCGGCATCACCTTGTTTTTCGATTATGAGGAAAAACTCGATGAGTTGCTGAAACAGGCCGATACGGCGATGTACGAAGCGAAGCGATCCGGCCACAACACCCTGCGTTTCTTTGACCCCGAGATGCAGGCAAAACTGGAAGTGCGCGCCCAGCTTGAAGTTGACTTGCGCCAGGCTTTGCTCAATCAGGAATTCCAACTTTTTTACCAGTTACAGGTCAACTACACCGGACGCGTGCTGGGGGCGGAAGTGTTGCTGCGCTGGATTCATCCGCAGCGTGGCATGATCTCGCCGTTGCAATTCATCCCGCTGGCGGAAGAAACCGGTCTCATTCTTCCGATCGGGCAATGGGTGGTGGAGACAGCCTGCGCCCAGCTCAAGACTTGGGAGCAGGACGCCTCCACCCGCGACCTGGTGCTGGCGGTGAACGTGAGTGCCAAACAATTCAGTCAACCTGATTTTGTGACTCAAGTATGGGCAGCCGTGCAACGCCATGCCATCAATCCCTGGAAACTCAAGTTGGAACTGACCGAGAGCATGTTGCATGAGAACATCGAGGACACCATTTCCACCATGAACGATCTGAAAGCGATTGGTATCCAGTTCTCATTGGATGACTTCGGCACCGGTTATTCGTCTTTGCAATATCTCAAACGGCTGCCGCTTGATCAACTCAAGATCGACCAGTCCTTTGTGCGTAATCTGACGACAGACCAGGCTGACGTGGTGATGGTGATGACGATCGTCGATCTGGGGATGAGCTTCGAAGTGGATGTGATCGCCGAGGGGGTGGAGACCGAGGCGCAAATGAAGATGTTGCACCGCTACGGCTGCGCCAACTTCCAGGGTTATCTGTTCAGCAAGCCGGTACCGCTTGAGCAGTTTGAAATGTTGTTGAGTGAGCGGAAAAAATTGAACCTTTAGGGGTGCCTTGAACGAGTGACATGAGGGGCAGGGGGATTTGGGACGCGCAAAATCCCCCTCGATCCCCCTTTTGCAAAGGGGGAAGTGGTGCAGTTTTGTAGGGTGCAATAACCAACGGGCATTGCACCATTTACCGTAAAACATCCGGTGCAATGCACTGCGTTTATTGCCCCCTACGTGCTTTTACAAAGGGGGAAGGGGTGCAGTGGTTTTCATCCTGTGAATTGTTCAGACGCATGTTTTTTATTGTTTGCATTTATTCATTGTCAGCATCCCGAGCTGGCGTTAAAGTTCGCACCGTCCACAAACAACAATAAGAGGCTCGACATGGCGATAGTGATAACGGTGGTGGTACTGGTTGTGATATTGGTACTGGCTTTTTTCCGCGCCTCGATCTGGAGTTGGCTCATCGCGATCAGCGTGATTGTGCCGGTGGTGGCGGTTCAAAGCCGCATCTCGGGCGATGCCCTGCAAGCCGTGTATATCGCGCTGACTCTGTTCGTGTTGGTGCTGGGCGTCCCCGCTCTGCGTCGCCAGTTGGTCAGCAGTTCCATCCTCAAGATTTTCCGCAAGATACTTCCCCAAGTTTCACAGACCGAACAAGAGGCACTCGACGCCGGCACGGTGTGGTGGGACGGCGAGTTGTTCAGCGGTCGTCCGCACTGGGGCAAGTTGTTGGCCTTCCCCAAGCCCGAACTCAGCGCCGAAGAGCAGGCCTTTCTGGATAACGAAGTCGAGCAGTTGTGCCGCATGATCGACGACTGGGATGTCACCCATACGCGCCACGATCTGTCGCCCGAGACTTGGCAATTCATCAAGGACAAAGGTTTCTTCGGCATGATCATTCCGAAGGAATACGGCGGGCTGGAATTTTCCGCACTGGCGCATTCGGCCGTGGTGACCAAGGTCGCTTCGCGCAGCGGCACAGGCGCGGTGACGGTGATGGTGCCGAACTCGTTGGGACCGGCCGAGTTGCTGTTGAAATACGGCACACAGGAACAGAAGGACAAATACCTGCGCCGCCTTGCCAAAGGATTGGAGGTGCCGTGTTTTGCTTTGACCGGACCTTTTGCCGGGTCGGACGCGGGCGCGATTCCGGATACCGGCGTGGTCTGTTACGGCGATTTCAACGGCCAGAATCATGTGCTGGGCGTGCGTATGAACTGGGAAAAACGCTACATCACCTTGGCGCCGGTGGCAACGCTGCTGGGCTTGGCGTTCAAGCTGTATGACCCCGATCATCTTTTGGGTGCGGAACAATCACGCGGCATCACGCTGGCGCTGATTCCCACCGACACACCGGGTGTTCAAGTCGGTCGCCGTCACTTTCCGCTTAACTGCGCCTTTCAGAACGGACCAACGCAGGGCAAAGATGTGTTTATCCCGATGGACTACATTATTGGTGGCACGCAGCGTATCGGCCAGGGCTGGCGCATGTTGATGGAATGTCTGGCGGCGGGACGTTCGATCTCGTTGCCGGCCAGTGCGACCGGCGGCGTTAAATTGGCAGCGCGCAGCAGCGGCGCGTATGGCCGGGTGCGCAAGCAATTCCACGTGCCGGTGGGCAAGTTCGAAGGGGTGGAAGAAGCGTTGGCGCGTATCGGCGGCAATGCGTATGTGATGGAGGCGGCGCGCAAATTGACGGCGCTGGCGGTCGATCTGGGCGAGAAACCTTCGGTCATCTCGGCGATTGTCAAATATCACTGCACCGAGCGCGGACGTGTCGTCATCAACGATGCGATGGACGTACACGGCGGCAAGGGGATCTGTCTGGGGCCGGACAATTATCTGGGGCGTTTCTACCAGAACGCCCCTATTGGAATTACGGTAGAAGGCGCGAACATCCTGACGCGCAGCTTGATCATCTTCGGCCAAGGGGCGGTGCGCGCGCATCCTTATGTGCTGAAAGAGATCGAGGCCGCGCACGAGCAAAACAACCAGAAGGCGGTGTTTAAATTCGATGAAGCGTTCTTCGGACATATCAGTTTCAGTCTGAGCAATGCGGTGCGCACCTTGTTGTATTCCCTGACGGGTGGCAGGCTGATCGCCGTGCCCACCGCGCAACCGACCCGCTGTTATTACCAGCAACTTTCGCGTTATGCCGCCGCGTTTGCGTTTGCGTCGGACATCGCCATGCTGTCGCTGGGAGGTGCGCTCAAACGCCGCGAAAAACTTTCGGCGCGTTTGGGTGATGTGTTGAGCCAGTTGTATCTGAGCTCGGCCGTGTTGAAGAAATTCGAGGATGATGGACGGCCGCAAGACGACCTGCCGTTGCTGCATTGGGCGATGCAGGACAACCTGTTCCGTATCCAAACCGCTTTCGACGGAGTGCTGCAAAACTTCCCCAACCGCTTCTTTGCTTTGTTGATGCGTGTCCTCATCTTCCCTTTGGGTCAATGCCGCCGGCCGCCTTCCGACGAACTGGGCCATCAAGTCGCAACGCTGTTGATGAAACCCGGCGTGGCACGTGATCGGTTGACGCAGGGTATGTATCTGCCCAGCGACGAGAACGATGCGGTGGGTGCATTGGAAGCGTCACTGGCCAGCACGCTGGTATGTGAACCGCTGCAAGCCGAGCTGGAAAAAGCGCGCAAGGAACGCAAACTCAAATCTCTGGATGAGCTGCAACTGATCGTCGAAGCGCGCGACAAAGGCATCATCACTCCCGAGCAGGCATTGCAACTGGAGCGTGATTACGCGCTGCGGCGCAAGGTCATCATGGTGGATGATTTTGTCACCGAGCAATTGCGTGCCAACGGTTAGATCGGACATTTAATCCGGCATGGGGCTGTTGGGGTGAATTCCAATCTGCGAGGGGGCAATTCATGGAAAGCTTGAACGGAAAAATCATTTTCATCACCGGTGCCACGCGCGGTATCGGACGCGAGATCGCATTACGCTGCGCCCGCGACGGGGCGAAGGTGGTCATCACCGGCAAGACGAGTGAACCGCATGCCAAGTTGCCGGGCACCATCCATAGCGTGGCGCAAGAAGTGGTGCAAGCCGGAGGACAGGCGCTGGCGATCCAGTTGGATGTGCGCGACGAAACAGCCATCACGGCGGCAGTTGCTCAGGCAGCAACCCATTTCGGCGGCATTGATGTGTTGGTCAACAACGCCAGTGCCATCAGTCTCACACCTACTTTGCTGACTCCGGCCAGGCGTCTCGATCTGATGTGGGACGTGAATATGCGCGCGACCTTTCTGGCTTCACAGGCCTGTGTTCCGCATCTCAAGCTGGCGGTCAACCCGCATGTGTTGACGCTGTCGCCGCCGCTCAATCTCGATCCGAAATGGTTCTCGCCGCATGTCGCCTACACGATGTCCAAATACGGCATGAGTCTGTGCACCCTGGGCATGGCGCACGAGTTTGCCGCCGAAAGTATCGCATTTAATTGCCTGTGGCCGCGCACCACCATCGCCACGGCGGCCATCGAATTTAATTTTCCTCCGGCCATTCTGCGCGCCTCCCGTCATCCCGCGATTATGGCCGATGCGGCGCATGCCATCCTGTTGCGCGACAGCGATCTGTGCAGCGGCAATTTTTTCATCGACGAAGCAGTGTTGCGAGAGGCCGGTCTGACCGATTTCACCCCCTATGCTGTTGATCCAACTGTTGCACCTTTCAAGGATTTGTTTCTCGATTAATACGTCACTACAGGGAGAAGAAAATGACGCGCAGCCAAGAAGATGTGATCACCCCGCAACAAGCAGGCACCTTGCATGGTTTGTTCCTTGAACGCGTCAAACGCTCGCCCGACAAAGAGGCCTACCGCTATTTCGACACGGCCAAGGACGCCTGGATCTCGCTTACTTGGAAACAGATGCTGGAGCAGGTGGCGCGCTGGCAGGCGGCACTTCTAAAGGAAGGGCTGGCAAAAGGTGACCGAGTCGCACTCATGTTGCGCAATTGTCCGCAGTGGGTCATTTTTGATCAGGCAGCCATGTCATTGGGGTTGGTCACTGTGCCGTTGTATACCGTCGACCGGGCCGAAAACATTGCCTACATCGTCAATGATGCGCAGGCTAAAGTCGTGTTGTTCGAGACGGAAGACCAATGGAAAGAGCTGAGTGCAGTGGTTGGTCAGATGGGCTGTGTGCAACGCTTTATCGCGCTCGACACTTTTCCGCATGGCGAATCGCGTCTGGTGGGGGCAAATGACTATCTGCCGGCGACCGCGACCTTGCAAGCACCCGTGCCGACACAGATCGGTGAACTCGCCAGCATCATCTACACTTCGGGTACCACAGGCAAACCCAAAGGTGTGATGCTCAGCCACAACAACATGTTGAGCAACACTTACTCGGCACTCGGTACCTTCGTCATTTATCCCGATGATTTGTTGCTTTCCTTCTTGCCGCTGTCGCATACCTTTGAGCGTACCTGCGGTTACTACCTGCAAGTGATGACGGGCGCGACCGTGGCGTACGCACGCTCCATCCCGTTGTTGTCGGAAGACCTGCAAACGATCAAGCCGAGCATTCTCATCTCCGTGCCGCGAATTTACGAGCGGATTTATGCCGCGCTGAATGCGAAGCTGGATGCGGGCCCGGCCATTCGCAAGAAACTCTTCCTGCTTGCGGTGGAGGTGGGTTGGGCGCGTTTCCTGCGCGACCAGGGGCGCGGCGGTTGGAAACTTTCGTTTTTGTTGTGGCCCATTCTGAAGAAATTGGTGGCGCAGAAATTGATGGATAGGCTGGGTGGACGCCTGCGCACGGCAGTCAGCGGAGGCGCCGCGCTGACGGCGGAGATATCGCATACCTTTGTGGGCCTCGGACTGTCGGTGGTTCAGGGTTTTGGTCTCACCGAGACCAGTCCTATCGTGACCGGAAATAAATTGGAGAACAATTTCCCCGACAGCGTGGGGCAACCGATACGCGGTGTGCAGATCAAGCTGGGCGAAAAAAACGCGCTGCTGGTCAAGGGGCCGAATGTGATGATGGGCTACTGGAACAATCCCGAAGCGACCAAGGCGATGATCGATGCCGACGGCTGGCTGAATACCGGTGACATCGCACGCATCAGCGAGACGGGTCACGTTTACATCACCGGACGACTGAAAGAGATCATCGTGCTGGCGAATGGCGAGAAATTACCCCCGGCGGATATCGAAGCGTCCATTTTGCGTGACCCGCTCATCGACCAGGTGATGATCTTTGGAGAAGGCAAGCCTTATCTGGTGGCACTGGCCGTGCTGAACCCGCAGGTATGGCTGGACATCGCCGCCAAGGTCGGCGTGAACCCGGACATGCCGGAGTCGCTCACGGACAGCAACGTCGAGGCCAAAGTGTTGCGCCGTATCGCGCGCAACATGAGCAGTTTCCCCGGTTATGCCAGAGTGCATCGCGTGTTGTTGTTGCGCGACCCCTGGACCATCGACAATGGTTTGCTGACGCCCAAGCTGAGCTTAAAGCGCAACAAAGTGGTGGAGAAATTCGCCGCCGATATCGAAATATTGTACAAAGGCCACTAACCATGCCCGACTCCGGCACATTACCCAAACGCGAACCGACCCTGCGCGTGGCAGCGATGCCTTCCGATGCCAACTACACCGGCGACATCTTCGGCGGCTGGCTGATGGGGCAAGTGGATGTCGCGGGCAGCATCCCCGCCGTGCAGCGTGCCAAGGGGCGGGTGGCGACGGTGGCGGTCAATTCTTTTGTGTTCAAACAACCGATCTTCGTCGGCGATATTGTGAGTTTCTATACCCAGATCGTCAAAGTCGGGCGCACTTCGGTTACCGTCGATGTCGAGGTTTTTGTACAACGTAATCCGATCAAACCGGAGTGTGTCAAAGTGACCGAGGCGCAACTGACTTATGTTGCAGTGGGCGAGGACCGCAAGCCGCGTCCGCTGCCGCCGGAAGAAACTTAAAAGCATGTTGGTTGGGTTCACCCTAAAGGGTACGAGAGTCGCAGCCGTAGCCCAACATTTAAAAACTGGAGAATTCAGATGAGTGCCAATTTGCAGATTCGTAAAGTCGCGGTGCTGGGAGCCGGTGTGATGGGAGCGCAGATCGCCGCGCATCTGGTCAACGCCAATGTCGAGACGCTGTTGTTCGAGTTGCCCGCCAAAGAAGGCGATCCCAACGGCAATGTGAACAAGGCGCTGGAAGGGCTGAAAAAACTCGATCCTGCACCGATCGCCAGCCCCGCCAAATTGACTTACATCCACCCCGCGAATTACGACCAGCATCTGGAGCAATTGCGCGAATGTGATCTGATTATCGAAGCTATCGCCGAACGTATGGATTGGAAATCCGATTTGTATCGCAAGGTCGCGCCCTTCGTAAATACCAACGCCATCTTCGCCAGCAACACGTCGGGTCTTTCCATCAATCAATTGGCGCAGGCGTTCCCCGAGAATCTGCGCCACCGTTTCTGCGGCATCCATTTTTTCAATCCGCCGCGTTATATGCACCTGGTCGAACTCATTCCGTGCGTGGCCACCGAACCGTCGTTGCTCGACCAGCTGGAGACGTTTCTGGTTTCGACCTTGGGCAAAGGTGTGGTGCGCGCCAAGGACACACCCAACTTCATCGCCAACCGCATCGGCGTGTTCTCCATGCTCGCTACCAAACATCACGCGGCCGCTTTCAATCTTGGTTTTGATACGGTCGATGCGCTGACCGGGCGTTACCTCGGCCGTCCCAAGAGCGCGACTTTCCGCACGCTGGACGTGGTTGGTCTCGACGTGTTTGCGCACGTGGTCAATACCATGCGCGACAACCTGACCGAAGACCCGTGGCACAAACATTTCGAGCTGCCTGGCTGGTTCAAATATCTGGTCGAACAGGGCGCGTTGGGGCAAAAGACCAAACGCGGTATCTACCAGAAGATCGGCAAAGAAATTCATGTGCTTGATCTGCACACCCGACAATATCGCCTGTCGGATTCGAAGGTGGACGACGCAGTGAAAGAGATCCTGCGCGAGCGCGATTGGGCGAAGAAGCTCGCCGGCTTGCGCGAAAACCAGAACCCGCAGGCGCAATTTCTGTGGGCGGTATTCCGCGACGTGTTCCATTACTGTGCATTGAATCTGGAAGGCATCGCCAACAACGCGCGCGACTTCGATTTCGCCGTGCGCTGGGGTTTCGGCTGGGACAACGGCCCGTTTGAGATCTGGCAAGCCGCAGGCTGGCAACAGGTGACGGGGTGGATCGCCGCCGACATCGCGGCAGGCAAGGCGATGGCGAACACCCCGTTGCCGGTCTGGGTCGCCGATCCCAGTCGCAGCGGAGTGCATACCGCGCAGGGTTCTTATTCGCCTGTTACCCGCAGCAACCAGCCGCGTTCCTCGTTGCCCGTGTATCGCCGCCAACTTTTCCCCGACCAACTTGTCGGCGAAACGCGCCACTATGGCGAGACGGTGTTCGAGACCGACGAAGTGCGTTTGTGGCACATGGGCGACGGCATCGCCATCCTCAGTTTCAAGAGCAAGATGCACACGGTGAGCAACGAGGTGCTGGATGGGATTCTGCGTGCGGTGGATGAAGCCGAAGCGCATTTCAGCGCACTCATCCTGTGGCAGACCGAGCCGCCGTTCTCTGCCGGAGCCAACCTGTTGCAACTGATGCAGGGCTTGCAGGAACCGGCGCAGGATGCGGGCATGTTTGGCAAACTCAAACAAGCCGCGAACCGTGTCAAATATACCGTCGCGGGCGGGGGAGGATTGGGTGATGTGCTCAACGCCGCCACCGGCAACGTACCCAAAGTGGAAGCGGTCGTCGCCAAGTTCCAGCAGGTCTCGCAGCGTCTCAAATACGCGCAAGTGCCCACTATCGCGGCGGTGGACGGACTCGCCCTCGGCGGTGGCTGCGAGTTTTCCATCCACTGCACCCGCATTGTCGCCACATTGGAAAGTTACATCGGTTTGGTCGAAGTCGGCGTCGGATTATTGCCAGCTGGCGGCGGCTGCAAAGAGATGGCGCAACGTGCGGCCGCTGAAGCGCGCGGCGGCGACATCTTCCCCATACTCAAACGCTATTTCCAGCATATCGCCATGGGCGAAGTCGCCAAGAGCGCCGAGATGGCACGCGAGATGGGTTACCTACGCTCCTCCGATCGCATCGTTCTAAACCGATTCGAACTCTTGCACATCGCCAAAGAAGAAGCCAAAGCACTCAACGCGACAGCCTACCGTCCACCCCTGCACCAGCGCCAGATTCCCGTCGCCGGACGCACCAGCATCGCCACTTTCAAAGCCTCGATGTTGAACATGCTGCAAGGCGGCTTCATCTCCGAACACGACTACAACATCGGCTGCCGTGTCGCCGAGACGCTATGCGGCGGTGATGTCGAAGCGGGGAGTGTGGTGGATGAGGATTGGTTGCTCGATCTGGAGCGGCGCAATTTCATGGAGTTGCTGGCGACGGAGAAGACGCAGGCAAGGATTGAATTTATGTTGAAGAGCGGGAAGCCGTTGCGGAATTGAAAGTGAACCAAGCAATCGCATGAGTACGATAAACATTGAAAAAATAACGCATAACACATGAAAATTTGTCCCCAGTGTCAATCTGCACGAGTTCGACTAAGTCACCGTTCAGGGTTTGAAACAATATTGAGTTCACTAATGAGTGCACGCTATTACCGTTGCCTGGATTGTGGTTGGCGAGGAATGAGATTTTCCAGCAGAAAACCTACCGGCAGGTATGCGAGCAAGGCAAGCAAACGTGTGGAAGTGGGACTTTTTGTCGTGGCAATTGTCGTTGTGTTATTGATAGCCATTCATCTGGCAAGCGGGGGGGATGCGTCGCCCCCTCCACCTCTAGAGTAAGTGATGGAGCAAGACATCCGTTTCGACATTTTTGTGAGTAGGTTCATTCTTTCATGGTTCGCGAATCGATCGTGACCGGATGAAATACTCGGATAATTCAAGGGAGTGGAAAATGAGCAAACAAATCCAGGAAGCCTACATCGTCGCCGCCACACGCACTCCGGTTGGCAAAGCGCCGCGCGGGATGTTCCGCAACACGCGTCCCGATGATCTGCTGGCGCATGTGTTGAAGAGTGTGCTGGCGCAGGCGCCGTCGCTGGAAGCGGCGAGTATCGGCGATGTCATCGTGGGGTGTGCGATGCCGGAAGCGGAGCAGGGCATGAACGTGGCGCGTATCGCGTTGTTGCTGGCGGGTTTGCCGAATACGGTTTCGGGCATGACCATCAATCGTTTCTGTTCATCCGGCGTGCAGGCGGTGGCGCTGGCGGCGGATCGCATTCGATTGGGTGAAGCCGAGGTGATGATCGCGGCAGGCGTGGAGAGCATGAGTATGGTGCCGATGATGGGCAACAAAATCGCCTTCAATCCCGCGATCTTTGAGAACAATGAACATCTGGGAATCGCCTATGGCATGGGTCTGACGGCGGAGAAGGTGGCGGAGCGTTGGAAAGTGACGCGCGAAGCGCAGGATGCCTTTGCCCTGCAAAGCCATCAGCGTGCGATTGCCGCTTTCAACAACGGTGAATTCAAAGACGAGATCTCGCCGTATCACATCACCGACCATGTGCCGGACATGCACACGCGCGAAGTGAAGATCAAGGCGCGCGATGTGGCGCAGGATGAAGGTCCGCGTGGTGATACAACCATCGAGGCATTGGCCAAACTCAAAACGGTGTTCGCACAACGCGGCTCGGTGACGGCGGGCAACAGTTCGCAGATGTCGGACGGCGCGGGCGCAGTGTTGCTGTGCAGCGAGTCGGCACTGAAGCGTTACAACCTGACCCCCATCGGAAAATTCCTGGGTTTCAGCGTGGCGGGAGTGCCTCCGGAGATCATGGGTATCGGCCCGAAAGAAGCCATTCCGCGCGTGTTGAAACAAGTGGGATTGAGTTTGCAGGACATGGGCTGGATCGAACTCAACGAAGCTTTTGCCGCGCAATCGCTTGCCGTGATCGGCGACCTCGGTCTTGATCCGGCTATCGTTAATCCTTTGGGAGGCGCGATCGCCTTGGGCCATCCGCTCGGTGCGACCGGTGCGATCCGCACGGCGACGCTGTTGCACGGACTGCGTCGGCGCAAACAAAAATACGGCATGGTGACGATGTGTATCGGCACGGGAATGGGTGCAGCGGGTATCTTTGAAGCACTGTAGGGCATCTGTATAAATTCGTCATTCCCGCCTGCGCGGGAATGACGGAATTTGAATTTATAGAGATGCCCTGTAACTAGCAAAACTCCATCCGTTCGTGGTGAGCCTGTCGAACCATGCGCGGATTTGTTCAAGTGTGCCGTACTTTGCCCTTCGACAAGCTCAGGGCAAACGGTTTATCGAAAGGACTGAGATGAAAAAGATTCTGTTGCTGGTGAGTGGTCTGCTGTTGAGCTTGAATGTGAACGCGCGTGAGGTGGGTGACACAAGGATTCCGGATGTTGCTCAGGTGAACGGTGCAAATCTGGTGTTGAATGGCGCGGGAACACGTACCAAGGTGATCATCGATGTGTATGTCGGTGCGCTGTATCTGGGTAAGACGACGAACAGTGCGGATGCGGTTTTCGCCGATGCGGGCATCAAGCGCGTGGCTCTGTTTATGTTGTACGGCATGAAATCTGAAAAACTGTTGAATGCGTTCAGAGAGGCTATCGAAGCCAATCACAGTGCGGCAGAGTTGGTTTCCATCGACGCGGGCATGAAGAAGTTCTACGCGATCTTTGACTCGGTGTCCGGCGTGAGTCCCGGCGATACTATCTTCCTTGACTACATTCCGACTGTTGGTACCAAGGTGACGATCAATGGCAAGGAACGCGGCATGGTGGCAGGGGCGGACATCAATCGCGCGCTGCTGAAGATATGGTTGGGTGAGAACCCCGTTGAAAAAAGTTTGAAGAAAGACATGCTTGGCATCAATTGATAATCAAGAGGAGTTGATGCAGTCCATTCCTGCCGAGATCGATCGGCAAGCTTTAAACGACAGGATCAGACTTGAGGGGGGGGCGTTCGTTGAGGCGGTCGCTCCTATCCAAAACCAGATCTTTTCAAATGCGATCCTGAGTCTGCACGACGAACAAGTCGACAAGATGCGAGCCGTAATCTCGGCGGTGGAAGAGGTCGTCGGCAAAACGGATCCACACAAATCCTTGGGCGTATTTTTCGGCTACGATTTTCATGTCAACGAGCAGGGCGTGTTTCTCATCGAGATCAACACCAATGCGGGTGGTGCGTTTTTCAATGCGCTGTTGATCGAGAGTCAGCTGGCCGGTTCGGCTTCTATTGAAAATCTTGAGCAGACCTTCATCGGGATGTTTCGCAACGAATGGAGCCTGGTTCGTGGCGAATTGCCACTCAAGACCATTGCCATTGTGGATGAGAAGCCTGAGTCACAGTTCCTCTATCCCGAGTTTCTGCTGGCGCAGCAGATGTTTGAACGCGCGGGCATCACGACTTACATCGTCGATCCTTCCAGGCTGCATATTCGTGAAGATGCCTTATACGTTGATGGACAACGCATCGACCTGATCTACAACCGGCTGACCGACTTCGATCTGCAAGCTTTCCCTCAAATTCGCACCGCCTGGGAGATGAATCAAGTCGTGTTGACGCCGAATCCCGAGCACTACGGACGTTATGCGGATAAGCGCAAGTTGGCTGTATTTTGCGATGCGAACTTATTGCAAGCTGAAGGTGTTTCACAACTCAGTATCGATGCCTTGCGCTCGGGTGTTCCTGAAACAAAAGTCGTCTCTGCAGAAGATTCCGAACAATGGTGGACTGAACGCAACCAATGGTTCTTCAAGCCGGTGAGCGGATATGGCAGCAAAGGCGCGTATCGCGGCGACAAACTCACCAAGCGCGTATTCGAGGAGATCGTGCAGTCGGACTATGTGGCCCAACGGTTGGCCATGCCCGGTGAACGGGCGGTGCGCACCGCAGGCGGAGAAATGCAATTGCTGAAATACGATGTACGTTGTTATGTGTATGACGGCCAAATCCAACTCATCGCGGCGCGTCTCTATCAGGGCCAGACCACCAATTTCCGCACGGCGGGAGGCGGTTTCGCCCTGGTTCGTTTATCAAGCTGAACCTCAGATATCTATAACTTTGGGCAAAAGTATATAGGCCGGTATATAGGCCTGGATATAGACCTTTCGGCATATTGCGGATACGGGATCAGCAAAGCAAAATCATCCTCGTCACGAATGTGGGTTTAGCTGTTGAATCCACTTTCGTTCATTATTAGGGGAAACCAATGGCTACTTACCTGAGTGCAAATCAAAGTATTTCAACCGGGGACAAACCGTTCAATGGCATTTATGCCATCCAGGAACATCTGGATTGGCGCACACGGATAGAGGAGTACGTGGAGGCGCATGCGCACCAGCAACTCAATTTCCCCACGGACTGTCATTCCGATTGTTCGCTGAGCAAGTGGTTGCGGTGTGAGGGTGGAAAACAAGACTTGGATGTCGGCTTGTTGGATCGTCTGTGCAAGAGCTGTGAAGAGTTCCAGGAGGCGGCGGCGCAAGTGATTTTGCTGGTGAAAATGGGCAAGCCCGAATTGGCCAAAGCCGCGTTGCGGGAAGAGGCGTTATTTTCAACGTCCTCGGAAAGGCTCCAGGAATATTTGGCCCAACTGCACGTCTTATATTTGATGCAAGACAAATGAGAGTGTTGGAATCCGCGCAAAAATTATGTCATTTCAATCCGACAAATAAATCGACTGGCATGGCGGTAAAGCATTTTGTGCTGGAAATATTTTTTTGACAATGGCGCTTGCACGCGCTGTGAAAGCGTCAGCCTTTGGCCCTACTTCTGTTTGTTTCAATTAACGATCTCAGCCCGTAACACGGAACAATTCATGACGCAAAAATCTTTCAGCTGGTATTGATAGCGGCAAACCTGTCGGGATGGATTCTAATTCCAAGTGCACCACAGTTCAGAAGTTAAATGCTAATTGAATAAGGAAAGGTGAAAGAATATGGATGACATACAGCCCTCCCAGATATCCGATAGTAATCATAAAGAACACGAACTAACCTATTTTGATGGATCAAAGCGTCGCGTCCTGACGCTGAATATTGAAGTCCCATACCCTGCTGGAAAACTTATTGTTTCGCGAACAGATGCGAGGGGCTTCATTACGCACGCAAACAAGGTTTTTGTGGAAATGTCGGGCTACGCTGAGTCGGAGTTGATCGGTCAGCCACATAGTATTTTGCGTCATCCGGATATGCCTGCTGCGGCATTTAAGGATGTGTGGGATACCTTGGCGCAAGGCAGGAACTGGAAAGGTTACGTCAAGAATCTGCGTAAAGACGGTAAGTATTACTGGGTGTTTGCTTCGGTTGTCGCCAATATTCGGAAGGGTGTAGTGGTTGGTTACACTTCAGTTCGTCGCAAGCCATCGCGAGAAAGAATTAACGAGTGTATCCAACTCTACGCTGAACTGCGTGATAAGGAGATGAAATGACTTTTAATATGACGGTTAGTCCGGATTTCTCGCCTGATCACATTGCTGGCTGGTACATATTTAATACTTGGTTGCAGCGCAAGATGGGGATAAATGTTCACTTGGAACTTTATGACAATTTTGAATCCCAGCATGAAGCAATAGCTGAAGACACAGTCGATATCATCTTCGCCACTCCTTTCGATGCAGCCATGCTGGTTCGCGAAAAAGGGTTTAGGGCAATCGCAACAGCAAGCGGCGAGCGCGATGAAGTGGTTATTGCCACCTCGATCAATTCGCCTTTTAACGAAATCGAAGATGTGAAGCCGGGTGCAATAGTAAGTACGATTGCAAACCCTGATGTCGAACTAATCGGCAAGTTTATGCTTGAGCCCGCTAATTTGAATAAAGACAATATCAAATTGCAAACGATGGCAACGTCTGCACTGGTTGCAAAACAGCTGATTCAGGGCAAGGCTGATATTGGTTTTTTTCTGAAGGACGCCTATGGTGATCTAAGCGGAATCATCCGCAAAAATCTGAAGATTTTGGTTGCCAGCGAGATTCATGATAGCCAGATAGAGGTGATTCGCCACACGTTATTGGTTGGTCCGCGCTTCAAGGAATCAGAGTCACTCCATAAGGCCTTGATTGAAATGCACGTCGATCTCCCACAAGGTCCTGGAGTACTGGAAAGCCTGGGTTTTTCAGGTTGGGAAAGCCAAAGCGAGGAAGATACGGAGTTTATGATCGACTTGCTGACTACTATGCAGGCCTGATTTATTGTTTGCACGATAACGCAAACTATCCAGCTAACTCGCCAATGACAAACCGGTGGGTCAGTTCTGACCACCAATTTCCGCACGGCGGGAGGCGGTTTCGCGCCAGTTCGTTTATCAAGCTGAACCTCAAATATCTATAACTTTGGCCAGAAGTATATAGACCGATATATAGGCCTTTCGGCATATTGTGAACGCCAAGTCGTCATAGCAGAATCATCCCCAATACGCGCGTGGAATTAATCTTGAATCCGCGCGCAGTCTATCCAGGGGGAAACCATGATTGAAATCCAAAGTGGCTCAAGCCAAACCCAACAATTCAACGGCATCTTTGCCATTCAGGCGCATCTTGAACAACGTAGCCGGATCGAGGAATACGTGGAGGCGAAATCGAGGGATGTCATCAATTTCCCCACCTCCTGCAATTCAGATTGTTTGCTTGGCAGGTGGATGGTAAGTGCGGGCGCAACACAGGGAGCAGATGTGGGGTTGCTGGATCGGTTATGCACAAATTGTGAGGATTTCCAGGAAGCAGCGGCACAAGCGATCTTGCTGGTGAGTATGGGTAAATCCGAATCGGCCAGGGGCGCACTGCGCGAAGGTGAGCTGTTTGCCGAGGCATCGGAACGGTTTCAGGAGGGCTTGGCCAAACTGCATTTCCATCAATTGATGCAAGTGAAATGAGGAGTTGAAGGCGCATTTCGTTGCATGTTTCATGTATTCCACTTCCTGTGGGTCGAATCGTCGGCGGTTATCTCAAAAGCCTTCGATTATCACCGGGATGCGCCGCCTACCGAACTGTCCTTCATATTTTCCGTATCGTCCAGCCAGTTGAGTGCCGCAACTTAAACATTTCCCGTTTTCAGAAACCGCATATTCGCGTATCTGATACCAGTCGCGCACGATGAGCGGCGCGTGGCAATTCGCGCAATGCGTGGTGCCGCCGGAAAGATCGTGTACGTTGCCGGTATAGACATGGTGCAAGCCGGCGGAGTGGGCGATATGCCGTGCCTCGGTGAGTTTGGCCGAGGGGGTGGCGGGGATGGTCGTCATTTTGTAATCGGGATGAAACGCAGTGAAATGCAACGGCACATCCGCGCCCAATTCTTTGGCGAGCCACTCGCTCATTTTGCCGATTTCATGTGCGCTATCGTTGTAACCGGGGATCAGCAATGTGGTGACCTCTACCCATACAGTTGTCTCCTGCCGCAAATATTTCAGTGTGTCCAGCACTGGTTGTAAATGTGAGCCGGTTTGTTTGATATAGAACTCATCGGTGAACGCTTTCAGGTCCACGTTGGCCGCATCCATCTTGTTGTAGAAATCTTCACGCGGTTGGGCGTGGATGTAACCCGCCGTGACCGCGACTGTTTTGATGCCGCGTTCGTGGCAGGCATCCGCCACGTCCATCGCGTACTCGGCGAAGATCACCGGGTCGTTGTAGGTGAAGGCCACGCTCTTGCAGCCGAGTTCGACCGCGGAATTGGCGATGGCCAGCGGGGTAGCCAAATCGGCAAGTTTGTCGAAGCTGCGTGATTTGGAAATGTCCCAGTTCTGGCAGAACTTGCAGGCGAGGTTGCAACCCGCTGTGCCGAACGACAGGATGCTGCTGCCGGGGTAGAAATGGTTGAGCGGTTTTTTCTCGACGGGATCGACGCAGAAACCGGAGCTGCGCCCATAAGTGGTAAGCACCATCACATCGTTGATGCGGCCGCGCACGAAACAAGCTCCGCGTTGCCCTTCGTGCAACTTGCAGTCGCGCGGACACAAATCGCACTGGAGTCGCCCGTCATCCAGCCGGTGCCAGTATCGGGCCGGGTACTGTTCGGCGATGCTGATCGGCTCATCCATTGGCTTCACCTTCGCGCCATTTCTGCACGGTGTAATGCGACAACCGGATGTCCGGTGACCAGAAATCCTCAGGCAGTCCGGCCTTGTCTTTCAGGCGTGCGATGAAGGTTTGCGCATCGGGCAACTGTGCCCACACCTGTGGCAGGTAGGTGGCACGTTGCCGCCCGTATTCCAGGATCACGCCATCCCTGCCGGGATGCAGTTGTGCCAGGGCGTCTTGTTCGCTGCTGAAAAGAATGGGTGCTGGCTGACTCAGCAACGATACTTCGACGCGTGTTTCGGCGAATTCTGTTTTATCGAGCGGAGAGAAACGCGGGTCACGAAAAGCCGCCGCAATCGCATTTTGTTGCACATCTTCAATGAGCGGACGATACGCCTCCAGACTGCCGATACAGCCGCGCAACTGGCCGTGCAACGTTAACGTGACAAAAGTTGCACCGGGCTCTCCCAGCCATTCCGCTCGCGGCAGTGCGTGTGACAAGAAGCCGAGTCCTTTGGCGATGGCGGCGCGTGCCAGGTGCAACAGTGTTATTCCTTTGTCAGGGGTGAGCATGTGTATTCTCCCCGGTGAAAACGAATGCGGCATAACCCACCACTCTGTCATGGGAACCTGCCGTGTCGCCTGAATTGCGCAGGTCAAGCAGGTGTGGCGTGAGGTGGTGGGCACGTGCGGCGATGATCAGGCCGTTGACCGGTGTACCGCCACACGCTTGTTCATGCGTGATGGGTTGGGTGAGTCGCAGAATATCGTTGGCAGTTATAACATCTGCCTGTTGCGCGTCAGCGTAAGGCAGGTAATGCGACAGATCGGAGCTGATGACAATCAGCGTTTCGTCACCCCCCCATACCGTTTCCAAAACTTCGGCCACTTCTTGTGCTGTTGCGTGGCCGACAGCCAGCGGTAGCAAAGTGAAATCATCCAGCATGCATTGCAGGAACGGCAATTGCACTTCGAGGGAATGTTCCAGCGCATGCGCTGCATCGCTGATGATTACTTGTGGAAGATTGGTAATGCTGGACATGGCTGGAACATCCAGCATCACTTTGCCCAGCGGAGTCTCGAATGCGGACGTGTCGGGCAGGGCAAGTCCGTTGACAGCGACGCGATGGGTGGGACCAAGCAGGACGACGCGACGAATACGCGAGGCGATGCTAGTCAATGTGGAATAAGCGCTGGCAGCGATCGCTCCGGAATAGATATAACCGGCATGCGGCACGATCAGCGCTTTGGGTTGTTGCGGTTTGGCGTGTGAAGAATCCAATAAAGCACGTACTCCACTCGCCAATTGTCGCGGGTCGGCCGGGTAGAACATTCCAGCAACGGCTGCAGGTCGGACGGCATTCATGACAGCCTCCCATGAATCGACTCAAACTACACGCGGTTTACCGGGCGAGCACAACCCTTTGTTGCTGCTGTACTACCCCAGCAAATGTTTGACCAGCTCTCTTTCCCCCAACAGTTCCTGGTAACTGTCCATCATATGTTTGCGCCCCAGGTCGGTGATAGGGAGTCCCTGCACGATGGTGTAATGCCCGTTGCGGCAGGTGACCGGGAAGCCGTACATCACGCCTTCCGGGATGCCGTAGCTGCCGTCCGAGGGGACGCTCATGGTGACCCAATCATTGTGGTGCGAACGCAGCAACCAGTCGTGCATATGCGCGATGGCGGAATTGGCCGCGCTGGCCGCGCTGGAAAGACCGCGTGCCTCGATGACGGCCGCCCCGCGTTTTTGCACGGTGGGGATGAAGGTGGATTCGATCCATTCCTGGTCTTGCAGAACCTCCAACACTTTGCGTCCGCGAATCTCGCAGTGCGAAAGATCCGGATATTGGGTGCCGGAATGGTTACCCCAGACCACCATCTTCTTGATGTCCTGGATCGGCTGGAAAAGCTTGAGAGCGATTTGCGCGATGGCGCGGTTATGGTCGAGGCGCATCATGGCGGTGAAATTCCTCGGATCGAGGTCGGGCGCGTTGCGCATGGTGATGAGCGCATTGGTGTTGGCAGGATTTCCCACGACAAGCACCTTGACGTGGCGCGCGGCGACTTCGTTGAGGATGCGGCCTTGCTCGGTGAAGATGGCGCCGTTGGCTTCCAGCAGATCTTTGCGCTCCATGCCTTTGCTGCGCGGGCGCGCACCGACCATCAGTACCACTTCGGCATCGCGGAAAGCGACGCGCGGATCATCGGTGGTGATGACTTGTTGCAGCATGGGGAATACGCAGTCTTCCAATTCCATCGCCACACCACGCAATACTTGTTGGGCGGGTGTGATGTCCAGCAATTGCAGAATGATGGGTTGTTCACGTCCCAACATGTCGCCGTTGGCGATGCGAAATAACATGTTGTAACCGATTTGTCCTGCGGCTCCGGTGATGGCTACACGGATGGGTGCTTTCATACTGTTCTCCCCTAAAGTGATCAGAAATTGAATTGCAGAATTTCGCCGACATGATAGCCCTTTTACTTTTCACTCGCCACGCGTTAGGTGTAGGATTGCGCCATTCGTTTTTTTTGCCCCGGAATTAAAAAATGATTCGAACACGCCCCAAGCATCTCGCCCTGCACGAGATCAAATTACCCCTTCCCGGAATCGTCTCTATCCTGCACCGCATCAGCGGTTTGGTGCTTTTCCTCGCGTTGCCGATACTGCTCTTGGTGCTCGATCAAAGTCTGCGCTCCATCGAAACTTACACTAACCTTACGGAATATTTTTCGCATCCGATTTTCAAGTTAATGTGCTTGGGATTGCTGTGGGCATTCCTGCATCACTTCTGTGCCGGGTTACGTTATCTGGCGATTGACTTGCATCTGGCGTCCACACTTTCCGCGGCGCGAACCAGCAGTAAATGGGTGATGGGAATCAGTCTGGCGTTGACGATTTTGTTGGGAGCGAAATTATGGTGAATCGTATCGTGACCGGCGCGCATTACGGTCTGCGCGACTGGTTGGCGCAACGCGTCACCGCAGTGGTGATGGCGGTGTTTTCTCTGGTGGTCGTATTCCTGTTGTTGGCGCAACCCTCGTTCGGTTACGACACCTGGTCCGAGATGTTTTCCGGCAATCTGATGCGCACCTTCTCGCTGCTGTTCCTGCTGAGTCTGTTCTATCACGCCTGGATCGGCGTGCGCGACGTCGTGATGGATTATGTGAAGCCGGCAAGTATCCGTTTGACGATCCATGTGTTGGTCATACTTGCCCTGATCGTGTATGCGATCTGGTCGGTGCAAATCCTTTGGGGACTGTAATGGCAATAGCGAAAAGAACATTTGATGTGGTCGTGGTGGGGGCGGGTGGTGCGGGCATGCGCGCCGCGCTGACACTTTCCGAAGCGGGACTAAAAGTAGCCGTGTTGTCCAAAGTGTTTCCTACGCGCTCGCACACCGTTGCGGCACAGGGTGGCATTGCGGCGTCGTTGGGCAACGTCAACGAGGACAACTGGCACTGGCATATGTACGACACGGTGAAAGGCTCGGACTATCTGGGTGACCAGGATGCCATCGAATACATGTGCCGAGCCGCACCCGAGGTGGTGTACGAATTGGAACACTTCGGCATGCCGTTCGACCGCCTGGACAGCGGCAAGATCTATCAGCGTCCGTTTGGTGGACACATGCAGGATTACGGCAAGAACCCGGTGCCGCGCGCGTGTGCCGCCGCCGACCGTACCGGCCATGCGTTGTTGCATACCTTGTATCAACAGAACGTCAAAGCCAACACCAATTTCTTCGTCGAGTGGATGGCACTCGACCTGATCCGCGATGCGGACGGCGATGTGCTGGGCGTGGTGGCGATGGAGATCGAGACATCGGAAGTGATGATCCTGCAGGCGCGCGCGACGCTGTTCGCGACGGGCGGGGCGGGGCGCATCTTTTCGGCCAGCACCAATGCCTACATCAATACCGGCGACGGTTTGGGCATGGCGGCCC
>CAYROQ010000003.1:53859-141060 GCA_964425955.1 uncultured Sideroxydans sp.
CATCCCGCTGGAAGACATGGAGTTTTTCCAGTTCCACCCGACCGGCGTGCACGGTGCCGGGGTACTGATCACCGAAGGCGTGCGCGGCGAGGGCGGTTATCTGGTGAACAAGGATGGCGAACGATTCATGCCGCGTTATGCGCCGACCGCCAAGGACCTTGCCAGCCGCGATGTGGTGTCGCGCGCGATGGCGACCGAGATCAAGGAAGGTCGCGGGTGTGGTCCAAATGCCGACCATGTCATGCTCAAACTCGATCATCTGGGTGACGAAGTCATCCGCCATCGTCTGCCGGGAATTCGCGACATTGCCCTCAAGTTTGCCCATGTCGATCCTTCCAAAGCGCCGATCCCGGTGGTGCCTACCGCGCACTACATGATGGGTGGCATTCCCACCAACTATCACGGCCAGGTTGTTGCACCACAGGGCACAGCGCCCGATGTTGTGGTGCAGGGCTTCTATGCGGTGGGCGAATGCGCCTGCGTCTCGGTACATGGCGCGAACCGTCTGGGCTGTAATTCACTGCTCGATCTGATTGTGTTTGGTCGCTCGGCGGCGCGTCAGATCATCGAAGATCTGAAAAACAATCCCAATCCAAAACCGCTGCCTGCCGATGCGACCGATCGTCCGTTGGCGCGTTTGGCACGACTGGAGAACCAGAAGAACGGCGAACGTGTCTCCGAGGTGGGCGATGCCATGCGCAAGACCATGCAATTGCACTGCGGTGTGTTCCGCTTCCCGGATCTGCTGGAGCAGGGTGTAACCAAGATTCGCGAGGTCGCTGAACGGGTGCGCCACACCGAGATCAGGGACAAGAGCAAAGTGTTCAACACCGCGCGGGTCGAAGCGTTGGAATTGGATAATCTGATCGAAGTCGCCCAAGCCACCATGACCGCCGCCGAAGCGCGCAAGGAAAGTCGCGGTGCGCACGCGCGCGAGGATTTCCCCGAACGCGATGACAAGAACTGGCTCAAGCATTCCCTGTATTTCAGCGAGGGGTATCGTCTCGATTACAAACCGGTGCGTTTAAAACCGTTGACGGTTGAATCGTTTCCGCTCAAGGCGAGGGTGTACTAGGCGGAAATGGCCATGCCCAAACTGACCATCGAAAGCAGTGCGCTGGCCAGTTTGGTACTGACGTTGATGTTGGTCGTCGTCATCGTTTGGATGAATTATGCGGGGTGGTTGAAGAACACGACCAACTCCGAACAGATCGCCCGTGTTAACGAAATTGAAGATGTGATTCACCAGCTGCGCGAACATATGCTGGAGGTTGAGTCGGGGGAGCGCGGATACATCATCACCGGGAATGAAAATTTCCTGGAGCATTATCAGCATGGCTTGGGCAAGGTGGAAATGCAGCGCACCGAACTCATGCGATTGGTTTCCGGACAGTCGTCCGAACAGGGCAGGATGGCCGAGTTGGACAAGCGGTTGAATGCCAAGGTGGCCTTATCGCAGGCCAACGTATTGGCGAGAAAGCAAAGTTTTAATGAAGCGCAAGCGCGCGTTTTATCCGGTGCGGGGAAACGCGAAATGGATGCGCTGGAGTCGATTCTGGAAGAATTGTCCATTGCACAAAATGATCGCAAGTTGGCACTGCACCTCCAGCGCATGGTTGTGTTTGATGAGATGCGGAACAACATCGCCCTTGCAGCAGTGTTGTCCGTTGCCGTTTTGATTTACCTGCATGCGAGTCTGATGCGCATGATGAAGTTGATGCATGAGTCCGAGCAGAGCCTGCAACATATTGCGTCGCATGATGTGCTGACCGGACTGCCAAACCGGCGACTGATGATGGAGCATATCGACCAGGCGATGCAGCGCTGCAAGCGAAACAAAAAAAGCATGGCGCTGCTGTTTCTGGACTTGAACGGTTTTAAACCGGTCAATGACCTATACGGACACAAAGCCGGGGATGAGGTGTTGAAACAGGTCGCACAACGCTTGTCGGAAGCAATGCGTGCCAGCGACCGGGTGGCGCGTTTTGGCGGTGATGAATTTGTGGTTCTGGTTGAGGACATCCAGGAAAAAGAAGATGTATGCGGCATCGTGGCCAAAGTGGACGAAGCAATATTTCGTGCATTTGCGCTAGTTGAAGGTGTCCAAGTTTCCATTTCGACCAGCATCGGCGTGGCAATTTACCCGCGTGATGCGGAGGATATGGAATCGCTATTGCGGGTCGCCGATACCGCGATGTATGCAGCAAAAAACAGCGCATCGAATTGCTTTTGCAAAGAACAGAAACAGTTGCGCCGCTGTGTGTTGACGTGAGACGGAGAGAAAAAAATGAAGTTTCGACTATACCGCTATAACCCCGATACCGACAAAGCACCCTATATGCAGGACTTCGATCTGAATCTTGAGGCGGGCGATGCGATGTTGCTGGATGCGTTGATGTTGCTGCGGCAACAGGACGACAGCATTGGTTTTCGCAAGTCGTGCCGCGAGGGGGTGTGTGGTTCGGATGCCATGAACATCAACGGCCGTAACGGACTGGCTTGCATCACCGCCTTGTCTTCACTCAAGCAGCCGATTGAGATCCGCCCCTTGCCGGGGTTGCCCGTCATCCGCGATCTCATCGTGGATATGTCGCAGTTCTTTAAACAATACCATTCGATCAAGCCTTATCTGGTGAACAACGACCCGCCACCCGAAACGGAGCGCCTGCAATCACCCAAGGATCGGGCCGAGCTGGATGGCTTGTATGAATGCATCCTGTGCGGTTGTTGCACCACGTCCTGTCCTTCGTTCTGGTGGAATCCGGATAAGTTCGTTGGCCCAGCGGGGTTGTTGCAGGCCTATCGTTTCATCGGCGACACACGCGACCAGGACACGGCGGCACGTCTGGACAACCTGGAAGACCCGTATCGCTTGTTCCGTTGCCACACCATCATGAACTGCGCCGATGTCTGCCCCAAAGAGCTGAACCCGACCGAGGCGATCGGAAAGATCAAAGATCTGATGGTGAAAAGAACGGTATGAGTGTTCAGCACACGGAGCTCGGGACAATCGAATCAACACCGGATAACCCACTCTGCAATACCGGAGCGGGCATTCATGATCCGGTTTATCTGGAACGGGTGCGTTGGCGCTGCCGGCGCGGCCTGCTGGAGTTGGATATCGTTCTGGGACGTTTCATCGGGCAGCACTACCCGCAACTGGACGAGTCGCAACGACTTGAATTTGACGAATTGTTGGACCTGCCGGACAACGATCTGTGGGAGTTGATCACCGGCAAATTGGAGCCGACACGTGCGCAGCAGCACATGGTGTTGGAATGGCTGAAAGTTGTTTGAACGAGAAGAGGAAATGATGGAAAACAAACGTTTCGCAACACTGACTTTGGATGATGGTCGTAGCGTCGAATTACCAATTTTGTCCGGTACACTCGGCCCCGATGTGATCGATATCCATGCGTTGAGTAAACTGGGTCTGTTCACCTATGACCCGGCATTCTTTTCCACCGCGAGTTGTACTTCCGAGATCACCTTCATCGACGGCGATGCGGGCCTGCTTTACTACCGTGGTTATCCCATCGAACAACTGGCGCAAAATTCCGATTTTCTCGAAGTCTGTTTCCTGTTGCTGAACGGTGAATTACCGAGCGCAGATCAGAAAAAAGAATTCGTGAACAACATCACGCATCACACCATGGTGCATGACCAGCTGGCACGTTTCTTCAACGGCTTCCGCCGCGATGCGCATCCGATGGCGGTGATGGTGGGTGTGGTGGGTGCGCTGTCCGCCTTCTATCACGATTCACTCGACATCAATAATCCGCAACATCGGGAAATCTCCGCCCAGCGCTTGCTGGCCAAGGTGCCGACCATCGCGGCGATGACACACAAATACAGCGTCGGTGAACCGTTCATCTACCCCAAGAACAAATTCGGCTTCGTTGAAAATCTGATGTACATGATGTTCGCCACGCCGGCGGAAGACTATGTGCCCAACCCGGTGCTGGTGCGCGCGTTGGAACGCATCCTGATCCTGCATGCCGATCACGAGCAGAACGCCTCCACTTCCACCGTGCGCTTGGCCGGTTCCAGCGGTGCCAATCCGTTCGCCTGTATTGCCTCGGGTATCGCGGCGTTATGGGGCCCCGCACACGGCGGTGCGAACGAGGCGGCGCTGAAGATGCTGGAAGAGATCGGCGATGTGTCGCGTGTGGCGGAATATGTGCAGGGCGTGAAAGACAAAAAATACAAACTGATGGGTTTCGGCCACCGCGTTTACAAGAATATGGATCCGCGTGCTTCGGTGATGCGCGAGACCTGTTACGAAGTCTTGAAAGAGCTGGGATTGGAGAACGACCGCTTGTTCAAGCTGGCAATGGAGCTTGAAAAAACAGCGTTGCAAGACCCCTACTTCATCGAACGCAAGTTGTATCCGAACGTGGATTTCTATTCCGGTACCGTGCTGCGCGCGCTGGGCATCCCGATCAATATGTTCACCGTGATTTTCGCCGTGGCGCGCACCATCGGCTGGGTGTCGCAATGGAACGAGATGATTGCCGATTCCGAGCACAAGATCGGTCGTCCGCGCCAGTTGTACCAGGGCGCGGCACGCCGCGATTTTGTACCGATCGCCAAACGCTAGGAAATTCGGGAATAACCATGAATGCACCGGGAGACAGTTACCTGCAAACCATGCAGAGAACCTCGCTTTTGTTCGGCGGCAACAATGCCTTTGTCGAGAGTTTGTACGAAGATTATCTGCGTGATGTGAATTCGGTAACGCAAGAATGGCGAAGTTATTTCGACAAACTGCAAGGTGTGAACACACGGCATGATGTGGCGCACAGCCCGATTCAGCGCGGATTTTTGGAGTTGGGTAAACGCCAGGCGGAAACACCGGTACATGCCGATGAGACTCGCAAACAGGCTTCCGTGTTGCAACTGATCAATGCGCACCGCTTTCTGGGCGTGCGTATTGCCGACCTCGACCCGTTGCAACGTCACGAAAAACCGGAAGTGGCCGAGTTGACCCCATCGTATTACGGCCTGAGTGAGGCCGACATGGACGCCACTTTTTTTACCGGATCACTGGTGGGTGGTGCGCGATTAACGTTGCGCGAGATTTTTCAACGTTTGCGGCGCATCTATTGCCACAGCGTTGGCGCCGAATACATGTACATCAGCAGTGTTGCGCAGAAACGCTGGATCCAGGCGCGACTGGAAGGTGATGCCGGTGAGCCGCACTATTCTGCCGAAGTCAAAAAGCGTGTCCTGGAAAGACTCACAGCAGCTGAAGGTCTGGAACGTTACCTGCATACAAAATATGTAGGACAGAAACGTTTCTCGCTGGAAGGGGGCGACACACTTATTCCTTTGTTGGATCATTTGCTGCAACGCGCGGGTGAACAAGGCGTCAAGGAATCGGTGATCGGCATGGCGCACCGTGGTCGCTTGAATGTGTTGATCAACACGCTGGGAAAATTGCCCAAGGATCTGTTCGCAGAATTCGAAGGCATACACAGCGAGCATCTGTCCTCCGGTGACGTGAAATATCACCAGGGTTTTTCATCTGACATCGCCACGCCGGGCGGTGCCATGCACCTGACGCTGGCGTTTAATCCCTCGCATCTGGAGATCGTCAATCCGGTGGTGGAAGGGTCGGTACGCGCCCGCCAGCATCGGCGCCGCGACTTTAAGGGCAAGCAGGTGCTGCCTATCCTGCTGCACGGTGATGCTGCATTTGCCGGGCAGGGCGTGAATCAGGAAACTTTCAACCTTTCACAGACACGCGGTTACGGCACCGGTGGCACCGTGCATATCGTGATCAACAACCAGATCGGATTCACCACATCCGACCTGCGCGATGCACGCTCGTCACTGCATTGCACCGATGTGGCGAAGATGGTCGAGGCGCCCATCTTCCATGTGAATGCCGACGATCCCGAAGCCGTGCTGCTGGTCACCGAGATCGCGCTCGATTACCGCATGCAATTCGGCAAAGATGTGGTGATCGATATGGTGTGTTTCCGCAAACTGGGACACAACGAGCAGGACGAGCCGCTTGTAACGCAGCCCCTGATGTACCGCAAAGTGAATCAACATCCGGGGACGCGTGCTTTGTACGCAAGCCGTCTGGTTGAGCAAGGGGTGCTGACTGCCGATGCTCCCGAGGTTATGGTTGCGGCTTACCGCCACGCGATGGACGAAGGACGCAATCCGATCCAACCGGTACTGACCGGTTTCAAGCTGGAATACGCGGTGAGTTGGGCAAAATATAAAGTCGGCTCCACCTGGAATACACCCACGGTGACCCGTCTTGCGCCAGATCGTTTTCGCCAGTTGGCAGAGCGCCTTGTCGCGATTCCGGAAGATTTCAAATTGCATTCGCGTGTGGATAAGATCATCGCTGATCGCACCGCGATGGGCAAAGGCGATTTGCCGTTGGATTGGGGCATGGCGGAGAATTTGGCGTATGCGAGTCTGGTGACCGAGGGTTATCCGGTTCGTTTGTCCGGTGAAGACTGCGGTCGCGGTACCTTCTTTCACCGGCACGCAGTGTTGCACGACCAGAACCGAGAGCATTGGGACAAGGATATTTATATCCCGCTGCAAAACATCGCCCCCGATCAGGCGGATTTTATCGTGATCGATTCCATCCTTTCGGAAGAGGCGGTATTGGGATTCGAATACGGTTATGCCACGGCGGAGCCGAATACGCTGACATTATGGGAAGGCCAATTTGGCGATTTCGCCAATGGCGCACAAGTGGTCATCGACCAGTTCATCTCGTCCGGTGAAGCAAAATGGGGCAGATTGAGCGGACTCACCATGTTGCTTCCGCACGGTTACGAGGGGCAGGGGCCGGAGCACTCTTCGGGCCGTATCGAACGTTATTTGCAACTGTGTGCCGACTACAATATTCAAGTGTGTGTGCCGTCCACTTCCGCGCAGATATTCCATCTGTTGCGTCGCCAGATGTTGCGCCCCTATTGCAAACCGTTGATCGTGTTCACCCCCAAGAGCCTGTTGCGCAGCAAGGATGCGGCTTCGCCGATGCACTTGTTCACCGACGGTTGTTTCCAGAATGTCATTCCGGAAACTGACACCCTCGATGCGGGCAAAGTGACTCGCATCATCGTGTGCAGTGGCAAGGTGTATTTCGATCTGGTCAAGCATCGCCGCGAACACGGCCCGGATCATATGGCCATTATCAGACTGGAGCAGCTCTATCCTTTCCCGCATGACGAGTTTGCCGCACAGATTTGTGCGTATCCGAACGCGACCGAGATCGTGTGGTGCCAGGAAGAGCCGGGCAATCAGGGCGCGTGGCACCGCATCCAGCATTATCTGTTGCGCCACATGCGCAAAGGCATGCGTCTTGAATACGCCCTGCGTCCATCCTCGGCATCACCCGCCGCAGGTTATCTGGCCACCCATAACGAACAGCAAAAAGCAGTGATCGAGGCTGCCTTCCGTCCCGATCTTGATGTCAAGAACAAACCAGGAGTACACCATCATGAGCATCATTGAAGTCAAAGTCCCGCAACTTTCCGAATCGGTTTCCGAAGCCACTTTGCTGACCTGGCACAAGAAGGTCGGCGAGGCGGTGAAAGAAGGCGAGAGTTTGATCGATATTGAGACCGACAAGGTGGTATTGGAATTGCCGGCGATCAAGAGTGGTGTGTTGACCAGGATCATCAAGACCGACGGTGCGCAAGTGACCAGCAGTGAAGTCATCGCACACATCGATACCGAAGGGTTGGCTCAGTTCTCCGCTCCGGCAGCCGCAGTGGCGGGTGTTCCAAAAGAGCCTGCCCAACCTGCGGCAGTCTCGCCATCTGCACGCAAACTGGCGCATGCGCATGACGTCGATGCCACCAGTTTGCAGGGCAGCGGCAGGCATGGCCTGGTCACCAAAGAGGACGTTCTGGGGGCGGTGCAACAAGGGGCGGTTGCACCGACGGGCGGCCAACCCGCGAGTGTGGCTGTACCTGCGGTTGCAGTTCCTACGGGAGACAGACCCGAGCAGCGTGTGCCGATGACGCGCATCCGCCAACGTATCGCGGAACGCTTACTGCAATCGCAACAGAATTCCGCCATTCTCACCACGTTCAATGAAGTGAACATGCAGCCGGTCATCGAGTTGCGTAACCGTTACAAGGATGCGTTCGAAAAGAAGCACGGAGTGAAGCTGGGCTTCTCATCATTCTTTGTCAAAGCGTCGGTGCTGGCCTTGCAGAAATTTCCCATCGTCAACGCTTCGGTGGACGGCACCGATATCATCTACCACGGCTATTTTGATATCGGGATGGCCATCGGCAGCGAACGGGGTTTGGTGGTGCCTATCCTGCGCGATGTCGATCAGCTCTCACTGGCCGATATCGAAAAGAAGATCGCGGATTTCGGCGCGCGCGCGAAAGTTGGCAAGCTCACCATGGAAGAATTAAGCGGTGGCACGTTCTCCATCTCCAACGGAGGCGTGTTCGGTTCCATGCTTTCGACGCCCATCATCAATCCGCCGCAGAGTGCAATTCTGGGCATCCATGCCACCAAGGATAGGGCGGTAGTGGAGAACGGTCAGATCGTCATCCGCCCGATCAATTACCTCGCGCTTTCGTACGATCACCGCATCATCGACGGACGCGAAGCGGTGCAGTTCTTGTCAACGATCAAAGAAGCGCTGGAGTTTCCCGGACGCGTACTGCTGGATTTGTAAATGCCAACCTTCAATGCCTATCGTATATTCGAGGAGAACGGTCAATCTACCGGCCGCCTGGTAAAGCTTGCGCTGGATGAGCTGGACCAGGGCGAGGTGGTCATCCGTAGTTATTACGCCGGTGTTAATTACAAGGATGCGCTGGCCGCAACAGGAGCGGGAAAAGTTATACGTCGCTTCCCTTGTGTGGGCGGGGTGGACGTCTCGGGCGTGGTTGAGAGCTCTTCCGATGCGCGCTTCAAGGCGGGCGATGCGGTTCTTGTTACTGGCTACGACCTGGGCGTGGCGCATGACGGCGGGTTTGCCGAATACGCGCGCGTGCCGGCAGATTGGGTGGTGTCGCTGCCTGACGGGATTTCCTTATTCGAAGCGATGGCGCTGGGCACGGCAGGATTCACCGCCGCTTTGGCGATTCATCGTCTCGAACAGAATGAGTTGACGCCGCAGAAAGGTAAAGTCATCGTCACCGGGGCAACCGGCGGTGTGGGAAGTTTGGCCATACGCATGTTGTCGCAACTTGGATATCACGTGGTGGCCTTGACCGGAAAAAAATCCGAGCGCGACTATCTTTTTTCGCTGGGTGCACGCGAAATCCTGTTGCGCAGCGAGATTGATCTGAGCAGCAAGCGACCCTTGGAAAAAACACTGTGGGCGGGTGCGCTGGATGCGGTGGGTGGAGACACGCTGTCCTGGTTATTACGCACGGTACAACAAGATGGAGTGATCGCGAGTTTTGGCAATGCGGGCGGTGCAGAACTTCATACGACGGTGTTCCCTTTCATCTTGCGCGGGGTGAAATTGCTGGGCGTGGATTCCGCCGCGACGTTGATGCCACTGCGCCGGCAGATGTGGCAACGCCTGGCCGGTGACTTGCGCATCGATAACTTGGACTTCATCGCGCACCGCATTCCGCTACAGGCGCTACCCGAAACATGCGCGAAATTGATACGGGGTGAAGCATGCGGACGGGCTGTTGTCGAATTCGTGCAGAACTAGAATTTGCTCGGTTATAATGCGCGCCCTTCCGGGTCATCACGACTCTGAATGCGAAAGTGGCGGAATTGGTAGACGCACTGGATTTAGGTTCCAGCGCCGTGAGGCGTGAGAGTTCGAGTCTCTCCTTTCGCACCACAAATTCAAAAAACACATTGCATTAACGTTGTTCAATTCGCTTGAAAAGGCTATATTGCGCCTCGGGAGCGAAAACATGCCGAATGAAAACCAGAACAAGCGCGCCGTTTTAGAAGCGCGTCATCACGACCCCTTCTCTTACTTGGGGTTGCATCAAATAAAGTCCGAATGGGTGTTACGTGTGTTTCAACCCTACGCGACAGAAATCTCGGTTCATGATGGGGTTGCCTGGCAACCGTTGGAGCGCATTGATGCGGCAGGGCTTTTCGCATGGCGCGGAAAACAACCCCTCCCTTCGCCCTGCCTTCTGCAGCTGAATTACTTCAATCACGTGCTTGAGATGCACGATGCTTACTCTTTCAATACCAGCATCAGCGAACATGATCTGTACCTTTTTTCGCAAGGAAGATTGGAACAGTCTTACCGCACGTTGGGCGCCCACCACATGGAGTTACAGGGGGTATGGGGTGTGCGATTTGCGCTCTGGGCGCCGAATGCCGAGCGTGTCAGCGTGGTGGGGGATTTCAATGGTTGGGACGGTCGTGTTCACCCGATGCGCTCACTGGGTGGCAGTGGCGTATGGGAGATTTTCGTGCCGGACATCGGCCTGGGCGAATTTTACAAATTCGAAATACGCAACCGCCACACGGGTGAGTTGTTGACCAAAACCGACCCTTACGGTTTCAGCTTTGAGATGCGGCCCGGTACCGCATCGAGGGTCACCGCTCTCGATGGTTACCAGTGGCGCGATTCGTCCTGGTTGGAGCATCGTGCGGTGCGCGAATGGCAACATCTGCCGTTGAATATCTACGAGATGCATGCAGGCTCCTGGAAGAAACATTGGGATGGCCGGTTCTATAATTTCCATGAATTGGCCGAGAGTCTCGTTCCTTATGTGCAAGAAATGGGCTTCACACACATCGAGTTGATGCCTATCAGTGAACATCCGCTGGATGAATCTTGGGGCTATCAGACCACCGGTTATTTCGGGGTAACCAGCCGCTTCGGGACGCCCGACGATTTCCGTTTCTTTGTGGACACGTGTCACATCGCCGGGATTGGTGTCATCCTTGACTGGGTTCCCGCGCACTTCCCAAAAGACGCTTTTGCGCTGGCGCGATTCGATGGTACTGCCTTGTATGAACACGAAGATCCGCGTTTGGGTGAACACCAGGATTGGGGTACGCTGATCTTCAATTATGGCCGTAACGAAGTGCGCAATTTCCTGCTGGCCAACGCGCACTATTGGTTGAATGAGTTCCATATCGACGGTGTGCGTGTGGATGCGGTCGCTTCCATGTTGTATCTGGATTATTCGCGTGAAGCCGGGCAGTGGTTGCCGAATAAATTCGGAGGTCGTGAAAACATCGAAGCAGTTGATTTCTTCCGTGAACTGAACGTCATGACGCATCAGCATTTTCCGGGCACGTTGACGATCGCCGAAGAGTCGACTTCGTGGCCGATGGTGTCGCGCCCGACTTATCTGGGCGGGCTGGGCTTTTCCATGAAGTGGAACATGGGTTGGATGAACGACACGCTGTCCTACATCGAGCACGAACCGGTGCACCGTCGTTACCATCAAAATATGCTGACATTTGGTCAGTTGTATAGTTACACCGAAAATTTTGTGCTGCCCTTTTCGCACGATGAAGTCGTGCACGGCAAACATTCGTTACTGGACAAGATGCCAGGGGATGCTTGGCAGAAATTTGCCAACTTGCGATTGCTCTTTACCTACCAGATGACCAATCCCGGAAAGAAATTGAATTTTATGGGTAACGAGATTGCCCAGGGGCAGGAGTGGAAGGTTGGGGCAGAAATCGATTGGTATCTTCTTGGCCGCAGTGAGCACAGCGGGGTGCAGGCACTGGTGCGTGATGTGAACAGGTTGTACCGTGATGTACCTGCACTGCACGAACTGGATTTTTCACACGAAGGTTTTGACTGGGTGGACTGCAACAACGCCGATCAGTCTGTGCTGATATTTCGCCGGATTGCACGCGACGGACGCTACGTAATCGTGTTGCTCAACTTCACCCCGGTGCCGCGTGTTGCTTACCGCGTAGGCGTACCTCACAAAGGGGGTTACCGCGAGATTTTCAACAGCGATTCGCACTATTACGGCGGATCCAATACGGGCAATGGATTTGGCTTATACACGGGTGATGTTTCCTGTAACGGTCAAGAGCAGTCGATCGAAGTAACATTGCCGCCACTGGCCGGCATCGTGCTGGAGAGGATGCGCTGAACCTGTCGGAACAGCGTTTTCAATCTGGTGTTGTACCAATAAAAGCGAGCAGGGTTTGATAGGTTCCGATATGTCTCAATTAACTCAGTCTTCGGCATGGCAAGCACTGCAAAACCATCGTAATTCATTCAGCCAGTTCTCACTGCGCAGCTCATTTGAGACGGATCCCGGACGCTTCGATTCTTTCTCGATGCGTTTCGAGGATTTATTGCTCGATTATTCCAAGAATTTGATCACTGCCGAAACGATGTCTTTGCTGTCCGCGTTGGCGCGTCAGTGTGATCTGGAAAATTGGCGTGAAAAGATGTTCGGTGGAGACAAGATCAACTTCACCGAGCATCGGGCGGTTTTACACACCGCACTTCGCGCTGCGACAGACCCGACTCATCCGCCTTTGAGGCTGGATGGATCGAATGTGTTGAACGGGGTAAGGCTGGTGATGGAGAAGATGCGCCTGTTCTCCAATAGCGTGCGTAACGGTGTTTGGCGGGGTTACACCGGCAAGGTCATCACCGATGTGGTGAACATCGGGATCGGGGGATCCTATCTGGGGCCGTTGATGGTGTGTCAGGCATTGCAACCCTATTCCAGCCCTAAATTGCGTGTGCATTTTGTATCCAATGTGGACGGTGCCGATCTGGTCACCAAATTGGCTCAACTCGATCCGGAGACTACGCTCTTCGTGATTGCGTCCAAGACCTTCACTACCCAAGAAACGCTGATGAATGCCCGTTCCGCCCGTGATTGGTTGCTGCAGCAGGCAGTAGACAAGCAGCATGTTGCCAGGCATTTTGTCGCGTTATCCACCAACGCCAAGGAAGTCTCAGCATTCGGCATTGATCCGGCGAACATGTTCGAATTCTCGGACTGGGTAGGCGGCCGCTATTCGTTGTGGTCCGCAATCGGACTGTCCATCGCGTTGTATGTCGGCATGGAGAAGTTCGAGGAATTACTGCGCGGCGGTTATGACATGGACGTGCACTTTCGCACGGCGCCGCTCGAACAGAATATGCCGGTCATTCTGGCCATGTTGGGTATCTGGTATCGAAATTTCTTCGACGCGCCCACCATTGCCATGTTGCCCTACGACCAGTCTCTTGAATATTTCACGGCCTATTTCCAGCAAGCGGATATGGAGAGCAATGGCAAAAGTGTAGATCGGCAGGGTAATACAGTCGATTACGCTACGGGGCCGGTGTTGTGGGGTGGCACCGGCACCAACGGACAACATGCTTATTACCAGCTCATCCATCAGGGAACCCAGTTGATCCCTGCCGATTTCATCGCACCGGCACGCAGCCTGCATCCGTTGGGGGACCATCACCCGACCTTGCTTTCCAATTATTTCGCGCAGACCGAAGCGCTGATGAAGGGCAAGACCGCCGACGAGGCGCGGGCCGAGCTTGTAGCCACTGGAACGTTGCCCGGCGAGATCGAAATACTGTTGCCGCACAAGGTATTCGAGGGCAACAAACCGACCAACTCCATTCTGTTTGACCAACTGACCCCGCGCACCTTGGGACGACTCATCGCCCTGTATGAACACAAGATATTTGTGCAGGGCGTGGTCTGGAATTTGAATTCCTATGACCAGTGGGGCGTCGAACTGGGCAAACAATTGGCTGCGCATATTCAGCCCGAGTTGCGCGATGAACAACCGGTCTCCGCGCATGATTCTTCCACCAACGGACTGATCAATTACTACAAATCGCTGAGAAATAAATCATGAAGCGCATTTTATTCGCCACATCAGAAGTACATCCGCTGATCAAGACGGGCGGTCTGGCCGATGTCAGTGCGTCGCTTCCCGCCGCTTTGCAAGAGTTGGGGCAGGACGTTCGGCTGCTGATGCCGGGATACAACCAAGTGCTGGAAGGATTGGGCTCAAAGAAGACCGTTGCCACATTCAATGTTTTTCAGGGACAGCCCGACGTCAAGTTGTTGAGCGCGAAACTGCCCGGCACCGGAGTGCCGGTCTATGTGCTGGATGCACCGCAGTACTTCTGTCGCGTGGCGGGCCCCTACCAATATCATCTGGGCGGTGATTGGCCGGACAACCCGATGCGCTTCGGCATGTTGTCCAAAGTGGCCGCGCTGTTGGGGAGTGCGGATTCGCCCGTTGATTGGCAGGCCGAGTTGGTACATTGCAACGATTGGCAAACCGGATTGGCACCTGCCTATTTGAAACTGGGCAAGGGCGAACAAGCCAAAAGCGTGATGACGGTGCACAACATCGCGTTTCAGGGGAATTTCGATCGTGATTGGTTAAAACCGTTGAATTTGCCGGTGAGTTCCTTCCACCTGCACGGAGTTGAATTCCACGGCAACTTGTCGTTCCTGAAATCCGGCCTGCAATTTGCCGATCGTATTGTGACCGTGAGTCCGACTTACGCGCATGAGATACAGGCGACCGAAATGGGCTACGGCATGCAGGGTTTGCTCACCGCGCGCAAAGCCGAGGTGAGCGGCATTCTCAATGGAATCGACGAGACCGAGTGGAATGCCTCAACGGATAAACATCTGACGGTGCGTTACGACGATGAACATCTGCAACTGAAAACCAAGGGCAAACTCGCGTTGCAACAACGCCTCGGTCTTGAGGTCAATGAACATGCCCCCTTGCTGGGCGTGGTCAGCCGCCTGACCTATCAAAAAGGTCTCGATTTATTGCTCGAATGTCTGCCCACGCTGCTGGAGAGCGGGGCGCAACTGGCTGTGCTCGGCAGTGGTGACACCGAATTTGAAAGACGTTACCAGCAGTTGGCGCAACGCTATACCGGCCGTGTCTCCGTCACCATCGGATTTGACGAGGCGCTTTCGCACCAGATCATGGCGGGGGTGGACATCTTTCTGATGCCGTCCAGATTTGAACCCTGCGGGCTGAACCAGATGTATGGCATGCGCTACGGAACCCCGCCGGTGGTACGCCGAACAGGCGGCCTGGCGGATTCGGTGACCAACGCGAGTCTGGAAGGCGGCACGGGTTTCGTTTTCGACGACCCGGGTGCGGCGGCATTGCAGCAGACCATCAAATGGGCGATCGAGTGTTACCGTGACCCAAACACTTTCCGTCGAATTCAACTCAACGGCATGCATCGGGATGTTGGCTGGCGCCATAGCGCACAGTTGTATCTTGATCTCTATAACGACATCTTGAAAAAATAAGCAGAGTCAATCAAAGGGAGAGCAACATGGCACAAGACATGCATTCACCACGTTTCATCAGCGCATTAACAAAAAATACAGTGGCCTTGGTCTTGGCGGGTGGCAGGGGTAGCAGGCTGCACAACCTGACGGATTGGAATGCGAAGCCCGCAGTGCAGTTCGGAGGCAAGTTTCGCATCATTGATTTCCCGCTGTCCAACTGTATTAATTCCGGTATCCGACGCATCGGTGTAGTGACCCAATACAAGGCGCATAGCCTGATTGAACATATTCAAAAGGGTTGGGGGTTCTTGCGCGGCGAGTTCAATGAGTTCGTGGCCTTGTTGCCGGCGCAACAGCGTATCCAGGAAGAGTGGTATCGCGGAACGGCTGATGCGGTGTTCCAGAACATTGACATCCTGCGCGGTTACAACCCTGAATACATCGTCATCCTCGCGGGTGATCATATTTACAAGATGGATTATGGCGAGATGCTGGCCGCCCATGTGCGCAGTCAGGCCGATATGACGATCGGTTGCATCGAAGTTTCCGTGGCGGAGGCGACCGGATTCGGCGTGATGACCGTGAACGAGGAAGACCGTATCGTCAAATTCACCGAAAAACCGGCCAATCCGACCGAGTTGCCGGGCAAGCCGGGGCGCGCATTGGCCAGCATGGGTATCTACGTGTTTAACGCCAAGTTCCTTTACGAACAGTTGGTGCGGGATGCGGATACCAAGTCTTCCACTCACGACTTTGGCCATGACATCATTCCTTATCTGATCGAGCGTTATCGTGTTTATGCGCACCGTTTTGAGAACAGCTGCGTTGGCATGACGGATGGCGGCCCGGCTTATTGGCGCGATGTCGGAACCATTGACGCATTCTGGGAAGCCAATATGGAAATGGTCAGTGTTGTTCCGGATCTGGATCTGTATGACAAGAGTTGGCCGATCTGGACCTATCAGGAACAATTGCCGCCCGCAAAATTTGTGTTTAACGACGAAGACCGGCGTGGTGTGGCGATAGACTCAATGGTTTCCGGCGGCTGCATCATCAGCGGTGGCAGGGTGCATCATTCCCTGTTGTTTTCTGATATCAGGGTGGGTTGCCAAACCGAGATCACCGACTCGGTCATTTTGTCCGGTTGCCGTATCGGTGAGCATGTGAAATTGCACCGGGTGGTGCTGGATAACAAATGCGAAATTCCCGATGGAATGCAGATAGGCTTTAATCACGAGGAAGATGCCAAGCGGTTCCATGTCACCAAGAGCGGCATCACTCTGGTGACACCCGATATGCTGGGTCAATCAATACACCACGTTCGATAATTAGTAATTAGGTCCGGATATACCATGCCACATCGTAGCAAAGTAAAAACCAAGTCGGAAAAACAACTGAAATTGATCTTGTGCTGGCATATGCACCAGCCGGATTACCGTGATTACCTCACGGGTGAATTCGTCCTGCCGTGGACCTATCTGCACGCCATGAAGGATTACACCGACATGGCCTACCACCTGGAATTGCATCCGCAAGCCAAGGCGGTGGTGAATTTTGTGCCGATTTTGGTCGAGCAATTGCAGGACTATGAACAGCAGTTCAAGTCCGGGGATATTCGTGATGCTTTGCTTAAAATGTTGTGCCGTGAGCAGTTGGATGCGTTGAACGACGATGAACGGCTGCATATCCTGGACAGCTGTTTCAAGAGCAATCACACCAAGATGTTGCAACCTTACCGTGCGTACCAGCATCTGTTCGATTTGCAGAAGATGATGGAAGGGCGCGGGCGGGAAACGGTGACCTATCTGTCAGGTCAATATTTCGCGGATCTGCTTGTCTGGTATCACTTGGTCTGGATGGGGGAAAGCGTCAGACGGAGCAGCGAAGTCATCGCGCGTCTGATGACCAAAGGTAGCCAGTTTTCGTTTGCCGAGCGTATGGAACTTTTTACCCTGATAGGCGAGTTGATCGCAGATATCATTCCGCGTTACCGCAGACTATCAGAGCGTGACCAGGTCGAGATTTCAACGACGCCGTACAACCATCCGATCTTGCCTTTGCTGCTGGATTTTAATTCGGCCCGCGAGAGCGAGCCCAATGCGCCGCTACCCCAGGCTGGCTACTACCCGGGTGGATTGCGCCGCGCGCAGTCTCACTTGGTCAAGGCGGTGGAAAGTCATCAGCGTAACTTCGGCAAGAAGCCCAGAGGCATGTGGCCTTCCGAGGGAAGTGTTTCACGCCCGACATTGAAGCTTCTGGGTGAGCATGGTTGCAAATGGACAGCGACAGGGCAGGCAGTGCTGTCGCATAGTTTGCAACAGGAAACGAACGGCAGGGGGTTGCCCGAAAAGTCCGCTTATCTCTATAAGCCCTACTTGCTGGAAGGTGTGACCAAGCCGGTGTATTGTTTTTTTCGCGATGATCACTTGTCTGATCGTATCGGTTTTGAATACGCCAAGTGGAAAGGCGACGATGCCGCCGCGGACTTCGTACATCAAATCGAAGAGATTTACCGAAATTCCAGCGATGAACATGATCCTGTGGTTTCGGTGATACTGGACGGCGAAAATGCGTGGGAATATTACCCGTATAACGGCCACTACTTCCTGTCCGAACTTTATGCCAAACTGGAAAAACACCCCTTCATTCGTACCACCACGTTTGATGAATGTGTGCAGGAAATAGAAAAGCACACGGCCCAATTTTCAGTGGGCAAGTTAAAACAATTGGTTTCTGGAAGCTGGGTTTATGGCACCTTTAGTACTTGGATTGGTTCGCCCGACAAGAACCGTGGATGGGATCTGTTGTGTGAAGCCAAGCGCAGTTACGATATCGTAACCAACAGCGGGAGGTTGTCGGAAGAAGAGATGCGCTTGGCCACAGAACAGCTCGCTGATTGCGAAGGGTCGGATTGGTTCTGGTGGTTCGGCGACTATAATTCGTCACAAAGTGTTTCTTCATTCGACCTGTTGTTCAGGCGCAACCTATCCAATCTTTATCGCCTGCTCAAGCTGCCAGCCCCGGTTGATTTACAACATGTGATTAGTGTTGGGGGCGGTGCTCCGGCGATGGGAGGGACGATGCGCCGCTCGGAAACAAGTTGAGTTCGGAATACTATTGTCAGGCCGAACCGGTCCGATGCGGTCAGGAGAGTTTCTCTCAGGTGTGAAGACAGGTTGCCGGATTTGATGCGATATTACTGTCCTAATGTTTGTCGTGCCTGAGTGAGTCCCAAGCACGATTGAGAGTAAGTCCGGGACTAAAATCCTGACTGCCCGAGCTGGTTTTCCAAAAACAAATACTCTGCAAAAACTCCTCAGTAGTTTAATGAAATCAAGACGAAATCAGTGTTGCCGCCCCGATGTATAGAGGCTTTGCCCGTTCTGCCGCATGATTTCAGCTTGATATTTGGTAGAATGCGCGACTCTTATCCGCTCAATATTTTCCAGGAATTCAGTGTGAACACTCCCAATAACCCCTTCATCCCCAAGCAACACAGTATTTTGAAGATGCCCCCGTTGGGTACCGACTCCATCAGCGTGATGGAAGACTTTCGCCGTTATTTCAGCCACACCCTGGGTTGGGAGAAGACCACACTCTCCGGTTTTCCCGTTTATTCATCGCTGGCAGGGACGTTGCGTGATCGACTGATCGAACGCTGGCGGCATACGCAACGTGCTTATGACGAGTCGAATTGCAAGCAAGCTTATTACCTGTCGCTGGAGTTCTTAATGGGGCGGGCGATGGGGAATGCCATGCTCAATCTCGACATGCAACAAGAGACCGGCGAAGCGATGCATAACTTTGGCGTGGTGTTGGAAGATGTGCAGGACCAGGAAAGTGATGCCGGACTGGGTAATGGCGGTTTGGGTAGATTGGCAGCTTGTTTTCTGGACAGTTGTGCCACTTTGCAATTGCCTGTAACGGGGTACGGCCTGCGTTATGAATACGGCATGTTTCGCCAGCGGCTTGAAGGCGGTTGTCAGGTTGAAGACCCGGACCATTGGCTGCGCAACGGCAATCCTTGGGAGGTGGAGCGGCCCGAATATGCGGTGCGGGTCAAATTTGGCGGCCGCAGCGATATGTATAAAGGTTCAACCGGTAAATTGCATGCCCGCTGGGTGGATACCCAGGATGTGATGGCAGTTCCATTCGACATGCCGATTCCCGGATACCGAAATGGTACGGTGAATACCCTGCGCCTTTGGAAATCCACGGCCACCGAGGAATTCAATCTGGGCGAATTCAACGCCGGCAGCTATACGGAAGCGGTCGCGGCCAAAAATGCGGCAGAACACATCACCATGGTGCTGTATCCAAACGACGCCAGTGAAAATGGCAAAGAACTGCGGCTACGCCAACAGTATTTCTTGGCTTCCGCCAGCTTGCAGGACGTCATGCGGCATTGGGTCAGCAAACATGGAAAAGATTTTTCGAATTTTGCTGAGAAAAATTCATTTCAGCTGAACGATACTCATCCGACGTGTGCTGTTGCGGAACTGATGAGGTTGCTGATGGACGATCATGGCTTGAGTTGGGATGAAGCCTGGAAAATCACCGGCGACACGATGGCTTACACCAACCACACCCTGTTGCCTGAAGCGCTGGAAAAGTGGCCGGTGCACATGTTCGGCAAACTGCTGCCCAGATTGCTGGAAATCATTTACGAGATCAACGCGCGCTTTATGGAACAACTTTCGTTGCGTTGGCCCGGTGATGTGGCAAGGCAACGCCGCATGTCCATTATTGAGGAAGGCGGAACGCAACACGTGCGTATGGCTTACCTGGCCGTGGTGGCATGTCGCTCGGTGAATGGTGTGGCGGAGCTGCATTCAAAGCTGTTGCAACAAAATTTGTTCCATGACTTTTACGAGTTTTGGCCGAAAAAATTCAATAACAAAACCAACGGGGTCACACCGCGCCGTTGGATGGCTTGGAGCAATCCTGAACTCAGTGCACTGATCGACGAAACCATCGGTGAGGAGTGGCGCACCGACCTGGCCAAGTTGCAGGGTCTGGCTGAATTCGCGGACGACAAGAAATTCCGTGAAAGATGGCGCTTGATCAAGCTGGGCAACAAACAGCGTCTGGCCGCCATGGTGCAGCGGGATTGCGGCGTGGTGTTTGACACCAATGCGCTTTTTGATGTTCAGGTGAAGCGTATCCACGAATACAAACGGCAACTGCTCAACATTCTGCATGTCATCCATTTGTATGACCGCATCAAACGCGGCGACCGCGAGAACTGGACACCCCGTTGTGTCTTGATTGGTGGCAAGGCGGCTCCTGGGTATGTGATGGCCAAACGCATCATCCGCCTGGTGACGGCTGTCGCCGAAGTCATCAACCAGGATCCCGATACCCGGGGTTTGCTGCAACTGGTGTTCTTGCCGGACTATCGGGTATCGGCCATGGAAGTGATTTGTCCTGCAGCAGATCTTTCGGAACAGATCTCCACGGCAGGCAAGGAAGCATCCGGCACAGGCAACATGAAATTCATGATGAATGGTGCACTCACCATTGGTACGCTGGATGGTGCGAACATCGAGATCCGTGAAGAGGCCGGAGCCGAGAATTTCTTCCTGTTCGGATTGACAGCGGAGCAGGTCGAGGAGGCGCGCGCGGTGTACGACCCCGCGTCTATTGTTGCGTCCAATGAAGATTTGCAACGCGTGGTGAACTTGCTGCGCAGCAATCATTTCAACCTGTTTGAGCCCGGCCTGTTCGAGCCTATTCTTCAATCCATTCTCAATCCTCACGATCCCTGGTTGACGCTGGCAGATTTCGGGAGTTATGTGAAAGCTCAGAAGCAGGTTGATCAGGCATATCAGGATCAGGAGAACTGGACGCGGATGAGCATTATGAATACGGCCACCAGCGGAAAATTCTCAAGCGATCGGACGATCCTGGACTACAACCGTGATGTCTGGGGGCTTACACAGGTGCAGGCGCACGCGGGTTAAGTCCTAGGGCGGTTCTTCCCGCCAGCTTTCATGTATTATTCGCGGTACGTTTTGAACTTATAACTCTCTAATTTAAGGAAGTATTGGCATGTCAAATGTAGAAACCTTGGGCGGATTGCAACGCCGATTGAATGCATCTATCCCGCAACAACAGATTCGCGGCGAAGTCGAAAATCGGCTTAAACGTCTGGGTCGTACTGCCAAGGTGCATGGCTTTCGACCGGGGAAGGTGCCGCTGAAAGTGCTGGAGCAGCAATATGGTTCGTCCGTTCATCAGGAAGTGCTTGGGGATACCCTGCAACGCTCTTTCGCCGAAGCTGCTATCGCCAACAAGTTGCAAGTGGCGGGTTATCCAGAGTTCGAGATCAAGACGGTTGACCTGAATGCACCCCAGATTGAGTTCAGTGCAACTTTCGAGGTTTACCCCGAGGTAAAGATTGGTGACATCAGTGGCGAAATCGTTAATCGTGTCACCTTTGCTTTGAGCGAAGCTGATGTGGAAGACACTATCGCTACCTTGCGCAAACAGCGTGCTGTATTCAGCAGTGTTGAGCGTGGTGCCCAGCAAGACGATCAGGTTCTCATCGATTTTTCAGGAACGTTGGATGGTGTCAAATTTGACGGAGGTGAAGCCAAGGATTTCACTGTTATTCCCGGTGCGGGACGTATGTTGCCCGATTTTGAAAATGCGATTATCGGTGTCAAAGCGGGAGAGTCGAAGTCGTTCGATATGACTTTTCCGGTTGATTATCATGGCAAGGACGTGGCCGGCAAAAAAGTCACCTTTTCTGTCAAGATTCATAAAGTAGAGGCGCCGGTTTTGCCCGAAGTGGATGCGGAATTCGCGAAGGAGCTGGGGGTGGCAGATGGCGATGTGGCAAAACTCAAAACAGAGATTAGCGAGAACATCGGACGTGAGGCACAACGCCGCGTCAAAGTACGCAACAAGGACAATGCGATGGAAGTGTTGCTCAAAGTGTCCACATTGGATGTCCCCAAAGCTCTGTTAGAGAGCGAATCCCAGCGCCTCAAGGAACAGACTCTGCAAGATATGGAATCGCGAGGAATGAAAATTCCGAAAGGCATTCAACTTCCAACGGACGTTTTTGCGGAGCGAGCATCTAAGCGGGTCAAACTGGGATTGATCCTTGCGGAACTGGTCAAGCAACAAGATTTGAGTGCGAAACCGGATCAGATTGAATCGTTGATCAAAGAATATTCGCAGAGTTTTGAAAAGCCGGAAGAAGTAGGGCGTTGGTATCGTGCCGATCCGGCTCGTATGCGTGAAGTCGAGAACCTGGTTCTGGAAGACAACGTCGTCGCGTGGGTGATGGCGGGGGCAAAGGTTAGTGACCAGCCGGTCAAGCTGAATGAATTGATGGGAAGTTGATCATGAGATCGGTATCCGCAGGAAACACGACAGAGCCGCAAAATACGGGTCTGGTGCCGATGGTGATCGAGACTAGTGGTCGCGGAGAGCGGGCATTCGACATCTATTCACGCTTGCTGAAAGAAAGGGTGATCTTCCTGGTCGGCCCGATCAATGATCAAGTTGCAAATCTGGTCGTGGCACAATTGCTGTTTCTGGAATCCGAGAATCCGGACAAAGATATCCATCTCTACATCAATTCACCCGGAGGCTCGATATCGGCCGGCATGGCGATCTACGACACCATGCAATTCATCAAGCCACAGGTTTCAACATTGTGTATCGGTATGGCGGCTTCGATGGGTGCTTTTCTGTTGCAGGCGGGAGAACATGGCAAGCGTTTTGCTTTACCTAATTCGACTGTGATGATCCATCAGCCGTTGGGTGGGTTTCAAGGTCAGGCATCGGATATCGAGATCCATGCAAAATACATCCTGAGCCTGCGCGAGCGTCTTTATGCCCTGATGGCGCAACATACTGGCCGCAGCGTCGAAGAGATCGCACGCGACAGCGAACGCGATAACTTCCTGACTGCTTCAGAAGCTGTGGAATATGGCCTGATCGATCAGGTGCTGGATAAACGCTCCTAGTCCCGCAGTGGGATTTGGAATCGTTATTTCTGTTTCAGCTTGGGACGCTTGCTGGTAAGCAAGACAGGTTTGCATTGCGGTTGTGCAAATAAGTGAAGATTTGTAGCCGAATATTTTGGGTCTGAGGTAAAGATGACAACGGAAAAGAACAAAGGCGACAAACTATTGTATTGCTCTTTCTGCGGCAAGAGCCAACATGAGGTTCGAAAGTTGATAGCGGGTCCGTCCGTGTTCGTCTGCGATGAGTGCATCGCACTCTGCAACGACATCATCCGCGAAGAAACACAGTCGACGATAGGCGGCGATAAGGCTGTCAAGAATGAGTTGCCTGTCCCGCACGAGATTTGCGCACACCTGGACGAATTCGTCATCGGTCAGCGCCAGGCCAAGAAAATTCTTTCGGTTGCCGTGTACAACCACTACAAACGGTTGAAGAACAAGGACGATGACGGGGTTGAACTGGCCAAAAGCAACATCCTGTTGGTGGGGCCTACCGGCTCCGGCAAGACTTTGCTGGCACAGACATTGGCAAGATTACTTAACGTTCCCTTCGTCATGGCGGATGCGACCACACTCACCGAGGCGGGCTACGTCGGTGAGGACGTCGAGAATATCATCCAGAAACTTTTGCAAGCATGCGAATACGATGTCGAGCGCGCACAACGCGGTATTGTCTACATCGATGAGATCGACAAGATATCGCGCAAATCCGACAATCCATCGATCACCCGCGATGTTTCAGGAGAAGGGGTACAGCAGGCGCTGCTGAAACTGATCGAAGGCACCAAAGCTTCCATCCCCCCCCAAGGAGGACGCAAACATCCCAATACAGAATTTCTGCAAGTGGATACCACCAACATTCTGTTCATTTGCGGCGGGGCATTTGACGGATTGGAAAAAGTGATCCGCAACCGTTCGGAAAAAGCGGGGATAGGATTTTCCGCCAACTTGTCGAAGCGGGCAGATAGCCAGGATATTGGGAAGGTATTACGCGATGTGGAACCGGAAGACCTGATCAAATTCGGACTTATACCGGAATTTGTAGGGCGCTTGCCCGTCGTGGCGACTCTGGAAGGATTGGATGAGCCGGCTTTGATCCGGATTTTGACTGAACCCAAAAACGCATTGACCAAACAGTATCAGAAACTGTTCTCAATGGAAGGGGTGGAACTGGAATTCCGCGAAGGTGTACTGCAAGCGATCGCAAAAAAGGCGATGGCACGCAAGACCGGTGCGCGTGGTTTGCGCTCCATCCTTGAGCAGGCATTGCTGGATACCATGTTCGATCTTCCATCGGTCGAAAACGTGAACAAAGTCGTATTGGATGAAAACAGTGCGGGTGAGATCAAGCCGATTGTGATCTACGCCGACACGCCCAAAGCCGCCTGATGTGACTTTGCAAGGCGGCCTTGAATTTTAATAGCATGACCCCACCTCGTCCCCACCCTAACCGAGACTAATCATCATGCCCGAATTTGACCCCATTCCAGCCAATGTAGAACTGTTCCCTTTGCTGCCCTTGCGTGACGTGGTGGTTTTCCCGCACATGGTCATCCCGCTGTTTGTGGGACGCGCGAAATCGATCAAGGCGCTTGAGGCAGCGATGGAGGCAGGCAAGAGCATCGTGCTGGTGGCGCAGAAGTCTGCCGCGAAAGACGAACCTGCCACGGACGACATTTACCGCATCGGCAGCATCGCCAATATTTTGCAAATGCTCAAATTGCCCGATGGCACAGTCAAGGTGTTGGTCGAAGGCACACAGCGCGCTAAGGTTCTACATGTGTTCGACGACAAGTCGCACTTGGATGCCGAGATACAACCGGTACCCGCGGACGAAGATATCGGGCATGAGGCAGAGGCGATGCGTCGTGCCCTGATCAATCAATTCGACCAGTACGTCAAACTGAACAAAAAGATCCCGCCGGAGATTTTAACGTCTCTTGCCGGCATTGATGATGCCGGACGATTGGCAGACACCATTGCTGCACACCTACCGCTCAAACTGGAACAGAAGCAGGAAGTGCTGGAAATATTCGATGTTCGCAAGCGTCTGGAACACTTGTTGGGCTTGCTCGAAGCAGAGCTGGACATCATGCAAGTGGAGAAGCGCATCCGCGGGCGGGTAAAGCGCCAGATGGAGAAGAGCCAGCGTGAATATTATTTGAACGAACAAGTCAAAGCGATCCAGAAGGAATTGGGGGAGGGTGAGGATGGCGCGGATATCGAAGAGATCGAAAAGAAGATCAAAGCCGCGCATATGCCGAAAGACGCCCGTGTCAAAGCAGAATCAGAACTGAAGAAATTGCGCCTGATGTCACCGATGTCGGCCGAAGCCACAGTCGTTCGTAACTACATCGATATCTTGGTGGGGTTGCCCTGGAAGAAAAAAACCAAGATCGATACCGACCTTAAGCATGCGGAAGACGTGTTGGAAACAGACCATTACGGACTGGAAAAAGTGAAAGAACGCATCGTGGAATATCTCGCGGTGCAGCAACGTGTGGAAAAGATGAAAGCGCCCATCCTTTGCCTGGTGGGTCCCCCGGGTGTGGGCAAGACTTCGTTGGGACAATCTATCGCACGCGCTACTAATCGCAAGTTTGTTCGGATGTCTCTGGGGGGGGTGCGTGACGAGTCAGAAATTCGCGGCCACCGTAGAACCTATATCGGATCTATGCCCGGCAAGATTTTGCAGAATATGGGCAAGGTGGGCGTAAAGAATCCGCTGTTTCTGCTGGATGAAGTTGACAAGATGGGAATGGATTTCCGTGGCGACCCGTCATCGGCCCTGCTGGAGGTGCTTGATCCCGAACAAAACCACACCTTCGTGGATCACTACGTCGAGGTTGAATACGATTTATCGGACGTGATGTTTGTCGCGACATCAAACAGCATGAACATACCTGCTCCATTGTTGGATCGGATGGAAGTCATCCATGTGTCCAGCTACACGGAAGACGAGAAAGTGAATATCGCCGTGCGGTATTTGCTGCCCAAGGCTATCAAAAATAATGGATTGAAATCGGAAGAGATCAGTATTTCCGAGAGCGCGATTCGCGACATCTTGCGTTACTACACACGTGAGGCCGGAGTGCGCGGCTTGGAGCGCGAACTGTCCAAGATTTGCCGCAAGGTGGTGAAGTCCCTGTTATTGAAGGGGCGCGATACAAAAGTAGCGGTCAATTCGCGTAACTTAGATAAGTACCTCGGGGTTCGACGCTACAGTTATGGTATTGCCGAAAAGCACAACCAAGTGGGACAGGTTACCGGTCTTGCATGGACCGAGGTGGGTGGTGAGTTATTGACGATCGAGACCGCTGTTCTACCCGGTAAAGGAAAGACTACGACCACGGGCAAGCTGGGTGAAGTCATGCAGGAATCAATTCAGGCTGCACTGAGTGTTGTGCGCAGTCGTGCGCGCAAGCTTGGCATCGTCGAAAACTTTTACGAGAAAAGCGATTTGCACATTCATTTACCCGAAGGAGCAACACCCAAGGATGGTCCAAGCGCGGGCATCGGGATTTGCACGGCAATGGTATCTGCATTGACGGGGATTCCGGTGCGAGCCGATGTGGCCATGACAGGAGAGATCACCCTCCGTGGCGAGGTGTTGCCGATTGGCGGTTTGAAGGAAAAATTGCTGGCGGCGCAACGCGGCGGGATCAAAGTCGTCCTGATCCCCGAAGAGAATGTCAAAGACTTGGTCGAGATTCCGGAAAATGTAAAAAACAAACTCGACATTCATCCGGTACGGTGGATAGAGCAAGTCTTGGAAATGGCACTTGAACACAAGCCCGAGCCGTTGCCAGACACGGTTACGCCATCCCCCGCTTTACCTGCTGTTGCGACTGAGACAACGACCGCATCACCGATCAAGCACTGATGAAAAATAACGAGTAAGTGGGAGTTTATCGTCAGAAAGATGCGAGCGGTTTCAGCGAACGGTTTGTTGCGGCAGAAATACTCACACCGAAGGCAGGATTAGTATCAGGAATATGCGAAATCCCAAGTTAGGGGTTGGCAAATGTCAGGAAGTTACTGTACAATGCTGCGCTTTCTCGGGTGCTTAGCTCAGCTGGTAGAGCACCGCCCTTACAAGGCGATTGTCGGCGGTTCGATCCCGTCAGCACCCACCAGTAATTTTGTAGTCATCGTTTTTGGAGTGGTAGTTCAGTTGGTTAGAATACCGGCCTGTCACGCCGGGGGTCGCGGGTTCGAGTCCCGTCCACTCCGCCAGCATCAATAAAGCCGTTGAGAAATCAACGGCTTTTTTCGCTTTGAATTCCATGATCGTTGGTTTGAAAAATGAAAAGAGAAGGAAAATGAAGAGCTTTGATGATTTGGTGGATGAAGCACTGATTCGGGTGCGAGAAATCATGCCGTGGGATCTGAGCCGGGAACTTGGAGCAAATAAAGATATTCTGCTGCTGGATGTTAGGGAGCCAACCGAGTATTCGATGTTTCACATCCCCGGCTCCATCAACGTCCCGCGAGGCATTCTGGAACAGTCGTGTGAATGGAATTACGAAGAGACAGTGCCGGCACTTTCCAGCGGGCGTGAGCGCGAGATCGTGGTGATTTGTCGCTCGGGAAAAAGATCAGTACTGGCCGCCGATGTGATGTCTCTGATGGGATTCACGCACGTGGTTTCGCTCAAGACCGGAGTGCGTGGTTGGAATGACTTTGAGCAACCGTTGCAAGATATCAACGGAAGATTGCTGGACCCGGATGAAGTCGAAATTATATTGACTTCACCCTTGCGGGTTGACCAGCGTGAACCATCATCTTGATTGAGCGGTATTTATTGCGTGCATAAAACCAAAGCCCCCACTCTTCCGAGTTGGGGGCTTTGGGGTGATTGGAAAACTTATTTCAGTTTTTCAATGCCTAACATTTTCATGATGCTACCTTCGTAGAAGGGTTCTGAACTCCCTTTTTTCATTTTGCGGATAAAGTACTTTTCAAACGCGACCTTGGCGAGATGTACCCATTTGCCTTCTGAGAACCAGTTTACATTGCGCGGTGGAATCTGCGGGATTGCAACGAAGGCCACGCCGCTTTCTCCGAAGTCAGCAAGGCACACCGCATTCCAGGTCGCCTCCTTGTCCGCCGGAGTGCCCGTTAAATCTGCATTGATGTTGTACACGGTGGCGGTCACCATTGATTCAATCATGTAGCCCGTTTTTGGAGTTCCCACCGGAATCGGTGTTGGCTCAACCGGCGGGATCGCGACACAGACACCCACCGCAAAGATGTTTTTATATTTGGTATTGCGCTGATGTTTGTCCACGACAACGAAGCCGCGTGCCTGCACCAATCCCTCGATTCCGAACACAGCATCAATACCCTTGAAAGCGGGTAACATCATGCTGTAGTTGAAAGGCAGTTCGTGTTTTCTCTTTTCGATTCCCATGTCGTCATGTTCGGTGACGTACATTTTCCCCGCCTCGACTTTGGTGACCTTGGCATTGCATATCCACTTGATGCCTTTGTCGCGCATGCCAGATTCAAGGATTCCCTTGGAATCGCCTACACCACCAAGTCCTAGATGGCCTATGTATGGCTCGGAGGTAACAAAAGTCATAGGTACTTTGTTGCGAATCTTGCGACGGCGCAGATCCGTATCCATGATGAAAGCGTATTCATATGCCGGTCCGAAGCATGACGCACCTTGAACCGCTCCCACCACGATTGGTCCGGGTGTTTTGCAGAAACCTTCCCACACGTCGTGAGATTCCATCGCATGATCCACATGACACACCGAGTAGGTATGTCCGCCGTGTGGGCCCAGTCCTTCTACTTCCTCAAAAGCCAATTTTGGACCGGTGGCGATAACCAGATAATCGTAATCGACAGTCTTACCATCGTTCAATTCCAGTTGGTTATTATCGGGATGGACGCGCTTTACCCCAGTTGAGATAAAGTCGATCCCTTTGCGTTCAAGATAGGTGCGCACCGGAAACTCGATCTGCTTGCGTTCGCGCCACTTCACACCAACCCAAGGATTGGAGGGAGTGAAATGAAAGTTCTCCGAATTTGACACAACAGTTACCTTGTGTTTTTTGTCCAGTTTGTCGCGCATTTCATATGCTGCGGGCATGCCGCCGATTCCTGCCCCCATGATGACGATGTGTGCCATGTTATTCCCTTAAGATTTGTTGATGAATGACCGGTTGAATGAGCTGTAAATAATTCCGACGCACTAAAAATCGCATGTTGATTTCCACTTGGGAAAACTAACATTTCTGCGTCATATCTATGCTAGCTCTGACTTCATCTGGAAATGGACGCGCTGCAAAAAATGCCCTTTTCCGATGGCGCTATTAGGCTGAATCTCAGCTTGCGGGTCTATAGCTATATAGGGTTCTCAGCTATAACTCTAATGGGTGATAGGAAGGGGGCGGTGACTATGGTTGCCAGCGACTATTGCTGTCGCTGTTGCTGGGTGATTCCTGTTCTTTGGTGAAAAGTACTGCGGCTTTGACGCGTGAGGAAAGATTGAGTTTATTCAGGATATGGCGAACGTGTTGTTTGACGGTGTCGTAACTGATCTTCAAGCTTTGTGCGATGGCCTTATTGCTCTCCCCCCGCGAAAGCAATTGCAGAATCTCGCGCTCGCGCTCGGTCAATAATTTTAGGGAATTCTTCGGCTCTTGATCAGGCTGATCTCCGCGAAGCAACTCGATCAATTTCAAGGTCATGGTGGGTGCCACCACCAATTCACCGGCGGCGACACGACGAATCGCATCAACCACGTCATCCGGTGCCATATCTTTGAGCAGATACCCGCGAACACCTGCTCGTATCGCATTCGTCAAATCGGACTCGGAATCACTCATTGTCAACATTACCGCTGGGGTAATGTACCCTTCGCTGCGGATCTGTTTGAGCAGAGAGATTCCGTCCAATGGCTTCATGCGCAGATCAACAATGAGTAGGTCAGGTTTGAGTCCCAATAAAGTGCGCAACTCTTCAATTGTGCCTGTTGTACCTAACACGCTGAAATCGTAACAATTTGAAAGCAGCTCACTCAATCCTTGTCGGCACAAACATTGATCGTCTACCAGAACCACTTTTAATTTCTCATTCATTGACTACTCTCCAATCCAGCGTGGGTTCGGGAAAAAATAACTGTACTTGCGTACCAAGTCCGGGCGCACTTTTGAAAGATATCTCTCCGCCGATACGTTGCGCACGTTCCCGCATGATCATCATTCCGTAATGTCCCTCTACCTGAGTAAATGTGCAAGCCCCGATCCCGTTATCTTCAATAGTAAAGACAAAATAACCGAAACGTTCATCGACATAGAGGCGTGCATGGCTGGCACCGGAATGTCGGGCGATATTGTTTAATGCCTCATGCACGATGTGATAAACCTGTATCTCATGCTCAAGGGGTAATTCCAGGTCAACCAATTTGTTGTGGTAGACAAGGGCGATATTGTTGCGTTCTCGGAAATCCCGCGCGAGTTCCTGCAATGCGATCGAGATTCCCTCGTGGTTGATCTCGCAACGGAAATCAGCAATCAAAGCACGGATGTTTTTTTGTCCAATTTCCAGTGCATCGTTAATATCACTCGCATACTTTTCTGCCACCTGCACGTCACGGGATTGGATCGCTTCATTCAGCAGACTGACGCGCATTCGACCATACGTCAGAGTTTGCGCCAGTGAGTCATGGATGTTATTTGCGATCTCCTGTCTTGCAGCCAAACGTTCCAGACGAGTCACTTCGCGATTGGTTCGGGCATGTTCAATGGTGGCGCACATCACATCGGCAAAGGCGGCTACGGTATTCATCACACAACTGGCACCCTCGCGCGGGATGTCAAAGAAGATGGTCAAGACTCCCAGGTAGGTGTCTGGCGAGTTGGAGGACACCAAAGGTGCGACGATGCGGGACTGGAAGCGACAACTTGAATAGAGACAGTTTTGACGATAGTCGCACTGGGTGATATCGGTGGCATGAACAATATGGCTGAGTGCAGCCGTGCTGCTCACTTCACAATCCAGACCTACAAAATTGACCGCCTCTGCCTGTAATTCTCTTGAAATACCCGCCGAGCTGATGATCGTAAGTGACTGATCGTCCGGGGATAGCAACCGCACCACGCCCGCCGTAGCGTTTACAGTGCCGATTATGATTTCCAGGAAATTTCCAAGCAGCGTTTTTAACTCGCCGGAACGGGCAGATGAGAAGGCTTGCGACAATGATGCCGTCACACCGCCATCTTTGTCCGGTGGCGTAAAGTCAGGCTCACGAACCCAAGAGAATCCGTCGTAGGCAGGGGCAGAAATAGATATCGCGACTTCAGGCATGTATGCGCAGGCAATCAAATATACTTAACGGCACAGTTTAGTCGAAACGTTCAAAATATCAACATCAGAAGAGAGGGGGGCACTCCCTCCGACAGGCTTATTTATCCCCCCACCCGGCGTGGTTATAGACACCCAGTGGCAGTTTTCTGCCTAATGTTGGCAATGAGCCGCGCTAAGTACTAAGGTATGAAGATCTGCATCGTCCCGGACAGTCACGACCGCTCCGAGTCTCTTGTGGGGGTCATCGTAGCGGCGCATGCGATCATTCATTCATTGCGGCGACCTCATCGGTGTCAATACTCTGCGCGCTTCACTCATCAATATTCCCATCCACGCAGTCCACGGGAACAACATCGGCGACTCATTCAACCGAAACAGTTGCAGGACCTCACAGCAAATGATGGCGCTATAATCTCACTTATTCAGACCCGTACATCAAGGAGCCATCATGCAACACCTCAATCCAAAAGAAGCCTTCGACTTCCTGCAAGCCAATCCTGAAGCGGTATTCATCGACGTGCGCAGCGAGATGGAATACATGTTTGTGGGTCATCCGCGCGGCTCGATTCATATCCCCTGGGTGGACGGACCGGAGTGGGAGATCAACCCGATGTTTGTTGCGCATGTGCGCAAAGCTTCCAGCGTCAATCGTCCTGTTTTACTTATCTGCCGTTCCGGGCGTCGTTCTGCCGATGCCGGGTTGGCTTTGGAAAATGCCGGCTTGAAAGAGATCTATAACGTGGAGCACGGTTTCGAAGGTGACCTCGACGATACCCACCACCGCAATTCGCACAATGGCTGGCGCTTCGATGGCCTGCCTTGGGCGCAAACGTAAGGAAAATCATCTGCCTGGCTATACTTTGCCCCCCCTTTGATTGCAACGAATAATAGGTTGGGTTGTGGGGGGGCGAGTCATTTATACAGATTCCCGAGCCGGCTAGAGGATGTGCAACCGGCACGGGTTTTGAACTTCACAGCGCTGACCATTACACCAAGAAACAGATTCCCGATTTCACCGCAGCCGAACAATTCGGTGTCGGACGCGATGATTTATGACAGGTTCGACTCCGCCGTTAGCCCATCGCATCATTCATCTTTTCATTGAACTCAGCCAGACTTTCTGCCGCCTGCATCTCTAGCGGCACGGCATCGCGTGAGGAGAACACCCCCAAGATCTTGTTGGCATGATTAACGATGGGCAGATGTCTGAAGCCGCGTTCGATCATCATCAGCACGGCATCGGTCACCTTGGTTTCCGGGGATACGCAATGCGGATTGCGCGTCATGATGTCTGCCACCGTGGTGGTTTGCGGGTCCTGCGATTTGGCCAGTACCCGCGTCATCAGATCGCGCTCGGTGACGATGCCGAGCAACGTGCCGCCGGTGTCTATGATCAATACACTGCCACAATTGGCGCGCGTCATCACGCTGGCGGCGGTGAACACCGTGGCCGTTGGTACGACACTGATGACATGGCGTTGTGATATCGATTGGAAAACGGTGCGGTCGGTCATGGCTGTCTCCTGGTGTGATGTTTTAACGCAATGCGGCATTGATTTTGTCCAATTCGCCGGAACCGGGGCACAGCTGCGCAACACCCAACGTGTTCAGCGGTTGTTCGCAGGTGTTGAGCGAGGTGTGCAGGTCTGACGACAGTGAATCGAGGTAAAGCAGGCCGGTCACCACTTCGCCGCGTGCAGCGTGGTCGTTCATGTAACTCATCGCTGCATAGCGGTCAGTGGGGTCGTAGTCTTTATGCAACTTGCGCAGGCGCAAAGTCGAACCATCGTGTTGCGCCACTTCAACCACTTCACCCGGTGCGTACTCGGTGGTGATCTCGTCATGATGTGCGATGAAGTCGATCACGCTCACGGCTTCGTTGTGCTGGCGCACATACTCGTAGCTCTTGGTGCTGCCGCCGTGATTGTTGAAGGTGACGCAGGGGCTGATCACATCGATGAAGGCAGCGCCACCGTGTGCGATCGCGCCCTTGATCAACGGCACCAGTTGCGCTTTGTCGCCTGAGAAACTGCGCGCCACATAGGTGGCACCCAGTTGCAGCGCGATACCCACCAGATCGATGGGATTATCAATGTTGACGGATCCTTTTTTGTTCTTGGCACCGCGATCGGCAGTAGCCGAGAACTGCCCCTTGGTCAGTCCGTACACACCGTTGTTCTCCACGATGTAAGCCATGCGCACGCCGCGTCGCATGGCGTTGGCGAATTGGCCCAGTCCGATGGAAGCCGAATCGCCGTCGCCGGATACCCCCAGATACAGCAGGTCGCGGTTGGCCAGATTGGCGCCGGTCAGCACCGAGGGCATACGCCCGTGCACCGTGTTGAAGCCGTGCGAGGCGCCGAGGAAATAATCCGTGGTTTTGGAACTGCAACCGATGCCGGAGAGTTTCGCGACGCGGTGCGGTTCGATATCCAGTTCCCAGCAGGCCTGGATGATGGCTGCGGAGATGGAGTCATGGCCGCAACCGGCGCACAGTGTCGAGATACGCCCCTCGTAATCGCGCCGCGTGTAGCCGACCTTGTTGGTCTGCAAGGTGGGGTGATGCATCTTGGGTTTGGCGATGTAGGTCATGCGACCTCCTTATGCACACAGTCGTGGATGGTGCTGATGATGAAGCGTGCGGTGATGGGCGTGCCGTCGTAGTGCAACACACGCACCAGTTTGGCCGGGTCGATCTCAAGCTCGTTGATGAGCATGGTGCGCATCTGGGCGTCGCGGTTCTGTTCCACCACGAACAGCTTGTCGTGTTCTGCGATGAACTTCCGCACCGAATCCGGGAAGGGGAAGGCGCACAGTCGCATCGCATCGAGGTGGTCTCCGTTCCTTTCCAAAACGTCCAGTGCTTCACGCATGGCCGGTGTGGTGGAGCCGTAGTAGATCATCCCCAGTTTGGTTGGCTCGGTTGCATTACGGAAAATCGGCTGAGGCACCATGTCCTCCGCCGTTTTGAATTTGCGCAGCAAGCGTTCCATGTTGTAGATGTAGTCAGGCCCGGCCTCGGAATACATGGCCTGCGGATTGCGCGACGTGCCACGCGAAAAAAACGCGCCCTTGGTCGGATGGGTGCCGGGTAAAGTGCGCCACGGGATGCCGTCACCATCCACATCCTTATAACGTCCAAACGGCGTGCCGGCTTCCAACTCTTCCGCGCTCATCACTTTGCCACGGTCATAGTCCTTGCTGTCGTCCCACACGAAAGGTTTGCATAGCCGTTGGTTCATGCCGATGTCCAAGTCGGTCATCACGAAGATCGGTGTCTGCAAACGCTCTGCCAGATCGAGCGCCGCCGCAGAATGCGTGAAGCACTCGTACGGGTCTTGCGGAAACAGCAGCACGTGTTTGGTATCGCCGTGCGAGGCGTAGGCGCACGCCAATAGATCGGATTGCTGTGTCTTTGTCGGCATACCCGTGGAAGGCCCGCCGCGCTGCACGTTGACGATGGTGACGGGAATCTCGGCGAAGTAAGCGAGGCCGATAAACTCAGTCATCAGAGAGATGCCGGGGCCGGAAGTGGCCGTGAAAGCGCGTGCACCGTTCCAGCCTGCACCCACTACCATGCCGATGGAAGCCAACTCGTCCTCCGCCTGCACGATGGCAAAACGGTTTTGACCCGTGTCGGGATCGATACGGTACTTCTCGCAGTATTTCTGGAACATCTCTGGGATGGACGTGGACGGCGTGATGGGATACCACGCGGCCACCGTTGCACCGCCATACACCAAGCCCAGCGCAGAAGCGCTGTTTCCATCAGTGAAAATCTGGTCGCCCACGTTGTCGGAACGTTGTACACGGATATCCAACGGCGCTTGCAAGTGTTGCTTCACGTAGTCGCGCCCGAGGTGTAGTGCCTGCTTGTTGGCTTCCAACAAACGTTCTTTACCTTTCCCTTTGTACTGCTCCGCGAAAAGTTTATCGAACACTTCCGCATCCACATCCAGCAACACCGAGAGCACACCCACGTAGATGATGTTTTTGAACAACTGGCGCTGGCGCGGATCGGTGTAGGCGTTATTGGCGATGTCGGTCAGTGGCACACCGAGGGTGAGCACGTCGTCACGGAAGCGGCTGGCAGGCAGCGGGCGCGTACTGTCGTACAACAAATAACCGCCGGGCGAAATCTCGGCGATGTCCGTATCCCAGGTCTGCGGGTTCATCGCGACCATCATGTCCACCCCACCACGCCGTCCGTGGTAGCCCTTCTCGCATACACGCGCCTCGTACCAGGTGGGCATGCCCTGGATGTTGCTGGGGAAAATGTTGCGCGGACTCACCGGCACACCCATACGCATCACCGCTTTGGAGAACAGCTCATTGGCCGAGGCCGAACCCGAGCCGTTGACGTTGGCAAATTTAATGACGAAATCATTGACTGCTTCTATACGCTTCATGCCGCCTCCGTGTGGGCGATTTGTGTGGGTTCGACAAGCTTGGAATTACGATAGCGCGGCCCCGCCAGCGTGGTATTGAGCAGAAACTTCTGCATATCCCAAGCGCCCGTGGGGCAGCGCTCGGCACACAAGCCGCAGTGCAGACAGACGTCTTCGTCTTTCACCATGACGCGTCCGGTCTTGAGTTCGGCTGACACATACAAATCTTGCCGGGTATTCGTGGAAGGTGCTTTGAGACGCAAGCGCAATTCGCTTTCTTCGCCATTGCCGGTGAACGTGATGCAGTCCATCGGGCAGATGTCCACGCAGGCATCACATTCGATGCAGGTGTTGCGGTTGAAGACCGTCTGCACGTCGCAGTTTAGACAGCGGCTGGCTTCCTTGAATGCGGTGGCGACATCAAAGCCCAGTTCAACCTCGATCTTGATACTGGCCAACGCGGTTTCTGCCGCCGCCCACGGCACCTTGAAACGCAGGTCGTTGGATACATCGTTGTGGTAACTCCATTCATGGATGCCCATCTTTTGCGACATCAGATTGGTCATCGGAGGCGGGCGCTGCGTTACATCCTCATTGTTCAACAGGCGGTCGATCGACACCGCCGCTTCGTGCCCGTGAGCCACCGCAGTGATGATGTTTTTCGGGCCATACGCAGCGTCGCCACCAAAAAACACCTTGGGCAAGGTGGATTGAAAAGTGCCTTCGCCCAGAACCGGCAAACCCCACTTGTCAAACTCGATGCCGCAGTCGCGCTCGATCCACGGAAAGGCATTCTCCTGACCCACGGCCACCAACACTTCATCGCACGGCACCAGTACATCCGGCTCTCCGGTTGGTATCAGTGAGCGTTTGCCTTTGGCGTCATACACAGCGCGCACGATCTCGAAAGTCATGCCGGTGAGTTTGCCGTTAGTGTGTTCGAAAGATTTTGGAACATGGAAGTTGAGAATGGGAATGCCTTCATGCTGGGCATCTTCTTTTTCCCACGGCGAGGCTTTCATCTCTTCAAAACTGCTGCGCACGATAACTTTGACATCGACGCCGCCCATGCGCCGGGCAGAACGGCAACAGTCCATTGCCGTGTTGCCACCTCCCAGAACGATCACGCGCTTGCCGACGCGGGTGATGTGTCCGAACGACACCGAGGCCAACCAGTCGATACCGATGTGGATGTGGGCTGCCGCCTCTTTGCGACCCGGCACCTCAAGGTCGCGTCCGCGCGGCGCGCCGCAGCCCACGAACACAGCGTCATAACCGTCCGCCAGCAGTGACTGCATCGATTCGACACGCTGGCCGCTGTTGAATTTCACGCCCAGATTCAGGATGTAACCGGTCTCTTCGTCGATGACCGATTCGGGCAGGCGGAAACGCGGGATCTGCGAGCGTATGAATCCGCCCGCTTTGGCTTCGCCATCAAACACGGTCACCTCATAACCCAGTGGTGCAAGATCACGCGCCACGGTTAGCGATGCAGGGCCGGCACCCACGCAGGCGATGCGCTTGCCGTTGTGCGGCGCGACACTGGGCATACGCGATGAGACATCGTCCTTGAAGTCGGCGGCCACGCGTTTCAAACGGCAGATGGCGACGGGTTCGGGTTTGGCTCGATTGTTTTCTTCTACCCGACCGCGACGGCAGGCGGGTTCGCAGGGGCGGTCGCAGGTACGACCGAGTACACCCGGGAAAACGTTGGAGACCCAATTGATCATATAAGCATCGCTGTAGCGACCTTGACCAATCAAGCGAATATATTCGGGTACGGGTGTGTGAGCCGGGCAGGCCCATTGACAATCAACGACCTTGTGAAAATAGGCCGGGTTTGCGGAGTTAGTGGGTTGCAAAGTTGTCTCCTTACTGCCTGTAAACGGCTGCGTGATTCTCGTACAAGCACTGGGCGAATACAAGCTTGATTCTGCAACGAGTCGGGAGTAAAGGTTCTGTCCGGTTTGGGGCGGTAATGGAAATCCGTTTAGCCGGGAACGTTGAATACAGGAGACACGGAATCGGTCAGCCCTGTAGGGTAGGTACGCCGTTGTGCCAACGCGGTAATAAATCCGCGAGGGCGGTTAACGCCTTGTCCACCCTGCCAGTGTTTGGAGTTGGAGGTTCCGGGAGGATGAATCTCCTCCCGGTGTTGCATTACGCGATCATTCCCGCCGCGACAGTGTTGTTTGAAGCCTCGTCGATGACGATGAAACTGCCCGTGGCACGGTCGATCTCGTAGCTGTCGAATACCAAAGGTTGTTGTACCCTGAGGGCGACACGTACGATGTCGTTCATGTTCACCGTCGGGTTGGCGTGCTTTTCCAGTGTGTTCACATCCACGCGGTAGTCGATGCTGGAGAACAGGCACTTCGCCGTGCGTGTGGTGTGCTTGACCAGATATTTTCGGTTCTTGTCCAGCGGTGATTCGGACAACCAGCACAACATTGCTTCGAATGCTTTTTCCACCCTGGGAGGATGGGCGCTGGTCTTGACGAACATGTCGCCGCGCGAGATATCGATCTCATCGGCCAGTGTCAGCGTGACGGATTGCGGTGCAAACGCCGTGAGCAGGCCACCGTCGTAGGTGGATATCTGTTTGACCGTGGTGGTGCGGCCGGATGGCAGAACAGTGATCTCGTCGCCCACCGAAACTTCGCCTGCTTCAATACGTCCGGCGAACCCACGGAAATCGTGATGCTCTTCGGTCTGTGGACGGCATACCCACTGCACCGGGAAACGGAAGTCACTGGTGTTCACATCATGGTCGATCTCAATGCGCTCCAACAACTCCAACAATGCTGGACCTTTGTACCAATCCAGACTCTCGCCCCGGTCAACCACCATGTCGCCGTTCAGCGCGGACAGCGGGATGCAATGCACATCGTGCAGATTCAGTTGCGCGGCGAAGGCTTTGTACTCGGTCACGATCTCGTCGAAACGCGCTTGCGAATAATCCACCATGTCCATCTTGTTCACCGCCAGTACCACATGCGGCACGCCGACCAGACTGGCGAGGTAGGTGTGGCGCCGCGTCTGCGTCAACACACCTTTGCGCGCGTCGATAAGGATGACAACCAGGTTTGCAGTGCTCGCGGCGGTCACCATGTTGCGCGTGTATTGCTCGTGCCCCGGTGTGTCGCCGATGATGAATTTGCGCTTGGGCGTGGCGAAGTAACGATACGCCACGTCGATGGTGATGCCCTGTTCACGTTCGGCTTGCAGACCGTCGGTGAGCAGCGAAAGATCGACGGCGGCCATGCCGCGCTTCTCGCTGGTTTTTGAAATCGCCGAGAACTGATCCTCAAAGATGGATTTGGAATCGTGCAACAGGCGGCCGATCAAAGTGCTCTTGCCGTCGTCCACAGAGCCGGCGGTGATGAAGCGTAATAGTTGTGTCGTATTGTTCATTTTATAATCCTCAATCTTTTTTGCTTCGTCATTCCCACGTAGTTGAGTAGGGTGGGCACGTTATTTGTGCCCACGTGTTGAACGTGGTGCGGTAACCGCGTGGGCACAAAGTCGTGCCCACCCTACAACTGGATTCCCGCCTACGCGGGAATGACAGCCTAGAAATAACCTTCCTTTTTCCTTAATTCCATCGATGCATCCGAGGTCTGGTCGTCCATACGGGTCGCGCCGCGTTCGGTGATGCGCGAGGTCGCGGTCTCTTCGATGATCTCGTCCACCGTGCTTGCCGTGGATTCCACGGGAGCGGTACAGGTCATGTCACCCACGGTACGGAAACGCACCGAGACGACTTCCACTTTCTCGCCCGGCTTGGGCTGCACCAGATGCGAGACGGGAATCACATTGCCGCCACGGCGGATCACTTCGCGCTTATGCGCAAAGTAGATGTTCGGGATGAACAACTTTTCGCGGCCGATGTATTCCCAGATGTCCATCTCCGTCCAGTTGCTGATGGGGAACACGCGGATGTTCTCACCGGCATGGACACGGGTGTTGTAGGTATCCCACAACTCCGGACGCTGGTTCTTCGGATCCCATTGACCGAACTCGTCGCGGAAAGAGAAGATGCGTTCCTTCGCGCGCGCCTTTTCTTCATCACGCCGCGCACCACCCATACAGGCATCGAAACCGAACTCCGCGATAGTCTCCAGCAGGGTCACCGACTGGAACGGATTGCGTGGTTTGCTTTCATCCTTGATGACGATGCTGCCGCGTTTGATCGAGTCTTCCAGCGAACGCACGATGAGGCGTTCTCCCAAGTCTGCGGCCAGTTTGTCGCGGCAGGCGATGACTTCGGGGAAGTTGTGTTCGGTGTCGATATGCACCAGCGGGAACGGGAACTTCGCCGGCCGGAACGCCTTCTCTGCCAGGCGCAACATAACGATGGAGTCCTTGCCGCCCGAGAACAGCAACGCGGGGTTTTTGCACTCCGCCGCGACCTCGCGCATGATGTGGATGGACTCGCTCTCCAGCGTATCCAGATGTGACAATGTGTGTGCGCTCATATTTTTCTCTACCAGTTTCATTTTTAATCCTTTGCTGTATCTGCCCGGACCACCTGTTTGGCATGCGCAGATATTTCACTACTCCGACCTACAAGAACCAGAGCTTCATTAGATCGCTGCACCTTCGGTCAGCACCAATTGCTCGTTGCGTTTGCTGCGATGTACATGCAAGCCGCATTCCTTGTGCGCCGGGTCTTCCCACCACCAGCGTCCGGCACGGATGTCCTCTCCCGGTGAAATGGCGCGTGTGCAGGGCGCGCAGCCCAAGCTGGGGTAGAACTCGTCGTGCAGCTTGTTATACGGCACGTCGTGCTGGCGGATGTAGGCCCACACGTCCTTGTTCGACCACTCCAGCAGCGGGTTGAACTTTTGCAAACCGTTATCGTTATCAAAGGAAGAAACTTCCAGCGTGCCGCGTGTCACCGCCTGGTCGCGTCGCATGCCGGTGATCCACGCGTCCTTGCCTTTTAGGGCGCGGCGCAACGGTTCCACCTTGCGCACAAAGCAGCATCCCTTGCGGTTGTCCACGCTGTCATAAAAACCGTTGATACCGTGCTGCGCAACATATTCCTCGACCAATTTGCTGTCAGGAAAATAGACATGTAAAGGAAGGGTGTACTGCTGACCCACTTCCTGGATCAGGTCATACGTTTCCTTCGGTAAGCGCCCTGTATCCAGACTGAACATGCTGATATCCGGCTGATGTTTGGCGATCAGATCGGTCAACACCATGTCTTCCGCGCCCAGACTGTTGGCGAAAACTACGTGCTTGAATTCGCTTGCGGCCCGTTTCAGAACCGCGACGGTCTGGTCTATCTTTTCCTGTAAGTCACTCATACTGATTCTCCTCGTGTTACGCGCCTGAATAGAGGCGCATCCGTATCCACCGAAGCCTGATAACTCAATGAAAAATCCGCGAAGCCTTGCAGTGCCGCGTGCGCATCTTTGTCCGGGCGCAGGGCAAAGGCATCAAACCCGACACGTTTCAACAGGAACAACTGGTCGCGCAGAATGTCGCCCATCGCCCGCAACTCACCGCGATACCCCATTTGTTTGCGCAGCCGGTACGCCATGGTGTAGCCGCGACCATCGGTGAATTTGTGGAAGTCCACGCCGATCACCGGAAAGCGCTGCAACTCTTCCTGTATGTCTTCGGCGCGCTCGAAACTGGCCAGCCACACACCCAGCTCCGGACGTTGCTGCAAGGTTTCGTGTTGGCAGTTCCATACGGGAAGCGGCACGATCACTTTGCCGGCCGGGACAGTCACGCGGTCTGCCGTTTCGCCTTCCCTGAGACGCAACACCGTCCACTCATCCGCAACCAGTACATCGTTTTTGATCAGCATCTGAGCACCTCTAATCATTCAAAGTTCTAAGCAAGACAAGGCGCGAACGAAAAATTGCGACGCGGCATATATCAAATATGTAAGGAGTGATTTTTCGCGAGCAACGCCGTATTGCGACGAAATTTGGATGATTAGTGGTGCTCATCAGAACCTCGGCGAATAATAAGGTGTGTCATACGACGTCCCTTGTTGGATCAAGTCGTAATCCGGCAGCAGCAATTTTTCGTCCTCCGGCACCGGCGTCGCATACACATATTCGGCAAATGGCTCAACGTTGAGACGGCGCACCGTGTCGATGAAGCGTTCATCCGCATGGCGCTCGCGCACATACACCCGCAGCAACCGCGAGATCACTTCGGGGATCTGCGCGAAAGAGAAAGAGCGCCCGATGATCTTGCCGATGTTCGCCGGGCTGCCCTTGGAACCGCCGATGGAAACCTGGTACCACTCTTCACCCGATTTATCCACGCCCAGGATGCCGATATGGCCGACATGATGATGGGCACAGGCGTTCACGCAGCCCGATATATTCAGGTCGATGTCGCCGATGTCTTGCAGGTAGTCGATGTCGTCGAAACGTTCATCCACCGCCTTGGCCAAGGTGATTGAACGCGCATTGGCCAGCGTGCAAAAATCACCCCCGGGGCAGCAGATGATGTCGGACAGCAAGCCGATATTCGGCGTGGCGAATCCGTGCACCTTGGCCTCTTCCCACAGATCGAACAGGTCGGATTTCCTGACATCGGCCAGCACCAGATTCTGCGTGTGCGAGGTACGCAGTTCGCCGAAGCTGTAACGGTCAGCCAGGTCGGCGGCCGCGTCCATTTGATCCGCAGTCAAGTCGCCCGGCGCAACACCGGGGCGTTTGAGCGACAACATCACCGCGACATAACCCGGCACCTTGTGCGCTTTGACATTGCGTTTGAACCAATTGGCAAATGCTTTGTTATCGCGTTGCGCGGCGGCCAAACCGGCATTGCCTTGCGGCAATGTCTTGTAGTCGAATGCGCTGAAGCCTGCCGCGACGCGATCCAGCTCCGCCTGGGTGAGCGTTCCCGGTCCGTTTATGGAGAGCTTCCACTCTGCTTCCACCTGACGCCGAAACTCCTCGATGCCGAGGGTCTTCACCAGAATCTTGATGCGCGCTTTGTACAGATTGTCACGGCGACCGTATTCGTTATACACACGCACGATGGCTTCGATAAAGGTGAGGATGTGCTGCCACGGCACGAATGTTTTGATCTCGGTGCCGATCACCGGCGTGCGTCCCAGACCGCCACCGACCAATACGCGGAAACCGACTTCGCCTTGTGCGTCCAACACCACTTGCAAGCCGATATCGTTCACCTCGATCGCGGCGCGATCTTCGGTCGCGCCCGTGAGTGACAATTTGAACTTGCGCGGCAAGAAGGCGAACTCGGGATGAAAGGTGCTCCACTGGCGCAGGATCTCGGCATACGGGCGCGGATCAACCACCTCGTCGTGCGCCACTCCGGCGAGCTCGTCGCTGGTGATGCTGCGGATGCAACTGCCCGACGTCTGGGTGGCATGCATCTCCACCGTGGCCAGATCGGCCAGAATGTCCGGTGTGTCTTCCAGCTTGAGCCAGTTGAACTGGATGTTCTGGCGCGTGGTGAAGTGGCCGTAGCCCCGGTCGTATTTGCGCGCGATATGGGCGAACATGCGCATCTGCGTGGCACTCAGCAAACCGTAGGGCGCGGCAAGACGCATCATGTAGGCATGCACCTGCATGTACACGCCGTTCTGCAAACGCAACACGCGGAATTCGTCTTCTTTCAGCTCGCCCGACAACCTGCGCCGCACCTGATCGCGGTATTGCGCGACGCGCTCTGCGGTCAAACGGTGGTCGAATTCATCGTAGCGATACATTATTGGTCACCTGCCGGAAAAGTCTTGGAGACAGGCAACAGCAATGCCGCATCCAATGGGAATTTCGCACCGTAGGCCAGAATGTGCGCCACGTCCGCCGCCTCGTCATGGCGCAATGCCGCGCCGATATAGGCATGCTCGCCGCTGTGCCCGACCACCACGCCGAGGCGTCCTCCGCAGCCGTTGAACCAGCTCACTTGTTTTGGTTGATTGGGTTTGTTCGCACTCATCTTTATTCCTTCCATTCCAAATTTCTTCAGTAGGGTGGGCACGTTTCGTGTGCCCACGCTGTAGCGGAAGATTTGCCGCGTGGGCACACGAACGTGCCCACCCTACAAATTATTTCTCCCTAATACGCAACCATCTTGACGCCGATGATCAGCAACATTGTTGCCAAGATCGGACGCAACATCTTTTCCGGAACCTTCGCGCTCAAATGGCTACCGATAAAGATGCCGGGGATCGATCCCAACAGCAGACTGCCCAGCAGCACAAAATCCACCGTACCCAGTGCCATGTGTCCCAAGCCGGCCACAGCGGTGAGTGGCACCGCATGCACGATATCCGTGCCCACCACCTTGACTGCCGCCATGCGCGGATACAGGAATAGCAGTGCCACCGTGCCCAGCACACCCGCGCCGATGGACGAGATGGTCACCAGCGCGCCGACGATGAGGCCGGTGACGATGGTGGCGGCAGGCAGGTAGCGGTGATGTAATTCGTACACCGTGCTGTCGTCGCGCAACGCGAGCTTTTTGATCCAGTCTTTTAGCAGCAGGGCAGTGGCGGTCAGTAGCAAGGCGACGCTCAACACGCTGGTGACCAGAGTGCGCAAGGTCTTTTCATCCAGTGCGAGGTATTTCAACAGGCCGATAGTGACGAGGGCCGCCGGAAAACTACCCAGACTCAGCAAGCCCACCACTTTCCAATCCACTGTACCGTTGCGCCCGTGAACCCAGCCGCCCACCGTCTTGGTGAGCGAGGCATACAACAGGTCGGTGCCGACCGCCGTGGCGGGCGAGACGCCGAAGAACAGCACCAGCAGCGGGGTCATCAACGACCCGCCACCCACGCCGGTCACGCCGACGATCAACCCGACCGCAAAGCCGGAAACTGTATAAAGCCAATCCATGACTGCCCCGTTTCACTTGAATGGCGCGCATTTTAGGTTGGGCGACTTATATAGCAAAATACTTTTATGTTAGTATCTTATAACTTAACGACATATAAGGAGGCGCGCATGAATATTCAACAATTGCGGTATCTGAACGAGATCGTGCGTTGCGGCTTGAACATCTCGGATGCAGCGAATGCGCTGTTTACCTCGCAACCCGGCGTGAGCAAACAGATCAAACTGCTGGAAGTGGAACTGGGTATCGACATCTTCGTGCGCAACGGCAAACGCATCGTCGCCATCACCGATCCGGGCAAGGCCGTGCTGGAGATCGCCCAGCGCGTGTTGCACGAAACGGAAAATCTGAAACAGGTCGGGCAGGAGTTCCGCACCCAAGACAGCGGCAGCCTGACCATCGCCACCACTCACACCCAGGCGCGATACGCACTGCCGCAGGTGGTCAAACTGTTCACGCAGCGTTATCCCGAGGTCAAACTCAGCCTGCACCAGGGCAGCCCGACGCAGATCGCCGAACAGGTGCTGAGCGGAGAAGTGGAAATCGGCATCGCCACCGAAAGTCTGGCCTTGTACGATGAACTCATCACGCTGCCGTGTTACGAATGGCATCACTGCGTGGTGGTGCCTCCAAAACATCCGCTCTTGCTGGAGAAGCGTTTGACGTTGAAGAAACTCGCGCACTATCCCATCATCACTTACGATTTCGCCTTCACCGGCCGCAACAAGATCAACCAGGCCTTCAACGAGGCCGGAATCGAACCCAATATCGCGCTCACCGCCATCGATGCCGACGTCATCAAGACCTATGTGGAGCTGGGACTGGGTGTGGGCATCGTGGCGCAGATGGCGTTCATCCCGGACCGCGACCGCCACCTCAGAATGATGGATGCCGGGCACCTGTTCCACCCCAGCACCACCCGCATCGCCATCCGCAAGAACCAATACCTGCGCGGCTTCGCTTATCACTTCATCGAACTGTTCGCGCCGCATCTCACACGGGATGTGGTGGCCAAGGCGCTGCATTTGACGAGTTAGGGGGCGAGGGGATGGGCTGCTTTGCGGCAGTGAAATACTACTGGTAGATTTCCACTGTTGGGCACTTCCGGTCATTGAACGTTGCTGGCAAATTCGTTAACGATGTACACAAAATTACTGCCTTGCTGAATCTACCCCGAACTCGCCTGCAAGATGAAGCGACAATTGAAACTAGCGGTGCAAGCAGTCTGATTTAACTCCCCTTTTTTCGTTTCAAGCTTGACACTCTGTTTCGCAGAGCGATAGACTCTGCCAAACAGAGTTGAGGCAGCCTAGCACATTATTTAGATGAAATTAAAACCAACAGCGCAACAGTGGGCGTGGCTTTCAGCCGTACTCCTCGGCTTACATCTCAACTCCGCTAAGGCGTTGGAATCTGACGTATCCAATGCCTTGCAAACCATCGGTGGCATCTACAGCAGTATCTATATCCACGAAATCGGACATGCACTCGCCTATAAAGTTTTTGGCGCTACCGATATTTCAATTCAGGTTCCCATGAAAGGTAAGCTATTGGGTGGCCTAACCACCGCAACATTTCCTGCAAATGAATTTACTCAACGTGAGGCACTCATCACTTCAGTGACAGGCCTAATCGCCGCAAACTTGGCGGGGGAAATCGTCATTCAGAATTCAAATTTCCATCCATCCCCTTTCGCCCAAAGCATTCTCGGAACTGCATTAGTTTCCAATGTGAGGCACGTTCACATGTATTACACAGAATATGTTGGCATGGATGGATACTCAGGCAACGACTTGGATCGTTTTGAAAGTCAAGGCGGCAATCCACACCTATTTGCCGCAGGATTGCTCGTCTATAGCGCATGGTCTATGCACAGGATGAACAAGCAAAAGATTCCGCTGTTCTTTATCCACCTCAATTTTTAAAACAAGGATTCAAAATGAATTTGAAACAGGTCATCGCTCATACTCTCAGCATCGTCATGTTGTTCAGTTCAACGCTGGTAGAAGCCAACGATTTCACATCACCAACAACCGAACTCCGCGTTTACGAATTTCCTGTCGTAGATTTCCCCTACAACAACAGTCGTGCGCCAAGCATGCGACAGTCTTTACAGCTGAGTACGGACTTCTACTTTGCAGGACACAACTTTGTTCTGGACCAGCTTGCAAATACAGACGACGTTCGTCAAGGACAAGAAGCCGGCATCTGGACACTCTTAGGGTTGGTGGCTTTTGATAAAGCCGCTGGCTATCTACCCCTTGGGAACATATGGATGCATGAAGAGTGGCACCGAGCATCGCTTGGGCAACGCGGCATCAATAGCACAAACAATATGTACAACATAAGCAATTTTGCTACTACAACAGGATTCCAATCTTCTGATGTGGCCAACTTAAAAGGACAACATCCGCAAGATTTGGTACGTGTAATGTCGGCAGGTCTTGAATCGCAATACGAGCAGACATTGGAAATTGAGAAGCACGGTTTCTTTAACAATCATCGCCCCTTGATGAATACGCTTGGTCTAAGAAACATTCTTAGCAACATCGGCTACATGGATGGATGCGTTACCAACAAAATTGCCGACGGTGATTGCACCATTTGGGTATATGAACTATTCAGACCCACTGCACCTGTCTATTTTCAAAGCACAAAGGTGCTAACTACGGAAGAACAAAAATATCTTAAAAAGCAACGTGACCTATCGTTTATAAACCTTATCGACCCATTTCTATTTGGCAAAAGAGGATTTACTACCTCTTCGGGGAATTGGCTGTGGAACGGTAATCTGCGCCATGAACTCACTCCCTTTGGTTACACGCTAGCCAGCAACGTGTTTTTAAAGAATCAGAATGATTTGAATATATTCGGCACTGTCCATTTATACAAAAATGATACGGGCACCTATCCCGGTCTCGACATTTCACTGCCACACTATCCAATCACAGTATTTGATAAGCCCGCACACATCACGCCACGATTAGCCGCATGGATGCAACCCGAAAATTTGATGTTTCGTGACACTGCCGCAAAATTTGGTGGATTGATATCGGCACGCCTTGATGTGCCAGTGGGGACAGAATGGAGTGTGTATGGTGAAGTCGAAAGTAAAAGCATTGGTTGGGTTGCAGCAAATGAATATCTCGGAAGCAACTTAAGCGTCAGGATGGGGTTATCGTTAAGCGTTGAACACAAGGCACGTTGGCGTGCTAACAAACCAACGTCTGTCCAATAAAACAAGGGCAAGTTATGACACAACACGCCACCCAACAACTGGATTCCATCCACTCAATGCTGTCCGCTGGGCAACGAAATCTGCGCGTTGAAAAACATAGCTTGATCTTATGGGGACTGACTACTGGCTCCCTACTTTTCTTTCGTGACAACATATTCAACGATGCGCAATTCCCCGCACGGGCGACTCAAGCCACCGCTTGGTTGATATTGCTCGTCATTGTCATCTCGGGTGTCTCCATATTGGATTGGCATCTTACTCGCCAAGCAAAACAGGCGCGTAACGAAATATGGTCGTTCATCCATAGGCAGGTGCTAAAAGTCACTTGGCTATTGATGAGCATCGGTACGCTGTACACCTTCGCCTCTGCTTTTTTAGGAGGTGGGAATTTAACGGTTTCGGTGTGGCTTGTTTTGTGTGGCATCGCGCTCTACGTCCACGGGCTGTTCTCTGAGGAATTGCTGGAGTGGATTGGTGTAAGCATTATCAGCATCGGTGTCGGCGTATTGCTGCTGCGACTGGAATATACGCACATCAAATGGATCGCCTCGGCGACAACGGGGATCGGATTACCGCTGCTTGCCTTCATGTTGGATCGAGGAAAAACACGTTCAGCTTGGATTCGCCTCACACAAACACTCACTTGGTTTACCTGCGTTTTAACACTTCCTGTATTGGCGATGCTATGGAAACACTAGACTCCTTATTGCACCAACCCTTGCGCACCCAGCTCGCTGCCTACTTGTCGGGCGCAGGTGAAGCGACGTTTGCTGAGCTGAAGCGACAACTCGATGTGTCTGACGGCAATCTGGATTCACATCTGAAAAAACTCATCGCCGCTGAGTATGTGGCGATGCGTAAAGACGATAGTGCCGGACGTATTCAGACTTGTTACACGCTGACGAAAACAGGAAACGCGGCATTAAAACGATACATCGTAGCGTTGCAAACTATGTTGCCCTTGGCGTGCGAAAGCTCCAATCAAGATGGACGTATAAGAAAATTTCAAACATCTTGATGTTTGTATCACGATGCAACACAAGGTTGTTGATGTTGTTATTACAGGGTCAGTTAAAGGGATCTCGAAATATTCTGAACGTCCGTTTTCGAGGGGTTGTTATGACCCGTAAGGGTTACTTTTTGCTGGTCGCTTGTGTCCGTCTTACGGCAGTTCAATTCGACAACGCTACTTCTCTGCTATCACTTCCGCATGTTTCGCAATCACCATATCAATGAACCCGCGCAAAAAACCTTCCGTCTGCGCACTGTAAAATCGGTCGATCTCAACGCCGTGACTGTACGCGACCACGGTGGGGAAGCCGCGCACTTTGTGCTTTCCGGCGATGCGCATGTTTTCGTCGGCATCGACCACGCCCAGATAGAATTTTCCGTTGTAGTCGAACACCAGTTTGTGCAGCAACGGTGCCAGCACTTTGCAGGGCGCGCACCATTCGGCGCTGATGTCCATCAGTACCGGCAGTTCATGTGAACGTGCCACTACCAGTTCTTCAAAATCGCTTTCTTCTACGTTGTATGAAAAATTACTCATAGTTATTCCCCGATCAATTGGCGATCAAATATGATCACCGGTTACTCATTCTTTTGGCCAGTACGCCGTGGCGATGCCTTCGCCGAGATCGGCTTCGATCAGTCGGCGTCTTACCTCCAGCAAGCGCTGGATCAATGCCGGTTCGTGCCGCGCATATTCATTGGCGTCGGGTGAGCGGTTCACCACCACACCCAGCAGTTCGGTGATGGCGTTGCCGATGGAGTTCTGGCTGATGGTGACGATCAACTTGCCCGCGTCGTTGCGATAGATCAATTGTTTGAAGGCGGGTTGCCAGCGGATGGCGTTGGCGTATTTTGCATCCACGATACAGTGGTCGCGCACCTTCTTGGCGGTCTTCATGAAGTCGTTGTTGAACAGCAGTACGCTTTCCACCTGCTCCGGAAAATACACATCGGGCAGCATGGGGGCATTGTGCGTGGAGACTTGCGAGAAGAAGCTGCGGTAGAAGTCGATGAAGCCTTTCAGCACTTCATCGTATTCTTTCCAGAAATGCACATCTCTGAGTGCGGCCGCGCCCCCCTGGATCTCCCAACTCGGCAGGCCCTGCGGGTAACCGGTGAGTTCGATACGAGCATCGGCTTCGCTGGCGGGTTTGAGTATCTTCAGGTCCAGCGCCTTGTCGAAAAACTCGCGATACACATCGCGCATGTAGGTCTGAAACAGGCTGTGCTGTCCGCCGTCGGTGAGGTTGGGATTGTCGGTCGCGGCCAGTTTGGCCTGACGCAAAACATCCTTGGGGAACACCACGAAATGGTTGTGCAGCATACGGATGCTGGGCACGCCGGGGGAGGTCAGCGGCCAGGTCGCATCCAGACTGGCTTCGCCCGCGAGGATCAGCGCCGCGTCCGGATCGGGATATTGCTCCAGCATGTAATCAATGATGATCTGATTCATGCGGTTCCATACCTGCTTCACGTTATCGGCGAGCTGTGTGCGACGCACCGGACGTCCCAGCGGATTGAGGATGGTTTTGGAGGTGTTGTAGATGATGGAGCAGTCGAACTCGGTGCTGTGCCCCAGCGCCTTGCGATACAGCAAAAGATTTTCAGTGTTCTGTAGCAGCCCGTTGTTGTTCACAAGATCGTTCAGGTTCTCGGTGCTGTTGAAGAACTCGTTGTGCTTCATTCCCTCCGGCACTTGCAGCGGAATGGGGCGGAAGGGCGTGGCGATCTCGCGCGGGCCGGTTTGCAAGGTGGTGGTCATGCTGCGCAATTTATCCCGGATAGTTCATTTGAGCCAAACCAATCCTTTTCCCTTGGCATGGGGAAGAAGTAGAGTTGAGACACCCGCGCGACCGTTCAGGCTCGCGCGGGTGATGATTCTTGGCTGATTGATTCAGGGCTTCTTGGGAGTGGTGTAGGGCACTTCTTTCTGGTGCGGTTCCCAGATGGTTTCATAGCCCACAAAAAACTGTCCCGGTACGATTTCTTTCTGACGGGTCGTTACGTGAAATGCGTGGCCATCTGGAATTTTGGGACGGCAAAATGGCTTTTTATCATCACTCATGATTCTATCTCCTTGGGTTAAAAAAGTAGTGGTTGAAAACGGAAAGACTGTAAACAGGCATATTGACTCCTCTCATTTGGCCGCTGAAGTTTATTTTTCAGCGTGTGTAATATGCCTTCTTCGGTATCACGTGCCGCACGCCCCCCTGGGGATTTTCAACGTCCCCTTTGTAGCGGGGGATGATGTGGATGTGGACATGGAAAATGCTTTGTCCGGCTGCCTGTCCGACGTTGACGCCAATGTTGTAGCCATCCGGATTGAACTCCGTATCAAGGAGTTTTTTTTCCTCTTTAACGATGCCCATGCAGGCAGCCACTTCTTCCGGCGTCAGCTCGAAAAAGCTGGCGACATGCCGACGCGGGATGACCAGGGTGTGCCCGGGACTCGCCGGGTAGGAATCACGCGCGCTGAAAGCAAGTTCATGTTGTAGCGATACCCCGCGCGGATCTTTGCAAAACAGGCATGGATCGTTGGGGTCTCTTTTCTTTTCTTGTGTGGCTTCAGACGACAACAGCGCACCTCTTTCTGTAAGTTATACTCATACAAAGATTCTTAAATTAACGAGGAAACTATCGTGGCATCGAATAAAGGACGCGCTTATTTTGCATTGCTTGGTTACCATTTCAATCCCGACGACATCACGCGTCTGCTCGGGATTGAGCCCACTTCAGTCAATGCGGCCGGCGCATACAGCAGCCTGGATAAACCCGTCATCAGTTCTTGGGAATTATCCACGGAGACCCTTTCCGGAGAGGTGGACGTATTTTCCTTGACAGACATCATCGTTAAGCAGCTGGAACCCATTAAAGAAAAAATCGTTGAAGTCTGTAAAAGTCACAATCTGTCTCCAAGGTTGGGCGTGGCGCTAACTATATCCATCGATAAATCAGAAACAAGCCCGGAAGTCGGGTTCGGTGCCAGAACGATTCGTTTCCTGGCGGATACCGGTTCATTCATTGAGGTGGAAAATAAACTTTCCGAAAGGGTTTAATTCCATTCCTCTCTCAACCAAACTAGCTGTTAATCACTTGTAGCTGTGCCTGCGCCATTTTCAGTTGTTCCCCGCAGTGCTTCAAACAGAGTGGTTGCAGCGCGTGCGGGAAACACTCCAGGATCACTTCAAATTCATCGGCGATCTCTTCTGCAAGCACAGTATCGTTTGTTAATTGAGCCAGTACATTTTGTGCAGTCGCCTTGTTCACCCGGCAGATGACTGCCACATGAATAGGCAACTGCTGCTCCATGCTGACCGTCAATGCCAATTCGTAGGAATGGATCGCTTCTTTTAAGCGATCAGGGTTTGCTTCCGACTCACCGAGATGATGCAAAGCGACTGCCCGATTGTTATGTGTGGCAGTCAGCTCCAATGCGAAATTGTCCGCATCGAGTACGGCAAGCGCATTTTTATAGGCAACAACGGACTTTTGAAATTGACGGTTGCCTTTAAGCAGTTTGCCGAACGTGTGTAAGGTGGCCCCCAGTTGATGCAGGGTGGTCATCCAATCTTCCGGGGAATTTTCCCGTGTCCAAACCAGCAGAGCATTGGTATAAGCATCGACAGCGATCTTCAAGGGCGGGGTGGCTTCAAGCAAGCGGCCAAGCGCCTGGTTGGCCGTACCTAGGTTGTATTGCGTGGCCGCCCATTCTCGGGGTGAGCTTTCCTGACTGAACACCTCCAATGCCTTGCTGAAGCACTGAATGGCCCGTTCGAACGATTCTGCATCCCTGCGCTGCTGTCCCAGCGCGGCAAGGATGTTGCCAAGATTGTTCTGCGTCTCCGCCCAGACCAAGGGCTCCCGTGCGCGACTGATTTTTGCAGCAAGATCGCCTGTGTTGTTAGTGTCTGACAGCGCCGCCTCAAGTGCTTCGCGCAAGGACTCATAGATCCTTGCGCTGAAACGGTGCTGCTCATAGTTTCCGCGCGTGAAGCGGAAATTGTCCGCCATCGCGACCTGGGTGTCCGGCGCGGCCGTGGCGGCCAGCTCCGCGCTCAGCAAGCCGAGAGAATCGGCTATCGCGCGCTCCAGTGCCCGGTTGGGCGGGTAAATGATGTAATTGGTCGAGAATGTCATGTTGCCCGATCGAGTATTTCATTCAGGTCAGGATCGGCACCGACCGCTCCGCCAAGCTCGATTTCTTCCTCGGTAGCGTCACGGATGGACAAAACTTCCAGCATGAAAGTGACTTCTCTGCCACAAAGGGGGTTGTTACCGTCGACCGTTAATGTCTTGTCGTCGAACCGGGTAACGATAAAGTCTCTGGGCTCACCTTTTTCATTTTCCATGGTGATGGTCATGCCGATCTCCCGATATTCTTCCGGGACATTTTCTATACGATCAGTAAATACCAGTGATTCATCTCGCTCACCGTACAACTTGGCAGTGTCTATCGGTACTTCGATGATGTCGCCGACTTTTTTGCCATACAGTTCCTTGGTCACTTCTTCGGACAACACATCATTCACGCCGTGAACATAAGCCAGCGGATACTCCACCGTGACCAATACGTCCCCGGTTTTGTTATCGATAACCTTGTAATTTAGTTCAACGAATTTTTCGTCTTCAATCGTATATGACATGACTAGAGCATCCCGAAAATATTAAAGTTTTCTTAGAACAGCGTAGCGCCGAAGATTCTCACCTTGTCCTTTTCATAACCCAGCACCAGTCTTCCCAGCCATTCGCTGTTGTTCTTTTTGTTTATCACTTTATACAAGACAGTGACATATTCTCCACGCCGTATCATGCCCAGATAGGAATAATCTTCCGACAGGTTCTTCGCAAGGTCGCTTCGCGCAAACTGCTTGCCCATTTCAACCTCATTCGCGCCCGCAATAAAAGAGCTTGAAAAATTGCGCGTGAACGCGCCGTAGTTTCCTTCATTGGAATACTTGATCAGATCGGCCCACATCGGGTGTGCCAACTCAAGGATCTCTTCGTCTGTTTTTTCAATAATGTTCATAAAATAGCTCACCCGCACCGTGTTTCATGATTCTATTTGAAGCGATGTCGCACTACTTGCCGGATAGAAAAAGGACCAACAAAAACATGCCGGTCCTTTTTCACAGACAAACAAGTTAGGGCAAATATAGCTTCGTAGGCCTGATTTTACAAAACGTGTAAATCAAGCCTGCCTTTGCTTAGTGGTGATCTGCTGGCGCCGCTTTCTCTACGTCACCTACCAGGTGGTAGAGCGGTGCTTTTTCCATCGTGTATTCACCCGTCTTGGGGTCACGACGAGAAACGGTCAGCACGTGCCAATCCTTGTCATCCAGCTTCATCACATCACCACGGTAGTAGTAACCCGGCCAACGTGTCTCCTTACGGAACAGCGTATGTTGGAACACACTTTCAGAGGTCAGGAAACGATGTTTCAGCTCCCATGCGCGTAGCAGTTCATGGATATCAGATGCAGCGACCTTTTCCAGATCTTCTCCCAGGATCGCCATCTTCTTCAGACCGATGTTCAGCAACTTGTCGTTGGTCATGTAGTTGACGCCAAAACCGCCACAGTACTCATCCATCATCTTCTGCAAACGATCAAGACCCTGTCTCGGGTTGATGAAGTTGGGATTGACGCTACCGGCAACCACTTCATTGCTGAAAACACGGTAAGTTTCCAGAGGCTTGAAAATCTGTTCCCTGCGACGACTGATCTGAGCATCAGATACACGGATGCCTTCTGCTTTGCCATCATCAATATATCTGCAGGCAGCCTTGGCAGCCAGACGACCTTCGGTGAAAGAGCCCGACGAGAAGGCGTGAGGTGTTCCGCCTACCGCATCACCGGCACCGAACAAACCTTCAATCGTCGTCATGCGGTTATAGCCCCAGAAGTATTCCGGAGGAGAGAGATCTTCCGGACCGGAACACCAGGCACCGCAACCGGTGGCATGCGAACCCATGACATAAGGCTCAGAGGTGGTCAGCTCGGGATTCTCGTACTTGGGATCAACGTCGGTGGCTGCCCACAGTACCGCCTGACCCACGGTCATGCCCAGGAAGTTGTGCCAACCAATCTCTTCAAGATGAGGATCCTGGAAGGCTTCCATGGTGACCATGTGAATCGGGCCGCGACCCGCATTCACTTCGTTGATGATCGCGTGGTTGCGCAGGCAGGTCGGAATGGGTCTGTGCGTGCGGTGTGAAACTTCCGGGTCCAGGTATTCTTTGCCGACCATTTGCTGAAGTGCCGGGAACCACTTGGACTCGTACTCTTCACCGTAGCCGTTCTGGGTATAGGTCTTGAGATGCAGGAAATAGGCACCGACCGGGCCGTAACCGTCCTTGAAGCGAGCCAGCACGATACGGTTTTCCATTTGGGTCATCTTGGCACCGGCTTCGATCATCAGGCCGTATGCAGAACCCGAAGACCACGGTGCGTACCAGACACGACCCGCACCTTCACCAACAGAACGCGGCTTGAAGATGTTGGAAGCGCCACCGGCACCGCAGATAACCGTCTTGGATTTGAACACGTGGTAGTTGCCCGTGCGAACATTGAAGCCCACGGCACCGGCAACACGGTTCTCTTTGGATTCATCCATCAGGAGGTGAGTCACACAGATGCGGTTGAAAACCTTGTCCGCTGATTTCTTGGCTGCCTCGGCAACGATAGGCTTGTAGGATTCACCATGAATCATGATCTGCCAACGTCCTTCGCGCAAATACGAACCCTTCTTCTCGTTGCGCATGATGGGCAGGCCCCACTCTTCAAAGTTGTGCACCGTGGAGTCTACGTGGCGCGCCATGTCAAACAGCAAGTCTTCTCGCACCATCCCCATCAGGTCGATACGTGCATAGCGCACATGATCTTCGGGATTGTTCTCGCCGAAGCGTGTACCCATGTAACAGTTGATCGCATACAGACCCTGGGCTACCGCACCGGAACGCATGATGTTGGCTTTTTCGGCGATGACGATCTTCTTGTTCTGTCCCCAATATCTTGCCTCGAATGCCGCGCCCGTACCGCCCAGACCCGCGCCGACTACCAGGATATCGATATTGTCTTCAATAATTGTCGAGTAGCTCATTAGTATTGCACCCCTTTTTTAATTTCCAGGCCATTAGATTGCAGAGTGTGCAATCCACCGTCATCCATACGGATATATTTAGGCTCATTAAACAACAGTTGGCTGTCGCGCATCTCCTTGCTTGGTGCAGGCACGTCCGCGAGTTTCGGTGTTGCCGAGCCCCAAGGCTTGGTCGTGATAGGTGCTAGCAGCTCCATGTCTTTTTTGCCGTTACGGAACTTGATGCGCCACGCAATCGTGCCTTTGTCTTCATCACGGATCACTCGAACACTGTGTCCAAGCGGTGCAAAGTCGGCATAACCGCGTACATCAATGGCGTGGTGCGGGCAGGCTTTTACGCAGGAGTAACATTCCCAGCACATACTGGGTTCGATGTTGTAAGCGCGACGCAGCTTCTTGTCGATGTGCATGATGTCGGACGGGCAGATGTCAACGCATTCTCCACAACCATCACAACGCGTCATATATACAAAGGTTGGCATAATTTATTCCTCTATTCTTTATAGATAATTGGTCAATTCAGGGTTAATAGTGGTTCGGTCTTTCAGCCTTGATGCAAAGCCCCATTTTTGGCGGGTTCTTGCCCATATACATCGGGATATCCGGAAACTTCCGCTGTACTTCAGGATCCGTCAAATCATAGTCAGGTGGCAAATTCTCGCGGGAACCATCGGCCACGGTGATTTTTTTCTGGTGGGCCGCAGCAGGTTTAAAGAACATGTGGGCGAACTTGGACCAATACACGCCGCCAAAGAGAACGGTGCTTGCCAGGATGAACAAGGCAAAAAATACGCTTAAGCCGCCGCCCGTAAATGACCAGATCAATGCGAAAGTCGCGGTGGCCAGCAGCGACAGAATAAACAAATCCGCACGCTCAAATCGAAACCATGGAAGGCCTTCCGCAGACACATCAACGCGGATAAATAACCAGAACCAGTATCCACCAATAGCCAGCATCAATGCGCCGATATGCCATAGTTGTGGCAGCAGGGTAGATGTGGATTCAGGCGAGAAGATCATGATTGCGGTAGTCGCAATAAAAATAATAGTTCCGTACATGGTCAACAGATGGGAAAGCCTGCGTCTTGGATTGCTGAATTCGCCGGAAGTCAACACTTCGTTCACCAGCACGGAAGCGGCAATCGATATTTTCTCTCCACTGCTCACGGATCGTTTTGCGCTCTTCTGCGCTTTTTTCGCATTTTCGAAAAAATACTTCGCGCTTTTCTTGTGCAGCATGTCGAGTATCGTCCCGCCCATGACTAGCAGGACCATCAGAACGATATACCCCTGCATCATTTCGGGTGAAATGACCTCTGAAAGTGTGGCAAATGGATTGCTCGTAAACATTAGTTCCTCCTCAAAAATAAAAAATTAGTCACAATATATTCAATCAATTTTTTGTTCGAACATGCCGAATGTCCGCTGAGTTTCACTTTCCCTTTTCATTGTCGGCCAATCCGGCGTAGTACTCGCGCAGTATCTCCAACACTTCGGGACGGCTGAATTCGACCGGCACTTGCGCGCCCTCCGAAAGCATCTTGCGCAATTGTGTGCCGGAGACTTGCAAACGATCCGCATCGGTGTGCGGACAGGTGCGGCCCGAGGCCATGCCGCCGCATTTGTAGCACCAGAACGACACGTCGATCTTGAGCGGCTGTGTCTCCAGCGCATCTTTGGGGATCTTGTCGAAGATATGGTGTGCGTCGAACGGGCCGTAATAACTGCCAACGCCGGCATGGTCGCGCCCGACGATCTGGTGCGAGCAACCGTAGTTCTGACGGAACAGTGCGTGCAACAGGGCTTCGCGCGGGCCGGCATAACGCATGTCGAGCGGGTAGCCTGCCTGCACGATGGTCTTGGCCACGAAATAGTTCTTGGTCAGCGCGATGATGGCGTGGGTGCGCACCTCGGCCGGGATGTCGCCGGGTTTGAGATTGCCAAGCAAGGAATGGATCATCACACCGTCGCACACTTCGATGGCCACCTTGGCAAGATATTCATGCGAGCGGTGCATCGGATTGCGCGTCTGGAACGCGGCGACTTTGCTCCAACCCAGTTCTTTGAAGAGTTCGCGCGTCTCTTTCGGTGTCTTGAACATCGAACCGTATTTTTGCGGGAACCCGCCTTGCGACAATACTTTTAGCGGCCCGGCAAGATTGACATCACCTTGCTGCATCACCATCTTCACACCCGGATGTGCCGGGTCGGTGGTGCCGAAAACAGTGGAACATTCGTGAGTTTTGTCGATGGTGTATTTTTCCGTGACGAGCATGGTGGCCAGGAGGCTCCCGTCATCCGGATCAAGCAGCGCGATGTAGCTGCCCAGCACAATAGCTTCAGCGGCGGTTATGTCGGTGGAAAGAGTGATCGGGATAGGCCAGAAAAGGCCGTTGGTCAGGGTCATGCTGTCGCACACACCCTGCCAATCTGCATGGTTCATAAAGCCCTTCAACGGTGTGAATCCACCGATGCCGAACATAATGAGATCGCCTTTTTCGCGCGAACTTACCGTCACTTTCGGGTAGGCGCGGGCACGTTTTACTTCCTCGATCAAATCCTCACCCACCAACAACAAGGGGTTGAGTTCTCCCCCGCCGTGCGGGTTCACCAATGCCATACTTGCCTCCCTAATCTATTTTTGTATGCGGATTCAGTTCGTAGGATTCATGGAATCTCAGGTTCGGCACACTAGAGCAACACTGACGTCTCTGCGATACCCCTCAAGGGTTAATGGTTGCACCCCCCCTTACGGGTTATGCCTAAATTACTCATCACAGCTATGGCAGTGACGGCGCGTGATAGACATACTTGCACCCGGTAAAAAACCGACTGGTTCGCAGGACTGTCTTGCCTCGCCAAAATACAAAATAACTGAGCAACCATGCCATCCACTCCATTGCACGACCCGTTGGCGCCGCCTGTCGCGGGTGCAAAAATAGAAGTCAAAAACACCACGTGTTACATGTGCGCGTGCCGTTGCGGTATTCGCGTGCATTTGCGCGATGGTGAGGTGCGCTACATCGACGGCAACCCGAACCACCCGCTGAACAACGGTGTGATCTGCGCCAAAGGATCCTCCGGAATCATGAAGCAATATTCGCCGGCGCGGCTGACCAAGCCCTTGCGCCGCAAGCCGGGCGCCGAACGCGGCAGCAGCGAGTTCGAAGAGATTAGCTGGGAGGAGACCTTCAGCCTCTTGGCGGAGCGTCTGGGCAAGATCCGCGCGACCGACCCGAAGAAGTTCGCGTTGTTCACCGGACGTGACCAGATGCAGGCGCTGACCGGTTTGTTCGCGCGCCAGTTCGGCACACCCAACTACGCGGCGCACGGCGGATTTTGTTCGGTGAACATGGCGGCGGGCATGATCTACACCATCGGCGGCTCGTTCTGGGAATTTGGCGGCCCCGATCTGGAACGCTCCAAACTGTTCATCATGATTGGCACGGCGGAAGACCATCACTCCAATCCGATGAAAATTTCGCTTGCCAAATTCAAGCGCGAAGGCGGCCGTTTTATCTCCATCAACCCGGTGCGTACCGGCTACTCCGCCATCGCCGACGAGTGGGTCCCCATCCGTCCGGGTACCGATGGTGCGCTGTTCCTCGCCATCATCCACGAGATCATCGCGCTCGGACTGTATGACCGCGAGTTTCTGGTGCGTTATACCAACTCCGGGCAGTTGGTGAACCTGGACGACAAACATGACGAGTTCGGCATGTTTGTGCGCACCGAGGTGCCGGAGGAAGAGGGTTGTTACGACCCGCAGAACAAATTGTGGTGGGATCGCAATACCAACAAACCTGTCATCACCCACACCGAAGGAGCGGATCCTTTCCTGCTGGGCGAATTCAAATTGCCCGATGGTGTGGCGGTCAAGCCCGCGTTCCAGTTGTTGCAAGACCGCGTTAAGGATTACACGCCGGAATGGGCGGAACAGATTACCGGCATACCCGCCGACACCATCAAGCGGTTGGCGCACGAAATGGGCATCACAGCACGCGACCAGAAGATCGAGTTGCCGATTGCATGGACGGATTCTTGGGGTAAGGAGCACGATACCGTCACCGGCAACCCGGTGTCGTTCCATGCCATGCGCGGTTTGGCTGCGCACTCCAACGGTTTCCAGACCATCCGCGCGTTGTCTATCCTGATGACGTTGTTGGGTACCATCGACCGGCCCGGCGGTTTCCGCCACAAGACCCCTTTCCCGCGTCCGATCCCGCCCTGTGCGCGCACACCGAACGATCCGCGCGCGGTGCAACCGAACACGCCGCTGGATGGCATGGCACTCGGCTGGCCTTCCGATCCCGATGATCTGTTCGTCAATGCCGACGGCAGCCCGGTGCGACTAGACAAAGCCTTCTCGTGGGAATACCCGCTGTCGGTGCACGGCTTGATGCACAACGCTATCACCAATGCGTGGCGCGGCGATCCCTACAAAATCGACACCCTGTTGTTGTTCATGGCCAACATGGCATGGAACTCCACCATGAACACCACCGAGGTGCGCAAGATGCTCACCGACAAGGAAGAGAACGGTCAATACAAGATCCCGTTCTTGGTGGTGTGTGATGCCTTCCATTCGGAGACCACGGCTTTCGCCGATTTGATCCTGCCGGATACCACTTACCTTGAGCGCCACGATGTGATGTCCATGCTGGACCGTCCGATCTCGGAGTTCGATGGCCCGGTGGATTCGGTACGTATCCCGGTGTTGCCGCCGACCGGCGATTGCAAACCGTTCCAGGAGGTGCTGATCGAACTGGGCACGCGACTGAAACTGCCGGCCTTCGTCACCAAGGAAGGTGTGCGCAAGTATCGCGACTATCCTGATTTCATCGTCAACTGGGAGACTGCGCCGGGTTCCGGCATCGGGTTCCTTTCGGGTTGGCGCGGCAAAGGCGGCGAGAAAACGCTGCGCGGTGAGCCGAATCCGAACCAGTGGGAGATGTACGCCAAGAACGATTGCGTACATCATCACGTGTTGCCCCGCTCGTACCAGTTCATGCGCAACTGGAACCAGGGTTATCTGGAGTGGTCGCAGAGCAACGGCATCACTCGTTATGCCGAACCGATCCTGATCCATGTCTATTCCGAGGTGCTGCAAAAGTTCCGTCTCGCCGCGCAAGGCAAGAGCATCACGCGCCAGCCTCCCGCGCATCTGGCGAAACGCATCGAAACATTCTTCGATCCATTGCCGTTTTATTATGAGCCGCTGGAGACACAGGCTACCGACAAGATCAAATATCCACTGTCCGCTTTGACGCAACGTCCGATGGCGATGTATCACTCGTGGGACTCGCAGAATGCCTGGTTGCGCCAGATCCACGCGCACAACTATCTTTATGTGAATGCGAAGACCGCCAGGGATGAAGGCATCGCCGACGGCGACTGGATATGGTGCGAATCGCAGTGGGGCAAGGTGCGCTGCATGGCACGTTACAGCGAGTCGGTGGAGCCGGGCACGGTGTGGACTTGGAACGCCATCGGCAAAGCAGCCGGCGCGTGGAATCTGTCGCCGGACGCGAATGAATCGCAGCAGGGATTCCTGCTCAACCACGTGATCTCGGAAGAATTGCCACCGCAAGCCGACGGCAAACGTTTCTCCAACTCCGATCCGATCACCGGACAAGCGGCCTGGTACGACGTGCGTGTGCGAATCTACAAAGCGCAAGAGGGCGAACCCGAACAGACCTCGCCGCAATTCGAACCCATGAAAAAATATCCCGGCATGAAAGAACATCCGAGCTGGTTGGCGTATTTCGGCGGCGGCAAGAAGAAGGGCGGTGCGAAATGATCCAATTCGGGATTTTTCAATTGAGAGGCCCGCTATGACCCAACTTGCTTTGGTCATCGACCTCAACGTCTGCGTCGGCTGCCATGCTTGCGTGACCAGTTGCAAGGAGTGGAACACTTCCGGATCTGCCGGTCCGCTGTGCGACGAGAATCCCTACGGCTTGAATCCGACCGGGACTTTCTTCAATCGTGTACAGACCTTTGAGATCGGACACTTCCCGCTCAGTGAGACGCTGCACTTCCCCAAATCCTGCTTGCATTGCGAAGACCCGCCCTGCGTGCCGGTGTGTCCGACCGGTGCGTCTTACAAGCGCAAGGCGGACGGCATCGTGCTGGTGGATTACGACAAATGCATCGGCTGCAAATATTGTTCTTGGGCGTGTCCGTACGGTGCGCGCGAATTCGACGAGAAGCAGAAGGTGATGAAGAAATGCACCTTGTGCGTGGATCGCATCTACGACATGTCCATGCCGGAGGCTGACCGTAAACCGTCCTGCGTCAAAGCCTGTCCGACCAGCGCGCGCCTGTTCGGTGATATCCACGATCCGGAATCGGCCGTGTCGCAGGCGATCCGCGAGGAGGGCGGCTATGCGCTGATGCCGGAATGGGGCACACAACCGGCCAACCATTATTTGCCGCGCCGCAAGACCAAACTCAAGATCCACATGGACGAGCTTGAACGTGCGGACAATCCGCTCAAAGTGGACGGCCATCTGCCCAAACCGGCCAAGGGTGAGTCGTCGATGGATGATGTTTCAGCCTGGTGATCGATGAGCCTGGCGTATCCATTTGATGCAAAACTCCCTTCCCCTTGCCGGGGAAGGGTTTGTGATAAACCAATATCAGACCAACTATGAAACCTGCTTTTTCTGTGATCTTTCTAACGACTTTGCTCGGTGCCGGGCAGGGCTTGTTCCTCGCGCTTTTCACCCATCAATCGTATGCGTTGTTTGGTTTGTTGCCGATGCAATCCGATGCGTTCTACGGCTACGGTAGTTTGTTGGTTTTGCTGTTATTGGCGGGCGGTTTGCTCGCCTCGTTTTTTCACTTGGGCAGGCCTGAGCGGGCATGGCGTTCCGCGACCATGTGGCGTACTTCATGGCTGTCACGCGAAGTGATCGTCTTGCCGCTTTTCATGGGTTTGGTGTTTCTCTACGCGGTGGTTCATCTCGCCGCGTATCGGCCTGAAGTGGTGACGCTGCCGAGCGGCTTGCTCATCGATCTGTCTTTCGTGCTGGGCGGGATCGGGACTTTAGTGGCGTTCACGCTGTTCGTTTGCACCGCCATGATCTACGCTTGCCTGCGCTTTTTGCGCGAGTGGCATTCACCGCTGACGGTCATCAATTACATCCTGATGGGCGGTTCGTCGGGATTCATTCTGGCTTCGTTTTATGCCTCGTATGCCGCACCGGACCAGGCGGACTTCTTTGCGGGTTGGGCGATCATCATCACCTTGCTGGCGTTTGCCGGACGTGGGGCGTCATTGGTGCGCAACGCGCGTCTGAAACCGAAATCGACGATACAGACGGCGATCGGCGTGAAGCATCCGCACATCGTGCAACGTTCGATGGGTTCCATGGGCGGCTCGTTCAACACACGCGAGTTTTTCCACGGTAAAGATGCCGCATTTATCCGCGCGATCAAGCCAACTTTTTTGGTGCTGGCCTTTGTGGCGCCGCTTGCACTGTTGGCGCTGGGCTTGTTTACCCCCGCATTGCTCGGCGTTGCATTTATACTGCAATACATCGGGCTGTTGGCGGAACGCTGGTTCTTCTTTGCCCAAGCTAACCATCCGCAGAATCTCTATTATCAGACCATAGGTTGAACAGTATTTTGAAAGTCAGTCATACACGAAGATATTGGTTGAATCACCTGTTTCCATTTTTGCAATGGAAGCACCTGGTAGATAAAAACTCGACGCGTGCCGACCTGCTTGCCGGATTGACGGGCGCCTTGATCGTATTACCGCAGGGCGTGGCTTTCGCCACCATCGCCGGCATGCCGCCTGAATATGGTTTATATGCGGCGATGTTGCCCGCCATCATCGCCGCACTGTTCGGTTCCAGCTGGCATCTGGTCTCCGGCCCCACCACCGCCATTTCCATCGCGGTATTTGCGGCAGTCAGTCCGTTTGCCGAGCCCAGTTCACCTGAATTTATCAGCATGGTTTTGACGCTGACTTTTCTCACGGGATTGTTCCAGCTGATCCTTGGTTTGGCGCGAATGGGCGTGCTGGTCAATTTCATTTCGCATACCGTGGTCATCGGCTTCACTGCGGGCGCGGCCTTGCTAATCGCGGCCAGCCAAATCAAGAATTTCTTCGGCATCAGCATCGCGCGTGGCGCACCGTTCCATGTGGTGATCGAGCAGACCATCGCGCAGTTCGACAACATTAATCTGTATGTCACGCTGGTGGGTGTTTCCACCTTGGCGGTGGGAATTTTTGCCAAACGTTTCATTCCCAAACTGCCTTACATGATTGTGGCGATGGTGGCGGGGAGTGTCGTTGCCTATCTGATCGACTTGCTGGTTGGTGCGGAGGCATCACACATCAAAACTGTGGGCGCTCTGTCCGCACATCTGCCGCCATTTGTCGCACCCGATTTTTCGTTGGAGACACTGCACAAGGTGCTGTTCCCGGCGTTGGTGGTGACGATGTTGGCGTTGACCGAGGCCGTCTCCATCTCGCGTGCCATCGCCACAAAGTCGGAACAACGTATCGACGGCAATCAGGAGTTCATCGGTCAGGGCTTGTCGAATCTGGTGGGAAGTTTCTTTTCCAGCTACGCGTCCTGCGGTTCGTTCAACCGCACCGGAGTGAACTATGCGGCCGGTGCAAGGACACCGCTGGCGACGGTTTTTGCGTCGGTCTTTTTACTGTTGATCCTGTTCATGGTCGCGCCTCTGGCCTCCTATCTGCCCACTGCCGCAATGGCCGGAATTCTGTTCCTGGTAGCCTGGGGTTTGATCGATTTCCACCACATCGCCAGCATCGGCAAGAGCAGTCGCGGTGAGACCGTGATTTTGTGGGTGACGCTGATCGGTACGCTAATCGACTTGGAGAAAGGCATCTTCTTCGGCATCCTGCTCTCGCTTTCCATCTATCTGTACCGTGTATCGCGTCCCGGCATCGTGTCTGTCGTGCCCGCGAAAGAGGAGGGGGCATACCATTTTGTGGGTGCCGAGGATCACCCGCAGTGTCCTCAACTGAGTATGGTGCGTATCAACGGAGCACTTTTCTTCGGGGCGGTCGACCATGTGCGTAACAGCCTGTTGCAGATTGACGCGGAAAATCCCCAACAAAAGAGCGTGATGATCGTGGCGCGCGGGATCAGTTTCGTGGATGCGGCCGGGGCGGAGATGTTGGCCCAGGAAGCGCGCCGGCGTCGCAAGCTGGGAGGAGGTTTGTATTTCTACCGATGCAAAGAACCTATCCGTCAGTTCCTTAACAAGTCGGGAAAAATGGATGACATCGGTGAGCGCAATTTCTTCCCCGTAATGGCGAATTGGCTCACTCCGGTTTACGCCACACTGGATTCGGAAATATGCCGCAACTGCAAGGCACGTATTTTTGCCGAGTGTCACGCAAAACTGCCCAACGGTAATCCAAGGTCAGCATGAGCAACCGCTTAACCCGTTTCCTTCCGTTTGTTTCCTGGTGGCCGTTGAACGGACAAACGGTTAGAGCCGACCTGATCGCGGGCATCACTGTCGCGCTGGTGCTCATTCCGCAATCCATGGCGTACGCCCAGCTCGCCGGGTTGCCTGCGTATTACGGGTTGTATGCCGCCTTCCTGCCGGGCATCATCGCGGCGATGTGGGGTTCTTCAGCGCAGCTGGCCACCGGCCCGGTCGCCGTGGCATCCCTGTTGACGGCCTCGGCGTTGGCTCCTCTCGCGGCCACCGGTTCGGAACAGTTCGTGGCGCTGGCGATCTTGTTGGCACTGATGGTCGGCGTGATCCAGCTGACGCTGGGGGTGTTCAAGTTGGGCGTCGTGGTGAACTTTTTGTCGCACCCCGTGATCGTCGGTTTCACCAATGCCGCCGCCATCATCATCGGGCTCTCCCAGCTCAATAAATTGTTCGGCGTTTCCATGGGGCGCAGCGAACATTTCATCAATGACGTGTGGGGTGTATTGATGCAGATTGGCGAGACCCACATGCCTACTTTGATGATGGGCGTCTCTGCTTTTGCCATCATGTGGATGCTGAAGAAATATGCGCCCAAACTCCCCGGAGTGCTGATCGCGGTGGTCATTACAACCCTGCTCAGTTTCTCCATCGGTTTTGAACACAATGGCAAAGCAAAGGTCGACGAAATCGCCGATGTCGAGGTCAGGAACCTTGCCAACGAATTGTCTCAATCCGAGATCAAGATCGCTGAGTTGAATGGCACGCTGAATTCCAAAGGGGCTGAACTCAAGCAGCTGCAAAAGAACCATGAAGGGAGCGGTCAGCACAACGCCGCGCTCAATTACGAAATCGAGCTGATCAGGCTGGAATTGAAGAACCTGGAGGGTGAGAATCGAAAGGCCGCCCGTGCGCTGCGTAAATTCATTTTCGAGCAGACAATCGCAACGGCGACGCAGCCGCCCAAGTTGTACCTGACAGGGCAAGTACCCCAGGGTGAAAAATCTGACGGTTACCGTTGGCGCATCAAGAAAGTGAGCCAGGGTGAGTTGAAACTGGTCGGTGGCGGTGAGGTGGTGGGCAGTATTCCCGCAGGCTTGCCCAGCATTGAGATGCCGAAGTTGAGTTGGGACAGTTTGTCAGCACTGCTCTCGGGTGCCCTGGTGATTTCACTGGTGGGATTCATGGAAGCGATCTCCATCGCCAAGGCCATGGCAGCCAAGACCAAGCAACGCATCAATCCCAATCAGGAATTGCTCGGGCAAGGTTTCGCCAATGTCGTCGGTAGTTTTAGTCAAGCTTTCCCGGTCAGCGGTTCGTTTTCGCGCTCTGCGGTCAATCTCAACGCCAATGCACAAACCGGTTTGTCCAATGTGTTTGCAGGTCTTGTCGTCTTAGTCGCTCTGCTGTTCCTTACTCCTTTGCTCTACCATTTGCCGCAAGCAGTATTGGCGGCAGTCATCATGATGGCGGTGGTCGGCCTGGTCAATTTCAAAGCGATCGGCCATGCCTGGCATACACATAAACACGACGGTATCGCCTCGGTCGTGACCTTTGTCGCCACACTGGTTTTTGCGCCCCATCTGGATAACGGTATCCTGGTGGGAGCGGGGTTGGCGATCCTGCTGTACTTGTACCGCACCATGACACCCCGGGTGGCGATCCTTGGCCGCCATGCGGACGGCACGTTGCGGGATGTCAAAGTTCACAACCTGCCGGTCAGCGAAAATATCATCGCGCTGCGTTATGACGGTTCGCTCTACTTCGCCAACGTCCCCTATTTCGAAGATGCCGTTCTGGAGGCGGTATCCAACAATCCGCAAGCCAAACACCTGTTGATCGTGTCGGACGGCATCAACCAGCTGGACGCATCGGGTGATGAGGTCATCCATCATGTGGTGGAAAGGTTGCGTTCCGGCGGCATCCGGGTGACTTTCAGCGGGTTGAAAAAACAAGTTCTGGATGTCATGCGGCAGTCCGGGTTGCTGCACTACATCGGCAACGAGAATATTTTTGCCGACGAAGACAAGGCGCTGGATTCAATCTATGCCGAGGTGCTCAAGGTCAAACCGGATGCAAAACTCCGCCTGTTGAAGCCGCATATTGGCGGTGACGATGGCATCAAAACGTGGTTATAAAAGATAACGGCCGGACAATTCTCGCGGTGTGATTAATCTGCTACAGCGGGAATATTTCGGTCTCGTCTGTTTCAAGACAATACTTCGTCCATGGTTTGCTTCTGCGGGGAGTTTCCTTGTCGAAATTACGGACGTGCGCAACAAAATTTTCTTCCTATTACACCGATTAATACGCGCTTGGCGGCTCTCGCCGCCATCGTGGTGATCTCGCTCCTGAACTGGAAATAATCCATTATATATAATCCCTTATACACGCTGCGGAGTCGCTAAATGGGCAGGGTAAATTAGCATTTGCTGATAAATAACCCCATGGTGTTATAAGGATTACTCGTGTTGGGTATATACGCTCATTAAGGGCTAAGTTTTAATTCGCATCTCGATTTGCCGGGGCACTTTTGGAAGGTTCTAAAAGAGCAGGGATATCCCCGCTGAGGATTGCTGTGTCGTTGCGAACCGCACACGGTCAACAAGCGTATCGGGTATGGCTGAGTCGAATGCCAATGCCGCTTCTGGCAAAGCCGGAGTGGCGAAATGGGGGGCGTTTTAGTGGTTAACACAGTGCTGCACACACACCAACAGGCTCAATAAGTGATCGTCGAAGGTTGCTCGCTTTTTTGCGGGCGACCTTTTGTGTTATCCAGCTGTACACAACTGAAAAAATGAGGACGAGAAAAGATGGTTGATCAATCGCAAAGCGAAGAAACGAAGGTTGGTTTTTGGGCAAGATTAAAGAGGCCGCCACGGTGCTCGTTCCTGGCATTGCTGGTCGCCGGGATCGCGATCGGAATCGCTATTTGGGGCGGGCTCAACACGGCGATGGAAATGACCAATCATTCCGAGTTCTGCACGTCCTGCCATGAGATGACCATTCCTTTTGAAGAGTTGAAACAAACGGTCCATTACAAGAACCGCAGCGGCACCACGGTGAATTGTTCCGACTGCCACGTTGCCAGCAGCAAAACTCCCACTGACTACATGTACAAAGCACTGCAAAAATTATTTGCCGCGCGCGATATCGTAGGACATATTTCCGGCGTGGTGGATACCCCCGAGAAATTCGAGGCCCATCGTTTGGAAATGGCCAAACGTGTTTGGGAGCGGATGAAGAGCAGGGATTCCAAGGAATGCCGCAACTGCCACAATTTTGCCACCATGGATCCGGACAAACAGAAGTCGCGTTCCAAGATCAAACATGAGGAGGCGGAAGAGGACAAGCTGACGTGTATCGATTGCCATAAAGGGATCGCCCACAAGTCTATCCACCATCTTCTGGAAGAAGAGGAAGCTGCCAAGGCGGGACAATAAATTTGCATTTGGAAATAGCTTGGCGGCGAGTTCCATAAATTTCTAAACACAAATCGGGAGTGTAAATATGAACAAAATAATTGTGGCGTTGATCGGTGCGGCAGTTGCAGGCCCGGTGTTCGCGGCGCCGGATTGGAGCAAAGTCCCTGCCAAAATAGTCCCTGTGTTTTATCCGGGTCAGTCGGGGCTTGAATGGGTATTAACCAAGAAAGACCACTCCGCTTCAAATCAGATACTGGACAAAAAACGCGCGTGCACCAAATGTCACGATACCGATGCCGTTGAAATCGGCGACAAGATTGTGGCCGGGAAACCCGTGGGGAATATGCGTCAGCCCCTGGATGGCGCAGTACCCAAGGGCAAGGTTGGTTCCATACCGGTTGCCGTGCAGGCCAGCCATGACGACAAAAAGATCTATCTGAGATTCGAGTGGGATGCGCCTGCGAGCGGGGGCGACAAAAAACTGGATTCAAAGAATGAAATGAAGTTGACCGCCATGTTCGACGATAGCAATGTCGAGTTCGCGGACCGCGTTGGCTGCTGGGCGACTTGCCACGAAGATTTGCGCGGCATGCCGGATGCCAATGATGCTTCCAAGAGCCATGCAAAATCCAAGTCGCTGGGCTGGGGTGAAGGGGCCACCAAATACATCAAAGAGTCACGCACATCATTGGAGATGAGCGGCAAATCTCGCGGCGGTTGGGATAAGCTCAAGTCAGATGCCGAGATCGATGCCGCATTGAAAGAAGGCAAGTTCATGGATCTGATTCAGTTCAGCAGTGGCAAAGGCGAGGCGGTTGATGGCTACGTTCTCGATTCCCGCCATATGAGTGGAGGCAAGAGTCTCGTCAAGGCCGACGGCAAGAAGAGTGGCAAGCATTGGACGGTGACTTTCGAGCGTACCTTAGCGGCAGGCGGCAAGGGCGACCACACCCTTGTTGCCGGCAAGTTGTATAACATCGGTTTTGCCATCCACGACGATTTTGCGGATGGTCGTTTCCACCAGGTATCGCTGGGTTACACCTTGGGCTTGGATAGTGACAAGGCCGATTTTAATGCGGTAAAGCAATAAGGAAACAGGCAGCAAAGCAATCGCGGCACAGTAGTAAGGTAACAGGCAGTTACGGGTCGAACCGAAGTACCCGCTTTGGGGGCGTTAGTCATTTTGAGAGGAGCAAAACATGAAAATAAAATGGAGTGAGTTGGCCTTGGCAGTAGGTGTCCTGGCTGTTTCCGTGACCGCGTATGCGGTGCCGCCAAAAGTCGATGTGGTGGTGTTGCCGGGTGGGACGACTCTTGTCGTACCACCGAAATCCGTACCGCCGAGTGTCGAAATGTTGTCCAACGCCTGTGGCGGTTGTCACGGGGTTAAAGGCGCGAGTGTCGGACCCAGCATGCCAAGTCTGGCCGGACAGTCGAAGGTGTTTTTCATCGATGCCATGAAGAAATTCAAAAGCGGGGAACGTCCGGGCACCGTCATGAGCCGTTTGGCAAAAGGTTACAGCGACGAACAAGTCGTGCTGATGGCGGATTATTTTGCCCAGCAAAAACCGCAAGCGCAAGACACTGTGGTTGAACCGGAATTGGTTGCCAAGGGCAAAGCCGTGTATGACTCGGCCTGCAAACGCTGCCATCTGGAGAACGGCAAGGAATTCGAAGAAGATACCCCTGTGGTTGCCGGTCAATGGCTCAAGTATCTTCAGATTCAGATGAATGAGTTCCAAAGCGGCAAGCGCAAGATGTCGGAGAAAAAGATCGAGAAGGTTAAAGCTCTGACCAGTGCCGACTGGGACGCTGTAGCCCATTTTTATGCCAGCCAGAAATAACCAAGGAGAAAATAACATGACAATGGAACGCAGAAATTTCCTGAAATTCCTCGGCGCTGGCGCCAGTGTGGCAACACTCGGCTTGGCAGGATGTGCATCGCAACCGGCCCAATATAGCGGCGGACGCAAAGTGGTGGTGGTGGGCGGCGGCTACGGCGGCACCATCGCGGCCAAATATATCCGCATGATGGATCCGACGATCGAAGTCACACTGATCGAACGCAACGATCACTACATCTCCTGCCCGTTCAGCAATCTGTATCTCGGCGGAATCTTGCCTGATCTGTCTTCACTGACCATCAAATACGACGCGCTCGCAAAGAATCATGGCATTAATGTGGTACAGGCCGAGGTCACCGGGATCAATCCCGACGGCAACAGCGTGACCACCAGCAAAGGCGTGTTCAAATACGACGCTTTGGTGGTGTCTCCCGGCATCGAATTCCGCACGGAGGAGATCAAGGGTTATGACCCGGAAATTATGCCGCACGCCTGGAAAGCCGGCCCGCAGACTCTTCTGTTGCGCAAGCAGCTGGAGGCGATGCAGCCCGGCGGTACCGTTGTGTTGTCCATCCCTCTGGCACCGTACCGTTGCCCTCCCGGACCGTATGAGCGCGTCAGCATGATCGCCATGTACCTCAAAAATAACAAGCCGGGTTCCAAGATTGTCGTGCTCGACGCCAATCCGGATATCGTCTCCAAAAAAGGTTTGTTCCTGAAAGGCTGGAAGAAACATTACGAGGGGATTATTGATTACCGTCCTGCCAAAAAAGTCACCGAAGTGGACAACAAGAATATGTCGGTGCTGATTGAAGGCATTGACGAAGTCAAAGGCGATGTCATCAACATTATTCCGCCGCAAAAAGCGGGAAATATCGCCCACGTCGCCGGCTTGGTGGGGCCCGACAAAAAATGGTGTCCGGTCAATCCCATGACATTCGAATCCACGTTGCACAAGGACATCCACGTCATCGGTGACTCGTCCATCGCGGGCGCGATGCCCAAGTCGGGTTATTCCGCCAATTCGGAAGCCAAGGTCTGTGCCACCAACATTGTGGCCAAGATGAAAGGCAGAACACTGGTCGAGATGTCCGGTGTCAACACTTGTTACAGCTTCCTGTCGGCCACTGAAGCGGTGAGCGTGACCGGGGTGTATCAGGTGAACAAGGAAAAGAATGCTATCGAAGCGGTTGCCGGTTCGGTGGGCGTCTCTCCCGACCTGTCTGAAATGGAAGCGATGTATGCACAAAGCTGGATCAAGAACATCCTCACCGAGATGTCTTCCTGATCCTGGCGGTATCTGTATCAATACAAACCGGATGTACCAAGCGGTATGTCCGGTTTGGTTTCATGAAGCCAATACGAGAAAAGGATGGGTATGCAACTCGACTCACATCGTCATGAAATAAGCAGGGAAGATTATTGGGAGCGTCATTGCAGCGAACAGTTGATCGAATTGGGCAGTCTGCATCTATCCTGTGCGGCAAATAGTGTGAAGGCGGGTGAAGTGCAGATCTTCCTGCGCCCGATGGAACTCCGCCTGTTGCATTTCTTCATGACACATCCGGGCGAAGTCCATCCCCGCAAGCGCCTGTTGAAAGAAATCTGGGGTGAATGGGCGGTCGTTGGTGTGCGCACGGTTGATGTGCACATTCGTCGCTTGCGCGCCACGTTGCAACCATTTGGATTGGATAGTCTGGTGCGCACGATCCATTGCAGGGGTTATCTGTTTTCTAAATCGGATGCCCATTAGCCGCTTGTGCGAACACGGTATGAAGGGCATAAAATTACTGCCCCGGAGTAATGTGCGATGGCACACCGGGCTTGGGTAACTCCAAAGGGTTACGTTATTGGCCCGTCGTGGTTATGGACTCAGACGGGTGCCGCGTTCTTAATACCGTGCCCACGTTGTATTTGCGGTTCGGGAAATATTCAAGCAACACCTTATCAACCTGTACGGAGAAGAATCATGAATTTCGATAAAGAATTTGACGCAAGTGGATTGAACTGTCCGCTCCCCATCATCAAGACCAAGAAATCCCTCGCCGATATGGATTCCGGCAAGGTGCTCAAGGTGATTGCAACGGATTGTGGAGCGGTCAAAGACATGCAGGCTTTCGCCGATCAAACAGGCAACACTCTGTTGGCTTCGACGGAAGAGGGCGGCAAGTACATTTTTTTCATGCAGAAGAAATAATTATCTGTAACTAATCCGGAAGGGACAAACATGGCTACTAAAAAAATGGCGATCATCGCCACCAAAGGCACGCTGGATATGGCGTATCCCCCGTTCATTCTGGCTTCTACGGCGGCGGCGCTGGGATATGAAGTGCAGATATTCTTCACCTTCTACGGTTTGCAGTTGCTGCGCAAAGACCTGTCCGATGTGAAAATCAGCCCGCTGGCGAATCCCGCGATGCCCATGCCGGTACCGATGCCGGTGATGGTGCAGATGTTGCCCGGTATGGAAAGCATGGCGACCATGATGATGAAACAGAAGTTGGCGAAACACGGTGTCGCTTCCTTGGAAGAGTTACGTGACCTGTGCCTGGAAGCCGAGGTGAAGTTCATTGCCTGCCAGATGACGGTCGATTTGTTCGAGTTCGACAAGAGTGAGTTCATTGAAAACGTCGAGTACGGCGGCGCAACCATGTTCATGGGTTTCGCCGGCGATACCGATGTCTGTTTGTTTATCTGATCCGATTTCAGCTTTTCATAACGTGCTGCAAAAGTAGGTGAGTTACAAGCCGACGTCAACAGGTTGACGCCATTTGTCTGAACATATCAAACAGGGAGAAACCAACATGAAGTTGAACAAAATTACTGCTGCACTGTGTTTCGCCGGGGTCTCCGCAACACAATTTGCATACGCTACAAACGGCGACGAAATGATGGCGGTGGGTTCGCAAAGTACCGCACTGGGCGGCTCCGGCGTGGCGCATTTCATCGGTGCCGAAAGTACATTCTCAAACCCTGCGATGCTGGCCAAGTCCAAGGGTTCCGAATTCACGGGTGGGCTGGTTCTGTTTACGCCGAAAGTCTCTAACACCGGTATGCCGGGGGGGGCTGCTACGGATAGCAAGGCATCCACTAGCTACATCCCTGATGTGTCGTACTCCAGCCGAATCAGCGATTCACTGACCTATGGTATTGCCATGGCAGGAATCGCCGGGATGGGGGTTGATTACACGGGTGCCAATGCGGCAACCCATATCAAAGCAAAATCCGCAATGAGCATTTTGCGTGTGGTACCCACAATCGCCTACAACACAAATGAATATGGCTTGGGATTTTCTCCTGTATTTCAATATGGCTCCCTGATGCTTTCATATAACAATGGCGCTGCTTTAAATGCGGCCGAAACCGCGGAGACCAGTACGGGTTTTGGTTATTCATTAGGCGGCTATTACAACGTTATGCCCGCATTAACTTTGGCGGCATCGTATCAATCTGAAATTACCGCGAAATATGGCACGCAGATATCCAAAGCGGGTAACGGATTCGGCTTGTGCCAACCGGCCGGAGGGGGGTGTACAGGTGCTGCGCCATTCGGAGATGATCTGAATCAGCCATCCGAAATGAAACTGGGGGTGGCCTATGGACTGGCTGACAACATTACGCTGACCGCCGATTACAAATTGATTCAGTGGGGCAGTGCTGCGGGATACAAAGATTTTGCCTGGAAAAATCAGAACATTCTTGCGCTGGGTGCCAAATACACAGCCAATGGTTATTGGTTGGGGGCGGGATACAACAACGCGAACAATCCGATAGGCACTCTGGCTGCCGCATCGGGTGCGGCAGGAGAGTATCGCAACGCAGCAATCAACTTTTTCAATAACATGTTTTTCCCCGCAGTCGTGACGAATTCATACACATTGGGCGGTGGATATGATGCATCCAAAAACTTGGCCATTGAAGCCGCTGCAGTGATTACGCCCGTGGTAACTACGAAAGTAGATGTAATGAACTTTGGTGGGACCAACACAACCACGCATTCCCAACAATCATTTTCGGTCTCGATGCGATACAAATATTGATTTGTGTTGAAGCGAATTGTGCATCACAGTCAGACTGTTGGTGCGCAATCGCGATGTTGATTGTTTAGGCGCAATGAAACGAGGAGATACCAATGGATAATGAAATTGATTTGGGACGACGCAAGGTTTTGCGGGCGAGTGGCGGATTCGGGTTGCTGGCATTGTTTGGCGGAATGGGTCTGTTGCGTACAAATGATGCTTTGGCAGAATGGAATAAAACTGCGTTCTCATCCAAAGCGATGGATGAGGCGCTCACCACCTTGGGGGCGACAAAACTTGAGAGTAGCGCGGAGCTTATTCAACTGACCGTGCCAGAAATTGCGGAGAATGGCGCGGTGGTTCCGGTCACTGTGTCCAGTTCGTTGGCCAGTGTCGAGCAGATCTCCATCATGGTGGACAAGAACCCCAATGTTCTGGCGGCAATGTTCACGATACCGCAGGGCACGGAAGCGTTGGTGACGACGCGTGTCAAGATGGGGCAGACCGCCAACGTTGTGGCGATTGTTAAGGCGGACGGAAAGTTTTATCGCACCTCAAAAGAGGTCAAGGTAACCGCCGGCGGTTGCGGCGGCTAAGCATCCCTTACGGGTATGGCAAGTTGCCACCCCTGAAAATGAAAATCGCCATGCCCGTTTCCCCCTATCCAACTTTCCCCCGCAAGCGGGAGAAAGGGCAAACGAATCGCTACGCGAGTTTCACGTTAATTAGGCACACTCGAATAAGGATAGAAAAATGGCAAACCCAATGAAGATTCGCGCCACGGTCAAAGAGGGCGTAACAGAAGTTAAGATACTGATGCAGCACGAGATGGAAACCGGATTGCGTAAAGAGGCTGACGGCACACTGGTTCCGGCGTGGTTCATCACCGAAGTCAAAGCGACCTACCAGGGCAAGACGGTGATGGAGGCGCAGTTCGGACAGTCGGTATCGAAAAATCCCTACTTGCTGTTCCGTTTCAAAGGCGGAGTGGCGGGAGAAAAAATCTCGGTCAACTGGGTCGACAACAAAGGCGAAAGCCGCAGCGACGAGGCAATAATCGCTGCGTGAAATTAAAACAAAATGAATTGGCTGTGCGATCGCATGGCCATTTTTTATCAGGGAGAACAAATGAAAAACCAGCGGATGTACCCAGTGTTTTTGTTGCTCGCCTTGTCAGCGGGCTTTCAGGCGGTGGCTGCAGAAAGTGCGGTGACGGACTCGGATCGTATTGAGCAATATCGTGAAATGATCAGCGACGGAAATCCCGCCGACTTTGATGAGATGCGCGGCGAAGAGTTGTGGAAGAAAGTTGCCGGCCCCAAACAAGCCAGCCTGGAACAATGTGATCTGGGTAAAGGTGCCGGCGTGGTGAAAGGGGCCTACGCCCAGATGCCGCGCTATTTTGCGGATACTAAAAGGGTGCAGGATCTAGAATCGCGATTGCTGACTTGCATGACCACATTGCAGGGATTTACCGAGGATGAAGTAGCCGCCAAGCCTTTTGCTTCAGAAAAGAAACCTTCGGATATCTCATCACTGGCAACGTATGTGGTGGGGCAATCCAAAGGCATCAAAATGGCCGTCTCGACCAAACATCCGAAAGTCAAAGAAGCATACGAGATCGGCAAACGCATTTTCAACTACCGTGCCGGCCCGTATGATTTCGCCTGCTCCACCTGCCATGCCACCAGCGGAGTGCGTATCCGTATGCAGGATCTACCCAATTTTCACGTGAACAAAGACGCGCAGTCGGCCTATGTCAGTTGGCCTGCCTATCGCGTCTCACAGGGGCTGACCCGCTCATTCCAGTGGCGTTTGAACGACTGCTTCCGCCAACAACGTTTCCCTGAACCCAAGTTCGCTTCCGAAGCGACGGTGGCGTTGACTACCTTTTTGGCGGTCAGTGCGAACGGTGCGGAGTATGTTGGTCCGGGTTTGAAACGTTAGGAGATATGAACATGAACTCAAAATTAATTATGAGCATCGCAGTCTCCGCCGCATTTGCTTTTGTGACTTTACCCGCGATGGCGGATAAAGCCTCATCGACTTTGGATGCCAAAACCGCCGAGATCGTGAAACGTGATTTCCGTGATAAAGGCATTGCCAAGGCAACGCGCGTGAACCAGGACGATCTGCAGGCGGCCTGCAGCAAATACGTGGACAAACTTCCGCCAAAACTAAAAGCCAAACTTGAAGCCAAAGAAACCGAAGCCATCAAGTGGCCGGCAGACGGCAAATTTATGGGTGATTGGAAAGCAGGCGAGAAGCTGGCGCAAAGCGGCAAGGGCATGACCTGGAGCGACAAGGCGGATGAACCCGCGGGCGGCAATTGCTATAACTGCCATCAACTTTCGGCCAAAGAAATCGCCTATGGCACCATCGGCCCCAGCCTGCGGAATTTTGGCAAGACACGCGGCAATGGGGAAGACATTCAGCGTTATGCCTATGCGCGTATCTACAACGCAAAGGCAAGTAATGCCTGTGCCAACATGCCGCGTTTCGGCCACATGGGGATTCTCTCCGAAGCCCAAATGAAAGATCTGGTGGCGCTCTTGCTCGATCCGGAATCACCGGTTAATAAATGATTCCGTAGGGTGGGCACGTAGTTCGTGCCCACGATTTGCGCTACCGAAAAAATACAGGCACCGATGGCGAAGTGCGTGGGTACGGAGACGTGCCCACCCTCCCAAAACGCATCCTACCGAGGGGAAATTTCATGGACATGAATCGTCGCGAATTCCTGCAGATATTGGCGATCGCCTCGGCGGGCGGTTTCATGCTGAACAACAGCGAGAGTTTTGCCGCGACCGATGCAGCGCGCTTGTACGATCTGCCGCGTCACGGCAATGTCAGTTTGTTGCATTTCACCGATAGCCACGCGCAATTGCATCCGATGTATTTCCGCGAACCGGAGATCAATCTGGGGGTGGGCGCGATGAGCGGTCATCCGCCTCACTTGGTCGGTAACGCATTCCTCAAACAATTCGGTATCCGGACCGGCTCGGCCCAGGCCCACGCTTTCACCAGCCTGAATTTCGTTGAGGCGGCGCGTAGTTACGGCAAGGTCGGCGGCTTCGCGCATCTGGCGACGCTGGTCAAACAGGTACGCGCATCGCGACCCGGCGCATTGCTGCTGGATGGCGGCGATACCTGGCAGGGGAGCGGGCAGGCCTTATGGAGCAACGGTCAGGACATGATCGATGCCTGCCTTGAGTTGGGAGTGGACGTGATGACCATGCATTTCGAATGTATGTATGGCGCGCAACGCATCAAAGAAGCGGAAGAGGGCGTGTTGCGCGGCAAGATAGACGTGGTCGCGCAAAATATCAAAACCACCGACTTCGGCGATCCCGTATTCAAGCCGTATGTCATCAAAGAAATAAACGGTGTTCCGGTCGCCATCATCGGTCAGGCGTTCCCCTACAGCACGATCGCCAATCCGCGCTATTTCGTGCCGGACTGGTCGTACGGTATCCAGGAAGAAAACCTGCAACTCACCATTGACGAAGTGCGCAAGAAAGGCGCGCAGGTGGTCGTGCTGCTGTCGCACAACGGTATGGATGTCGACCTCAAACTGGCCTCGCGCGTCAGCGGCTTGCACGCGATTCTGGGCGGACACACGCATGACGGAATCCCCGTGCCGGTTCCCGTGAAGAACCGTGGCGGGACGACTCTGGTGACCAATGCCGGCTCGAATGGCAAGTTCCTTGGTGTGCTGGATTTTGAAGTCAAAGCCGGAAAGATCACGGACTTCCATTACAAATTGCTGCCGGTGTTTTCCAACCTGCTGGCCGCTGACAAGGGAATGACCGCGCTGATGCAAAAGCACCGCGCGCCCTATGAAAACAAGCTCTCCGAAAAGCTGGCGACCACCGACGGACTGCTGTATCGCCGTGGCAATTTCAACGGCAGCTTCGACCAAGTGATACTCGATGCCCTGATGAAAGAGAAAGACGCACCTATCGCTTTCTCGCCGGGATTCCGCTGGGGCACCTCGCTGCTGCCGGGTTCGACTATCACCCTGGAAGATGTACTCAACCAGACTGCCATCACCTATCCCTACACCACACTCACCGAGATGACCGGTGCGCAGATCAAAGGGGTGCTGGAAGACGTGGGCGACAATTTGTTCAACCCCGACCCGTATTACCAGCAGGGCGGCGATATGGTGCGCGTGGGCGGCTTGGAATACACCTGCGAACCGAATGCCAAGATGGGGCAGCGCATTCAGGACATGCGCTTGAACGGCCAGTTGCTGGACGCGAACAAGACCTACAAAGTGGCAGGCTGGGCACCCGTGTCCGAAGCGGCGCGGGACAAGGGCGGCGAGCCGATCTGGGACTTGGTCGCGCGCCATCTGCGTAACGAGAAAGTGGTCAAGGTGAGCACACCAAATGTGCCGAAACTTAAAGGCATGGTGGGGAATCCCGGCATGGTTTGAAATAGGGACAGTAAATATCTGCCTCGTCATTCCCGCGCAGGCGGGAATCCAGCAATAAAATAACTCCTGCATCGCAGGTCAAAACCGAGCAAATTAACAACCGAACTGGATTCCCGCTTGCGCGGGAATGACGGAATAATTGGAAAGGAATAACATGAAAATACTACGCACCCTCATTGCATTTATTTTTATCGCGCTCACACAGATCGCCTTCGCTGCAACCGATAAAGCGGGAATCAACTACACTGATGTGAAGCTGCAAATCGCGCGCATCCAAATTCAGGACAGCGTGAGTTTCGACGATGCGGTGGAGTCACTCAAGCTGCGCGCCAACCAGCACAACCTCAAATTTGTCGGAGTCAACCAGCTCTACAAAGAAATCGAAGCGCTGACCGGCAAGCCCGCCAAACGCATGGAGATATTCAACTTCTGCGACGGCCTCACCGCCAACAAGATGCTGACCGCCGACCCCATGATGATCGCCTTCATGCCGTGCCGCATCGCCTTGATAGAAGACGCCAATAGCAAGCGCTGGGTCATCTCCATGATGATGGACTTGAAGCTGATCAAAGCGATGCCTGCGGATACACGCAAAAATGCCGAGCGCGTGATGGCCGCCATGAAAGACATGATGGTGGCGGCAAGCAAAGGCGATCTTTGAGATAATCACCGCACCCGGGGATAAAGCAGCCTCCCCGCTTCAAGACAACGCATCGTCCAAGGCCTGCTCTAAATTGGAAACTCCAAGGAGGAGACATGGACGCATCGCAGCAACAAATTCCTGACAACACACAACCTCCCGCAGCGGTGACGCTGGCTGAAGCCTTCAAGTATTGGCTCAAGCTGGGCTTCATCAGTTTCGGCGGTCCGGCCGGGCAGATAGCGATGATGCATCAAGAGCTGGTGGAACGCCGCCGCTGGATCTCCGAGCAACGCTACCTGCACGCACTCAACTACTGCATGTTGTTACCGGGGCCGGAGGCGATCCAGCTTGCCATCTACATCAGTTGGCTGATGCACGGCATCAAGGGTGCGGTGCTGGCCGGTGTGCTGTTTTTTCTGCCGGCTTTCGTGTTGCTCTCGCTGCTGGCGGGTATCTATCTGAACTTTGGCGATGTGCCCGCTGTGCAGGGAATTTTTTACGGTATCAAACCCGCCGTGGTCGCCGTCGTGTTATTCGCGGCCTGGCGCATCGGTTCGCGTGTGATCAAGAACGCAACCCTGCTCACCATCGCTCTGCTGGCCTTCGTCGGCATTCTCTTTTTCGACATCGGCTTCCCCTGGATCGTGCTCGCCGCTGCCATCCTCGGCGCCATCGGCGGAAAACTCATGCCGGAAGAATTCAAGCTTGGCGGAGGGCACGGAGCGTCAAACAAAGCCTATGGCCCCTCATTGATCGACGACGATACTCCGCCACCTGTCCATGCCAGATTCACCTGGAGAAAATTCGCCGCCACAGCAATCGTATTCGTGCTGATTTGGATCGGGGTCATGATCCTGTTGCTGGGTAAACCCGAGTTGTTCAATATGGGCGAGTTCTTCACCAAGGCGGCTTTCCTCACCCTCGGTGGTGCGTATGCCGTGCTGCCCTATGTGTATCAGAACGCGGTCGAACACTTCGGTTGGCTTACCGGCCCGCAGATGATGGACGGTCTGGCGTTGGGCGAAACCACACCAGGCCCGCTCATCATGATCGTCACGTGGGTCGGCTATCTCGGCGGTGTAAGCAAGTCGGTACTGGGTGATCCCGTTGCCGCCGGAGTGGCCGGTGCGACGGTCGCGACCTTCTTCACCTTCCTGCCGAGTTTTTTCTTCATCATCGCCGGCGGACCGATCATCGAGGCCACACGCGGCGAACTTAAATTCACCGCGCCGCTCACCGCCATTACCGCTGCGGTGGTCGGCGTGATCCTGAACCTGGCCGTGTTCTTTGCCTGGCATACCTTCTGGCCCAAGGCCACGGCGGTGACACCTTTCAGCGGGCCATTCGATGTGATTTCCGTCATCCTGACTGTCGCCTGCTTCATTGCCTTGTGGAAATACAAGGCCGACATCATGAAAGTGATCGGTGTCTGTGCACTGCTTGGCCTCGCTTACGCTTTCTTTATGTGAGGGCAGGGGGATGCAACGGAATGTTCACGGCGGCGGATTTGTCGCTTACTTTGGACGCCAACTGTTACGGTTTTGCCACGAATCAAACCCACACCCAGCTATAAATGCACCAAGAATCTGAGGACGGTTCAGTTGCTTCTCGGACACTCCAAGACAGAGAGCGCCGTGCGCTATCTAGGGCATCGAAGTGGACGATGCCCTAGAGATGGCGGAGCAGACTGAGGTTTGAACTGACTTTAACTTCGCGGCCGCCAATTTGGCCTCGAAGTTATTCAATCGAAGAAAACTTTACTTATGTAAGGTGTTGCTTTACAGTTTGGCCATGATTGAATCGTTCGCCCACAAAGGCCTGCAAGAGCTATTTGAAAAGGGCAATAGCGCCAAGGTGCAGGCGTCTTTGGTTGATCGGATCGTTAGACGACTTGATGCTATTGATATTGCCAAGACACCTGAGGCATTGAACTTACCGGGCTTCGACTTCCATCCGTTACAAGGCAAGCCTAAACGGTACAGCGTTCATGTAAACGGCCCGTGGTGCATCACTTTTGAATGGAATGGCGAGAACGCGTTAAAGATCAATTTAGAAAATTATCACTAGGAGACATCATGCGCAAACGTAAACCAACACATCCAGGTGCAATCCTGCGCGAAGACGTTCTACCCCACTTGGGAATGTCTGTGAGTGAGTTCGCTCGGAACCTTGGCGTATCTCGCCAGACACTTCATTCTGTATTGGCAGAGCGGAGTAGCGTTTCTCCAGAAATGGCGCTTCGCTTGGGCGCGCTATTGGGTAATGGCCCGCAGCTTTGGGTCGATATGCAAACGAAATATGATCTGTGGTTGGCTGAGGAAAAGCTTCACGATATTTTAAAGGGCATGCACCGCATCGCAAGCCCTGCAATCGCCTAGATTCGAGTGTCGGTTCTTGATTGAGGTACAGACGTTTGAGTTTTATCTATCGATCGGGCAAAGGTCGGCCAGAGGCCGGTCACTCTTGGGCACTTTCTAGTTCTGGCTCGCATAGAGGTTATTCGGAGAAGATATGCGTTTAAATTCATTCCCAGTCTTTCTGCTAATTGCTTTCATCCCTATTCTCATTAGCTGCGGGGAACAACCTGCACGGCACCAATCACTCATCAACTCTTCATTGCCTAAACTGCTTCCGGTTAGAGAGTTCGTGGCCAACACTTCTTACAATGGCGACTACGCTGTGTCACCGGATGGAAAGAAGCTCGCATGGATCGCAGTCCGGAAATTGGAACGGGCAATTTTTGTAAAAACAATTGGCCAAGACGGCACTCGTTCAATGGATTTTTTCTCTGGCTACTTTCGCTGGGCGAGCGATAGTCGTCGGCTGCTATTGCTCAGAGGAAATAAGGGTGATGAAAATCCTCATGTTTGGATATTAGATACTGAACAGCCAAATGAGCCAGCAGTCGACTTAACGCCATTTGATAATACGCATGCTGAAATTAAAGCTGTTATCCCTAACAGTAATTCAATTCTTATTGTGCACAACCGTCGTGACGCGCATTCTTTTGATCTCTACCGTACCGACATCGTGTCACATAAGTCAGTGCTAGTAGCACAGAACCCCGGAGATGTTGCCTCCTGGATCACCGATAATATTGGGGAGTTATTCGCGCGGACTCGGTATAGCGGAGATCACAATTGGCTGGAGATTAAACAAGAAAATAATTGGAAATCCATATACACATGGCAGTCAACCGATTCGGTCGAAGTGTTGAGTGTTTCAAATGATCATCAGCGGTTATGGTTGCGCTCCAACCGTGGACGTGATCGCGTGGCTATTCTTTCAATATCAGCAAAAGATGGCAGCGAAAAGCTCTTCAAAGAAGATCCAGAGGTAGATGTTGGCGAGGTTGGCATCAGCAGCAGTACGGGTGAGCCGATGTTTGCCCAATATTATCCAGACTATCCTCGAACAGACGTTTACGACAGCACACTGAGTAATGGGTTACAGACATTTCGCAGTAATTTAATGAACGAGCGCAAACAATTTTTAGGAATGGAAATTCTAAATTTTGATCGACTCGATGAGAACTTTATTCTCAGTGCCTATGACCATTCTGGTAAATCTTACTACCTATGGAATCGAAAATCCGGTGAGCGTCAGTTGCTGGGTGAAGGTGCTATGCGACGCAACGCAGCGAACTTAGCTTCAACTCGGCCAGTTGCATTTAAGAGCCGCGATGGACTGATGCTTCACGGTTACCTGACTCTCCCTCAAGGTGCAACTCCACGCAAGCTCCCTATGGCCTTGTTGGTGCATGGAGGCCCTTTTGTACAGGATACATGGACTAATCCGGATTGGCCTTCTAGTACAACTCTTGTTCAGTTTTTGGCAAATCGTGGCTATGCGGTATTACAAGTAAACTACCGGGGTTCGACGGGATATGGGCGAAAACTATACGAGGCTGCAATAGGCGAGTTCGCAGGGAAGATGCAACTGGACTTGCTTGATGCGACCGACTGGGCAATACATGAAGGTGTCGCTGATCCAGACCACATAGCTATCATGGGTGGCAGTTATGGCGGCTATGCCACTCTGTTTGCGTTGACGCAGTCCCCGAAAACATTTGCCTGTGGCATAGATATCTTTGGCCCATCTGACCTAGTATCACTGTTGGATAAATTCCCGCCATACTGGCAATCTATCATGCCAGTATGGCATCGCTTCGTCGGTGACACCGCATCTATAGAGGTTCGTCGAAATCTGACTGGAAAATCTCCTTTGAAAAATGCTTCTATGGTTGAGCGACCACTGTTAATCATTCAAGGAACAAGTGATGTGCGCTCAACCGTTGATCAGTCTGACAATATGGTTGCAGCACTGCGTGCAGCAGATAAAACAGTCGAATATATGAAAATTAGTGGAATGGGGCATGGAGCTGAACGCTGGACGCAAAGCCTCAAGATTTACAGGAAAACCGAGGACTTTCTCAATGAGTGTCTTGGAGGTAGAAGTAGTGGATTTGACTACTACGAATTAGCTGCATGGGCTTTGTAGAGTTTAAAGTGTCGGGTAGTCAATGCGTGGGAAGTTGGAATGACGGCACTGGGTTATCAAGCGACCATCTTGCGCCATCAAAAATACTGTGTGCGAACGTCTGATTCTGAAGGAAAAACGGACAACGTCACAATTCGAACTGACACCCAAATCAGCAAATAGCCATGGTTTCTTTAGGTCGAGAAGTGAGGGATATTGGCAACATTGACAGTCTGCAATACCCCGCAACATTTGCGTTCTGGCATCTGGTATTAGCATTGACGTTCGCTGGCCGTCGAGAGCATCTGACAATCAATACCAATCAAACCTGATGTTGCGCCGTCCGTTGCCTGGCTACTCCCACTCCAACATCGGAAATATGCGTGCCACGTTGCGTCGGTTGGTCATATCGAACAGCAACCATTTTCCCTTTTCAGTCTGCGCAGCAGTCTCAATAGTTTCTTCCATGCTGCGGCCTTGTTTGATCGCGTTGCGCACGTCGGTCAGCAGGGTCGTTAGATAGTGCTTCTCGTCATCCAATGCCGCACCACCGTTGGCGCTGACCGAGCCGTGTCCGGGCACGGTGTGTGTGGCTTTGACATCGCGCAGTTGTTCGATGACGCCTAACCACGCGGGCACATCGCCATCGACGGAAGGTGCGCGTTCGATGAATAACAGATCGCCTGTCCACAGCGTATTGCTGGCGTTATCGAGCACGCTGAGGTCGGAAGGGCTGTGTGCTACGGGGTAAGCGGTCAGCAGAAGTTTGCGCCCGCCTAAATCCAGTTCTTGAGTTTGACTGACGGCCAGGGAGGGAGGAATCAATTCGGTGCCGACTTCATCCGCTCCAACCCATTCGGTCTGATTGCGCAGATAGGCTTCTTTGCGTTGCGCCATGGTGTCACTCAATTTGCTGTGCCCGACAAATATTGGGAGGTCTTGTTTGAATGCGGCGTTACCCAATACATGGTCGGGGTGCACGTGTGTGTTGATGACGTACAGGATGGGTTTCTTGGTGACCTTGCGTATGGCCTTGCGCAGTTGCAAACCCACGACAGGCGAACCGCCGGTGTCAATGACCGCCACGCCTTTTTCACCCACAACGAAGCTGATGTTGCAGATGTCTCCGCCGTAGTGCGGGGCGAGGTCTTTATGCGCGCCGTGATGCACGTACACGCCGGGGGCGATTATTTCCAGGGAGAAGGGGGCTGAGAAGACGAGTGTCGGAATCAGGGAGAAAACGCACAGGAGTATCTTGAACATAGCGACCTTTCTAACGGGCATCCTGGAATTAGGGACTCAGAATTTGAACTTGTTGGTTGTCTCGTTCAACTCTTTTGCAGCCTCCATCATTTTGCCGGCATCGTTCACGCAGGAACGGGTAAGTTCGGCCACGCTATCCGTCCGCAATTGACTGTCGGACATCCGGGTCAGCACGATGCCGACCAGCATCTGCTGATCGTCCGCAGCTTCCCGTACTGCTTCGACGGAGTGCTTCATATTGACCGTTGCTTTTTCGATCTGACCGAATATTTCGGTGGACGCTTTTACCGCATGCAGTCCATCGAGGACGGCATTGGCATTTTCTGCAGAGATGCTGACCGTGGAGGCGACATCCAGACTCACCCGCTTGAGCACGGAATCAATCTGCTTGGTGGCCTGGGCAGCCTGTTCGGAGAGCTTCCTCACTTCGTCCGCCACCACGGCAAAGCCGCGCCCCTGTTCGCCCGCACGGGCTGCCTCGATCGCCGCATTCAAGGCCAGCAGATTGGTCTGCTCGGCGATCGCGCGAATAGCCGACACGGCAGTCTCGACTTCTTGCGCACTCGTCGCAAGACTGTTTGCATTGGCCGAGATTTTTTTGCTGGCATCGTCCAATACCGAGATCGCCTTTTCAGTGGTGGTCACCTGTACCACGCCGTTGCGCACCAATTCATCCGCCGAGGAGGCGCTGGTTCCCGCTTGGTCCGACATGGCAAGAATGGAGTTGGCGGCCTCTGCCATGCCGTTGATAACTTTGACGATCTCGAGTGAGTTTTGGCGGTATTCATCCATATTGCTCCCCAGCGATTGCATCGCGGTGCCGATCTCGCGTGCAGTCGTATCGACCAAGCCGGCCGATTGGGCGACACCTTGGAGAGTATCGCGCAGTCCGTCTGCCATCGCGTCAAAGCCCTCCGTGATCTCGCCCACAGTATCGGCACTGCGGATGCCGCAACCTTCGCGCAGATCGCCATCACGGATACGTTCGGAGGCGACAGCCACTTTGCGCAACTTGCGCACGAGCAACCATTCGAGCAGTTTGAGATTGATGATGCCAATCGTGATTCCGGCGACGAGACATCCCAAAAAGAACCACAGGAACATCCCGTCTTTCCAATTGACGAAGAAGTGGGCGTACAGCGGGAAGATCAGCCCCATGCTCAGGCCGAAACCCAAAAAACTGTATTTTATTTGCCTGAGAATAGACGCGCCATTGTGGGACATGATGATTCCTTTTTTGGGCCAGGATCCGGGCTAGTGGTGAGGTGGATCCTCGCGACCTATCGGCATGAATCTTTCATTCCTTTAGCAGGAATAATCGCAGTGCTCAAGTGGGCGATACCCGCTCCAGATAACGCGCGCGAAACAGCAGTCGCGGATTGCTGGCGTCGTCAGTGAAGGCAGAGCGGTCATGTAACACGTTGTTGCACAGCAGCCCCATGCCGCTTTGCATCTTCAGTTGGTGGATGTGCGGAGTATCCGAGTCGAGGATCTGTTCCAGCCGGGCAACGGCGGCAAGCGTAAGTTCGTCTTGTTTCCATTCGATGCTGCGCGTGCGTGCGGTGTAGCGCATGTGCAG
>CAYROQ010000004.1:0-60515 GCA_964425955.1 uncultured Sideroxydans sp.
ATCATCTTTTTCTGGGTGGCGCGCATGGTGATGATGACCAAACACATCACCGGCAAGATTCCATTCAAAGATGTTTACGTGCACGGCCTGATCCGCGATGCGGAAGGACAGAAGATGTCTAAGTCCAAAGGCAACGTGCTCGACCCCATCGACTTGATCGACGGTATCGGCATCGAAGCGCTGGTGAAGAAACGCACCACCGGCCTGATGAACCCGAAGGATGCCGAGAAGATCGAAAAACGCACGCGCAAAGAATTCCCGGAAGGTATCACCGCTTTCGGTACCGATGCGTTGCGCTTCACTTTCGCCTCGCTCGCCTCACCCGGACGCGATATCAAATTCGACATGCAACGCTGCGAGGGTTATCGCAATTTCTGCAATAAGTTGTGGAACGCCACGCGTTTCGTGCTGATGAATTGTGAAGGCAAAGATGTCGGTCTCGACGAAAATTTGCCGCTGGAATATTCCGCTGCCGACAACTGGATGATCAGTGAATTGCAAAAGACCGAAGCCGAGATGGCGGCACACTTCGCCGACTACCGTTTCGACATGGCGGCGCGCGCGGTGTACGAACTGGTGTGGAACACGTATTGCGACTGGTACGTGGAGTTGGCAAAAGTGCAGATGGCCAACGGCAGCGACGCGGCGCAACGCGCCACGCGTCGCACCCTGGTGCGCGTGCTGGAAACTATCCTGCGTCTGGCGCACCCGATCATCCCGTTCATCACCGAAGAATTGTGGCAATCGGTCGCGCCGATGGCGAATGCAAAAGGAAGCAGCGTCATGCTGCAAACCTATCCCGAAGCCGACACAAGCAAGATCGACAACACCGCCATCGCGCAGATCACCCTGTTGCAAGAACTCGTCACCGCCACCCGCAGTCTGCGCAGCGAGATGAATCTCTCTCCCGCCGCGCGTGTGCCGCTGATCGCGGCCGGTGATGCGAAGGTGTTACAGACACTCGCCCCTTACATCAGCAGCCTGGGCAAATTGAGCGACGTGAATATCGTCGCCGAACTACCCGAGGGTGATGCACCGGTGTCCATCGTCGGCAATTTCAAATTGATGCTGAAAGTGGAAATCGACGTGGCGGCCGAACGCGAACGCCTGGACAAAGAGATCGCACGGCTCACCAACGAGATCACCAAAGCGCATGCCAAGTTAGGTAATGAGAGTTTCGTCGCGCGTGCGCCGGCGGCCGTGGTCGAGCAGGAAAAGAAAAGGCTGCAAGAGTTTGCTTCAACACTGGAACAGTTGCAGGTGCAGCGCAAGAAATTGGGTTGACGTCATTCCCGCGCAGTAGGGTGGGCACGAATTTGTGCCCACGCTGTAGGACAATTGCAGACAGCGTGGGCACAAAAAAACGTGCCCACCCAACCCCGCCTACCGACGGCGGATCAGAAACACGAAGTCTTCCCCGCTTGTTTCAGAAGCCAACAATTCATTCCCGGTCTGGCGGCAAAAGTCGATGAAATCCTTGGGCGAACCTTTGTCCGTCGCCACGATTTTCAAAACCTGGCCGCTGGTCATCGTCGACAGTGCTTTCTTGGCACGCAGAATCGGCAACGGACAGGCCAAGCGCCGCACCTCAAGTTCGACATCGAAAGGGGCAGGACTCATGCGACGATCTCCCCGCCCGCATGTGACCAGGCCGTGATGCCGCCCTGCAGATTGGAGGCATTCTGCAATCCCTGTCCGGCAGCAAACGCGGCGGCTTGCGCCGAGCGACCACCCATCTGGCAATAAAATACCGTCGTTATTCGCGCATCTAATTCAGCCAGGCGGAAGGGCAACAAATGCAGCGGCAAACTAAGCGCACCTTTGATGCGCCCGCGCGCGATCTCCGCATCGGTGCGTACATCCACCAGTTGCACATCACCTTTGGACAACAATGCAGAAAGCTCGCTTGCCGTGATATTGGTAAAACCTGACATCTTTGTAACCCCCAATTTAATTGCTATTCGTCTTCCGTATCATCGCTCAGCAAGCGCGAGATTCGCGTATTGGCGACCGACAGCCGCTTCACCAGCATACGCAGGAAAGCATCACTGAACTGGTAGCGACAATTTGCCGAGGCCAGCCTGAGCACTTCCGGATTGATCTCGATCAGTTTCACATCGCTCTTGGCCAGCACGTCGGTAGATCGTTTCGCATCACTCCCGGACAGATGCGCCATCTCGCCGAAACAGTCCCCTTTGTGCAACAAACTGAGCAGCCTGCCCTGCTTGACGATGCGCACCGAACCGTGCGCCACGATAAAGAAATTCTGCCCGTATTCACCTTCCCGGATGATCTTTTCATCCTTGGCGATCTTGTGCCACTCGCTGATGTGCAACACTTCCCATAACTCGACGTCGTTGAAGTCCTTGAAGAAAGGCAACGCACGCAAAGTGTCGAATTTTTCCGTGTCGTAGAACTCTTCCTGTTGCGGCACGTTGTCGCTGATGAATGACACCAGGTCGCGCGCGAACTCGTCCCAGGTCTGGTAACGGTGCGCCACATCCTTGCAGATCGCGCGCAGCACAATCGCGTCCAGCGTGGCCGGTATATCGGGGCGGAACGTGCTGGGCACGGGCGGTTCGAAATTCATGATCTGGTAGATCATGCTGAAATTGTTGGCCGCCTCATAGGGCAACTTGCCGGTCAGCAAACGGTACATCGTCACACCCAGCGAATAGATGTCTGTCTGGTGTGTCAGCGTCTGCTCCTTGATCTGCTCGGGCGACATATACGCCGGCGAGCCGACCCCGCTCACTTGAGTGGTCTGTTGGCTTTCGATCACGGCCGAGCCGAAATCGGAGATTTTGATATCGCTGTCGCCGCGAATGAGGATGTTGGCCGGCTTGATGTCGCGATGGATGACGCCCTGATACTGGGCATATTCCAGCGCCTTGCAACATTTGTAGACGATCTCGGCAACGCGCCCCAGACTCAGTAGATTGTCCACCTCGCCGAATTTTTCCAGCGTATCGCCCTCGATGTATTCCATCACCATGTAATTCACCGGGCCGTCCATCACCGCGTCAAACACCTTGACGATGTGGGGATGGGAGAGTTTTCCGGCGAGGGACGCTTCGATCAACAGCAGTTTGCGGTACGCCTTGCCGCTGGCGCCGCTTTCCATGACCTGCGGATTGAACAGTTTGAGTGCAACCTGTTGGTTGTTGAAAGAATCGATCGCAAGAAACACCGTACTGGTCGCGCCGCGCCCGAGTTCTTTTACGATCTGATATTTACCGATGGAATCCATGACCTGCCTTGCTATAAGGCAGGTATTTTGCGGCTTTGAAGGCATGCTGTCCAGTTTTGAAACGCTTATTCGGGAACCAAATTAAGCCGGTGTTATCATACCGCCCATGCAAAAATTCCTTCTGTCAGCCCTGTTGATACTGCCCCTGACCCTGAATGCGGACGGGCTTCCCGATCTGGGTGATGTTGCCCAGACCATGGTGTCCCCGCAAATGGAACGGCAGATCGGCGAGCAGAGCATGTTCCAGATCCGTGCCAGCGACAGTTATCTGGACGATCCCGAACTCACCGACTATCTGAACCGTCTGGGCGACCGTCTGGTTGCCCACAGCAGCGAACCCAGTCAGCCATTTGAATTCTTCGTCCTCAACGACAATGCCATCAACGCCTTCGCCCTGCCCGGCGGCTTCATCGGCGTGAACACCGGCTTGCTGCTGCTCGCTCAAAACGAATCCGAACTGGCTTCCGTGTTGAGCCATGAGATTTCCCACGTCACCCAGCACCATCTGGCGCGCATGGTGTCCGGTCAAAAATATGATTCACTCGCCGCCATGGCCACCGTTGCCGTCGCCATCCTTGCCGCGCGCAACAACCCGCAAGCCGCCACTGCCGCGATCGTTGGTGCCCAAGGCGGTGCCATGCAGCGGCAACTGAATTTCACCCGTGAATATGAAAAAGAAGCCGACCGCATCGGCCTGGGCATCCTTGAAAAATCCGGACTGGATACCCGCGCCATGCCGGCATTTTTTGAGCGTTTGCAAAAAGCCACGCAGATCCAGGAAGGCGATACCCCCTCGTATTTGCGCACTCACCCCGTCACCACCGAGCGCGTGGCCGACGTCGACAACCGCGTGCAGCAACTGCCCTTTCATCTGGTGCCGGACAGTTTGGATTTTCAACTGATGCGTGCGCGTGTGCATGCCTTGCAAAAAACGCCGCAGGAAGCACAGGCTTACTTCAGGGCCGCGTTGGGTGAGCAACGCTTCGGCAACCCAATCGCCCAGCGTTACGGTTTGGTGCTGGCCCTGCTGCGCAACAAACAGGAAATACTCGCCACCCAGGAATTCGCCACCCTGTATCAACACGCACCGCGCAACGCCAGCATCGAAGCATTGGCCGGACAGATCAAACGCTTGGACAAGCAGGACAAAGACGTCTTGCCCTTCTACCGCAATGCCCTGAAGCAATTCCCCGGACACCACGCGCTGATCTACGATTACGCAGAAGTGTTGTTACAAGAGCAGCAATACGCCGACGCGCTCAAGTTGCTGGATGAGCAAGTGAACCAGAACGGCAACGACCCCAGGCTGTATGAGTTGCAGGCGCGAACCTATGCTGCACTGGGCCGCCATCAGGAAGAACATCACGTGTTGTCCTACTATTTGATCCTGCACGGGGATCTGCGCGGCGCGATCGAACAGTTGGAATTGGCCAAACGCGCCGGCAACGATTACTACCAACTTTCCACCATCGAGACCGAACTCAAACAGTACTACGAGATCCTCGGGGCGCAAAAGAAGAAGAAATAATCCCCCGTTCCAATGCGGGTTTGACGTCGAAAGACCCACCCCGAATGCAACGATTTTAGTAATATTCGCAATCTCAACTTTATCTTGTTCAGGAACATCAAATGAAACGCTCCGTATTTATCTCGACTTTGCTTCTGCTCACCCTCGCTGCATGCGACAACAAACCGTCGGCCGATGAACCCTTCATTCCAACGCAGATCGGTTCGAGCACCGCACCCGGCGCACAGCCAATGCCGGCGAGCGCCATGAGCCAACTCAAACAGATCAACCCGCCGCAAGTGGAACAAACATTGCAGGGCACCGTGGTCAGCATCATTGATATTCCGCAATTTACCTATATCGAAGTCAGCGAGAACCACCAGACACGTTGGCTGGCTACCGGTACGGTCGTCACCAAGAAGGGGGATGTGATCCAGTTCGATAGCGGATCGACACTGGAAAATTTCAAGAGCAAAGCGCTGAACCGGACCTTCCCCAGCATCACTTTCGTCAACAAGGTAACGGTGCTCAGGAAGAAATGAACGCGTTTGGGCTGATGAGTTTTCGGATGGAGATATGCTGAAGTCCGCGTAATTTGCGGGTGCGAATCAATTCGTACCCGCAATCTATTGACGACGGGATTCCGCAATATCCAGCCCGCACTCAGCCGTTCCGCGTATTCCCCAGCACCCCAAGTCAGCCAAGTTAAAGCAATGCTTCAAATTGCTTTAGCTGTATCGGTTTACCAAACAGATAACCCTGGAAGTGAATACATCCTTTTTTCAGCAAAATTTGGCGCTGCTCCTCCGTCTCCACACCTTCGGCAATCACATCCAGTTTCAAACTGTGCGCCATGGCGATGATGGTGCGCACGATGGCTTTATCACTACTATCGGTTGAGAGATCGCGCACGAAAGACTGGTCGATCTTGAGTTGATCCAGCGGCAAGCGTTTAAGGTATTGCAGGGATGAATAGCCGGTGCCAAAGTCATCCAACGAAAATAACACTCCAAACTCTTTCAACGCCTTCATGGTGGTGATGGTGGATTCGATATTTTCCTGCAGCATGCTCTCGGTGAGTTCAAGCTTGAGCAGCCTCGGGTTGATGTCATTGCGCATCACGGCGACGCGCACCTGATCCACAAAATCCGTTTGCCGGAACTGCTTGGCACTCACGTTCACTGCCAACACCAGATTGCGGGTGAGTGCCTCGTTCTGCCATTCCTTGATCTGTGCACATGCCGTATTCAGCACCCATAACCCGATGGGCAGGATCAATCCGGACTCTTCTGCCAGCGGGATGAATTGAGCGGGAGACACCATGCCGCGTTCAGGATGCATCCAGCGAATCAATGTCTCGGCACCCAAGGGCTGCATTGAGTTGTCCACCTGTATCTGAAAATACAACTGGAACTGGCGTTGTTCGATGGCTTTGCGCAATTCAACTTCAAGCGATGCGCGGTCATTGATGGAATCCTGCATTTGAGCATCGAAGAAACGCAGGGTGTTGCGGCCCAGACTCTTGCTTTGGTACATGGCAATGTCGGCTTGCTTCATCAGGTCTTCGATTGATTTCTCCTGCCCGCTGAAAATCGAAATACCAATGCTTGAACTGGAGTGGTGTTCGTGCCTGCCAAGAAGGTAGCTCTTGTTCAAGGCAGTCAATATCTTCTGCCCGACTGATTCGGTCTGGGCCGCCGACTCGATCGCGTTGCCGTTTAAATTCTCCAGCATCACCACGAATTCATCGCCGCCGATTCTGGCGACGGTGTCACCCACGCGCACACTGGCAACCAGCCGTTGCGCGACCTGTTGCAAGAGCAGATCGCCGATGTCATGCCCGAGGGTGTCGTTCAGCGTTTTAAAATTATCCAGATCGATGAACAGCAATGCACCTTCTTTGCCGCTGCGCTGACTTGAAACCATCGCTTGGCGCAAACGATCCTGCAACAGTCGCCGGTTGGGCAATAACGTCAATGGATCAAAGAACGCCAGCTGCCTGATTTCCTCCTCGGTTTCTTTACGTCTTGCGATGTCCTGGATGAATACCGCGAACTGTTCCGAGTCTTTCAGATAGTTGCTGGTGATCTCGACATCAATCAAGCGACCGTCTTTGCGGCGATGCACTGTTTCGAATTTGTCACCCCCTTGGGCGATGGCCTTTTCAATATGCGCATTGACATCGTCAATGGACTGCTCATTGGCATCCAACTGACTGACGTTCATGTGCAACAACTCCGCCACAGAATAGCCGCTGAGATCGGCATAAGCCTGGTTGGCCATTTGCAGATTACCCCGGGAATCCGCCAACCAGAAACCATCCTGGGACGTGTCGATGACTTTTTTATTGGTCTCCAGCATCCGCGCATTGGCCAGTCGTTCGGTGATGTCGCGTGACGAGGCGAAAACGTAACGTACGCCCTGAATTAACACCACATTGGAAAATATCTCCACATCGATCACGCGGCCGTCTTTGCAGCGGTGTTTGGATTCCAGCATCAACCCTTCTTCGGGAACGCTATTCACGATTTCAAGGAATTGAGTATCGGCGGGCAATTGCGCATCCCAATCCAGCACGTTTTTGCCTCTCACCTCATCCTGCGTGTAGCCCAAAATGCGGCAAAATGAATTGCTGGCCTGCAGCAGATTGCCATTTTCATCCATGACATGCAGACCATCACCCGCCGTACTGAACAGCATCTTGTTGGTTTCAATTTCCCGATACAGATCCTGCTCCGCCTTTTTGCGCTCGCTGATGTTCTGCACCACTGCAATACCTCCCGTGATGTTTCCGTTGGCATCACGCGCGGGTGAAGTGGTCATGGTTACCCACTCTTTGGCATCGCTGTAGGTGGCAAAATAATAACCTTCGTAATTGCCCGTTGCGCCGGTCAACGCGGTTTTCAGCGCGGGTAAAACCGACTGGTCCTTGAGTGTCTTCATGTCCAAACCGGCAATACGTTCAACCGTACTGTTCAAAATCTCGGCAAAGCGATCGTTGCAGTAGGAAATGACCAGGTTGGTGTCGTAATGGAAGATCCCCACAGGCGAATGTCTCAACAACAATCGGAAACGCTCCTCACCCGTTCTCAATAATTGCTCGCGTTCGATTGCTTCATAACGCAGGCTAATGTTGTCGATAATGTTCCGATTAAAATTCCTTCCGCTCAAGAGCATAAAACCGAGATAAACAATGATCGCCGTACCCATGCTCATGGCCAAATCATCACCCACTCCAAACAGGCGGAACACGATCGGCAACAGCGTTGCGATCGTAAATCCAAGGGTACAAAAGAGGTCGGCCGAATAGGCAACCACGCCGCCCGTGGTGATACCGGCCAGCATGAAAATCAAAAACAGTTGATGCGGTGTGTCATGGACGGGCAACAGCAAAAACCCCGCCGATCCCCATACCAGGCCAGAGGCCAGGACTCCAAACCGAAATCTGGCCAGTTGCGTGTGAATAGCGGCGGGGTCTAAAACGGAAGAACGTTGATAAAAGATGACCAGAGCGGCCCGTGTCAGTGTGATCAGAATGATCAGAGAAAGCCAAACCAGCACCACCGGTGACGCTATCACACTGCTCTGGATGTAAGCGAGCAGGCAAGCCAATAGTGCGCTGCTGGCAAGCGAAAAAGTGCTTGCGGAGAACATCTGCTGCAACTGCAAAGCCTTCAGTGCTGACTGTTTGTCCAAACCGTCCACCACTTATTTTGACTGGTTCCAAACCACGGAATCACTGGAAAACATCCAGTCCGGCCCTCCGGAATGTCCCGGACATTATGCAATATGCCGGTAATAATTTCAGTTAATTTTGCGGGAAGAAAACACGGGGAGGTAAACGTTGGCCGCCTCCCCGATGCAACTTTCTTTAGGGGTTCGATTGGGCGCAAGCGACACGATTGCGTCCGTTGCGTTTGGCCAGATAGACACCCTCGTCCGCGCCTTTGATCAGATCTTCCGGCGTGCTCATTTCCGGGGTTCGGGTGGCCACGCCCACACTGACGCTGCCCTTCCATTCGCCGCCACCGGCCGGCACGCGCAACGCCGCGATCGCCTGGCGCATCAGCTCGGCCACATACATTGCGCCTTCGTGCGGAGTGTTGGCACAAATAATCAAAAACTCATCCCCGCCCAGGCGGCATACCACGTCATCGGTACGCACGGCATAACGCAGTTGTCGGGCAAGCTGCCGCAACACTTCATCACCGGCATCATGCCCGTAGGTATCGTTGATCTGCTTAAAACCATCCGCATCAATCATCATGCACGACAACGGACTGGTATGCCGCTCCGACTCCGTCCACTCCTTGGTGAGTCTGGCCATGGCATGACGGCGATTGGGCAAGCCGGTCAATACATCGGTGAGCGCCATTTCTTCCCATTGTTGATTGGCTTCGGACAAGGCACGGGTGCGTTCCGTCACCTTGAGTTCGAGACTCTGGTTCAGTTCGATCAATTCGCGGTTCTGCTCCGACACTTGCTGGAACAAACCGTTGAGTGCCACCAGCAACGGTTCCGTGACGTCTTTGGCAATGTGCTTCTCTTCCCGGAAAGCGTCGGCAGGATTTTGTCCGGCTTGGATTGCATGGACCTGCCTGGCCATGGATTGATCCACGCCAAGAATATGGAACGCAAGCCAGTGCACCAGATACTTCAGCATGGGGGTTGCCGCCTCCAGATTCTGCGGCGAAATCCCGGCATGCATTTTTGTGACAACCTGCAAAAATTCGGCGTGATTCCGGCAGTGATTCGCCGTGGCGTGACTATCCATTGCCACCTCCTGCATCAGCTTTTCTTCTTCCTGAAAGTGATACAGCGTATAGGCGACCAATTCATCGAAAACCTTCTCGATCTGAGCGAACGACAAGTTTTCTTTTTGCGCAATCAGATCGCCCAGCCGGTTGATCAGATTGACCAGTTCGCGGTGCTGCTGGTCAACTTCGGTCAAACCAGTTTCAAAGTGTTTATCCCAATGAAAAGTATCCATGACCCCTCCTCTTATCTAGTCGTTTTGTAATGCCGCGACACGGCGTTTTTACTCCTGTAGTGCAACCCGGGCTAAGGAAGGTCTGATTAAGTCCGAAAGCTATGGTTCGATACGTTTTCCGTTCGTCCCGAGTGCCGCGCTTGCGCGGTGTATCGAGGGAGCGAACGGAAAACACTCACCACGAACGGACTTAATCAGACCTTCCCTAACCCTTAATAAAGCACGTTATTCTTCGACTTCAACAGCTTTTCGAATTCAGCGGCGGGCAGCGCCGGGCTGCACAAATATCCCTGGAACTGGTCGCAGCCCAGTGTTTTCAAATAATTCAGTTGGTGCTCGTTTTCCACCCCTTCGGCCAATACTTTCAAACGCAAGCTGTGTGCCATGGCAACAATCGCGGCGACGATCTCCATGTCATCACGATGCGTCGGCACATCGTCAATGAAGCGTTTGTCGATCTTCAATACATCGAGCGGAAACAGCTTGAGGTAAGCCAGCGAGGAATAACCGGTGCCAAAATCGTCGATGGCCAAGCGCACACCCAGCGCACGCAGCTGGTTGAGTATCTGGATCGATTCCGTTTCACGCTTCATCAGGGCGCTCTCGGTCAATTCCAACTCCAGATTGGCGGGCGGAAAACCGCTGTCGCGCAACACGCGTCCCACCGTGCTGCTGATATCGCCCTGCAAAAACTGGTATGCCGAAAGATTGACCGCCAGCGTAAGCGGCGGCAACCCCGCAGCCAGCCAGCGTTGCCCCTGTTTGCAGGTTTCGTGCAACACCCAGTCGTCCAATTCACCGATCAGCCCGGTCACTTCCGCAATATGAATAAAGCGCGCTGGCAGGATCAGGCCTTCGTTCGGATCCTGCCAACGCACCAAGGCTTCGGCACCGATGATGCGGCGGCTGACGATGTCGATCTGGGGTTGGTAGAACACGCGCAACTCGCCCTGGCTGATCGCACGGCGCAACCTCACTTCAGTGTCGATTCGTTCCCGCGCGGCATCGGTCAGTTTCTCCGAAAAATACGCAAAGCAGCCGCGACCATCTGTTTTGGCCTGGAACAGTGCACTGTCGGCCTGCTGCAACATCTGCTCTGCTGTGCTCGCGTGGCCGGGGAAGATGCTGATGCCGACACTGGCACCGATGCGCACTTCTGCACCATTTGACAAATAATAAGGTTCGCTCAAATCGCGGATGATTTCGCTAGCTACATGTGCGGCATCTGCGGTGCCCGCATTGTCTTCAAGTAACACGGTAAATTCATCGCCTCCCAGGCGGCATACTGTGTCGATTTCGCGCAAGTTAAGCAACAATCTGGCGGCGGCCTGCTGCAACAATTCATCCCCGGCCAAATGCCCGAAACTGTCGTTGATATCCTTGAAGCGGTCCAAGTCGATCATGAGCAGGGCGAGGAATTTTCCATCCCGCAGCGCCCGCTGAATACCGTGATGCAAACGCGACAGCAGTAACAAGCGGTTCGGGAGTCGCGTCAACGGATCATGGTGGGCAAGAAAATCGAGTTCGGATTGTGTGTGGATTAATTTTGAGATGTCGGTGAATACCGAAACGTAATTGCATAACTTGCCCTCACTGTCCTTCACCACATCGATACTCATCAACTCGGGGTAGGTCTCGCCATTCTTGCGGCGATTCCAGATTTCACCCTGCCAATGGCCGCTGTTCACGATGCTTGCCCACATATCCGCATAAAACTTTGCGTCATGCCGGCCGGAGCGGAGTATCTGCGGTGTTTTCCCGATCACCTCGTCTGCGGTGTAACCGGTGATTTCGGTGAAGGCCGGATTGATGCGCACAATGCGTTTCTCGGTATCGGTCACCATCAGGCCTTCGCGCGTGCTTTCGATCACGGCAGCGGCCTGGCGCATGTTGATCTCATTTTTCTTGCGTTCGGTGATGTCGCGCACACCAATCACAAAGGCCGGCCGCTGATTCCAGGTGATGGGGGAAGAACGTAACTCGGCCCAACCGATGCCGCTGCGGCGGATCAGATTGATGTCTTGAAAAGAGCCTGCGGGATGCAGCGGAATCGCCAAATCCTTGCCCGCCAATTCGCCGCGTTCGAAGATGATTTCAGCACTGCGGTTGGCATATACCACCTTGCCCAGTTGATCGACCACCACGACCCCGTCGGTGATCGTGGATAAGATCAATTCGAAACTGGCCTCATGTTCTGTCATGGTCGCTCGCGCTGGGTGTTGACGGAAAAAGTTGCATGTTGGTCACGCGACTTTCAAACTCTTCTACCTGAACCGGCTTGCTGAACAAATAACCCTGGCAGGTCGTGCATCCGTTGTGCTCCAGAAAGGTGCGTTGATCCTCGGTTTCCACCCCCTCCGCAATCACCCCGATACCCAGATTGCGCGCCATGCCGATAATGGTTTGCACGATGGCCGCGTCCGCCGGTTTCACGCCGATATTCCGCACGAAAGAGCGGTCGATTTTCAGTTGGTTCAGCGGCAATTGTGTGAGGTAGGAGAGTGAAGAGAATCCGGTGCCGAAATCATCCATGGAGAAAAACACACCGAGCGCCATCAGCGCCTGCATTTTGACGATGATGTCCCCGATATTGTTGAACAACATACTTTCCGTGACTTCCAGCTTGAGCATGGCCGGATTGATGCCATGCCTGTTGATTGTCTGCCGCACTTTCTCGACAAAATCCGCCTGCTGGAACTGGCGCGTACTGACATTGACGGCAAGCTGCAAGTTGCGGGTGGCCGGGTTTGATTCCCACAATTTGAGCCGCGCGCAGGCCGATTCCAACACCCACTGGCCGATGGGAAGAATCAATCCCGTTTCTTCCGCCAGCGGAATAAATTCATCCGGCGCAACCAGACCGCGTTCGGGGTGCTGCCAACGGATCAACACTTCCGCGCCCACGATCTGCTCACCATTCAACACCTGCAACTGGTAATACAACTTGAATTGATCGTGCTCAAGCGCGTGGCGCAAATCGTTCTCAATCGCCGCACGCGCCGTAACGGCCGCCTGCATGGTCGGATCAAAAAAACGCATGGCATTTCGTCCGGCTTTTTTGGCCTGATACATGGCGAGATCGGCTTGTCCGAGCAACTCGTCGATGACCTCATGCTGGCGAAAGAGTCCGATGCCGATGCTGGCAGAACTATGGCATTCGATGTCGTTGACAAGGTAGGGTTGGCCGATGACCGCCAGCATCTTTTCAGCCACTTGTTTGGCTTGAGTTGCCGATTCCTCTGCTTCCTCACCCAGGTTCTCCAGCAACACCACGAACTCGTCGCCGCCCAGACGCCCCAGCGTGTCGCCTTCGCGCACGGTAGCACGCAGGCGGTGCGCCACTTCGACCAGCAATTGATCGCCGGCAAAATGGCCGCGCGTATCGTTGATCATTTTGAAGTTGTCCAAGTCGATGAACAGGATCGCGCCATAACGCCCGTTGCGCGTGGCGGCGATTAATGCCTGACCCAAGCGGTCCTGTAACAAGCGGCGATTGGGCAAGTTGGTGAGCGCATCGTAATAAGCCAGGCGGTGAATTTCAGCCGCCGCTTCTTGGTTCTGGGTGATGTCGGAAAAACATCCGACGTACTGCGTGACCCCGCCGTTGGGCTCGGTCACCGCCGAAATCGTGAGCCATTCGGCGAAAATTTTGCCGCTTTTGCGCCGGTTCCAAATCTCGCCCTGCCAGTAACCTTCTTTGCACACGGTGTCCCACATGTGCCGATAAAACGCTTTGTCGTGGCGACCCGAACTGAGCAAATGCGGGGTGCGGCCCACGGCTTCTTCCGCGCTGTAACCGGTGAGGCGGGTGAAAGCACGATTGACCCGCAAGATGACCGCGCTGGCGTCGGTCACAATCATGCCTTCTTGGGTTTCGAAGGCAATGGCGGCGATGCGCAACTCTTCATCGGCCAGCTTGCGCGCGGTGATATCACGCACCGCAATCACATAGGCCGGTTGGTTGTGCCAGGTGATTTGTGCCGACCTCAATTCAGCCCAACCGATACTGTCGCTACGAATCAAATTGATTTCCTGGCTGGCGGTGCCGGGGTTGAGCGGAATGGCCAAGTCTTTGCCGGTCAATTCTCCGCGCTGGAATATAAGTTCGGCACAGCGGTTGGCATACAACACCACGCCCAACCGGTCCACCACCACGATCCCGTCCGTGATCGTGGATAAAATCAGTTGAAAACTTGTATCAGTTTCCGTCACGGTAAGGGGGCACGGACGTTATCCGCAATGGGCGCATGATCGTTACACCACCACGGTACCCATGCCGTTGTTGTTCTGGGCGGTGATGGCCGCTAGAACGGAATGCATCTTGGACAAATCTCCGAGTAATTTCAAAATGGGTTCAGGCACTTCGCGCACCAGCATGGGCGTGGCGAACACATCTTTTTCCAGTGCTTTTTCCGGCATGCCCAGCACTTCGACCACGTCCAGCACCCAGTAACCCGGGCGGTATGCTGCCGCCAGCACTTTGCTCAGTTGATCGATGATTTGTTTGATTGCGGGGCTGATGGATACCACATACAAGGTCAGCATGATTTTATGGCTCTCTTTATCCACCTCGCTGGGGTGGCTCGCCGATTTGGCGATGTGTCTGATCTGCGCTCCCGAAAGGGGTTTGTTGGCTAACTGGAAGGACAAGCCCTCGGCGTGTGCCTGCTTCAGTTGGGCCAAATATTCCTGGGCGAATGCGGTGACGATGTAAATGTTCAACGTGTTATCCATCGCCAACAGGCGGCGCATCGTTTCGACCCCGTCGATGCCGGGCATCTTCAAATCCAGAAAAATCAGATCCGGGCGCTCAGCCTTGACCAGTTCGATCCCCTGCACTCCGTCACTCGCCAGACGCACCGTAAACCCGATATCGCTCAAAACCAATTGGAATGCGCCACGCACTGCCGCATCGTCGTCGATTACCAGTATTTTTGTCATTATAAAATTCCTCCTTGGAGCACTGTTTATGCCGCGTCGAATAGTATCCGAAAACAGCAACCATAACCCCGCTCTTCATGCGATTGGATGCTGCCCCCCGCCTCGTCTATCAAGTGTCGCGAAACAGACAATCCCAGGCCGGTACCTTTGCCCACCGGCTTGGTGGTAAAAAACGGATCGAATATTTTTTCAACAATTTCCGGTGAAATGCCCGGCCCGTTGTCGCAAAACAACAGGACGACTTTCCCGTTTTCGCGCTTCCCGATGAGCGTGATACGTTGTTCACTCTGTTCCGCGATCGCATCACGCGCGTTGAGCAATAAATTGAGCAACACTTGTTGCAGGCTGCCCGCGCTGCATTTCACCGGCGGCAAATCGTCGGCCAAGCGCATCTCGACTAACACGGAATTTCTTCTCAGTTCACCTTCCAGCAAAGCCAGCGTCTGTTGGGCCGTTTTCTTCACATCGCAACTGTCCTGATTGGTGCTGTCGGCGCGGATGAACACCAGCATGTTCCTCACGATAGTCTTGATGCGGTTGATCTCGTGCAGCGCATCGTCCAGCACTTCTTTGGAGCGGCTGTCGGTCGCCTTGTCCCGGGCATATTCGACGTAATTCAGAATCCCCATCAACGGGTTGTTGATCTCGTGTGCCACCCCGCCCACCATGGTGCCCATCGAGGACAACTTTTCGATCTGGATCATGTGTTCGCGCGTTTCCAATTCCCGCTGGTGTGCGGCAATCACCTGTGCTTCATCCACCAACAATTTGGCGGCGGCATTTTTCAACTCCCTGTTTTGATTTTTGAGGTGTAACTGTTGCGCTTTCATCGGACGCAAGACCAGAAAATACAAGGCCGGTGTCAGGATGACCCCCAGCAAAATGGCGTCGAAATATGACCAATAACCCTGTGCGGCTCCTTCGCCCAGCATCGGCTTCAGCAAGAACTCGATTAACAGCATGATGAAGAATTCCGTGGCCATGATGATGACCGCCAATTTGAGCACCAGCCCCAACGGGGTATGGTCCCATTTAGTGACAAAGAATTCCTTCATCTGTTTGCGTCTAAGTTGACGTCCTCGGTTGGGTATAACTCGAAAAATCCGCTGCGGAAATACTGCACTGTTAATTTAGCGCCGGCGTAGCGGAAGCGGCAGCGGTGTTTTCCAATTCCGGTGCCAGCACGGTAATCGCCACGCGACGATTGCGTGCGCGCCCTTCCAGCGTATCGTTGGGCAGCACCGGAAAGTTATCGGCAAAGCCGGTGGCCTTGAGTAATTTGGCATCAATCCCCTGCTCGATGAATAGCCTGACGACACTGCTTGCGCGCGCCGAAGACAGTTCCCAGTTGGACGGGAATTGCAGTGTGCTGATCGGCAAATTGTCGGTGTGGCCGTCCACTTCGATCGGCATCTTTTGTTCGGCCAGAATCGTCGCCACTTCGGCCAGTGTGCTCACCGCCTCGTCCTGCAATTCGGCTTCGCCCGGCCTGAACAACATGCTGGCATTGATATCCAGCATCACTCCCCGGCTGGTTTGCGTGACCGACATCAGGCCGTTCTGCACGAAGCCGGACATTTTTGCATTCAAGTTGTCATTCAACTTCTTCATGTGTTCGTCCAACTTGCGCTGCTTTTCCGCCAGCCGCGCATTGCGCCTGTCCACCAGCGCCTTGAAGTAGATCTCGTCCTCGGTAAGCTGCTGTGTCCCGCTTTCTTTGTTGGCGGCTTCGGTGCCGAATGCTTTGTTCACCGAGATGCTGAACACTTTGTATTTGCTTTCGTTGACCGACGAGATGCCGTACATCACCACAAAAAAAGCGAACAGCAACGTGATGAAATCGGCGTAGGAAACCATCCAGCGTTCGTGATTGTCGTGCTCGACTCTTTTGGGGCGACGGGCCATTTCAGGAAATATAACCGGACAGTTTGTTTTCGATATAACGCGGATTGTCCGCATTGGCGAGCATGCACAAACCGTCGATGATCATCGAGCGCTTGCTCACCTGGTTGCTGATGAGTATTTTGAGTTTGCCCGCGATGGGCAAGAACACCAGATTGGCGAAACCGACGCCGTAGATGGTGGCAATAAAAGCGACCGCAATACCCGCACCCAGCTTGGCCGGTTCGCCCAGACTTTGCATCACATGTACCAAACCCAATACCGCGCCCAGAATTCCGATGGTGGGCGAATAGCCCGCCGCCGCTTCCCACACTCTCGCCGCTTGCCAATGCAGGGTTTCATAGGTATCCAGATCGACTTCCAGCACCTCGCGGATTTTTTCCGCACTGTTGCCATCCACCAGCAGTTGCATGCCTTTTTTCAAAAACGGATCGTCAACCCCATTGATGTGTTTTTCCAAAACCAGAATACCGTCCTTGCGCGCGGCGCTGCCCCAGGCGGCAAAGCGGTAGACCAGTTGCTGCTTGTCGATTTCGGGTGTGTCGAACGCCCAGCGGCTCATTTTCATGCCGGTGACGAACACCTTCAACGGATGATGCAACATGACCGCGCCCAGCGTGCCGCCGAACACAATGGAAAATGCCGCCAGTTGCAATAACACCGAGACCGATCCCCCTTCCAGCAGTTGCCCGCCGACGATGCCGACGAAAGCGACGAGGATGCCGAAGATACTGAGCTTGTCCATCAATATCCCCTGAGTGTCGTGCGCAAGCGTGCCACCGCCTGGCTGTGGATCTGGCACACGCGCGATTCGCTCACGCCCATCACTTCACCGATCTCGCGCAGGTTCATGTCTTGTTCGTAATGCATGCCCATCATCTGCCGCTCGCGTTCCGGCAGGCGTTCGATGGCCTCAATCAGTGCGGTGCGGAAACGCTCGTCCTGCAACAGTTCGAGCGGATTACCCTCGGTATTGAAATCGTGGCGTTCAAAGAAATCCTCGTCGCCGTCGCCGTGGAAATCCTCGTAGTACACCAGTTGTGCGCCACGGGATTCCTGCAACAACTGCTGGTATTCGGGTAACGGAATGCCCATCTCGCGGGCGATCTCGGATTCGCTGGGCGCTTTGCCCAAACGCTGCTGCAATTTGCTGATGGCGGTTTCGATGCGGCGCATGTCGCGGCGCAAACTGCGCGGCAACCAGTCGGCCCCGCGCAACTCGTCCAGCATCGCGCCGCGTATGCGCTGCGAGGCATAGGTCTCGAATTGCGCGCCGCGCAATTCATCGTAACGACCCGCCGCGTCCAGCAAGCCAATCATGCCGGCCTGGATCAGGTCATCCACTTCCACGCTGCCCGGCAGTCTCAGCATCATGTGGTGGGCGATACGCTTCACCAAGGGTGCGAATTCCTTGAGGCATTGTTCTTTGTCGTTCAGTCCGTTGGGTGTGTACATAAATCGTTTTTTCGAAATACCACCTGTCGTTGGCAACACCGCCGCTTGCTTTAGCGGATCCGTGACGCATTGCAAGGTCATGTCAACACGCTTGACCGCCCGTGCGACTGCGCATGTTTGCCTGCCACCACACCGGCGACGTGACCCGGATGGGACATCCTGATCATGCGCTGCACCACTCCGCTCAATTTATCCTGCACGTGCTCGGTCACTCCCGGGGCACGCAACAGACCTTGGGCGATCTCGCGCATGGCCAGCGATGACGCCGCCGAAGGAAAAGCCTCAACGACCGGACGGCATAATTGTGTCGCACGTTTGAGCTTTTCATCAACCGGAATATAGCCCAGATATTCCAGCTGTACCTGCAAATGACGGTTGGCCACTTGCGACAGATTATCGAACACGGCCAACGCCTCGCGTTCATCGCCGACCTTGTTCACCACGATATCGAAAGCCTGCCTGCCGTTGTGTACCGCCATCTGTTTCAGCAACGTATAACCTTCCGTGATGCCGCTGGCGGTCGCATTCAGCACCAGCAACAACGGCTCGTCACGCGACAAACTGGCGCACATCGAATGGCCGTCGCGCGCCGCGTCCACCAGCACCACGTCTTTGTCGAAGGCCGCGGCCAGCAACGCTTGCAGCAACCGATCCCGCTCGGCGTCTCCCAGCCTCGGCAGCGCCTGCATGGCGCGCGCCACGGGCAACACGCTGGCTCCGCCCAACCCTTGCAGCAACACATCTTGCCAAGTCTTGTCGCCGCGTGCCGCATGCAACAGGTCGTAGCGCGGCCGCAGCGCCAGCGTATTGGCCACGTTGTCATGGGAAATATTTTCATCCAGCACCAACACGTCTTTGCCGGCGTGAACGAATACGGCCGCCAGATTGGTCACGATGCTGGTCGCACCCAGCCCATCGCGTGCGCCGATCACCGTGATCACCTGCGCCGACGATCGCGCCAATAATTTGCGCAAGCCGGCCGCCTGATCAGGATACAACGATTGCTTTTCTCGCTCGCCTCCTCGCCCGTGTACGGGAGAGGATTGAGGTGAGGGCGTGTTCGTCGTTATGTTAGTGCGCATGTTGCCCCCTGATGCTGACGCCGCCCTGCACGCCGGCCATGAATGCCGGGAATTCCATGGCTTGCAAAGCAAAGTGGGTCGGCTTGCCGATCTCCTTGAAGGTGCGGTGCAACAGATATTCCAGATTCACCTCGTGCAAATCTTCCGGAACGCGCTGTCCGCTGGCGATGTAGTGCATCACCAGTTTGTGGCGCGCGATCACGTCGAGCACCGTGCCCAGCGTCACGGCTTCATCCAGTTTGGTCGGGATACAACCGATGATGCCCGAGCCACCGTACATCTTGATCACTTCGTCCAATGTGCCGCCGGAGCTGGTCGCATTCAACAGCAGGATGCGCGCGGCGCCCACCTCGTCGAACATACGTGCCTGATCTGCCACGCGCGTGTCGCGCTGCCCCACTCCCATGGTGTCGATCAGCACCAGATGTTTGTGGCGCAGGCCGGACAAGGTGAGTTTCAAATCGTTGGTATCGCGCACCGCGTGTACCGATACGCCGAGGATGTTGCCGTAGATGCGCAGTTGCTCATGCGCGCCGATACGGTAACTGTCTGTGGTGACCAGCGCCACCTTGTCCGCGCCGTAACGCACCACGGCACGCGCCGCCATCTTGGCCGTGGTCGTGGTTTTGCCCACCCCGGTGGGACCGACCAGCGCAACCACTCCGCCGCGCGTTACCACATCATCCTGCTTGCTGGCGACGCGCAGGTTGTGCGTGAGGATACGCATCACCCAGGCCATGTCGGCCTCGCTGGGCATCTTGTCCAGCAACAATTTCGACAACGCGGGACTGAACCCGACATTGATCAGGTCGCGCAACAAGCCGCTGCGTTTGGGATCATGCTGCTGCATGTTGGCCCAGGCCATGCAGGCCATCTGCTCCTGCATCATGTTATGCATCGACTTCAGTTCGCCCAGCAATTTGTTCTGCTCGGCATCCCCCGTTTTGCGGACTTGCGCGGCCGGTTGGGCGGCAAGCTGCACGTTGCCGGAGGCGGTGTGAACGGTCGCGGCGACTGCGCGCGCCGCGTTTGCCGCGATGACCTTGGCGCCCAGCGCAGCCGCCTGACTCAGTGCTTGCGGAGACAAATTCAACTTGAAGGCGTTGGGATCGCTATCGGTAAAAGTCTGTCGCGACTTTTCGGGAACTTGGGGCACGGATCGCGTCTCGCTCAGATGCGCCAATTCCACACTGGCCATGGCCACGATCTCCACGCCGCCGCTGACTTTGCGGTTGGACAGAATCACGGCGTCTTCGCCCATTTCGACTCGCACCAGTTTCAATGCCTCGCGCGAACTGGCCGCGATGAATTTTCTTGCGTTCATGCTCTACCTCCCACCATGGATGTCACCCGGATGGTCTTGAAGCCGGGCACTTCTTCATGCGAAATCACTTTGAGTTGCGGCACCGCGCGTTTGAGGAAACGCGCCAACAGATCGCGGATACCACCGGGCACCAGCAATACCGTGGGCAAGCCCATTCTTTCCTGGGCATCGGCGGCGGCACGCGCTTCGCGCAGCAAGGTGGTCGCCAACCCGGGTTCGATGGCTGAGCCGCCCGCCTGCAATGCCTGTCCCAATACGTATTCCAATTCCTTGTCCATGCCGATGACTTGCAATTCCTGCGCCGCCGGATAGAACTGCTGCACGATGGCCGGTCCCAGTGCGACACGCACCAGCGCCGTGAGCACACTGGGATCTTGTACTTGCGGGGCATGTTCAGTCAGCGTTTCCAGGATGGTGCGCATGTCGCGGATGTGCATATCTTCGTCCAACAGGTTTTGCATGACTTTCTGCACCGTGGACAGCGGCAACAGTTTGGGGATGAGGTCCTCGGTCAGTTTCGGTGCGATCTTGCCCAGGTGATCGAGCAGTTGTTGCAGTTCCTGGCGTCCCAACAACTCGGCGGAATGCTGGTGGATGAGGTGGCTCATGTGGGTCGCCACCACCGTCCCCGCATCAACCACGGTGTACCCCATGGCCTGCGCCTGATCGCGCATGGCACCTTCGATCCAGATGGCGGGCAAGCCGAAGGCGGGATCTTTGGTCGGTGTTCCCGGCACGCTGCCGCTCACCGTGCCCGGATTGATCGCCAGGAAAAGATGGGGAAAGGCTTCGCCGCTGCCGATCTCGGCGCCTTTGAGGGTGATGCGATAGTTGTTCGGATGCAAGTCCAGATTGTCGCGAATATGCACGGCGGGCGGCAGGAAGCCCATGTCCTGGGTAAATTTCTTGCGGATGCCTTTGATGCGCCGCAGCAGATCGCCATCCTGCGCCTTGTCCACCAGCGAAATCAGGCGATAACCCACTTCCAGTCCCAGCACATCCACTTGCGCCACGTCTTCCCAGGTGGCCTCGGCCGCCTCGATGACGGGAGGTAAGGTAGCTTCGACCTGTTTGACCTTGTCTTCCGCCAGCTTGGTCTGCTGCAACAAGTGCACGGCGAACCAGCCCATCCCGCCGGCCAGTAACAAGAACACGAAATGCGGCATGCCCGGGATCAGCCCCAACATGCCGATAATGGCGGCAGTGAGAATGATGACCTGCGGACTGGAGATCAATTGTTTGGACAGTTGCTGACCGATGGTGTCTTCGCTGGATACGCGGCTGACTACCATGCCCGCCGCCGTGGAAATCACCAGCGCCGGGATCTGCGCCACCAAACCGTCACCGATGGTGAGCAGGGTGTAGTTCTTGGCGGCCGTTGCCAGATCGAGATTGTGTTGCAACACACCGATCACCAACCCGCCGATGACATTGATGATCATGATGATGATGCCGGCCACCGCATCCCCGCGCACAAATTTGGAGGCACCGTCCATCGCCCCGTAAAAATCCGCCTCCTGCGAAATCTCCGCGCGCCGTTTGCGCGCCACATCCTCACCGATGAGTCCGGCATTGAGATCGGCATCGATGGCCATCTGTTTGCCCGGCATCGCATCCAGGGTGAAACGTGCACCCACCTCGGCGATACGACCCGCGCCTTTGGTGATGACGACGAAATTGATCACCACCAGGATGATGAACACGATGATGCCCACCGCGTAGTTGCCCCCGACCAGGAAATGGCCGAACGCCTCGATCACCTTGCCCGCCGCATCGGGGCCGGTGTGTCCTTCAAGCAACACCACACGGGTGGAAGCGACGTTGAGTGAAAGGCGCAACAAAGTTGAAATCAGCAACACCGTGGGGAACACCGCAAAATCCAGCGGCTTGGTGGTGTTCATCGCCACCAGCAACACCATGATGGCCAGCGCGATATTGAAAGTGAACAGGATATCGAGCAGGAATGGCGGCAACGGCAGCACCATCATCGACAGGATCATCACGATCAGAATGGGCCCCGCCATGCCGCGCACTCCGCCGCGCAGCAGCCCTTCTTTCAGTATTTGCAGCATGTTGTTCATGTCACGCCCCGTGTTGTCCGCATGCCCCGAGAACCCGTTTGGGGGTCTTCGGCTCATGCGTATTATCAAGAGCACGTGTCAAATCAAAGGGGAAATAAGAGGGAGATTTGTGGGGCAATTCAACGTTGTCGGTAATCTTCTTACACGACATTGTTCGCCGGATCGAGCTCGTTGGGGACAGGCAAGTCACCCGGAAGTTTGGGCATCGTCCCGCCCAGCTTTTCATAGCGGCGCAACTGATAGACATAGGCCAGCACTTCGGCCACGGCGGTGTACAACGCCTCGGGGATCGCCTCGCCCAGATCACAATGTTTATGCAGCGCCCGTGCCAACGGCGGGGCTTCCAGGATCGGTACATGGTGCTCGCTGGCGATCTCGCGGATACGCGCCGCCAGCAGGTGCGAGCCTTTGGCGACGACGATAGGCGCGCGGTTGCCGCTCTCGCTGTATTTCAACGCCACCGCGTAGTGCGTCGGGTTGGTCACCACCACATCGGCCGTCGGTATCGCCGACATCATGCGGCGGCGCGCGATCTCGCGCTGCATGCTGCGGATACGTCCTTTGACCTGCGGATCACCCTCGGTCTCTTTCGACTCCTGGCGAACCTCTTCTTTGGTCATCTTCAATTTCTTGCTGTGTTCCCACAATTGGAACGGCACATCAATGGCCACGATCACTAACAAACCCATCATGATCGCGGCAAAACTCCACCAGACCAGCGTGCCCAAATGCGGGATGGAGCGTGCTGCGGGTTCACCCACCAGCAGCAAAACGGCTTCGCGGTTGTGCCACACCACCCACGCCCCGATGCCCCCGACCAGCACCGATTTAGCCACTGCCTTGAGCAGCTCCATCAGGCTGTTGGCAGAAAACATGCGCGCGATGCCGGCAATGGGGTCGAGTTTTGAAAACTTGGGTTGTAATGCTTTTACCGAGAACAGCCACCCGTTCATCAGCAGTGGAGACAAGGCCGCCACCAACAGCAGCAGCACCAGGAATGGCATGAAAACCAGTAACGTTGCCAGACTCATATCGTACAAATGCGGCAACAACAGTTCGGTGTGAAATGCCAAGCGAGTATCCAGTGCCAGACCTTCGCGCAATAAAACAATCAATTGTTTTGAAAAGTAGGAACCCATCAGCCATAAACCGGCACCTCCGGCCATCATCACCATGAAGGTGGATAGCTCGCGTGAACGTGCGACCTGCCCCTCTTCACGCGCCTGATCCAGCTTGCGCTGCGAGGGGAGTTCCGTTTTTTCCAGATCGCTGTCTTGTTCCGCCATGGCAGTTGCCTTTGTTGGATGGGGCGATTATCGGCAAACGGCTCTTTCACCATTGCTCGAATTGGCCGGGTTTTTACCCTGTGTTATTTCGATTCAGCCGTTGATCACCGAATAATATGAGCTGCACCGTCGGCTCGACCTCAAGTTGCATTTCGGGTTGCCGATAGCCCTAAAACCTCGAACCCTGTCCGGAGCAAGGCAAATGAAAAGTCAAATCACACCGACCTTGGTTGAAAGAGTGATGCGCGAAAACGATTTCATCGTTTCCATGACCGACACCAAAGGTCGCATCACTTACGGCAACCGAATCTTCATCGAGTTTTCAGGCTACAGCGAGAAAGAGCTGCTGGGAGCCCAGCACAACATCATTCGGCACCCCGATATGCCGCGCGTGGTATTCAAGTTGTTATGGGACAAGATCCAAAGGCGGGAAGAGTGTTTCGCCTACGTCAAGAACATGTCCAAGGACGGGGGCTTTTATTGGGTGTTCACCAATGTCACACCGACGCTTGATCTGTCGGGAAACATCACCGGCTATTTCTCGGTTAGGCGCAAACCAAAATTTAGCGGTATCGAGGCCATCACGCCGTTGTACGCCGCCATGCTGGAAGCGGAAAAAAATGCCGGACCGCAAAATGCGATGACTGCATCGGGCAAAATATTGGCGGATGTCTTAAAAGAGAAGGGGGTGAGTTATGAAGAACTGGTCCTTGCAATCTAAACTCTCCGCCCTGCTCTGGGCGTTCTCTTTTGGTACGCTGATCATCATCGTGACCAGCATTGTTTTGCACGGTCTGGAACCGATCATGCTGCTGTTCTTGTTCGTTGCTGTTTCCGTTTCAGCATGGGGTCAGTGGAAGGTCCGGCAATGGTTGTCGAAAATCGGCAAGTTAAAAACGGTGATTCACGAGGTCGCCGACGGAAAGTTCAACAGCCGTGTCACGGGCATCTCGGAAGCCACAGACGAGATCAGCCTGCTGTGCTGGGATATCAACGACATGCTGGACCAACTGGCCGCGTATTTCCGCGAACAGGAGACGAGTTTCCGTTCCAATGTGAACGGACAGTTTTACCGGCATGCGATGAACGATGGTTTGCATGGCACCTTCAAACAGGGATTGATGAACGAGGAAGTTTTACTGGAAGGCATGGCGGAACAAAAACTGGGCGCGTTGCGCAACAAGATTCTGTCCCGTGCACACAGCCTGAATACCGATAACCTGCTGAAGAATCTTGTTTCCAGCCAACATGACTTGAAGGTGATCACCGACAGCATGGAAGCGCTTGCCAAGCTGGCAAAGCGCACCCGTGAAGAAGCGGAAGAAAGCCGGGGGTCGGTCAAAGATGTGGTCGAGCGACTCTCCGGCATCGTGGAGAGAGTGAACCATGCCAATGCTTCGATCACCCAACTCAATGCACGCAGCAGCGAGATCAACAAAGCGGTCGGCCTCATCAACTCCATCGCCGATCAGACAAACTTGCTCGCGCTCAATGCAGCGATCGAAGCTGCCCGCGCCGGCGAGGCGGGGCGCGGATTTGCGGTAGTGGCGGATGACGTGCGCAAACTGGCCGAAAACACCAAGAACGCCTCCGAGTCCATCGGCCGCATCATGCAGATGTTGCAAAGCGAAGCCGCCACGATGCTGGACGATTCTGAAGTGATGCATGAGATCGCCAATTCCTCCCAGGGGATCATTAGCACGCTGGAACAAAAGTTCGCTCAATTCTACGAATCCGCCGTCACCACCCTGGGGGGAGCACGTTACGCCCAAGATTTGAGCTTCGCCTCGCTGGTGAAAGTTGATCACATCATCTACAAACAACGCGCGTATGTTCTGGTCAATGACTTGAACAACAGCGAGTTCAAGTCGGCGGTGTCCGTCGATCATCATGATTGCAGACTGGGCCAGTGGTATGAAGGTCCGGCCAAAGAGATATTCGGGGATTCCCCCTCGTACTTGAAAATACTCGAGCCGCATCGAAAAGTGCACAGTTCGGTGCACCGCATGGTGCAACTGATGGAGCAAAAATGGGAATACGACGACGGGTTGCAAGACAAAATCTTCGAAGCGTTGCGCATCGCAGAGAGTGCCAGTCTGGACGTGATGCACGCGATCGACGGCATGGTTGCCGAGAAACATCCAGACAAGGTTTGACCCGCGCAACCTGCCCGGACGCTGTGACGAACGTATTTCGCTTCATAAAGGGCCAGACATCCCACAGGTGTATCGATCCATTGATTTGGGACGATAGCGAAACTTCCCGGTATCGTATTGCACCCTACGCCGGGTGATTCTTCGCGCCGAGATGAGTTCATGGCCGCTGCACTGCGCTATACATTCGCCGCTCTGGATGGGCACATGAAACTCTTTCAATAATCCTCCTCCCTTTAATGTTCGTCATCGCACAAGTTATAAATTTCCACGGCGCTAGTATCCATCAGCCACTCACCTTCTAACGCCAGGCTGCATGATGTTCATCAATCCGCGCGTCACTCACGTACTCAAGAATCCGCTCTCATTTACCCTGCGGGTGTTGAAAGCATTTCAGGCGAACCAGGGATTATTGTTGGCTGGCGCAGTGGCCTATTACGCATTACTTTCCATCCTGCCTTTGCTCATCCTGATGGTGATCGTGTTGTCGCATGTGATCGATCAAGCAGTCTTGCTGTCCATGTTGTTAAGGGCATTGGAGTATGTGGCGCCGGGTGAGGGAAGCGCGATGGTGAGCGAATTGCAATCGTTCCTCGAACACGGAGAAGTGATCGGCTGGATGATGTTTGGCACGCTGCTTTTTTTCAGCTCGCTTGGTTTCAGGGTACTGGAGAACGCGATCTCGGTAATCTTTTTGCACCGGGTACATGAACACCATCGGCCCCTGCTGGTAAACCTTCTGCTGCCCTTCGCCTATATCGTCTTTATTGGTGCGACGCTTTTCGCGGGCACCTTCATGATCATCGTTCTGATGTCTATGGGGGAAGAGCATCTTGTCCTGCTGGGACAGCGTTGGTCACTGGACGGATTCTCGCGCATGCTGATCTATCTCGCGGGATTGATGGGGGAGATCCTGCTGATTTCGAGCGTGTATTACCTTATGCCGGTTGGCCGAGTGCCGGTGATGCATGCACTGATCGGAGGCATCACGGCCGGTCTGTTGTGGGAAGTAATACGGCATGTGCTGGGTTGGTATTTTGGCACACTGTCGCAGGTGAGCGTGATGTACGGCTCACTCACCACGGCCATCATTGTGCTCCTCAGTTTGGAAGTCGCCGCGACGCTGCTGCTTTTGGGTGCACAGGTAATCGCGGAATATGAGAGCTTCGGTAATGACCCGGGTGAAAATACAGAAACCACTGCTCACCTCATGTAACTGGAACGTAAGTTTCAACCCGCTCAATCTCCCGTACACTCACACCGCACCGTCTGTATTCAAGTTATTCACAAACTGCCGATAATCAAACGGCGTGCCCGGCGAAAGTCCAAGTATGATTCTGGTCAATCCAATGTATCGACGGGATGGCGCAATTGTTCGGTTGCAAAAAAACATGCAAAACGTGGCGGCCGAATATAGATTGTTGGAAAAATAGCGGACTCAATATCCAAACATGAAACGATTTGGCAAACGCACACTTTCACCTTTTTCCCGCAGCCTGCTGCTTGTGATCGGCATGCTTGTTGTTGTCTCGGTCGGTTTTATCTTTTATGTAAGTGCGGAAAAGCAGCTCGACCAAGCCCATTATTCGCGCCACCAATCCCTGTTGCTTGCCGATGAACTGCGCCAATCGTCTGACGATCTCACCAACATGGTGCGTCTGTACGTAAACACCGGCAACCCGATCTATAAACAGTATTACCTGGAAATCCTCGATATACGCGACGGCAAACAACCCCGGCCGTACCGGTACGAGGCGATTTACTGGGACAACGTCCTTGCCTATGGAAAACCGAAAATCGTCGGTAGTCCTTCTTCCGTCCCCCTGCTGGAATTGATGCGTCAGTCCGGATTCACCCAGCACGAATTCAATCATCTCGCCAAGGCAAAGAGCAATTCGGATGCACTGACAAAACTGGAATTCGAGGCGATGGCAATCATTGAAGCGGGCGGTCATTCCACGGATGCGGATCGTTCACGTGCGCGTCGGTTGCTTTATGACGAGAAGTATTTGCAAGCGAAGTCCGGGATCATGCAGCCAATTGATGAATTCTACGAAATGATGAATCAACGCACTGTAACGGCGGTGCAAGAAGCCAAGGACCGCGCGCTCCAGTTCCGGATTATTTTGGTTTTGTCTGCTGTCGCATTCATGGCGGCCTTGATGCGCAATTACCACTCGCTGCGCGCCACATTGGGTGGCAATCTGGATGCAGTACATACCAACATCGAACGCATCGGGAATGGCGATTTTTCGGTTGCCATTCAACTTGAGCCTGGAAGGGCGAACAGCATCCTGGGTTGGCTTGAAATAACGCGCGATGAATTAAATCAACTGGACATCGCCCGAAAGGCTGCGGAAGCTCAAAGTCAACGCATGACCAAACTCTATGCCGCACTCAGCCAATGCAACCAGGCCATTGTGCGGTGTAACAATGAGACCGAGTTGTTTCCTCTCATTTGCCGTGATGCCGTCAATTTTGGCGGATTAAAAATGGCTTGGATCGGCCTGAAGGATGCGGGTTCCTCACGGATCGTGCCGGCTTCATCATTTGGCGCAGGTGTGGAATACCTGGACGGAATCCAGATTTCGATCGACGCAAATCAAGCTGCGGGCCTGGGGCCGACCGGTATTTCTTTCAGGGAGAACCGGCCGGTTTGGTGTCAGGATTTTCAGCACGATGAATCGACCGCTCCGTGGCATGAACGCAGTGCGCGTTATGGCTGGGGTTCATCCGCCTCCCTCCCGTTGCACCGGAAACACGAAGTGATAGGCACATTCACCTTGTACTCCGGTGAAGTTAATGCCTTCGACGAAGCCGCCAAGAATCTGTTGGTCGAGATGGCGATGGATATCAGTTATGCCCTGGATCGTTTTGCCGCTAATGCCGAACAATTACGAATGCAACATGCCTTGGAGGAAAGTGGCGAGGCATTCCGTTCCACTTTTAATCAGGCGGCTGTGGGTATTGCCCGGGTAGGTTTGGATGGTGGCTGGTTGCAGGTCAACCAGAAGTTCTGCGACATCGTCGGCTATTCCAAAGACGAGTTAATGAAACTGACCTTTCAGGACATCACCCATCCGGATGACCTGAACTCCGACCTAGACCGCATCCAACAAATGCTTGACGGTTTGATTTCCAGTTACAGCCTTGAGAAGCGCTATTTCCACAAGTCAGGGGCAATTGTATGGATCTATCTAACCGTCGGATTGGCGCGAAATCCGGATGGCTCACCCAAGTATTTCATCTCTGTCGTTGAAGATATCAGCAGACGTAAAGAGGTCGAGCACGATCTGGATCGAAAACGGCTTGAGTTGGTCGAGAGCGAAAGTCGGCAACGCAAAGTACTGCAAAACTTGAATTCGGCAATCGTGGTGCATTCTGCGGATACGCGGATCACATTCAGCAATCCGCGCGCTTCAGAGATACTGGGGCTGTCACCAGAGCAATTGAACGGAATGGCTGCGGTCGATTCGGAATGGCATTTTATGAATGAGCTCGGCGATAGATTGCAGCCGGAAGACTACCCGGTCAGCTCGGTAATCTCGGGTAGGCAGCCCATCGAAAATCAAATTTTGGGAATCAATGTTCCCGGCCGGCCCGAACCCACCTGGGTATTGGTCGGGGGGTTCCCTGAATTCGACCCGGATGGAAATTTGAGCAGCGTGGTGGTGAACTTCCATGACATTACCGAACTGAAAAAGACCCAGGATTCATTGTTGAAACTTTCGCTGGCGGTCGAGCAAAGTCCGAACACCATCGTTATCACTGATCTGGACGCCAACATCGAATACGCCAACGCCACGTTCACCAAAGTCACCGGTTTCAGTCTGGAAGAAGCCAAAGGAAAGAACCCGCGCATCCTCCAATCCGGCAGAACCCCCAAGGCGACTTATGTCGAGATGTGGAAAAAATTGTTGCAAGGTGAAGAATGGCGGGGCGAATTGATCAACCGCCGCAAAGACGGAAGTGAATACGTCGAGTGGGCGCTGATCTCTCCGGTGCGCCAAACCAATGGCAAAATCACCCACTATCTTGCGGTCAAAGAAAACATCACCGACAAAAAGTTTGCCGAGGAGCGCATCAAACAACTCGCCTACTTCGACCAATTGACCGGTTTGCCCAACCGCAGTCTGCTCATCGAGCGCTTCAAATATGCCCTCAGTCTGGCGCAGCGCAGCGGCGAACAGTTGGCTGTGATGTTTCTTGACTTGGATCACTTCAAAGATATCAATGACACGCTCGGCCACAGTATCGGCGACCAATTGCTGATCGAGATTTCCAAACGCCTGAAGTCATCCGTTCGTGATGAAGATACGGTGTCGCGCCAGGGTGGGGATGAATTCATTTTGGTATTACCCGGCACGGACGAAAAAGGCGCAGCCCGCGTCGCCTCCAAGTTGCTCGAAGTGGTGTCGAAGCCCTGCCTGCTGGGAGAACACGAACTCGTCATCACGCCCTCCATCGGAATTGCAGTCTATCCAAATGACGGCACCAATCTTGAATTGTTGTTGAAAAACGCGGATACCGCGATGTATCGTGTCAAGAGTGACAGACACAACGATTTCCGCTTCTTCACGACGGAGATGCAAACTCACTCTGCACGCACCTTGCTGCTCTCGAACGCACTGCGGCATGCTTTGGCAAACAACGAATTCCTGCTGCACTTTCAGCCCCAGTTCACCCTGAAAGAAGGCAACATCATTGGCGCAGAAGCATTATTACGTTGGCAGCATCACGAGCTGGGCCTCATCTCACCGGTTGAATTCATTCCGATCGCCGAAGACTCCGGCCAGATCATCCAGATCGGTGAATGGGTGTTACGCACCGCAATCCGCCAACTGCGGAAATGGATAGAGGCGGGCTTGCCGCCGATGGTCATCGCCGTCAATGTGTCCGCAGCCCAATTCCGTCAAGCAAGCCTACCCGAACTGGTGACACATATTCTTGACGAGTCGGAAGTACCGCATGAGTTTCTGGAATTGGAGCTGACCGAAGCGGTCGCCATGGATAACCCGATGGCGGCGATCGAAATGATGGACAAGCTGCATGCGAGTGGCATTCGGATGTCCATCGATGATTTCGGCACGGGGTATTCCTCGCTCAGTTACCTGAAACGGTTCAAGGTATACAAATTGAAGATCGACCAGTCTTTCGTGCGTGATATCAGTGTCGATCAGGACGACAAAGCCATCGTGACTGCGATCATCAATATGGCCAGCAGTCTCGGCATGCAGACCATTGCCGAAGGTGTGGAAACCGCCGGCCAACTCTCCTACCTGCGCTCGCAGGGCTGCGACGAAGTCCAGGGTTACTATTTTAGCCGGCCCCTGGCCGCTGATCAGTTCGAAGCATTTGTACGGAAACGAAATTAGTTTATGCCAAACAGGCCAAACCATAAGCCGCAACTTCGGAAACAAAAACTGAACTCGCGGCAGGTATGTGCCAATCACTCGCACATCAATTGAAAGCTCACTTGGCTACGCGGAAAAATTGATGAACGGGGAGTATGCCAAGTGGCGAGTAAATTATTCCTGCGGTTCGTACCTGCCGAGTATTGGCTGAATGTCACACTTTGTGATTTCCCTTGGAGGGATGACCATGCTCACTCAATGATGCAAGGCTTTGTCCAGTGAATGGAAAAATTTTTCGGCGTCGTGCTGACTCACTTGATATTTTACCGTTGGCCCGGTCATCAATTTGGCACAGGAGTTGACCAGTTCCAAGGCGACAGGATATTTGCCGATGGCAATGGCTTCTTTAAGGAAGGCCAACCGATGGCTCGCGTCTTCCAATGTAAGACAGAAATGGTGCTCTTCATCGGTGATGCTGATGCTTTTGATGCCGGCATGAGTGACCGTTTGGCAGTGGAACCGTTTCTTTGACATGTTGCTCTCCTGTGCTTGTTTTGAGAATGCGCGGCAGTCTGCGCCCCGCCAGATTGGGTGTCAAAGGCTTGTCTCCACTTCGACTGTTTTCACGTGCAAGATACAATTTCACAAAATGGGTGCAGCGGTTTGCACTCCGGTGTAATTTACGAACCTGCATCACCCCTCAACCTCTGATGCCCAACCTAGACGAAGGAGAAAACCATGGGAAAAGACAGCGTTTACCGCATCACCGAAATCGTGGGAACCAGTAAGAAATCGTGGGAAGATGCTGCCGCCAATGCGGTGGGCGTGGCTTCAAAAACGTTGCGTGACTTGAGGGTGGCGGAAATCGTCAAGTTGGATATGGTGGTAAAAGACGGCAAGGTGTCTGCCTATCGTGCACGCGTGGCTTTGTCTTTCAAATACGATCCAAAATCATAGGCTTTCGTTTCTGCTGCCTAAACTAAAAGCCTCGCGTGACTGCGAGGCTTTTGTTTTTTGGTGGGCCCTGTTGGACTTGAACCAACGACCAAAGGATTATGAGTCCTCTGCTCTAACCAACTGAGCTAAGAGCCCGTAGACTTAATTCTCGCCGTCGAGAAAGCTTTTCAGCTTTTCCGAACGCGAAGGGTGGCGTAGTTTGCGCAGTGCCTTGGCCTCTATCTGGCGGATGCGTTCGCGGGTGACATCGAATTGTTTGCCGACTTCTTCCAACGTGTGGTCGGTATTCATTTCGATACCGAAGCGCATACGCAACACTTTGGCTTCGCGTGCAGTGAGTGAATCCAGAATATCTTTGGTGACGTTGCGCAGGCTGTCGTACACGGCCGCTTCGATGGGTGCCAGGCTGTTGCCGTCTTCGATGAAGTCTCCCAGATGCGAGTCGTCGTCGTCGCCCACCGGAGTTTCCATGGAGATGGGTTCCTTGGCGATCTTGAGGATCTTGCGGATCTTGTCTTCCGGCATTTCCATCTTGACGGACAGTGTCGCCGCATCGGCTTCCTGACCCGTTTCTTGCAGAATTTGGCGCGAGATGCGATTCATCTTGTTGATGGTTTCGATCATGTGCACCGGGATGCGGATGGTGCGCGCCTGGTCGGCAATGGAACGGGTAATCGCCTGGCGGATCCACCATGTGGCATAGGTCGAAAATTTGTAGCCGCGACGGTATTCGAATTTGTCCACGGCTTTCATCAGTCCGATGTTGCCTTCCTGGATCAGGTCGAGGAATTGCAAACCACGGTTGGTGTATTTTTTGGCGATAGAGATCACCAGACGCAAGTTCGCCTCAATCATGTCGCGTTTGGCGCGGCGTGCTTTGGCTTCGCCGTTGGTCATCTGCTTGTTGATCTCTTTCAGATCAAGGATGGGAATGCCAACACGTTGTTGCAATGCGATCATCTTCTTCTGCTGATCGACGATAGCCGGTTGGTGGCGCAACAAAGAATCGGAGTAGGGCTTTTTGGATGCGATCTCGTGTTTGACCCAATCCAGATTGCTCTCGTTGACCGGAAACACTTTGATGAAGTGTGGGCGCGGCATGTGCGCTTTGGTGACGCACAGGTCCTGAATGGTACGCTCGCAGGAGCGCACCTCCTCCACCAGACCGCGCATGGTGTCGCACAGCGAATCGACTTGTTTGGCGGAAAATCGGAACTGCATCAACTCGTCGGAGATGCTCTTCTGCAATTTGTCGTATTGCTTGCTGCGGTATCCGTGTTTCTCGTAGGCCTTGCCCAACTTGGTGAAATGATCACTGATCGAAGCGAAACGCTCCAGCGCATCCGCCTTCAGTTGGGCCAGGTTGGCTGCCGCCGCTGCTGCCGTGGCCTCTTCATCTTCTTCTTCGTCATCGACAACTTCCGGCTCCACATCGTCGCCGTCTTCTTCATCATCAGAACCGATATCCGCTTCGTCTTCGCTATCCACAAAGCCGTCAATCACTTCGTCGATCTTCAACTGGTCGTTGGCGACCTTCTCGGCCAACAGCAGAATCTCGGCAATAGTCGCGGGGCAGGCGGAGATTGCCATGATCATGTGTTTCAAACCGTCTTCGATGCGCTTGGCGATCTCGATCTCATCCTGACGGGTCAACAGATTCACCACGCCCATCTCGCGCATATACATGCGCACCGGATCGGTGGTGCGCCCGAATTCGGAGTCCACAGTGGAGATGGCAGCTTCGGCTTCTTCGGCGGCATCCTCGTCGGCCACGGCAGGCGCGGTCTCGGTCAAACCCAGAGAATCCGTCTCGGGGGCCACATCACACACGGTGATACCCATGGTGTTGATCATGCTGACCACTTCTTCGACCTGCTCTACCTCGATCTTTTCCGGCAGGTGGTCGTTGATCTCCGCATAGGTCAGATAGCCGCGTTCCCTGCCCAACAGAATCAGTGATTTCAAACGCGAACGTTGCGCTTCCAAGTCTTGCGCAGGATCAACCGTTGCGGCTGCGGCAATGGCCTTTTCCTTGGCTGTTTGTTTAACACTGGCTACCGCCGGTTTGGCCGGGCTAGATTTTTTCTTTTGTTGCGGAGTCGCCATTTTGAGGATTCCAAAAATTGTTTCGTGCTAGATCAGTAAGGGCGCGAGTTACCTTTACGCACTTAAAAAGGTCGCGGATTATACTCGATTTCTATAATTTATCCGAGGCTTAGCTAAACTCCCTACGATTGTGCGCAATGCAATTTACGTGCCCGTCACCCGAGTTTTCAACTCACTTGCACCTTCAACTGCTTGCGCTCTTCACCGAGTTGTTTGTAACGTAACTGCTCGTCGGCGTTCATTTTCAATCCCTTTGTTTCCAACTGCGCTATTTCCGCATCCACCGCATCGCGCCGCAGCTGGCGCAAGATACCGCGAAATTCTGCCTCAGTATCGAAGTCGTCACCAAGATGCATTATTTCCCCCTGCGCCACCGCGAAGACAGGCTCGTGTGCAGTACCCTGAAAATGCTGTATGAGCGCCGCCATGCTGGTCTCATCCGCCGATTCATTGAGCCAATCGGCCAACGCGGCAATGGCCGCGCCGTCACTCCCCTCACCCTGCCAATCGTTGGGCAACTGACGTGCCAATTCCGGACGCATGACCAGGCAGCGCAATAAAATTCGAAATCCGGAGGGGGTAACGCGCTTCGCTTTCTGCGGCGCTTGCCTCTGCGGCACAGCAATCGGCTTGACCGACCACAACGCTTCCAGTTCGGCTTGGGTCACGCCTGCCAACGCGGCCACTTCCTTGCGCAACAACAACGCCGTTGTCGGCGCGGTGATGGCGGTGAGTAGCGGTTGCGCATTTTTCAACAGGGTGCTGCGTCCCTCTTGTGTTTGCAAGTCGACTTGTGCGATCAGTTCACGCAGAAGGTATCCGGAAAGGGCAAGTGAATTTTCTACTTCATGCTCGAATGCCTCGGTGCCAAATTCGCGGATGAAAGTATCCGGGTCGTGCTCTTCCGGCAGAAAAAGAAAGCCGATGCGCTTGCCATCCTGGAGTTGCGGCAGCGCATTCTCAAGTGCGCGCCAAGCGGCCTTTTGGCCGGGTTTGTCGCCGTCGAAACAGAATACAATTTGATCGCACAGGCGCAGTAGCTTCTGTACGTGAAACGGCGTGGTCGCCGTGCCAAGAGTAGCCACGGCATATTCCACACCGTGCTGTGCCAAGGCCACCACATCCATGTAGCCTTCAACAACAATGACACGCTGGTGTGCACGGATGGATTTTTGCGCCTGGTACAGCCCGTAAAGCTCGTGACCTTTTTCGAACAGCGTGGTTTCCGGCGAGTTCAAATATTTGGGTTCGCCTTTGTCCAGCACGCGACCGCCAAAACCGATGACTTGTCCGCGCACATTGACAATGGGGAACATGATGCGGTCGCGAAAACGGTCATAACGTTTGCCACCTTCCCCTTCGATCACCAATCCGGTCCCAACCAAGCTTGAATCCTGATAGTTGGGCACGGCAGACTTCAGGTTCTGCCAATCGTCCGGCGCATAGCCGATGCCAAAACGCGCGGCGACTTCTCCGCTTAAGCCGCGCCCTTTGAGATAGTCGATTGCGCGCGCATTCTTCTTCAGTTGTTCGCGGTAATAACGGGTCGCGGTTTGCATCAAATCATAAAGATCGGGAGCGACTTTTTGCTGCGGCACGTTGGAAATTTCCTGCGGCACGGCGATGCCGATGCTTTTGGCCAACTCTTCCACCGTCTCCACAAAGCCCATGCCGGTGTGCTCCATGATGAAGCCGATAGCCGTGCCATGCACGCCGCAGCCGAAGCAGTGATAGAACTGTTTGGATTGGCTTACGGTAAATGAAGGGGATTTTTCGTTATGGAAAGGACAGCAAGCAACGTAATTCGCACCGGCTTTTTTGAGCGGGAGATAGCGCTCGATGACGTCCACAATGTCGAGCCGATTGAGCAGATCCTGAATGAAACTTTTTGGAATCACTCCGCCCTCGCGCCCATAAGAAAATTGAAGTCTACCGTGCCCTTCGAAAACCGTTACGAGAGACCGGAGTTCAGGGTACACCCAACGTAACAAGCGGAATGCACTCTGGTCTCTCGGTTCGCAAGCTGCGGATTATTAACACCGCACAACGCAGTCGTGCCGCGCGGCAGGTTTTTGTTACTTGGACAATTGCGCCTTGATCAAACCGGAGACCTTGCCCATATCGGCACGACCGGCCAGCCGGGATTTGACCAAACCCATCACTTTGCCCATGTCTTGCGGACCGCTTGCGCCCGTCGCGGAGATTGCCTCGGCGATGGCTGAAACGATCTCGACCTCGCTCAATTGTTGCGGCATGTAGGTCTGCAGGATGGAAACCTCAAACTCCTCGACATCAACCAAATCTTGCCGGTTGGCTGCCTTGTATTGGCTGATGGAGTCGCGGCGTTGCTTCAGCATCTTTTCGATGATGCTCACCACGTCGGCGTCGGTGAGTTCGATGCGCTCATCCACCTCGCGCTGCTTCATCGCCGCAAGCAAAAGTCGAATAGCGCCAAGGCGTGCCGTTTCCTTGGCACGCATCGCGCTCTTCATGTCTTCGGTGATTTGCTGTTTTAGACTCATTGCAATTACAAACACCGCATCTTTAAACAGATCGCGGTGTTGTTCATGAATGGATTAATACAGCTTTGGCGGGAGAGTCTGGCTACGCAGGCGCTTGTAGTGACGCTTGACGGCAGCGGCCAGCTTGCGTTTGCGTTCTGCTGTGGGCTTCTCGTAGAACTCGCGCGCACGCAATTCGGTCAGCAGACCGGTCTTTTCTACGGAACGCTTGAAGCGGCGCATTGCCACTTCGAATGGCTCATTCTCTTTTACACGTACGGTTGTCATCAAAAACTACCTTCTACCAAAAAATCGAGGGCGCGATTCTACAAAACTACGGTTTATTTAACAACCGTTATTTACTGCACTTTAACGCGGCCAAATTTGCGCTTGCCGACCTGCGCCACGACGACGGTGCCGGACTTGACTTGAAGTCCTTTGTCGCTGACTCTCTCACCGTCGAGTTTTACCGCACCGGCTTCTATCATACGCAACGCTTCCGAACTGCTGGAGACCAGCCCGGCTTGTTTGAGCAAGTGTGCGATGCCGATGTTTCCATCCGTGCCGGGGATACTGATTTCCGGCATGTCCTCCGGCAACACGCCTTTCTGGAAACGTGCCTCAAATTCGGTCAGTGCATCCTCGGCATCCTTCAGGGTATGAAAGCGTGCAACGATCTCCTGTGCGAGCAGCACTTTGATGTCGCGCGGATTACGCCCAAAAGCCACTTCCTCACGCCAATTGCCGATCTGCGCCAGGCTGCGGAATGACAATAGTTCAAGATAACGCCACATCAAATCGTCGGACACTGACATCAATTTACCGAACATATCGGTCGGAGTGTCAGTGACGCCGATGTAGTTTCCCAACGATTTTGACATCTTGTTAACCCCGTCCAACCCTTCGAGCAAAGGCATGGTGAGCACGCACTGCGGTGCTTGACCGAAGTGTTTTTGCAATTCCCTCCCCATCAACAGGTTGAATTTCTGATCCGTACCGCCCAGTTCGATGTCCGCCTTGAGCGCGACCGAATCGTAGCCCTGCACCAGCGGATAGATGAATTCGTGAATGGCGATGGGTTGGTTGCCTTTGTAACGCTTGGAGAAATCGTCACGCTCCAGCATCTGCGCCACGGTGTGCGTAGCAGCCAAGCGTATCAAGTCGACCGCGCTGAATTTATCCATCCAGGTCGAATTGAACACGACTTCGGTCTTGTTCGGATCGAGCACTTTGAATACTTGCTCTTTGTAACTCTGAGCGTTGGCAAGTACCTGCTCTCGCGACAAAGGTGGGCGTGTGGCATTTTTACCCGTAGGGTCGCCGATCATGCCGGTGAAATCGCCGATGAGGAACAGGGCGTGATGCCCCAAGTCCTGTAATTGGCGCATCTTGTTTAGCAGTACCGTATGTCCTAGATGAAGGTCGGGCGCTGTCGGATCAAATCCGGCTTTGATGCGCAGGGGGCGTCCCAGCGCAAGTTTCTGATTTAGTTCGGACTCGATCAACAGCTCTTGCGTGCCGCGCTTGATGATGCCCAAAGATTCCTGTTGGTTCATATGGCTTAATTGAAGTGAGCCGTTCGTCGGCAATCGCCAGTTGACCGAACGGATTTTGTCGGGATTTTGCTTTCTGTTAAAGTCCGCCCCCGATTAAGTGAAACGTCATGTGTGCCGATAAGATGCCGGACAGTTCTTCAAAAGCATCACAACCTGGGGAGGCGCGAATGTTACCGCAAAACTCTGTTTTTCATGCGCACAAGTTAAAACTGCGATGGTTCGTCACACTTTCCGCGTTACCGCTATTGGGAGTGGTGACCGCCTTTGGCATCATGCCGCAAAACGATATCTTGACCGGAAGTCAGCAGGTCGTTGTTGAAGAGATCGCGCTGCCGGATGCCGCTCAACCAACACCCACTTCCACCACATTTTGGCGTAACGAACACGTTCAGCGCGGCGACACTGTGGCCGAACTGCTGCGACGACTGAACGTGGATGATGCCGTAGCTGTCGAATTTCTGCGGCGTGATAATACCGCATCATCATTCCGTCAACTGGGCCCGGGCAAAGAGGTGCAGGCAGAAACAGCGACTGACGGTAGCCTGCTCGCATTACGCTATCCCGGCAACGAGAGCGAGCAAGTCATCATCAGCCGTAACGGAGATGGCTTTCAAACTGAGATCATGCCGGCGCAAGTCGAACAAAGGTCATTTGTTCGAACCGGCGAGATCAAAAGCAGTTTGTTCGCGGCTACAGACGAAGCCGGCTTGCCGGATCCGGCAGCCAATCAACTGGCCGAGATATTCGGGGGCGACATCGACTTCCATCGCGATCTGCGTAAAGGCGACAAGTTCAGCGTGATCTATGAGATGACCTACATCAATGGAGAGGCTGCGCGTACTGGCCGAATCTTGGCAGCAGAATTCATCAACCAGGGGCGCACCCATCGTGCCGTCTATTTTCAGACCAGCGATTTCTCGGGAGATTACTTTTCACCCGACGGAAAGAGTATGCGCAAAGCCTTCCTGCGCTCACCGATTGAGTTCTCGCGTGTCAGTTCAGGCTTCAGCCACTCCCGCTTTCATCCTGTGCTGAATAAATGGCGCGCCCATAAAGGGGTCGACTACGCTTCACCCATTGGCACAAAAGTCAAAGCGACCTCGGACGGCGTGGTGACTTTTGTGGGCAAACAAGGAGGTTATGGAAACATGGTGGTGCTAAATCACCAGGGAAGTTACCAAACGGTCTATGGACACCTGTCGCGTTTTGCGAATGGCATCCATCGCGGCCAACGTGTCGGTCAAGGCGAGATCATCGGATATGTCGGGAAAACCGGTTTGGCCAGTGGACCGCATCTCCATTATGAATTCAAAGTGGGCGGTGTTCAGCGAGACCCGTTGAAAGTAGCATTGCCAGATGGTAAACCGGTCAACGACCTGCAAAAAGCAGTATTTGTTGAGTCATCACGTGATCTGCATACTCGGCTTTCGTTGTTGCGCAACACCCGCATCGCAAGACTTGATTGAATTCCCAATTGAATCAGGCATCTGAACTCTACATCGGCATCATGTCAGGCACGAGCCTGGACGGGGTCGATGCCGCGCTGGTTGACCTTTCGCAGTCCGCGCCTCGCCTTGTTTCCAGTTATTTCCAGCCTTATCCGCAGCGCTTGAAGAATGACTTGCTCGCGTTGCACGTGCCTTCGCATGACGAACTCCATCGGTCACAGCTCATCGCCAATCAACTGGCACGCGAATACGCAAAAGCCACCCGCGCCCTGCTGCACAAGGCCGGCGTCGACTCCAGTCAAGTTCAAGCCATTGGTTGTCACGGACAGACTGTCCGCCATCGCCCGGAGCACGGGTACAGCGTGCAATTGAATAACGCTGCATTGTTGGCAGAACTGACGGGGATTCACGTCGTGAGCGATTTTCGCTCGCGCGACATCGCTGCGGGAGGGCAAGGCGCTCCACTGGTACCCGCATTTCACGACCATGTTCTTCGGCATCCAACCCTTCATCGCGCCATCCTCAACATTGGCGGCATCGCCAATCTCACCAACTTGAAACCCGGAGTTGAAACCTCGGGATTCGATTGCGGTCCGGGCAACCTGTTAATGGATGGCTGGATATTCAAACATCAGGGTAGATCGTATGACAAAGATGGGCAGTGGGCGGAATCAGGAAATCCGATCCGCGAGTTAATCCAAAAACTGATGGCCGATCCATTCTTTTGTGCCGCCCCGCCCAAGAGCACCGGACGTGATCATTTCAATCTGGCTTGGCTGGAAAAGCAGCTGAACGGAAGCGAAAACCCGGCAAATGTCCAGGCTACCCTTCTCGCGTTGAGTGTGGACAGCATCGCACTTGCCATCCAGCTTTTTTGTCATGGCGCGGAAGAACTGTATCTTTGCGGAGGGGGGGCCAACAATGGTGCGCTTGTTAAACTGCTGAAGACTGCTCTCCCGAAGTGTCACATCCGGAATACCGAAGTCTTGGGCATTCCTGCCGACTGGATGGAAGCGATCGCTTTTGCATGGCTGGCGCAACAGACCTTTAAACTGCAGCCTGCCAATCTACCCGTCGTAACCGGAGCCAGCCACCCCTGCGTGCTGGGTGCGATCTATCCCGCCTGAATGCAAACGGAGCGCCCAGCGCCCCGTTCATCCAGATACCCCGATGGAAGTTACACTAGCATCAAACCGAGAATGACGAACCGCAACCACAAGTCGTAGTGGCGTTCGGATTCTTGATGACAAACTGCGAACCTTCCAATCCCTCTGTGTAGTCAATCTCGGCGCCGGTAAGGTACTGGAAACTCATCGGGTCGATCAACAGCTGCACACCGTTCTTATTCATCACGGTATCGTCCTCGTTGACCACCTCATCGAATGTGAATCCATATTGAAACCCCGAACATCCGCCGCCACTGACAAAGACACGGAGCTTCAAATCTGCATTGCCCTCTTCTTCGATCAGTTGCTTTACCTTGTTGGCCGCGTTATCGGTAAACAATAGTGGATCTTGTATTTCAGACACTGCGTTCATGATCTGCTCCTTAACCTGGTTATTTCGATTCGGTACCGCTCAATTTGAACGACACCACCTTTTCCGAAGCCTCGCCCACGTGAACCAAAAGGCCCTGCATCACCGCACCCAATTGGATCTCCAAAGTCTTGTACCTTACGTCGCCTGTGACTTTGGCTTTGCTTTGCAGTTCCAGATATTCAGAAGCATGGATAGGCCCGGTCACCACGCCGTTCACCACCAAGTGCGTGGCACGAATCTCACCATCAACCCGAGCGTGTTCGCTGATAACCAAGGTGCTCTCTTTGGTCGGATCAGCCACCACATTGCCTTTGATCTCCCCGTCTATGCGCAAGCCACCGGTAAAAGTGACCTCGCCAACGATTTTAGTTCCGACACCGATCAATGAGTCGATACGATTTTGTGGTTTATTTTGTTTTCCAAACATTTCTTTCATCCCCTTTATGAAAGCAAGACCGACTGTTTAACCTTCGGTTCTTGCATGCCTTTTTCAAATACCCTTATTTCTACATTTTCAATACGCACATCCCCTGGCATCTTGAAAATTCGATCAACCCTCTGATAATACTTGAAGCTCAATCGATGTTCCGCTTCCTCAGAGCTGTTTTTCTGGGGGAATTGTACCACCACTTTTTCACCATCCCGATTGCCGTAGACCACTATCTGAAGGTTACCCTGGAACTCTCTACCCCTCCTCTGCACCCCCTGCACGAGCAACATGCGGCAGTGATATTCACCCGGAACGCTGCTAGCCTGCACCTTCAGACTATGGATGGACAGCTCGATATCACTGCCGCCGGTCAGCGGCAGATTTTGGAAGAAAGACAAGTCTTCCTTCAGTTGCGAATTCTCGTCTTGTAATGCCTTGACTTGTTCAAGAACCACATCGGCTGAAGCCTGTTGCATCTGAACTTGGCGTTCTTCCACTGCAAGTTGATTCGCCTGATTTGCGTTCTCCGCTTCCAGCGCCGCTACCCGGCTTTGCAAATCGGATATCTCCTGCTGTGCTTCACCGCGATGAAAACCGGCCAATTCCATACCCGCGCCGTACGCCCACCAGACCAGCAGAATCATGACGAGCAGGAAGGGCAATAAGATCGCCCATCGCACATACCAAGGCACATGCGGTCGTACCGCCAAGCGCGGAGCCGAACTACTAAACCTGCGTTTGAACTTTCGTATCATAGCGTCACGGCAATAATGGAATCAGACCGATACCGGCCACTTCAGGAAGTCCAAACATGATGTTCATATTCTGCACGGCTTGTCCCGCTGCACCTTTGACCAGATTATCGATCACCGACAACACCACCACCGTATCACCCCCCTGAGGGCGGTGAACTGCGATACGGCAGATGTTGGATCCGCGTACAGAACGGGTCTCGGGCATACTTCCCGCCGGCAACACGTCAACGAATGCCTCGTTCGCATAACGTTGCTCGAACAACGATTGCAGGTCAGCCTCTTTGTTCAAGCGTGCATACAGCGTCGCATGGATACCGCGTATCATCGGCGTCAGGTGCGGCACAAACGTTAATCCGACCGGCTTCCCCGAAACATGGGACAAGCCCTGTTTGATCTCAGGCAGGTGACGATGTCCGTTCACGCCATAGGCCTTGAAGTTATCCGAGGCCTCCGAGAACAAAGTCGGTATCTCCGCCTTGCGCCCCGCGCCGGACACGCCTGATTTGGCATCGGCGATCAAAGCACCTTCCTCAACCAATCCCGCTTCCAACAATGGAATAAATCCAAGCTGGACTGCGGTTGGGTAACATCCCGGATTGGCTACCAATTTGGCCGACTTGATCCGTTCACGATTCACTTCCGGCAATCCATATACCGCCTCGGCCACCAGATCGGGGCACGCATGCGCCATGCCATACCACTTCTGCCATTCGGCAATATCCTGGATACGAAAATCAGCTGCCAGATCGATCACCCGCACACCGGCATCCAGCAAGGCCCGGGTCTGCTGCATCGCAATTCCGTTTGGGGTAGCGAAGAACACCACATCACATTGTTCCAAATGCGCCTCATCGGGATGGGTGAAAGTCAGATCCACATGACCGCGCAGGCTGGGGAACATCTGACTGACCGAAGTGCCCGCATCGGCACGCGAAGTGATGACCTGCAGTTTGACCTGCGGGTGTGCCGCCAGCAGCCGCAACAACTCGACCCCGGTATAACCTGTCCCTCCCACGATCCCGACTTTAAGCACGATCTCCCCCTAAAAATTCGGCTGCGAATGATAATTGAAAAAGCCGCCCGAAGGCGGCTTTTTCGTCCAGCGAAAAATCCGCAAGGGATTAACGCTTGGAGAATTGTTTCCTGCGACGCGCCTTGCGCAAACCGACTTTTTTACGCTCAACTTCGCGTGCATCACGCGTTACCAAGCCAGCTTTGCTCAATACCGGCTTGAGATTGGCATCGTAGTCGATCAGTGCGCGGGTGATACCGTGGCGCACGGCTCCGGCTTGACCGGATTCGCCCCCGCCGGAAACGTTCACCATGATGTCAAACTTGCCAACAGTCTCGGTCAGCTCCAGCGGCTGACGCACGACCATACGTCCAGTCTCACGGGAAAAAAACACATCAATCGGCTTGTCATTGACGACGATATCGCCCTTGCCCGGTTTGATGAACACACGGGCCACCGCACTTTTGCGACGGCCTGTTCCGTAGTTATAAGTCACACTCATGATTAAGCCTTCAACAGATCGATGGGTTTGGGTTGCTGCGCGCTATGCGGATGAGTGGCACCCGCATAAACCTTCAGCTTGGTCAACATGGCGTAACCCAACGGACCCTTTGGCAACATGCCACGCACGGCTTTTTGCAAAACGCGGTGCGGATGACGCTGCTGCAACTTGGTGAAATTGGTCTCGTACAGACCGCCTGGATAAGTCGTATGGCGGTAGTACATTTTGGCCTTAGCCTTGTTACCGGTCACACGAAGCTTTTCTGCGTTGACCACCACGACGAAATCGCCGGTATCAACGTGCGGGGTGTAGATCGCTTTATGCTTGCCGCGCAGACGAGCTGCAATTTGGCTGGCCAAACGACCCAGCACCTTATCAGCGGCATCTACCAAGATCCAGTCATGCTGGACTTCGTGCGACTTGGCGGAAAATGTTTTCATGGCATTTCCTAATACAAAAAATGGTTAACAGACTGCGAAGGGCGCGCATTCTAAGCGAGACATCTAACCCTGTCAAACGTTAATCAGCACTTCCCAAGTTGTCTACTTGCCAATCCCGCAAAGACTCGTGTTCAGCAAGCCGTCCAGCCAGGCTTTCCAGCGAACGTACTTGTTAACCAAGCCCGGCATAGGTGACTGAATTAATATCCTTTCGGCTACTCTTCGGCCAGTCAAGTCAACTCCTGCCGCAAGTTGGGCCGCGCCAAACAAACTTGCATCGGTCTGCAATAACCGGAAAACAGGCAGTGGGGAACATTGCGCGATTCCTTGTTGCAGACACGGAAGATTGGATAATCCGCCCGAGAAATACACACGCTCTATGCCAAATTCGCGTTGAAAATCTTCCAGAATTCGCGCCACCCGAAAGAGGATGCCTTCCTGCAACAGTAGTGCAATCCTTTCTGGTTGGAGGTGCCCGACGGGTTCCGAAAAAGAAATGCCAATGTCATGGCGAAAATAGGGGGCGCCAAGGCCACTCGGTTCGGCCAGACAATAAATGGTGTCGCTGCCCATATCTTCAACGCGACAAACATTGACCGGATAGGGCGCCAGTGCAGCACTGATAGAGTTGAGCGTTCCTTCGCTGGCACTAACGATCTGTCGATCCGTATCTTGCATGACCAGGGTTTGCAAATATCCGGCCGGAATGTTCTGGCTCGCAGGCAGAAAACTGGCTACAAAACCGCCTGTACCAAGATTGACCAGCGCCTCCGGTGCTTTACGGCCTATCCCTGACACGAGTGCGGCAGATTGGTCCCCCACGCTGGCTTGCAAAACCAAATCATTCTGCAACCGCATGTCCATCGCGTTAGAGGAAATAATCCGGGGCAATATCTCCAACGGGATATCGAACAAGTCACACAACACCGTAGACCATTGCTGTGTGCGAATATCCAACAGCAAAGTGCGCGCGGCCATCGAGGCATCGGTCACATACTGAGCACCCCCCGTCCAGCGCCAGATGAGAAAAGTATCCAGCGTGCCCAGCAGCCACTCGCCACTTGCCAACTTTTTTCGAAGCGTTTTATCGTTGCGCAATAAAACACGTAATTTGGGAGCAAGGTAATACGGCGTCAGCGGAAGCCCGCTCAAATCAGGTATACGACTTTCTTCATCACCTAGCTCGATGCAACTTTCAGCGCCTCTGTCATCCTGCCAGGAAATCAGCGGTGTGACCGGTTGTCCGTTGGCAGAATCCCAGACGAGAAAAGACGAACGCTGACTGCACAGCCCCAGTGGCGGACGCTCCCCCGTTCGAGCCAAACATTCGGACAGAACCTGATCGGCAAGTTCGGCGTATTCCAATGCGTCGCTCTCGTAACGACCGCCCGTCACCCGTATGGTTGGAGCCGGTTTTGCAACGATGCCGCCAAGACTTCCGTCCTGCAAAAGCAAACCTGCCTTGATCGTCGTCGTACCCAGATCGAGTGCAACGGCTGCGATCATTGGGTGCAAGCCGCCACTTCCTGCTCGATCCTGTTTGCGTCCCAATACAACACAGGCGCGATTATTATTGCAAGGTCGCGTAATTGCGCGCCACTTAACCGTGCCAATATCAACAGTGGCATGCGGCGGCGCAACAGGTCGGACAGATGCACCACCATCTCATCCCGCGCGGACACTAACAAATCGGCATAGATGAACGGCAGATCACTTACGATGCGCGCGCCCAGATGCGGCTGCTGCTCCACGATGTCCAGCACGTACTCCGCGCGAGTGCCGTAGCGGCGCAGCAACCAACCCGCGCATTCCGCGTCAATACCAAGCCGCTGCGCATGTCCATTGGCCTCCTTCGACCAAACGCTAAAATTCTGTGTTGGCTTCCAGGGGAAAGCTCTTCCATTTGTCGCACAGGTATTGGACACACCCAGATGCGCGCACACCGCATCAACGATCACGGCAGCATCTTCGCGTGCCGAAGTGAGCTTGCCGCCGATCGCAAAATGCAGGCGGTTGCTCGCGGTCTTTAACTCCCAGTCACGACTGACAGCCGAGGGCGAGGTATTTTCACTTTGTTTCATTACACGTATCCCCGCATAACTACCAATGACGTCCTGTTTTTTCCATTCGGTTTTGAGATAACAATTAGCTGCGGCCAGCAAATAGTCCACATCATTGTCTTCAACGGCGACGTTGTCGATGTCGCCCTGATAGTCGGTGTCAGTCGTGCCGAGTAAAGTACGCCCGTACCAGGGGAGGATAAAGAAAACACGGCCATCTTCTTTTGTCGTGAGTAGAAGCGCTTCGTTCGTTTTCAGTGCCGGCAACACGAGATGGATACCTTTGCTCAAGCGACACCAAGCGCGGACCGGCGAAGTCGCTGTCTGCCATTGACCCGCTGTGCTGACGTATTGCCTGGCACGAACTTGCAGCGTGGCACCGCTCACCCCATCGCGCACCGTCGTGCCACACACATGACCGCGATCTTCGCGCCATGAGATCACCTTGGCATAGTTCACACAAACCGCCCCATGCGCCATTGCGCCCGCGACCAACTCCAGCACCAACCGTGCATCGTCGGTCTGCGCATCGCCGTAGGTGAAACCGCCCTTGAGTGAAGCGTCATCCAGAAAGGGGAAGTGTTCGGAGAAATGTGCGTGATCCAGATGAGAATGACGCATCTGCTCTTGCGGGAATCCGGCCAGGGCATCGTACAACGTCAATCCGGCTTTGAGTTTGATCGTGCCGTTGCGGCTGTGTGTATACACCGGCACGCCAAAGCGCAACGGCCACACGCGATGCGGCGCAACCTGCAACAGCATCTTGCGCTCCTTCAGCGCCTTGCGAACCAGCTTGAAATCAAACGTCTCCAGATAGCGTAGTCCGCCGTGGATCAGCTTGCTCGACGCGGAGGACGTCCCGCTCGCCCAATCACCCTGTTCCACCAGCGCGACTCTCAATCCGCGCAATACCGCGTCGTAAGCCGTCCACGCCCCATAGATGCCACCGCCGCAGACTAAAAGATCAAACTCGCCGTTCAATGCGGAAAAATCGCGTTTCATTTGTCCCTCATCTGCAACGCCTTTTGTGGCACGTCGCTAATCAGCACATCCACACCCAATTCAAGTGCGCGTCCTATCTGTTCCTCAGAGTTGCAGGTATACACCGCAATGAATTTTTCTTTTTCACGTGCCACACCGACCATGCCTTCATCCAAGGTCGCGATATGCACACACAGACCAAACAAGAAAGGATGTTCGAGCAAAACCTTCCAGGCAAAATCCGCCTGATGTTCCGGCTCAAGATTGAGCACCAGCGGGAATTTCGGGGCAATCTGATGCGCGTAAATCACACTATCCAGATCGAACGAAGAGACAAGAATATTTCCGTCGAATACATCACCGGCACTCTCCAAGGTTTGCCGGACTTTGATTTGCTGCCGCGCTTCTGTCTCGCCCGGATAGCGTTTGATCTCCAGCAACAACCTGCAACGCTCACGATACGTTTCGACAAATTCTTGCAGACTCATCACACACTCATTCGTCGCCGCATCGAAATGCGCGGCAAAATTCAGCGTGCGCAATTGCGCAAAATCGAAGTGGTCGATGCGCTTTTCGGGTAGCCCGAGTTTCGCCAGATGGTCGTCATGCCACAACACGGTTACTCCGTCGCGGCTCAATTGAATGTCCGTCTCGATGCCGTCTACCGGATAAACAAGCGCCCTGTCGAAGGCCGTGCGCGTGTTTTCCGCCGCCTCTCTTTTCGCTCCGCGATGGGCGAATATCAGCGTCCTATTCATGGCAACCTTTCGATGAACTGCGTAAGAGAGTCTTCCATCGCTGCGTAGTGCGGGTTGTACATCAGTCTGCGCACCAGTCCCTGTTTTAAATTCCGCGAATGAATTTCGCCGTGCCAGATTTCATCGGTTTGTGCCATGCAAGCAGCATAACCTTGCGGATCATGCGGCAGGTAATGCAGACAGTTTGCGTAGCCCCCCGATGCGCCGTAATGCGTGTCTTCCGGCGATAAAACAATGGCGGTGTGTGAACTGCTCAGGATACGTTTTTCAGGCAATGCGCTGTTTACCCACTCGATGTTTTTCTGCACAATTTTTTCTGTCGCATACCACACCAATTTGTTAGCGGGATGTGCTGCGCGTTGCATAAAACGCAACGTTGCAGCCGAAATCACCGTGGCATCATCCGCGCTGGCGGCGGCGAATATCGGAATGACCACCGTTTGTTGCGGCAAAACACGCGTCAACCTGTACATCTGAGCCGCCGCGTTCTTGCAAAAAGATTCGTATTTGTAAAAGTCACGGTCGGCATTCAAACTTAACCAGGCAGCCCTCGGCATCAGCCAACTATAAAGCTTGTGCAGATTCGCCCATGCCGCACGCGGCGTGATTTCGAACGCGGGTGAAAACAAAAACAGACCGCGCACGCGCGCGTCATGAGACGCTTGCAACACACTCAACGCACCACCCGCCGAATATCCCGCCAGATACAGCTCATCCACCTCAGTCGCCAAACAATCTGCACCGTAAGACACGACCTTCGCCCACTCCTGCCAACGCACCTCAAGCAGGTCACCGGGTTGTGTACCGTGCCCCGGCAACAACACGGCCATCACACGGAATCCATTGCGTTGAAAAAACGCGGCCAAATGACGCATGTGATAAGGCGAATCGCTCAGACCATGTGTCAGCAAAACACCGCGTCGATAAGGTTTGTCCTGCCCTTTTAGAAATTCACCGGAAGGAAACAAATCGAATGGCGCGTTCCCTGAAACAATCTTCTCCAGCTCATCTTTGCCCGCATGGCATTGCCGCAGCATTTCGCGTGTTCGATGCACATATTCCGCAAACGCCAAGCCCGCACACGCAAAATGCGAGTTCACGCCCGACGGCCGATGCCGTGCCTGCAATTCGACAGTTGAAAATGAATCCATGGCAGCATTTTACCCGCCAGAGTGCATGGAAAACACGCTTCGTTCCGGCGTATCATCTGCAACTGATTTTTCATTGAGACTCACATGTCCTGGTTCATAACCAAACTCATCAGCACCTTCTTGCTACCTCCGCTCAGCTTGTTACTCATTGCCGGGCTTGGCCTATGGCTATGGGGAAAGCGTCCATTTGTCGCGCGCGTACTGCTCACCCTTTCCTTCGCTTTGTTGTGGTTACTTTCCACCCCCTATATTGCCGAATCCTTGTTGCAAAGTTTGGAAGGGGAGCACTATGTCTCCGATACGAAAAAACCTTTGGCTGAGGCCATCGTGGTATTGGGTGGAAACTCGTATTTCCATGCACCTGAATATGATGGAAAGGACACGGTTAATGAAGGCACTTTGGTGCGACTGCGTTTCGCGGCCAAATTACACCGGGAAACCGGCAGGCCGATTCTGGTCACCGGTGGCAAGCCGCTTGGCAACAGTCTCTCAGAAGCACAGCAGATGAAACACGTGCTGGAACAGGAATTCAATGTGCCGGTACGCTGGGTGGAAGGCGATTCCGATAACACGCTACAGAACGCGCAACTCAGTTACAAAGTGCTCAAGATCGAAAATATTCAGCGCATCTATCTGGTCACCCATGCCTGGCATATGCCGCGCGCAGTGCAGGTATTTCAAGGGGCGGGATTTCAAGTCATCCCCGCACCCACCGCTTACACCACGCGTTTCCAGACCGATCTGCTGGCATTCATCCCGACTGTTTATGCCTTGCGCGACAGCCGCATCTACCTGCACGAATTGATCGGGATGCTGTGGTATCAACTAAAATCCTGAAGTCAACAACCAACGAGGTATCACATGAAAGCACGCATCAAATGGGTAGAAGAAGTTTCATTTCTGGGAGAAACCGAAAGCGGTCATGCGGTCTTGATGGACGGGCCACCCGCAGGCGGCGGGCGTAATCTGGGGCCGCGTCCGATGGAGATGGTACTCATCGGCACCGGTGGTTGCACCACCTATGACGTGATCCACATCCTGAAAAAATCACGCCAGCAAGTTACGGATTGTGTCGTTGATATCCAGGCTGAACGCGCCGAAGAGGACCCGAAGGTGTTCACCAAGATTCATTTTCACTTCGTGGTGACCGGCAAAGAACTCAAGCCTGAAGTGGTGGAACGCGCGATCAAACTATCTGCCGAAAAATATTGCTCAGCTTCGATCATGTTGGGGAAAATGGCGGACATCACGCATGACTTCGAGATTGTGGCGGGGTGATTTCCTCCCCCCCAGCCTTGCCCCGGTGGGAAAGGGACTAAATTCAAACTCTCCGCACCTAATCCCACTCCCTCCGAGGGAGGGATTAAGGAGGGGGTGTATTTAAACCCAATAGACCGTCTTGGTCATCACCTTGGACATGCCGCGCATCGCCAACTTGACCGGCAATGGCAACTCGGCCGCCCCCAGCGCTACCGCCATATCGGAATGTCCAACCTCATCCGTGTACATCTGCTGTGCCACGGCGCGGCTCTTGGCATCTTGCGGTGGCAAGGTATCCAAATGATGTTGCAGATGCGCGCCCACTTGACGTTCAGTCTCGGCCAAAAAACCCAGATTCCACTTGTCACCCAACGCACCCGCCAAAGCCCCCATCGCCAGTGAACCGGTATACCAGAACGGATTAAGAATACTCAAGTGTCCGCCCAGCTCGTGAACGCGGTGCGACGTCCAAGCCAGATGCTCCGTCTCTTCCCATGCCGCTTGATTCAACTTTTCCTGCACCACAGGATCGCGCGCCGTCAGCGCCTGCCCCTGATACAGCGCCTGCGCGCAGATTTCGCCGGTGTGATTGATGCGCATCAGCGCGGCGGCATGTTTCTTTTCCGCCTCGCTCATCGGCGCATCGTCGATGTTGGCATCGGGATAAGGACGCGCGGTCGGCGCTTTGGCGAACAAGGTGCGCAGACCTTTATCAAATTCGATGATGAAACTGTCCAGATTTAGCATAATGGAACCCTCGGATGAGAGTGAGGAAATGTAGGCATTCGTAATGGTACTGTCAATTATCTGGAACAAATAAAAACGGGCATCCGAAGATGCCCGTTTCAATCTACAACTAACCGTTAGGCCTGTCCCGAGTAGCCCGAAGGGCGTATCGAGGTGGTCAGATTAGAACTTCTTGCGCAGGCCAACACCGATCAAGTTGGAGCTTCCGCCAACGTCCATCGATGCAGTACCACCAAGCGCATTGTTAGATACGCTGTATACATTTGTGCCGGAACCGTTACTTACGTTAGAAAACACAATGTACCCGGTTGTTGACTTGGTAAATGTATGCAGGTAACCCGCAGTAAAAGCAGATGCACTATTTGCTGAGACCCCTGCAATTGAATTCTTGCCATACATCGCTGCGATTGCACCCGTGGAAATAGGCATTACTGCAGCCATGGAAAGAACAGTGCTTGCGTTTGTGCCAGTTGTTTTGCTGGATTGGTATGTACCCATCAACTTAACCATACCTAGGTCATAAGAACCACCCAAAGCGAATTCAGATGTGGTCGCACCATTGGAGTTGGCATTGCTTGTTCCTGCATAAACAGCGCCTACTGACAAAGCACTTACCGTGTAATTTGCAGACAGCAAATAAGCTGAACTCTTCAGACTGTTTGCTGTACATGCGGCAGTTGTTGCAGTAGCAGCGGCGACAGCGCCAGTACAGCTTGAATCGACAGTCAGATTACCCAATCCTGCCAATGCTGTGGAATAGTTCGCCGCGAGAACCAAACCATTCATGTTTGGCGAGATGTAAGCAACCGCACGTTGTGCGCGTTGTGCAGTGCTACCAACCAAAAATCCTTTGGCAACGATGGTGTGTGCGGACGAACCAGAACCGTAGATTGGGTCGTATTTGGCCAAGAAATCATACGCTGCTGTTTGCAGGTAGCCGGTAGCCGCTGTACCGAAGTCGCCAGCAACAGCCAGCATCTTTTGGCGTGCAGTCAAAGTCGTACCAGTGTCTTGAGTGTCGATACCATATTCAACAACTGCAACTGCTGTCAGACCGTTGCCGATATCTTCAGTGGCTTTTACACCCAAACGAGAAGTAGAAGCTGCACCAGAAGTCGCGATCAAGTCGCTCTTTTGGCCGCTAGCGGAGATGTTCGCAACAGCAGCGTCAACGATGCCGTAGAAGCTGACGTCAGCGAAAGCTGGTGTGGAGAAAGCAGTAGCAACAGCCAGTGCGATGAGTTTCTTTTGCATATGTATTACTCCTCAATGATTTAAGTTATTTTTTAACCCTTAAAGACGACTGTATTAATGTCCCCATCCGTCTCAGGGCCAAACCTACTACCAAAACCTTACGAGATACTTACAGCATTTTTTCTATTTTCAGCCGTAGGTCCCGCAACGTCCACTACCAAACCCCAACATAAGGATTCGTTGCAGATTCTGCCCTAAAAGTAATTTGGCCACTTCGCTGTAACAATTTTTTCATGAAAAGCGTTGTATTTTTGCAACAAAAATATGACCACCCAACCTGCCAAACAAAAAATACGACCATTGAGATTCAAGCAAATGTAGTTTTGAGAGCGACTCCCGGATCGTCAGCGCGCATGAAAGCCTCTCCGATCAGAAAAGTGTGTACTTGGTGGTCGCGCATGAGCCTCACATCCTGGGGAGTAAAGATACCGCTCTCGGTAACGACGATGCGTTCACCCTCCACTCCGTCACTCCCGCCCTTCGGCAGACTCAGGACAGGCTGCCCTGCGGCCAGACGAGAGTCCAGATTTGTTTTGGAACTGGATTCCCGACTGCGCGGGAATGACGACACGTTCGAATCAATGCACGGCAACAAATCAAGCGTGGTTTGCAGACTGACCTCGAAGGTGCGCAGGTTGCGGTTGTTGATGCCGATGAGCGGTGTCTTGAGTTGTAGCGCCACTTCCAATTCGGCAGCGTCATGCACTTCCACCAGCACGGCCATACCCAGCTTAAACGCCAATTTTTCGAAGGCCTTCATCTGGTTCAGCGTCAAAGCCGCTGCAATGAGCAGGATGGCATCTGCCCCCATCACGCGCGCCTCGTAGATCTGGTATTCGCTGACGATAAAATCCTTGCGCAGCACCGGCAGATTGCAGGCGGCGCGCGCTCGTTTCAGAAACTCCGCACTCCCCTGAAAGAACTGTTCGTCGGTCAGCACCGATAAACACGCCGCACCGTGTTGAGCGTAACTTTGCGCGATCTCGGCGGGTCGGAAATCGGCGCGGATCACCCCTTTGCTCGGGCTGGCTTTTTTGATCTCGGCGATCACGGCGGGTTTCCCGGCGGCGATCTTGTTGCGGATCGCACCGACAAAATCGCGCGGGGGAGAAACAAGCTCGGCCTCGGCGCGAATCACCGGTAACGATTTTGCCGACAAAGCGGCAGCGACTTCATGCGCCTTCACTGCGAGGATTTTGTTGAGGATGTCGGACATGGCTTTCAATCTACGGTTCGATACATTTCCCGTTCTACCCACCCGTTCGTCCCGAGTGCCGCGCAAAGCGCGGTGTATCGAGGGAAGCGCGTTGTACGTAGATGAGAACGGGAAACACTCACCGCGAACGGTATGAAAATTAAGGTGCGCATTCTAGCGCAAGCGGGATGCTAAAATGCGCGCCACTCGCAATACTGAAAATACCATGGAAGACGTAAAACACTACATGCAGTTGGTCGGGCAACATGCCCGTGCAGCCTCGCGCATCCTGGCGCAGGCCGATACCAACACCAAAAATCATGCGCTGGAAAACATTGCCACCGCCCTTCTGCTCAACAGCGCCAGGTTGCTTGCCGAGAATGCCAAGGATGTCACTGCCGCCCAAGCCAACGGGCTGGATGCCGCCTCGGTAGACCGCCTGAAACTCACCGAGAAAACTGTGCAAGGCATGGCCGAAGGTCTGCGCCAGATCGCCGCCTTGCCCGACCCCATCGGCGAGATCGGCGACTTGAAATATCGTCCTTCCGGCATTCAGGTGGGCAAGATGCGCGTGCCGCTCGGCGTCATCGGCATCATTTATGAATCGCGTCCCAATGTGACGGCGGATGCAGCCGGCTTGTGTTTGAAGTCCGGCAACGCGGCCATCTTGCGCGGCGGTTCCGAGGCCATCCATTCCAACCAGGCCATCGCGGCGTGTGTGCATCGGGGATTGCGCGAAGCCGGATTGCCCGAGAGTGCGGTGCAAGTGGTCAACACCACCGACCGTGCCGCCGTGGGTGAACTGATCACCCTGACCGGGTATGTGGATGTGATCGTGCCGCGCGGTGGCAAGGAATTAATCGAACGCATTTCCCGCGAAGCGCGCATCCCGGTGATCAAACATTTGCACGGTGTGTGCCACGTCTACATTGATGACGAAGCCGACCTGGTCAAAGCCATCCGTATCGCCGATAACGCCAAGACCCATCGCTACGGTGTTTGCAATGCAATGGAAACACTGTTGGTAAACGCGGCTGTCGCGGAGAAAGTATTGCCCGAGTTGTGCAAGATCTACCTCAACAAAGGTGTCGAGTTACGCGGCGACGATGCCGCATGCAAACTGGTCGCGCAAATGAAAATGGCGACCGAGGAAGATTGGCACACCGAGTATCTCGCGCCCATTCTCAGTATCCGGGTAGTGACCGATCTGGATGAGGCCATCGCGCACATCGACACCTACGGCTCACAACATACGGACAGTATCGTCACCGAGAATTACAGCAAGGCAATGCGTTTCCTGCGCGAAGTGGATTCCAGCAGCGTGATGGTGAACGCCTCGACGCGATTCGCCGACGGTTTCGAATACGGCCTGGGAGCGGAGATCGGTATTTCCACCGACAAGATCCATGCACGCGGACCGGTCGGCCTGGAAGGATTGACGTCGCAGAAATATATTGTTTTGGGTAGCGGGCAGATCAGGGTTTAGGCCGCAAGTCCCTTCCCCCATGCAGGGGGAAGGCTAGGATGGGGGTAGAAATTCGGTGCAATAGTCACCCCACGGTTTTACCCCCACCCTAACCCTCCCCCTAAAAAGGGGAGGGAACAAAGTACAGAATATTTACGGAGAAAATAGAATGAGCCAAACCATCGAAATCAAAGTGCCGGACATCGGCGGATTCAAGAATGTTGCAGTCATCGAGATTAGCGTCAAGGTCGGCGACTTGGTCGAGAAAGAACAAGCACTCCTTTCGTTGGAGACTGACAAGGCGACAGTAGATGTGCCGACTCCTGTCGCCGGAGTGGTGAAAGAACTGAAGATTAAGGTTGGCGATAAAGTGTCTGAAGGTTCGCTGATTTTGTTGCTGGAAACTCAGAGTCAAGGATCGGTGGCTGTGGATCAAGCCACCCCGGCACCCGCACCACAACCCGCCGCTACTGCGCCGCAAGCGACACCAACCCTTCCCCCTTCCCCCTTGCCTCTTCCCGTCAACAAAGGCGACATCCACGCGGAAGTAGTTGTTCTCGGTGCCGGCCCCGGCGGATACACCGCCGCTTTCCGCGCAGCCGATTTGGGCAAACAAGTGGTGCTGATCGAGAAACACGCTGCGCTCGGCGGAATCTGTCTAAATGTGGGCTGTATCCCGTCCAAAGCCCTGCTGCATGTCGCCAAAGTGATCAACGAAGCGGATGAGGTTTCGCATCATGGCGTGACTTTTGCCAAACCCAAGATTGACATCAATGCCATCCGCAGTTGGAAAGAAAGCGTTATCGGCAAACTCACCGGCGGCCTCGCCGCACTGGCCAAACAGCGCAAGGTACAAGTCGTGCGCGGCACGGCCAAGTTTACTTCGGCCAATACCCTCGCCGTGCAAACCGCCGACGGTGAAAAGGTCGTCAGTTTTGACAACGCCATCGTCGCTGCCGGTTCCAGCGTGGCGCGCATTCCCGGCTTTCCCTATGACGATCCGCGCATCATCGATTCCACCGGCGCATTGGCATTGCAGGATGTCCCCAAACGTCTGCTCATCCTGGGCGGCGGCATTATCGGTCTGGAAATGGCCACCGTGTACGACGCGTTAGGCTCGAAGATCTCTGTGGTCGAATTGATGGATCAACTGATTCCCGGCGCGGATAAAGACTTGGTCAAGCCCTTGCACAGCCGCATCGCTAAACGTTATGAAGCCATTTATCTGAAGACCAAGGTCACCCAGATCGAGGCGCTGAAAGAAGGTCTGAAAGTCACCTTCGAAGGCGAGCAAGCACCCGCACCGCAACTTTATGACCGTGTGCTGATGGCCGTGGGTCGCCGCCCGAACGGCCGCGAAATCGCCGCCGAGGCAGCGGGTTTGACCGTGAACGAGCGCGGTTTCATCCCTGTCGATAAACAGCAGCGTACCAATGTGCCGCACATCTTCGCCATCGGCGACATCGTCGGCGACCCGATGCTGGCGCACAAGGCGGTGCATGAAGGCAAAGTTGCGGCGGAAAATATTGCCGGTCACAAGGCCTTCTTTGAACCGCTGACGATCCCTTCCGTCGCCTACACCGATCCCGAACTGGCCTGGATGGGACTCACCGAAACACAAGCCAAAGCACAGGGCATCGCCTACGAAAAAGGCAGCTTCCCTTGGGCAGCTTCCGGCCGCGCGCTATCCATCGCACGCGAAGAAGGTGTGACCAAAGTGCTGCTCGATCCAAAATCGAGACGTATCCTGGGCATGGGCATCGTCGGCGTGAATGCGGGTGAACTGATCGCCGAAGCCGTGCTGGCGTTGGAGATGGGCGCGGACATGGAGGACATCGGCCTCACCATCCATCCGCACCCGACGCTGTCGGAGACGCTGTGCTTCGCCGCTGAAATGGCCGAAGGAACCATCACCGATTTGTTGCCACCGAAGAAAAAACATTGACGTAAGACGCAGTAACACGCTTCTGAGCTTGATGAAAGGCAACGTGCATTGCGCCGTATGGGTTTCGGGAAATCCATACGGCGCAATACGCTTCGCTATTGCGCCCTACGCAAGTTGCTATCAATCTCTACTAACCCTGTCATTCCCGCATAGGCGGGAATGACGAACAACGATGGAATCCATCACTCATTACTTCACCAGCGACCTCAGTCTGTGGGGCCTTTTTATTTCCAGCCTGCTGGGCGCAACCCTGCTACCGGGCGGTTCGGAACTGGTGCTGATCGGCGTTCTGAAACTTCATCCCGAACTGTTCTGGCCGGCGTTGTTGCTTGGCTCACTCGGCAACACGCTGGGCGGCATGATTTCTTTTGGAATGGGTTGGCTGCTGCCGCAGACACAGCAACTTAAACATGTCGAAAAAGTCAGGCGATTGGGCGCGCCGGTTTTGTTGCTCGCCTGGCTGCCGCTGATTGGTGATGCACTGTGTCTGGCTGCCGGTTGGTTGCGCTTGAATCCGTGGCAAGCCGCGCTGTTTATGGCCACCGGGAAATTTGCGCGTTATGGGTTGATTGCCTGGGCGGTGTGAATCCAGACCTATGCATTTATCCACTATTTATTGGTGACTGATAGTCGCTGTATCTCAGACAAGGTTTCCCGTGCCGCATCATTCAATGGCCCGCCCAAATCGACCGCTCGACGCGCCAACATCAGGGCTTCATCATCCCGCCCCAAGTCTGCCAAGACCTGTGCCAGATTATTCAGGACAGCGACCGATTCCGGGTGCGCTTTAAGGGCTTGTCTGAAAACGCTTTCTGCTTGCACGAAGTCCTTCAGGTGATAGGCCGTGTTTCCCAATCCCATTTGTGCTTTTAAATTGGTCGGCCACCGTTGCAACACGGCTGCATAACTGTTCCGCGCCTGCGCGTCGTGACCGCTCTTTTCGAGCGCACTCACTGCCGACACAAAAGCCTGTTCCTCTGCACTTAACGGAATCGTTCCGTTGGGCATAACGACCATCGCCCAGTGTTCGCCTCTCGCCCAAGTGCGTTCGAATGTACTCAGGGGTAACACTTGTCTTTGCTCACGACCGGATCGCAGGATGATCTCTTCACGATCAAGATCGTAGCCGATAACCAGTGCATAGTGCCAAACCGGAAACCAGCTCAAGCCCAGGTTTTGTAACACGATGACCGGTGTACCGGCTGCGACCTCGGACAACAAATCGTCTAATCTGGGCGCCAATTGATAACTTACGATGCCGTGCCTGCGCGGGCTTGCGAGCATCTCGATTTGCAGGCTTCCCTGCCTTCCCGGTAGATAGACTTCGGCTCTCAATTGCTCCGGTGAGATCTGCTGACCTGCCGAATGCAGCGCCATCGCTAGGGTTGCCGGCCCGCATTGATATTCATCCTGGGCAAAGAAAGGCACCTCGTGCAACTTGATGTGCCTTGAAAACGGCGGTGGCGTTTCGAGAAAAACACGGGTTTGCGGTGTGGTCGCACAACCGCCCAGCACCAAAAGAAAAGCGCCCACCCAAAGGTGAGCGCCAAACTTAAACACGGTCAAATTAACGATTGATCGTGCGTGTGAACGGGAACACTTTGGTGAAGCCAAGAATATCGGTCACCAACAACACGATGAATATCGTGAACAACAGGCTCAGCACTTCACCGCCGGCCGGGAGTTGATCCAATTTCGCAGAGACCTGAAGTGCTTCGTCGTCTGTCAGTGAATTGACACGTGCCATAGCCTGCTCCGCAGTCACACCCTTAGATTGCAATTGCTTGCTGATGTCATCACGCTGGATCAGCGCCATGATCTTTGCGCGCCCCTGATCCGCCAGCGCATGATTCGTTGCATCCTCCGTCGAAATCATGCTTGCAAAAGAAGATGCCGGAACGACGAGGCTCATCATGCATATCATCAAGAAACGACTTGTCCAGCGCATAAAACCCGATTGTTGATTCATTGAATGGCTCCTAATTGAATTTAACGGCTTACCAATTGACCCAGATATACCTACGATTTTATATAGCAGTGCGGCAGTTGGATGCTAGCAAAACTTTTACTTACAACGCAACAAAAGAAATACCACTCACAGTGGAGTCGCGCCAATAATTTCTCAGGAAGAGATCATTTTCAAACCCCACCCGACTCCAAATCCAGTCACTTCGGTGGCCACACTGCCCAATCCGCCTTCACAACGGCTGGATGAAAGATCCACATGCAACCAAGGCACATCGTGCTCGACGAAACGTTTAAGGAAGCGCGTGGCGAGAATGTGGTCGGCCTCACCGTCGAGCGTGCATTGTTTGATATCGGCCACTTTTGAATCCAGCGCGGCTTCGTAATCTTCGTCCAGCGGGAAGGCACAGAGGCGTTCACCGCTTTGCTTGCCGATGCTGACCGCGCGCTGCAATAACGCATCGCGATTGCCCAGCACCCCTGAATAACGCGCACCCAACGCCATCGCCATGCTGCCGGTGAGCGTGGCGAAGTCGATCATCAGGTTGGGTTTGGCGCGCGAAGCCAGCGTGAGCGTATCGGCCAGCACCATGCGGCCTTCAGCCTCGGTGTGCATGATCTCGATCATGGTGCCGTTGAGCGCCTTGACGATGTCGTTCTGCTTATAGGCTTTCGGACTGATATGGTTCTGCGCCAGCGCCAACCAGCAGTCGATGTTCACCGCCAGTTTCTGTTGTGTCGCTGCAAGCAGAATTCCAAGCGCGACGGCGGATCCGTTCATGTCCTCGTGCATGTTGTGCATGTAGCGCGAGGGCTTGAGATTGTGCCCACCGGTATCGAAGCAGATGCCCTTGCCGACCAGCGCCACCGTCTGTTTGGCCTTTGGATGTTTGTAGGAGAGGTGCACAATGGCCGCGTCTTCCGGGTCGCTGCCCTGTGCCACTGCCACGAACGCACCCGCGCCCATCTTGCGCAACGCCTTCATGTCAAACTCTTCATATTTCCAGACATTCTCCCCAGCCAGTTTCTTCACACGCTGGCGGTAAACACCCGGAGTGAGTTCGTTCGGAGGCAACACCGTCAATTCGCGGCACAGCAGATTGCCTGCCGCTTGCGCTTTCAATGTGTCAAACACATTCCCTCCCCCATGCAGGGGGAGGGTC